>DATHKR010000286.1:0-4886 GCA_035489015.1 Kofleriaceae bacterium | reverse complement strand
CGGGTTGCCGGCCGACGTGAACATCCAGCCATCGATCGCGCAGTTGAACGTGGTGGTCGCTGCGCAGTTCAGCCGCCGGTCGAGCGGGGTCTCGCGCTCGCCGTCGCACTCGCAGAAGCGGAGCCCGACCTGGCCGCTGGTGCCGTCGTCGGCCGGCCGCGTGATCGACGTCAGCTCGAAGCCGATCGGCATCTCGTAGGTGCAGGTCCCGAACCCGTAGCCGTTGGCGACGCAGATGTTCCCGGGGGAGTCGGGCACCACCTGGTCGGTGACGTCCTCGGTGACGGTCTCGACCATGGCGCACGGGATCGGGTCACACGCGTCGCCGCGCAGGTAGCGGTGGCGGGCGCCGACCACGCCGTCGTCGCACTCCGGCTCGTCGCCGAACGCGAGCAGGAAGTCGGTGAGCGTCGCCGCCGGTAGCGTGTCTCCGTACTCGGGGTGATCGGTCAGGATCCGGTCGAGCTCGGCCTCCTCGTTGCAGTTGGCCTGGTCCGGGTTGTAGAAGTCGGCAAAGGCGTCGGTCGGGGTGCCGTCGTGGGCGTAGAGCACGGGGACGCCGTTGACGTCGAGCGGCGTGCAGTTGTCGCACAGGTCGCCGACCCCGTCGCCGTCGCGATCGGTTTGATCGGTGTTGGCCTGGCCCGGGCAGTTGTCGAACCCGTCCTGGACGTCGTCGCCGTCACCATCGAGGGCAAAGGCGTTGAGGCCGAGATGACCGCGGATGAAAGCCGCGTTGGGCGCGGTGAAGACCGGGACGTGATCGAAGATGATGTCGCTGAAGCCGCCCGACGCGACCCCGATGACCCGCTCCTGCCCGTTGACGGTCGCGAGCATCGGACCGCCCGAATCACCGCCGAGGATCGCCGACTCCACCACGGGCGGGTCGTCATACGTGGAGTTGAGCGACCTCAGCATGAACGACTCCGTGCGGAGGGTCGGCAGCCAGCAGGTGCCGCCCTCGGTCGAGCCGTTGGTCCAGAAGTCCACGGTCGATGTGCCGAACCGCATGTGGTCCAGGTCGTCACTGGTCTTGCTCGGAAGGCCGCGGCCGACGAGCGTGACGGTCTGGCTGGCCAGGTCCTGGGCCGGGTTGAAGCCGTACGGCGGATAGAGGAGGACGGCCATGGGCGCGGCGTAGGTCGGCACCTCGAGGTGGACGATGCCGAGGTCGGCGCCGCTCACGGTCTTGTCGTTGACGTCGTCCTCGAAGGCCTCTCCCTCCAGGAGGCAGTCCGGCATCACCGGATACGCCTCGGGTCGGAAGTCGAAGCTGCTCGCCAGGTGCGGGAAGAACGGCATCGTCCCCGGCGCCTGGTCGGGAACGCTCTCTCCGAGGACCCATGCAGCCACCGACGTGCTGCAGACCATGCAGTGGGCGGCGGTCAACACCACGTCCGGGGCGATGAGCGTCCCCGAGCAGACGTAGGTCGAGCCGTTCACCTTGGCCATGGACAGGAACACGGCGTACGGCTGTGCCGCTGCGGTCGCCAGGCTGCCGTTGGTGATGGGCCAGGTCGTCTGCCCGGCCAGGGGGGGCGCCTCGTCGGTGCAGGCGACCAGGCAGACGAGCGACAGCATGGCGATCGTGTGGCGCATGGATCCTCGGAGAGTGCTCGGTTCAGAAGATCGGCCGCGCGGCCGGGTCGCGGGCCGGCTCGAACTCGCGCGCCTCGACCACGCGCGGCTCGAGCTCGCGCTCGACCTCGACCAGGAACGAGGCCCCGCCGGCGCGGCGCTCGCGGGCCTCGCCGACCAGGGTCTCCTCGTGCCCGGCCCGCGAGAGCAGGCGCACCCGCGAGTCGCTGTCGACCATGAGGCGGGCGAACCGGCTGCCGCCGCGCTCCATCGCCGCCGACACCAGGAGGCCCGAGTCGGCGGTGATGGTCAGCGACGCCGCGGTGATCGGCTCGTCGATGAGTCGACCCTCGAGGACGCGCGCGGCGCCGGTGGCCAGGTCGATGCTGGTGAGCCGGGTCGTCGAGCTGCCGGCCAGGCGATCGATGATGTGGAGCGCGCCCGCCTCGAGGCGCATGGTGACGGCGAGCGGCTCGCCCACGCGGTCGCCGGCGAGGGCGCGCGGCTGCCAGCCGCCCGCGCGGGTCCAGATCTGCAGCGAGGTGATCTTCTTCGCCGGATCCCAGCGCAGCGCGTACAGCTCTTCACGCGCGGCCGAGAAGGCGAGCACGGTGTTGACCGGGGCGCCGGCGCGCGGCGAGGCCGCCCTGTCTCCGGCGAGGCCGTGGCCGGCGAGGCCCTGGCCGCCGATCAGCTCGCCCTTGATGCTCTCCTGGCCGATGTGGAGCGCGCCGGTGACCGCCAGCCCGCTGGTGACCGCCAGCTCGCGGATCGAGGTCCCACCCAGGCGGCTGGCCGGCTCGGCGGCGGCGACCAGCAGGTTGTTGCCGGCCATGAGCTGCATCGCGATCGGATCGAGCGCGTGCGACAGGTCGTGGGAGACCTCCTCGCCGACCCCGAGCACCTGCTGCTTGGCCGGGTCGATCACCCACAGCCAGGACGGATCGAGAACGCTGCACCGGGCGCAGTACTCCCACGGCCAGGCCGGCCGGTACTGCGGGACCTTGTGCCAGTGGATGCTCTTGGTGAGGGTCGTCTCGGCCTCGCCGTACCAGCTGGCGATCTCGCGGTACGAGCGCTGGCCGCCGTTGTCGCCCGGGATCGAGCCGATCGGCTGACCACCGAGCGTCGGCACGTGAGTCCAGACGACGCCGGCCAGGTGCGGCCCGCCGATGATGTTGCCGTCCGCGTCGAGGTTCCACGGCGGCGCCGGCAGCGCCTGCCCGGTCAGCGCGACCAGGTCGGCCAGGAAGTCCCACTCCATCTCGACGACCGGCTGGGTGCCGGCCGGTCCGAAGGTGGCATCGACCAGCGCCGCGCCTGGCGTGGTCATCGTGCGCCACGAGCTGCCCGCGTCGACGAACTGGGCGCCGTCGATGGCGCAGTTGTAGGTGGTGCTCGACCCACAGCCTTGCCGGCGGGCCACCGGGGTGTCGCGCTCGCCCGGGCAGGAGCAGAAGCGCGGGCCGATCTGGCCGCCGATCCCGGCCGCGCCCGACCCGACGATCGGGGTGAACGCGAGGCCGCCCGGCATCTCGTAGGTGCAGGTCGCGAAGCCGTACCCGTTCGCCGCGCACAGCCCGCCCGGCGAGGTCGCCACGACCGCGTCGGTCGCGTCGACCCGGATCGTCTCGGTCTCGGCGGTCGGGATCGGATCGCAGACGTCGCCGCGCAGGTAGCGGTGGCGAGCGGCGACCAGGCCGTCGTTGCACGTGACGTCGATGCCGTGCGCATCGACGTACTCGGCCGCGCTGACCGCGGGCATGTCGTCGCCGTACTCGGGGTGTTCGGTCAGGACTCGATCGACCTCGCCCTCTCGATTGGCATTGGCCTGGTCCGGGTTGTACAGGCCGGCGTAGTCGCTGGCCGGCTCGCCCTCCCAGCTCCAGGTGACCGGCATGTCGCCCCACGCGCTGTGCGGCGAGCAGTTGTCACACAGGTCGCCGACCCCGTCGCCGTCGCGATCGATCTGATCCGGGTTGGCGTCGGTGACGCAGTTGTCGGACCCGTTGACCACGCCGTCGCCGTCCGAGTCGAGGAAGCCGCTGTAGTTGCCGATCTGGGCGCGGATGAAGGACGAGCTGGGGGCGGTGAAGGTCGGCGCGAACATGTTGAAGTTCCCGGCCAGCCCCCACGACGCGATGGCGATGACGCGCTCGCCGTTGACCGGGGCGAGGAGCGCGCCGCCTTCGTCGCCGCTGAGGACGCCGGTCTCGGTCGCCCCGTCCGCCTCGTTCACCTTGATCTGGAACGGCTGGAGCGGGGTGCCGTCGCAGGCGCCGCCCAGCTCGCCGAACACGTCCTGGCTGTACGCGTTCACCCGGGCGACTGCCTGGCGCATGGTGAGGTAGTCGTGATCGGCGAGTGCGAAGACCGTGTCGCCGCGGCCCAGGATCGTGACGTTCTCTTGCCACAGGTCCTGGAGCGGGTTGAAGCCGTAGGGTGGTGTCAGGAGCACCGTGGCGGGCACCTCCGCTGACGACGACGACAGGTGAACGACGCCGAGGTCGGCGCCCGGCCGCGCGAGATCGACCAGCGACGAGTCGAGATCCGAGTCGGACAGGCCACAGTCGGGCGCCGCGGTGAAGGCGCCTGGATGGATCGCGAAGCTGGAGACCCCGTGGATCGCGAACGGGATCTGACCGGGCGGCTGGAAGCTGGCCTGCTCGCCCAGGATCCGGACGACGCCGGCCGTCGCGCAGACGACGCAGCGGGCCGAGGTGAGCACCGCGGTCGGCGACACCAGCACGCCGCTGCACGACCGCTGGTCGCCGTTCTGCCGGGTGACGTCGATGAACGCGGCGTAGGGTCGCTCGGTCCGGCTGACCGCGGTGCCGTTCTGGATCGGCTGACTGGTTCCGTCGATCGCGCCCGGCTGGTCCCGGCACGCGGTGAGCGCGCCCAGCGCTCCCAGCGCCGCGAGCGCCAGGACCGGGGTCGGTCTAGATCGCATCTTCATTCTCCTGCGGCGGGGTCATCTCTCCCCGCAACGCAGCGCGAGCGCGATCTTCCCGAAAGAAGCAGCCGCCGCCGGTCAGGCGGGGCTCAGGGCGCAGTCAAGGCGCCGGAGCGGCCGACCCGCCGCTCAGGCCATCGCCTCGAACAGCCCGGCCGCGCCCTGGCCGCCGCCGATGCACATCGTGACGATGGCGTAGCGCCCGCCGCGCCGGCGCAGCTCGCTGAGCGCGGTCGCGGTCAGCTTGGCCCCGGTGCAGCCGAGCGGATGGCCGAGCGCGATCGCCCCGCCGTTCACGTTCAGCCGATCCTCCGGGATCTCCAGCTGGCGCTGCACGTACAGCGCCTGGCAC
>DATHKR010000285.1:0-30208 GCA_035489015.1 Kofleriaceae bacterium | reverse complement strand
CCCCTCACCCGATCGCCGCTCTTGCTCTCTCGAACTGCGACTCGCCTGCCGGCGAGAGCTCAGCGCAGGCGCTCCTGCACCAGCGCTCTCAGGGTCGCCAGCTCGAACGGCTTCTCCAGCCGCAGATTCGGGACTTCGTCGAGGAAGGCTCTGGCTCTCGGGGTGAAGGCTCCGCCGGTGAGGAAGATCATTCGCTCGGCCTGGCCGGGGGCGGCTCGGAGGAGCTCGGAGTGGAGCTCGACGCCGGTCATGACCGGCATCATCAGGTCGCAGAGGATGATGTCGAAGCGCTCTCCGGCGACGATGCGGCGGAAGGCCTCCTGGGCGCTGGTCAGGACCTCGACGTCGTGGTCGACGCAGAGGATCCGCTTGACCGCGGTGGCGACGATCTTCTCGTCGTCGACGACCAGGATGCGGCCCCGGCGGCGGCCGTTGCGGGCCGGCGACGTGGGTGGGCTGGTCAGCTCGTCCTCGTCCTCGACGTCGGCCACCGGCAGCTGGATGCGGAAGGTGGTCCCCTTGCCGACCTCGCTGACCACGTCGATCTCGCCGCCCAGGCCGGTGACGATCCGGTGGCAGATGGCCAGCCCCAGGCCGGTGCCGACCCCGGCCGGCTTGGTGGTGAAGAACGGATTGAACATCTTGCCGATGACCGAGGGCGAGATGCCCGAGCCGGTGTCGCAAAGCTCGACCAGTACGCGGTCGGGATCACCGCGGACGAGCCGGGTGCGGATGCGGATCTCGTTCTCGTCGGCGCGCCCCTCGGAGATCGCCTGGGCCGCGTTGACGATGAGGTTGAGGAACACCTGGCCCATGCGCGACTCGTTGGCCAGGACCAGCGGGATGGCGCCGTAGTCCTTCTCCACCCGGGCGCGGTGGCGGATCTCGTTCCAGGCCATGCGCAGGCTCGAGTCGAGGACGCGGTGGATGTCGACCGGGCCGCGCCGGTCCTCCTCTGCGCGCGAGAAGATCTTGAGGTCGCGGACGATGTTCCTGACCTGGTCGGCGGCGGTGCGGGCGTCGCGGATCTCGTCCTCGAGCTCGGTCATGTCGGCGGTCGCGCCCAGCCGCGCGGCCAGGGCGTCGATCTCCATCAGCGCGAGGTCGAGGTTGGCGGTCACCGCCGCGAGCGGGTTGTTGATCTCGTGAGCGACGCCGGCCGCCAGCGTGCCGATCGACGCCATGCGGTCGGACACCATGAGCTGGGTCTGGGTCCTGACCTGCTCGGTCACGTCGCGGCCGATCGCCAGGACCATCCGCTCACCGCCGACGTCGACCTTGGCGTTGGAGAAGTCGATCAGCACCGAGCTGCCGTCGGAGCTGGCCAGCTCGACCGGCTGGCCCGGTCCGGCGGGTTGGCCCGGCCCGACCGCGCCGGTCCCGGTCACGCCGGCGGCGAAGTCGCGGATGCGGCAGCCGACGATCTGGTCCTTGGGCAGGCCGAGGATCTCCTCCAGCCGGCGGTTGACCTCGCGGATGACGCCGTCCTCGTCGAGGATGGCGATCGCGTCGTGGGCGTGCTCGGTCAGGGTGCGGTAGCGCTGCTCCGAGGCGGTCAGCCGGGCGAAGGAGCTGGCCAGCTCGAGCGACTGGACCAGCTGGTTGCCCATCGCGCGGGCAAACGCGACCGAGTCCTCGCTGGTCACGTCGGTCCGCTTGGCGGCCAGCACCATCGCGCCGACCCCTCGCGCCTCGGTGATGAGCGAGACCACCTGCATGACCGGCACGTCGGCGCCGACCAGGATGGCGCGCGCGGCCCGGTCCGGCACCCCGGCCGACGGGATCGAGAGCGCGGCCTGGCGCTCGATGGTGTGCTCGAGCAGCGCGCTCTGGCCGAAGAAGTCGGGCAGCCGGGCCGCCTCCTGATCGCTGAAGCCGACCGCGTGGCGCAGCGCCAGCGCGCCGGAGGCGTCGCGCAGGTACAGCGCGCCCTTGGAGATGCCGGTCGCGTCGAGGGTGGCGGTCAGGACGTCGCGCACCGCGATCCCGGTGTCGGACTTGCGGGCCAGCGCGTCGGCCACACCGGACAGGAGCGCGATCTGCGCCGCCTGCAGGGTGCAGCGGCGGGCCAGGCTCGAGCTCGACACCCGCTGGCGCTCGAGCTGGTGGATGACCACCTGGGCGTGCTCGAGCCTGACCTGGGCGCTCGGCTCCGGCTCGAGCATCGGGGCGCCTCCGGTCAGGGTCTCGTAGACCAGCGCGCCGACCTGGTCGAGGTCGTGGGTCCTGACCATGAGCGCGTTGGCGCCGACCCGGTGGGCCAGCTCGCGGTCTCCCTCGGTCTGGTACCAGGCCGACAGCAGCACCACCGGCAAGCCGGCGATCAGCGGATCGCGCCTGACCTCGAGGCAGAGCTGGAAGCCGTCCACGTCCGGCATGAGCACGTCGCTGACGATGATGTCCGGGTGGGTCGCGCGGGCGGTCCTGAGCGCCCCGGCCGCGCTGTTGGCGGTCACCACCTCGAACCCGGTCTGCTCGAAGTAGATCCGGGTGAGCTTGAGCTGGATGGGGTCGTCGTCGACCAGGAGGACGCGCTGGCCGTCGCCGATCGGCGCCCACCCGGCCCGCTCGACCGCCACGTAGCCGTGGATCGCGTCGAGCAGCCGGTTCGGCTCGATCGGCTTGACCAGGACCGCGGTGAAGCCGGCCTCGGCGGTGCGGGCCTCCTCGATGCGGCCGAGGAAGCCGGACAGGGCGAGGATCGGGGTCAGGTCGAAGCCGGGCAGCGAGCGGAGCTGGCGGACCAGCTCGAACCCGTTCATGTCGGGCAGGACCAGGTCCTGGAGGACCAGGGCCGGGCGGGTGTGCTCGGCCTGGGCCAGCGCGGCGCGGCCGTCGGCCGCCTCCATCACGCTGTATCCCTCGGTCTCGAGCGCGACGCGCAGCATCTTGCGGGTGAGCGGGTTGTCCTCGACCACCAGGATGGTGGAGCCGCCGCTCACAGGGTGACCCTGCGCGCCCGCTCGCGCGCCGAGGCGTCGCTGGCCTGGCGCTCGGTCGCGCGGGCGAGGTAGTCGCTCACCTCGCGGACCAGGGCGTCGATGTCGACCGGCTTGGCGATGTAGTCGTCGCAGCCGGCCGCGCGCGCCTTCTCCTCGTCCCCCTTCATCGCGTAGGCGGTCAGCGCGATGATGACGATGTGGCGGTAGGCGTCGTCCGCCTTGAGCCGCCGGGTGAGCTCGAGCCCGTCCATCCCGGGCAGCTGGATGTCCATGAGGATGAGGCGGGGCGCGAAGCTGGCCAGGAGCTCGATCGCCTGCTCCGCGTCGGACGCGGTGCGGACGTCGTAGCCCTCGCCGCTCAGCACCACCCGGGCGAGCTTGAGGTTGTGCGGGTTGTCGTCGATGATCAGGATCGGGTCGCCGGCCACGTCGCACCTCCCTCACGCGCCGGCGTGGCGCCGACCAGCGGCAGCAGCGCATCGACCAGCGGGCCGACCCCGCCCGCGCCCTTGGACACCAGCCGAGCGCCCGACGCGCGCAGCCAGTTCCGCTCCTCGGTGGTCACGTCCTTGACCGTCCACACGATGATGGGGACGTTGCGGCCGGCCGGCATGCGGCGCAGCCGCGCCACCAGCTCGAGCCCGTCCATACCCGGCATGATGAGGTCGACCACCACGGCGGACGGCGGATCGGCGGCGGCGACGGCCAGCGCCTCCTCCGCGCTGCGCAGGCAGACCGGGCGGTAGCCGAGCTCGCGCAGGGTCGCCTCGGCCAGGCGCAGCGCGGCCGCGTCGTCGTCGACCACCAGGATCGGCCGGCCGGGCACGAGCGCGAGCACGAGCGGCGTCTCCGCTGGATCGGGCGCGGGGAGCTCGATCGGAGCCGCGGGGTCGACGGCGCGGGTCTGCGTGATCTCCGCGCCGGGCAGGTGGTCCGGCATGACCCGCGGCAGCACCGCCGAGAAGCGGCTGCCCAGCCCCGGCGAGCTCTCCACCTCGACCCGGCCGCCGTGCGCCTCGATGATCTTCCGGGTGAGAGCCAGGCCGAGCCCGGTGCCCTGGTACTTCTTGCCGGGGCCGCTGTCGAGCTGCTGGAACTCGACGAACAGCTTGGCCAGCTCGTCCTCGGCGATGCCGACGCCGTCGTCCTCGACCGACAGGCGGAAGTGGTCGGCGCCCTCGGCCAGGATGCGGACCGCGATGTGGCCACCCTCCGGCGTGAACTTGATCGCGTTGGACAGGAGGTTGTAGAGGACCTGCCTGAGCCGGGCCGGGTCGATGCTGACCAGGCGCACCTCCGGATCGAAGTGAGTCTCGACCTGCAGGCGCTTGCTGGCCGCCAGGCCGCGCAGGATGTCGCGCACCTCGCCGACCGGGACCGCGACCTCGACCATCTCGGGCCGGAACTCCATCTTTCCGGACTCCACCTTGGCCAGGTCGAGGACGTCGTTGACCAGCTGGAGCAGGTGCTTGGAGCTGGTCAGGATGTCACCCAGGTACTCGCGGT
The DNA here is from genome assembly GCA_035489015.1 of Kofleriaceae bacterium. Classification (GTDB taxonomy): domain Bacteria; phylum Myxococcota_A; class Polyangia; order Haliangiales; family Haliangiaceae; genus DATFRY01. The sequence continues at coordinate 25,760 of DATHKR010000285.1, read as the reverse complement.
GCTCGGCGGAGACCGGCCCGACCTTGCCGCGGTGCATGAGCTCGGCGAAGCCGATGATGGCGTTGAGCGGCGTGCGCAGCTCGTGCGACATGTTGGCCAGGAACTCGCTCTTCAGCCGGTTGGCCTCCTGGGTGCGCTGCTCGAGGACCCGGCGCTCGCTGATGTCGCGGATGGCGCTGAACACCAGCGTGCCCTGCTCGGTGTCGAGCGGGCTCAGGCTGATCTCGATCGGGAACTCGCTCAGGTCCTTGCGCACCCCGTGGAGCTCGAGGCCGGAGCCCATCGCGCGCACGCGCGGCCGGCCGGCGTAGTCGCGCCGGTGCTGGGGATGATCGCGGCGGTACCGCTCCGGCACCAGGACCTCGACCGACCGCCCGACCAGCTCCTGCCTGCTGTAGCCGAACAACTTCTCGGTCTGCGCGTTGACCAGCAAGATGTGGCCCTCGTGATCGACGATGACCATCGCGTCGGGCGCGGCCTCGAGCAGGACCCGGAAGCGGGCGTGGGCCGCTTCCTGATCGCGCAGCGCCTTGAGCTGGGTGACGTCCTTCTGGCTGACCGCGACGATCGGGCCCAGCCGCGGCGCGCTGACCAGCCGCATCGACGCGTCGATGTTGATGAGGGTGCCGTCCTTGCGCCGGCGGATGGTCTCGACCACGACGGTCGGCGCGTCGGCCACCCGGGCCAGGTCGGCGCGCGCCTCGGCCCGCCGCTCCTCGGGGATGATGAGGTCCTCCAGGAAGCGGCCGACCGTCTCGTCGGCGGTGTAGCCGAAGATCGTCTCGGCGCCGCGGTTCCACCACAGGATGCGCCCATCCAGGGTCAGGGCGAGCAACGCGTCCGGCGCCTCGTCGAGCAAGAGCTCGGCGAACGATGGTCTCCCCTGCCCCGATCCATGGTCGGTCACGTCGGCCATCCGGCCAGTTCCCCCCTGTGTGGGCCCACCGAGCTCCGCGCCCGAACGGGCTGTGCTGCGGTCATCCCCCCCGGGCAACCGTCGGGACGATTCTGAACCCGGAAACTCGAGGGATTCAAGACAGGAAACCACTGGTGTCACAGTCTCCGTCGGTGGCGCCGGATGCGCGAATGAATGCGGGCAGATGCTCTGTTACTCTGAACCGATGCCTCGCAAGACGTACCTCGCGGCCGCGGCGGCGGCCCTCGTCCTGGTCAGCGCCGGCCCGGCCTCCGCTCATATCCAGCTGACCGCCCCCAGTCCGCGAGTGTCGGGGCTCAAGAGCGGCCCGTGCGGCGAGCGCGACAGCACCCGCAGCACCAACGTCTGCGAGTTCCAGCCCGGCGCCACCATCACGGTGAGCTGGAACGAGACGGTGGATCACCCGGGCCACTTCCGCATCGCCTTTGACGAGGACGGCGACGACGGCTTCGCCAACCCGACCAGCTTCGACGACGTGAGCGGCGGCCCCGGCGTCCTCCTCGACGGCATCGCCGACCGCGACGTGGGCGGCTCCGACAGCGGCTACCAGCAGCAGATCACGCTCCCCGCGGTCGAGTGCGACAACTGCACCCTCCAGGTCATCCAGGTGATGACCGACAAGAGCCCGTACGGCGACGGCAACGACATCTACTATCAATGCGCCGACCTGGTCCTCTCCAGCACGGCGCCGGCCGACCCGGCCGACGGCTGCAGCGCCACCGGCGGCAGCGACGGCGGCAGCGACGACGGCGCCGGTGACGATGTCTCGACCGACGACGGCGCCGCCGAGGACTCGGGGGGCTGCGCGCTGGCCGGCGCGGGCGGCAGCGGACCGACCTGGCTCCTCTCGCTGGCAGGCGTCGCGCTCGCGCTTCGCGTCCGCCGCCGTCGCCGGTAGCCCCAGGCGGGGCCGTCGCGACTGCTACGCCATGCCGCCGGGCAGGACCCGGAGCGGCGGGTGCTCGGCGGCCGCGGGGGGCAGCCCGGCGGAGCCGTAGAGCGAGGCGCGGTCGCGCCCGTCCGACTTGGCCCGGTAGAGCGCACGGTCGGCAGCGTCGAGCAGGTCCCCGGCGGCGTGGAGCGAGTCGAGGTCGGCGATGCCGACCGACACGGTGACCTTGTCGTCGTGGGCGGTGACGCGCGAGCGGAGCGCGGCCTGGAGGCGAACGGCGAGCTGGCTGGCGTCCCGGGCCGAGGTGTCGGGCGCGAGGATGGCGAACTCGTCGCCGCCGACGCGGCCGGCGATGTCGGTGGCGCGGCAGCACGCGCGCAGCGACGCGGCGACGGCCAGGAGCGCGCGGTCGCCGGCGCGATGGCCGCCGCGATCGTTGATGTCCTTCAGGAGATCGACGTCGACCAGGAGGAGCGAGAGCGGCGTCCTGTGACGCATGGCACGGGCGAGCTCCTGTCCCAGGCGCCGCTCGAGCTCACGGCGGTTGGTCAGCCCGGTCAGCGGATCCGTCACCGAGATGTGTCGGAGGCGGTCCTCCTGGCGGCCGAACAGCCAGCCGCCGAGGACGAGCAGCGCTCCGATGAGGACCCAGAGGATGAGGTAGAGCGCGCGGCCACCGGCGAGCGAGCGGACCGCGAGCACGCCGACGCCGGCGAGCACGGAGAACCCGAGCCCGGCGAGAGAGTAGACCTGCGATCGATTCCATCGCGGGGGCGGGGTCGTGGAAGCTCGCTGACGCATCCCGCCTCGGCCTAGAGCAAGCCACGTGCCGCCCCGCAGGGGCCCGCATCCACCCCTCGACGGGGGGATTTGCGCAAGAACTGCACGGGGACCGTCGCCCGGCTGCAAGGTGGTCGCTTTCTTCGATCTTCTCTCTGCCCGGCAGGTGCGCAGCGATCCCCGTCGGTAGGCGCCGCCACCAGCCACGGCGGTGGTGGTCGTCACCCGGCCCCGGTGGCGCGGCGAGCGCCGGCGACACCGCGAGCGCTCGATCGCGCTGTCAGGGCGCTGCCGGTGACGGAGAGATCGTCCCCTTTCCGGTCACGGTCCGGCTGCGCAGGACGATGCGACCGGCCGCGCCGCCGCCGCCGCCGGCGTTGTCGTCGCTGTTCTCGACCGCGGCGGCCGCGTCGCCGGCATCGCCGCCGAGCGACTCACCCGCCCCGCCCGCACCGCCCGCCCGGCCCTCACCTACACGCTCGCCGCCGGCCGCCGGCGCGGCGTCGGGGCCGCCCGGCTGGCCGCTGGCCCCGCGCTGGGCGAGGTTGGCGCCGGCGCCGCCGCCGCCGCCGTTGGCCGCCAGGGCGCCCGACACATCGATCGACGGCGCGGTGATGTCGATGGTGCCGCCGGCGCCGCCGCCACCGCCACCGTCGTCGGTGACGCCGCCCTCGCCGCCGCCGCCACCCGCGCCGACCAGCGCGCCGGCCGCGATGCGGACCGCGCCACCCGCCTCGATCCGGATCGCGCCGCCGCCGCCGCCGCCGCGGCCGGAGCCATCGCCGGAGCCGCCGCCGATCCCGCCACCGCCGCCGCCGACCAGGACCGGGGCCGCGTCGTCGATCGCGAGCCCGCCGGAGCCGCCCGGATCCGCGCCGCGCGCGCCGCCGTCGCCGCCGGCCGCCGCGTGACCGCCGCCGCCGCCGCCCGAGTCAGGCACCGGCGGCACCGGGGCCGCACCGCCGCCGGGACCGGAGCCGTTGCCGCCGCCCACCGTCGCGACGCCGCCGGCCGATGCGCCCGGGCCGGCCGACTCGGGCGAGCCGCGCCCGCCGCCGGCGTCGATCGAGCCGGCGATGTCGACGTCGCCCACGCTGCGCAGGACCAGGGCCGCGCCGCCGACCACCGAGACCTGGGCGCCGGCCTCGACGGTGATCGCGCTGGCGCCGAACACGCCGACCAGCGGCTGGCCCTCGCCCTGGGCCTCGCGCGCGAAGGTCACGCCGGCCGGCACCAGGCTGGCGCCGTCGCCCTGACGGACGATGGTGCCGGCGTCGGTGTCGACCACCACGTCGCCGTCCGAGCCGCGGATGACCAGCGCCTCGGTGGCCACCTGGTTGCTGTCGTAGAGGGTGAGGCAGCGCTCGAGCGAGGTCGAGAAGTCGGCCAGCTCGAAGCTGAGGATCTTGATCGAGAAGCCGAGCTCGCCGCGCAGGCACGCCTCGAGCAGGGTGCGGAGCGGATCGGGCGGGGCGAAGGTGCTGGTCAGTCGCAGGAGCGGCTCGAGCGCGACCCGCGGGCCGGCCACGCCGTAGAAGATCACGCTGACCTCGGGCCGGGCGTAGGCCTCGAGCGAGGCGCTCGCCTCGCCGTCGAGCACGACCGGCAGGTAGGTCGCCTCGATGGTCGGCTCGCCCTGCGCGGTCCAGTCGCCGTCCTCGTACACCGCGCCGACCGCGAGCTCCGCGCTGGCGCTGACCCCGGTCGACACCGAGGCGGTCGCGCTGGCGGTGGCGCGGAACCCGACGAACACGTCGAGGTTGACGGTGCCGACGATCGGCAGCGGGCCGAGCGGGGTCGGGACCAGGATGGTGAACGGGTAGGCGTAGAGCGGCTTCTCCGGGCCAGACACGTCGATCTCGCGCGAAAATTCGACCGGGCCGCCGGCGATCGCCTCGACCTCGAGGTCGGCGGTGAAGGTGCCGCTGACGATGCCGGAGAAGCGCTTGATGCGGCCGGGAAAGCCGATCGACAGGTCCATGTCGACCGCCGGCGAGAAGTGGAGCCCGCCGCTCGGGATCCTGACCGTCAGCGGCACGCCGCCGGCGTCGCCGTCGTAGAGGACCGTGTCGGACAGATCGATGACGTCGATCTCGAGGCAGGACGCGCCGTCGGCGCACGGGGTCCAGCCGTCGCTGGCCGGGCCGACCACCGGCATGTCGATGTCGCCGGCCGCGATCGCGTCGGTCAAGGACGCGTCCTCGGTGGTGAGCTCCAGCGTGTTGCCGTCGGCCTGGGCCGCGGTCGCGCGCCGCACGTAGCCGCCGCTGCCGGCGCCGACCAGGACGCTGCCCTCGCCGGCGTCGATCTCGCTGGCCGGCGAGCGAAACGTGTAGGTCAGGCGATCCGGGGCCACCTCGACGCTCTCGAAGTCGGGGTGGTTCTCGAGCAGCCGCGCCTCGGGGGCGAGCTGGATGTCGCCCTCCTCGTCGCCGCCGCTGCCGTCGTCGTCGTCCGACGAGCTGCAGGCGGACGCGAGGGCGATGACCAGGAGGACCGAGCTACGGCGCATGAACGCTCCTTCGACTGACACACGCCCGATTCTGCAAGCGTGGTGCCGCGAGGGCGCGCTCCCGCGATCCCGGGGCGCTGCGTCATGCCGCCTGTTGCGGTGTTGGCTTTGTCGCCGCGCGACTGGAGACTCCACCCGCCGCTCCTGCAGGCAGGAGGTATCAGTCGGAGCGCGGCGCGATCCCGTGGAACAGCGTCTCGACCAGCATGCGCGCGAGATCCTCGGGTGGCGACAGCGCGGCGAACGGAGGCAGATGACCGGCGCGGCGCCGGATGAGCTGGGGCAGCCCGCCCATCGCCACCGTCGCGATGAGCAGCACCGGCAGCGGCAGGCGGCGATCGATGCGCCCCTCCGCCACTCCATCGAACAGCGCGGAGAACAGCAGCGGCAGGTGGCCGCGCTGGAAGCGCTCGAACAGGCGCTCGAGCCGCGGCGACGACACCAGCGCCTCGCGCACGACCAGGCGGAGGACGGTGAGCTCCTCGTCGCTGACCGCGCCGAGGCGCGCGAACAGCCGCCCGAGCCGCTCCTCGACCGGCGCGTCCGGGGCCAGCGCGCCGGTGAGATCGACCAGGAGCGCGCTGTACACCTCCTCGACCACGGCCAGGAAGAGATCGTCCTTGGTCGGGAAGTAGTAGTAGAGCATGCCGATGCTGGTGCCGGCCCCGCGCGCGATGGCGCGCAGCGACGCGCCGTCCACCCCGTCGGCCAGAAAGCGGGCGCGGGCGGCATGGAGGATGCGCGGGGCGATGTCGGTTCGCGGTCGCGCCATGTCAGCCGAGCTTCTTGCGGAAGCGAAGCGAGCTGAGCCCGACCAGGACCGCAAAGATGCCGACCAGGGCCAGGAAGTCGACCGAGAGATCGGCCACCCCGCTGCCCTTCAGCACGATGCCGCGCACGATCCGGAGAAAATGGGTGAGCGGCATGGCCTGGGCCAGCCACTGGGCCGGCACCGGCATGCCCTCGAACGGGAACATGAAGCCGCTGAGCAGGATGTTGGGCAGGAAGAAGAAGAACGACATCTGCATGGCCTGCTGCTGCGAGCGGGCCAGGGTGGAGAAGAACAGGCCGAGGGCGAGGTTGGCGGCGATGAACACGAAGGCGAGCGCGTAGAGCACCGCCAGCGAGCCGACCATCGGCACGTCGAACAGGAAGTGGGCGGCCACCAGGATGATGGTCATCTGGACGTAGCCGGCCACCACGTACGGCAGGATCTTGCCGACCATGAGCTCGATGTTGCGGACCGGCGACACGATCAGCTGCTCGAGGGTGCCGCGCTCGCGCTCGCGCGCGATCCCCATGGAGGTCAGCATCACCATGGTCATGGTGAGGATGACGCCGACCAGCCCCGGCACGATGAAGACCGCGGTGCGGAGGTCCGGGTTGTACCAGGTGTTCGGCTCGAGCTGGATCGGGACCGGCGCGCCGCCCTGCCCGACCCGCGCGGCGACCAGCTCGGCGGCGCGCGCGCCGACCAGCGACGCCGCGGTGTTGGTCGCGCTGGCCACGGTCTGCGGATCGGAGCCGTCGACCACCAGCTGGACCTGGGCGGTGCGCCCGGCCGCCAGGTCGGCGGCGTAGCGGGGCGGGATGACCAGTGCCACCCGCGCGCGGTTGGAGCGCATCGCCCGCGCGATCTCGTCGTAGCCGGAGACCTGGCCCAGGAGATCGTAGAACCCGGTCGCCTCCATGCTGCGGGCCAGGTCGCGCGACGCGGCGCTCTGGTCCTGGTCGTACACCACCGTCGGCATGTGCCGCACGTCGGTGTTGATCGCGTAGCCGAACAGGACCAGCTGCATGAACGGCAGCGCGACCATCATCGCCATGGTCAGGCGATCGCGGCGCAGCTGGAGCAGCTCCTTCCAGGCGATGACGGTGAGCCGCATGGTCAGGCCCTCGCCTCGTGGATCCGGTGCTCCTGGCGCACCACCGAGACGAACGCGTCCTCGACGGTGACGCGCGCCTCGCGCAGGTGGCTGGTCGCGATGCCGAGCGGGCCCAGCGCGGCGCGGGCGACCTCGGCCGGGTCGGCGCCCTCGAGGGTGGCGAAGCGAAGCTGGCGCCCGTAGTGGGCCACCTCGTCCACCTCGCGGCGGGCGCGGAGCGCGTTGGCCGCCTCGGTCGCGCGATCGATCTCCATCTCGGCGACCCGCAGGTGGCGCCGCTCGACCACCTCGTCGGGCGTCCCGACGTCGAGCAGGCGCCCGGCGAAGATGAAGGCCAGCCGATGGCAGCGCTCCGCCTCGTCCATGTAGTGAGTGGTCAGGAGCACGGTGGTCCCCTCCGCCGACAGCCGGTGGATCTGATCCCAGAAGTCGCGCCGGCTGACCGGGTCGACCCCGGCGGTCGGCTCGTCGAGGAAGAGCAGCGGCGGGCGGTGGATGGTCGCGCTGGCCAGCGCCACCCGCTGCTTCCACCCGCCCGACAGCGTCCCGGCCAGCTGGCGGCGGCGATCGCCCAGCCCGGCGTTCTCGATCACCTCATCGACCCGCTGCTTGCGGACCCGGCCCGGCACCCCGTAGATGCCGGCGTAGAAGCGCAGGTTCTCCACCACGGTCAGGTCCTCGTACAGGCTGAAGCGCTGGGTCATGTAGCCGATGCGCTGCTTGATCTCCTCCTGCTGGGTGGCGATGTCGTAGCCGATGACGGTGCCGCGCCCTCCGCTCGGATCGAGGATCCCGCACAGCATGCGGATGGTGGTGGACTTGCCGGCCCCGTTGGGGCCGAGCACGCCGAAGATCTCGCCGCGCGGGACGCTGAGGCTGACGTCGGCGACCGCGACCAGGTCGCCGAACCGGCGCGACAGGTGCTCGGTCACGATGATCGGCCCCTGGACGGTCGATTCCGCCCCGCTCACGGCGCCCTCGCCGCGCGCTGCCCGATCGTCACGAAGGCGGGGACGCCGGCATGCAGCCGCCGGGCGGGATCGTCGATCCGGACCCGCACCCGCACGACCAGGTTGGGCCGCTCCTTCTCGCTGAACAGGTAGCGCGGGGTGAACTCGGTGCGCCGGCCGATGTGCTCGACCCGGCCGGGCAGGCGCTCGCCGAGCTCGTCGACCGCGACCTCGGCGGCGGCGCCGATCGCGACGCCGCCCAGCTCGGCCAGCGGCACGAACACGTCGGCGTACGGGTGGCGGGTGTCGGCGATGGTGACCACCGGCATGCCGGGCGCGACGACCTCGCCCGGGTCGGCGTCGACGTCGAGGACGGTGCCCTCCTCCACCGCGTGGAGCTCGTACAGGCGCAGCCGCTGGCCGGCCATGTCGACCACCGACGCGGCCGCGCCGGCGCGCGCCTCCGCCGACTCGACCTCCTGGGTGCGCGAGCCGCTGCGAAGCGAGCGCAGCCGCTCCTCCTGGGCGCGCCGCTCCGCCGCCGCCGCGCGATGGCGCGCCTCCAGATCCTGGACCGCCGCCGCGGTCGACGCCGACTCGGCCAGGAGGCGCTTCTCGCGGGCCAGGTTGGTCGCGAACAGCTGCTCCTGGGCGCGAGCCGCCTCGACCTGGGCGGCCAGCGAGCGGACGTCCTCGGCGCGCGCGCCGGCGCGGACCAGCGAGGTCTGCGCGCGCGCGGCGGTCGCCTCCTGCTCGCGGGTGCGCTGCACGGTCCGCTCGATTGCGTCGTCGAGCGAGGCGATGAGCTGCGAGGGCTTCACCACGTCCCCCTCGTCCACCTTCACCTCGCGCAGCCGGCCGCCGATCTCGAAGCCGAGCCGGCGCTCGTCGAACTCGACCACGCCCTGATAGGCGCCCGGGTGGCCGTTGCCCCCCTGGCAGGCCGCGCTGGCCAGGGCGAGGAGGATGGCCATGAACTGCCATCTAACATTGATTCTATTCGTTTTAGTGCGCATCGGCTCCGCTCGCCCGGAGTTTTCTATCATACGACCGATAAACCACAGGAGCCGGGCTCGCGCAAGCGGCAACCGCGAACCGGCCGCCTATACTCGCGCGCCATGACGACGCTCCCGGATCTCGCAGGCAAGGTCGCGCTGGTCACCGGCGCCAACACCGGCATCGGCAAGGTGACCGCGCTCGAGCTGGCCCGCGCCGGCGCCCACGTGATCCTGGCCTGCCGCTCGGTCGGCAAGGCCGCGCCGGTGGCCGACGAGATCCGGCGCGAGACCGGCGCCGACCGGGTCGAGGTCGTCTCGCTCGACCTGGCCAGCTTGACCTCGGTGCGGGCCTGCGCCGAGGAGCTGCTGCGCCGCGACCGGCCGCTCCACATCCTGATCAACAACGCGGGGGTGGCCGGTCAGCGCGGCCTCACCGCCGACGGCTTCGAGCTCACCTTCGGCGTCAACCACCTCGGCCACTTCCTCCTGACCCAGCTCCTCATCGAGCGAATCACGGCCTCGGCGCCCGCCCGCATCGTCAACGTGTCGAGCCACGCGCACTACCGGGTGCGGCGGATCCCGTGGGAGCAGCTGCGCGAGCCGACTCGCACCATGACCGCGCTCGCCGAGTACGGCGTGTCGAAGCTGGCCAACGTGCTCTACACCGCCGAGCTGGCCCGCCGCGCGAGTGGCTCCGGCGTCACCACCTACGCGCTCCACCCCGGCGTCATCGCGTCGGACATCTGGCGGCGGGTGCCGGCCCCGGTGCGAGTCGTGGCCAAGCGGTTCATGCGCTCGCCCGAGGAGGGCGCCAGCACCTCGCTCCACTGCGCGACCGCGCCGGAGCTGGCCGGCCACAGCGGCCAGTACTACACCGACTGCGAGCGGAAGCAGCCGAGCCGGGCGGCCCGCGACCCGGAGCTGGCCGCCGAGCTGTGGCGCCGCTCGCTCGACTGGGTCGGGCTGCCGGTCGGGCTGGCGGTGTGATCAGCGTGCCCGGGCCGTCGCAGCCGCCGGCGCTGGCGCCAGGCGCACGATCACCAGGATCGGCTCGCCGACCGAGCCGGGCCGGAAGTGGCGCAGCCGGTCGAGCAGGCTCTCGGTCAGCTGGTAGCCGCGCGCGACCAGGAGCGCGCCGCCGGTGGTCATGACGTCGCGGGCCAGCACCATGCCGGCGATGAGGCCGGTGATGTTCACCTCGCGCACCTCCTCGCGCGGCGCGGACTCGCCCCGCACGGCGGCGAACGCCTCCAGCTGGGCCTCGTCGTAGGTTCCCTTGCGCCCGCGCAGGGTGGCGAACGCCACCGCCGGGGTCGCGCCCTGCCCCTCGAGGAGATCGAAGTCGATCGCGAGCCGCAGCATGCTGGTCCCGCGCGCGACCAGCTCGTGATCGGCCGCGCTGATGGCCGGGTCGCGCGCGACCGCCTTGATGACGCCGGCCAGCATGGCCCTGACCAGCTCCAGGCGCGGGATGTTGCCGATCAGCTGCCCGGTCACCTGCGGGACCTTGGCCACCAGCGCCTCCTCCTGGGGAGTCAGGCGGTGACCGAAGTAGACCTTCTCGCTCACCTCCGGCGGCAGCGAGGCGAAGCCGAGCTGCGACAGCATCGCGGCCACCTCGACCTGCCAGCGCTCGGTCGCGCCGGTCGCGGTCAGGATGTCGGTGACGCTCTGCTTGACCCGGGTGGCGCGGCCGAACGCGGCTGGATGGGTCAGGGCGAGCACGTCGGTCAGCGCCTTGATGCTGCCGTGCAGGGTCTGCTCGAGCAGGACCCGCTCGGCCACGATCAGCCGGCGCTGCTCGACCGCGGCGGCGATCGCGGCCAGCATGTCGGCCGGCGCGCACGGCTTGGTGAGGAAGCGGAACACCTGGCCCTCGTTGACCGCCTTGATGGCCGACGCGGTGTCGGCCTGGCCGGTCAAGAGGATGCGGACGGTGTCCGGGTAGAGCTGGCGGACCCGGGCCAGGAAGGTGGCGCCGTCCATCCCCGGCATGCGCATGTCGGACACGATCACGTCGGGCGCGCCCTCGCGCTCGATCAGGGCGAGCGCGTCCGCGCCGCTGGGCGCGGACGACATGGCGTAGCGGCGGCCGAGGTTGAGGCCGAGCCCGTCGAGCACGGCCGGTTCGTCGTCCACGCACAGGATCCGCGCGCGCGGCTTCTCGCTCATGCGCTCCTCTCGTTGGCCTCGGCCAGCTTGTCGGCCTCGCGCGCGGCCAGCTCGCGCCAGCGCGGCAGGTTGCCCATCACGCCAGCCGCCTCGAGCCCGACCTGGTCGAGCTGCTCGGCCACCGGGTGGCCGCTCTGCTCCGCGATGATGCAGGTGGCCAGCGCGCTGGCCACGTGGATGACCGCGGCGGTGTCGCGCTTGTCGCGAGGGATGGGCGGCAACACGTGGTGATAGGCGACCGCCTCGACGATCGGCAGCGGAAGCCCCCACACGCCGAGCAGGTACCCGCCGATCTGCGCGTGGGTCACGCCGAGCAGCTCTTGCTCGACCTCATGGGTCGGCCGCCCGGACCCGGCGGCGACGCCGATGACCTCGGCGCAGCGCTCCGTCGCGGCCAGCCCGAGGATGATCGCCCCGATCTCGTGGAGGAGGCCGGCGCTGAACGCGGCCTCGCCGTCCTTGGGGTCGCTGACCATCTGCTTGGCGATCCGCGCGGTCAGGATCGAGCGCCGCTGCAGCTCCTCCAGCGACAGGCCGGAGCGGGTGCCGGCGTCGTGGGCGGCGAAGACGTTGAGGGTCAGGGCCAGGCCCTTCAGCAGATCGATGCCGAGGTAGCTGATCGCCTGGTCGATCGACGACAGCGGCCGGTTGAGCCCGAAGTAGGCCGAGTTGACCAGCTGCAGGACCTTGGCGCTCATGGCGGGATCGCGCTGCACGATGCGCGAGATCTCGTCGGTGCGGGCGGCCGGGTTCTCGATGGCGCGGGTGAGCCGCCAGTAGGTCTCGGGGATCGAAGGCAGCTTGTCGAGCCGGCCGACGATCTCGCGCACCGCGGTGCCGGCGACCAGCGCCTGCAGCGCACACACGCGCTCGATCACGCCGCGCAGGACCTCGCCGTCGCACGGCTTGGACAGGTACTGCTGCGAGACCGGCAGCGCGCGGGTGACCATCTCCTGGTCGGCGTGGCCGGACAGCACCACCCGGGCCACCGCCGGGTAGAGCTCCTTGACCCGGCCGAGCAGCTCCGCGCCGTCCATCCCGGGCATCCGCATGTCCGAGACCACGACGTCGAAGGTCTCCTTCTCCAGCGCCTCGAGGGCGGCCTTGCCGCCGAGGGTGAAGGTCATCTTCCAGGTGCGCCGCTGCTTGCGCAGGAGGTTGCGCAGACCATCGAGCACCGCCGGCTCGTCGTCGACGAAGAGGATGCGCTTCTGCGGGACCTCCTCGGGCTCCAGGCTGTCGCTCATGAGTCCATGCCTGACCGTCTGCGATCGGCCGCTCACCCGCGAACTTTAGTGGCCCCGGTGGCGCCGGCCGCAGGTCAGGCGGTCGCGCCGATCCGATCGAGGCCGGCGCGCACCACCGCCATCGTGGGCGGGCGCTTGGCCGGGTCCTTGGCCAGCATGGCGAGGAGGAGGCTGTCGAGCTCGGCGGGGACGTCGGCGCGGAGCTGGCTGGCCCGCGGCGGGGCCGCGATCCGGTGGGCGGTCACGATCTCGGCGATGTTGCCCCCGAACGGAGCCTCGCCGCACAGCATCTCGTGGACCAGGCAGCCGAAGCCGTACACGTCGGTGCGAGGGTCGAGCAGCGACGCCGCGCTCAGCTGCTCGGGTGCCATGTAGGGCGGGGTTCCGATCACCCGGCGCTGGCGCCGCGCGCACGCGGCGGGGTGAAGCGCGGGCGCGATGGCGACGCCGAAGTCGATGAGCACGACGCCGTAGCGCGACGGGTGCAGCGGGTCGGGGACCAGGAACAGATTGTCCGGCTTGAGGTCGCAGTGGACCACGCCGACCGCGTGCACCGCGGCGAGGATGGCGGCGGCCTGCAGCGCGATGTCGAGCACGTCGTCGACCGCCATCGGACCGATGTCGAGGCGCTCGGCCAGGGTCTGGCCGAGCAGGAGCTCCATGACCAGGTACGGGGACCCGTCGGTGGAGGTGCCGCGGCCGAGGAGGCGGGGCAGCCCGGGGTGCTCGATCCGCGACAGGAGGACGGCCTCCTGCTCGAAGCGCTCGACCATCTCGAGATCGGTCGCCAGCTGGCGGCGCATCACCTTGATGGCCGCGGTCCGGCCGGTGCCGGTGTCGACCGCGAGGTAGACGACGCTGGTCCCGCCGCTGCCCAGCCGGCGCTCGAGCCGGTAGGACCCGATGACCGAGCCGATCCGGCTGTTCGGTCGCGCGGCGCGGCGATGAGCCTCGCCGGGGGTCCTGGTGCCGATCGCGATCGGATCGCGATCGGTGCCAAAGGCAAGCAGCCGCGCCGGGATGGTGTTGCTGTTCACCCGGCGAGATAGTGCAGGCGCCGTACCACGCGCGCCGACGATGCATGAGGCCGAAAACAGAAGCGCCGCTCTCGCGAGCGGCGCTGGGAGTGTCGGAACTGACGCGCTGGTGGCGGGCCGGCCCACTGCGGTGCGCCCCCGGACGCCTACGGGTACTGAGCGACGAGCTTCAGGTTGGCGGGACACTTCGACGCGGTGGTCGCGCCGTCGTAGTAGTAGCCGCTGTGCACGACCGGCTTGGTGAAGGGGCCGGTCTTGCAGAGGATGCCGGTGGTGGCGCCGTGCGACATGTTGCCGACGACCGACACCGCGCCGATGGCGTACGGGGTGGGCGAGAGCAGGAGGAAGCCGCCGAGCGGGCCGACCGAGCGGTTGCCCAGGACGAGCGCGTTCTCCAGCGGCGACTGCAGCGCCATCAGGCGGATGGCGGCGTAGGTGTTGGCGGTCGGGCCGCTGAACTCGAAGTCGTTGTTCACGATGGAGACGTTGGACGCCGACTCCACGTTGAGCTCGAACCCGTCCACGCTGGACACGATGCGGTTGCCGTCGATCTTCCAGCGGCTCGGGTAGCCCGAGTTGTGCGGGACCACCGAGATGACCGGCCCCACCGCCGAGCCGGGCAGGCGCTCGATGTAGTTGCCGCGCAGGAGGATGTCGGAGTTGGACTTGCGGGCGAAGACGACCGCCTCGCCGTTGCCGATCTTGCCCATGATGACGTTGTCCGAGATGACCGCGCGCTGGACGTTGTAGAGCGAGATGCCGCGGCCGAAGACGACGTTGTGCGAGAAGACCAGCTCGGAGGCCGGCTCGGTGATGGCGTTGCCGGTCAGGGTGATGGCGTGCGAGCCCTGCGAGCCGAACAGGAACAGGTTGTTGGTGATGACGAAGCGGCCGATCGAGCCGGTGCCGGTCGGCTCCTGATCGATGTGCTGGTCGCCGACGTTGAGGAACATGTTCGAATCGATGATGGTGTCGTAGACCTCGCGCTGGAAGCCGATCGCGCTGCGGTCACAGTCGAGGAACTGCGAGTCGGTGATCTGGGTGAAGCGGACGGTCTTGCCGACCCCGCCGATCATGCGGATGCAGTCGCCGCCGCGCTCGGCGCCGGAGCCATCCGACTTCTGCCGCGACGGGTAGTAGAACCACAGGTGGTGGAGCGACACGCCCTCGACCGGGCCGACGCCGATCTGGAGGAGATGGGTCTGCTCCTCGGTGTTCCACATGCCGGCGCCGCTCAGCATGAGGTTGTCGATCTCGATGTTGCGAACCGGCGCGGTCGAGCCGGGCGCGGCGCGAACTTGCAGGAGGTTCCAGTCGCCGCCGCCGCCGTCGCCGGTGGCCTGGAGCACGGTGCTGATCCCCTCGCCGGTGATGCGCACATTGGAGCAGCGGATGCTGAGCGACTCGATGTTGACGGTGCCGGGTAGGGCGTTGGGGCCGATCTCGTACAGACCGGCGGCCAGGTGGACGATGCCACCGCCCGCGTCGCACGCCGAGGCGAGCGTCGCCTGCAGCCCGGTGCGGTCGTCCACGCCATCGTCGGGAAGCGCGCCATACGAGGCCGGGCTGAAGTCACCGCCTCCGGTGACCGCTTGCTCGGTCTCGGAGACAGCGAGCTGCTCGCAGGCAGAGAGGAGCAGACAGACACTGAGCCATCGATATCGCATTGGTTCCTTTTGTTTCCGTCGGCATTCGTCTGGCGCTGTCCCGGCGCCGCCGCCCTGGACTTCCTTCCCTACAATCCGGCAAGGAACCTTACGTTCTGTCTTCCGACAGATGGGGAATCGGCGCCGTCCTCGGGACCTTGAGCCTCCAGGAAAATGCGCACATGGACCGCCTGGTGCGCCCGACGACGCGAATGCGCGGACAGGCCCCACAGCCCCCAAGGGGCCGTCACCCCTGGGCGAGCGTCGCCGGAACGGAGGCCGGGGCCAGAAATCTGGCCAGCCTGATTTTCGCCAGATGGCGGGCCCTGAGGGCGGGCCCTAAGGCTGGGCCAGGTGCGGGATCTGCGCGGTCGACTGCATGTGGGCGGCGGTCTGCAGCACCGCGCCGGCCGCGATCGCGATCTGCGCGTAGTCGCCGGTGACCAGCTCGGCACCGGGGAACGTCCCGGCGATCCGGCGGCGCACCAGCGGCATCAGCGTCCCGCCGCCGACCAGGACCACGTGGGTGATCTGCTCCGGCGTGAAGCGAGCGTCGGACAGGAGGCGGCCAACCACCGAGAGCGCGCGGTCGACCAGCGGCTCCCAGCGCGGCTCGATCCAGGTGCGCTCGATCGACGCGTTGAGGTCGCAGCTGCGCCCGTTCTCGAGGTAGGCGTCGCGCATGAGCAGCGGGGCCTCGGTCCGGCTCGACAGCACCCGCTTGATCGACTCGGCGCGCTGCAGCAGCTGCTGCGCGCGCACCAGATCGCGGTGGATGTCGAAGCCGGACTTCTGGAAGATGACGCCGCCGATCGCGCTGGCCAGCACCTCGTCGAAGTCGTTGCCGCCGAGGAACTCGTCCCCGCCGACCGCGACCGGGCGGAAGCTGAGCTGATCCTGGACCATGAGCGTCGCGTCGAAGGTGCCGCCGCCGAAGTCGCAGACCAGGAGCTGGCGCGCGGCGGGTGCCAGGTGCATGCCGACCGCGAGGGCCGCGGCGATCGGCTCCGGAATGATCTGGACGATCTCGAGGCCGGCCAGGCGCGCGGCGGTGTGCAAGGCGGCCACGTAGTCGGCCGAGGCGGTGACCGGCGCGGCCACCACCGCGCGGCGGATGCGCACCCCGAAGCGAGTCTCGGCCAGCGTGCGCATGCGGGCGATGATCCAGCTGGCCACCTGCTCGCAGGCGTAGTCGGCGCCGCCCAGCTGCAGCATGATCTTGCCCTTGGGGCTGCGCTTCAGCGGATACGCGGCCCACTGCTGGGCGCGGCGCACCACCGGATCCTCGAAGCTGCGGCCGAGCATGCGCTTGATCGAGGTGACCGTGCAGTCCGGGTCCCCCGCCAGCCGCGCGACCGCCTTGGTGCCTATCACCGGGTCGCCGCGGCGCGGGACGTGGACGACGCTCGGAGTGGTGGTCTCGCCGTCGTCGAGCACCATGTCGACCTTGCCGTCGCGCAGCACCCCAGCCGACGTGTAGCAGGTGCCGAAGTCGATGCCGAGGATCGGCTCGCGTGCGGTGGACGCAGGGACCGGCGGCATATCTCTCCATGGATCGTCCACATGTCGCCGTCCTTGACGGGCCCCCGCGCGCGGGCGCCAATCCTGGCGACCGCGACCTTACATCCGGCGTCGACACCGCCGTCGCTGCGCGCGCTTCCGCCGCGGAACGGCGCTTGCACGATGCCCCGGCATGGCTCGTCGTCCCACGCTCGCGCTCGCCCTCGTCCTGAGCGTCATCGGTGGGATGGCAGATCGATCGGCCCGCGCCGACGACGTCGACCAGACGATCGATCGACCGATCATCGCCCTCGAGGGGCGCATCGGCTACGGGATGGCGTTCGGCGGCGGGGCCGGCGTGTCGGTGGAGCGCTGGTCTCCGGTCACGTTCTCGGCGCTGGTCGATCACGCGGTGGTGACCGACCCGTGGACCTCGGTCTTCGTCGGCGTGGCGGTCGAGGGGCACGGTCGCGGGGCGGCCGGGGCGATCGCGGGACTGCGCGTGCGGCCCACCAGCAGCCAGCTGCGCCTGGCCGGCGGCGGCGCCCTGATGGTGTTCCCGGCCACCGCGTTCGGCCCGCTCGCCTCGGTCGGGACCTGCATCGCGATGGCGACCGCGCTCGACGTGTGCGGCGACCTCGAGGCGACCGTGTTCGTGGTCGGCAGCGACATCCCGGACGAGAGGATCGCCGGTCAGATTCAGCTCGTGATCGGCGTGGGCTTCGATGCGTGGTGAGCTGCTCGGCCCGGCCGGGCTCGGCTGGCTGGCGGCGCTGGTCGTCGTCGGCGCCGCGCTCGCCACGGGCGTCGCGTGCACGCCGGACCTGTGCACGCGGCACAGCGAGTGCCCGGTCGGCTACACCTGCTCGGCCACCGCACAGTGCGAGATCGGCCCGGACGCCGCCATCGCCGGCGGGGGCGATGGCGGGACGACCGTCCCGGGCAACGTGGACGGCGGCCCCATCGCCGACCTGCCGGACGCCGCTGTCCTCCTCGACGCGGCCCTTCCCGGTGGAGACCTCGATGCTTCCGCGGTGATCGACGCGGCACCGCTCGACGCCGGTCCGGAGGTGGACGCCGCCTTCCTCTCTCTTATGGATAATTATTAGGCAAGGTTAATCACGCAAAAAGCTGGGTCAGAGCCGCTCCACCTGAGTCAGTGGTGACCCAGCCACAGGACCCACCCCGGCCTGTAGCACGTTGAAATTAAACGCCGCACGTCCGCCGACAAGTTGGCTCACGCCTAGCATCGTGGAAACACGTAATGCAGGGAACGAGAAAAGTGGCCATGGCGGTGAGCGCGAAGTCCCAGGGTCCTGGCGAGTCCGATGACCTGCCGACGACCATCCGCGGGACCTCTCCGTGCCTGCTCGATGCACTGACCACGCTGCTCTCGGTCGCCGACACCGACTGCACCGTCCTCATCAACGGCGAGAGCGGCACCGGCAAGGAGCTGTTCGCGCGCGCCCTGCACGCCGCCTCGGCGCGGGCCAGCGGGCCGTTCGCCGCGATCAACTGCTCCGCCATCCCCGAGTCGATGATGGAGGCGGAGCTGTTCGGCCACGTGCGCGGATCGTTCACCGGTGCGATCGGCACCCGCAGCGGCCGACTGGCCGCGGCCGACGGCGGCACGCTGTTCCTCGACGAGATCGGCGACATGCCGCTCGCGGCCCAGGCCAAGCTCCTGCGCGTCCTCCAGGAGGGCACGATCACGCCGGTCGGCTCGGACACCGATGCGTCGATCGACGTGCGCGTGGTGGCCGCCACCCACCGTGACCTGGAGCAGATGGTCGCCGAGGGAAAGTTCCGCGCCGACCTCTACTTCCGGCTCAATGTGGTGCCGATCCAGCTCCCCACCCTTCGCGCGCGCGGCGCCGACGACATCCTGGACCTGGCCGGCTACTTCGCGGCCGAGGCGGCGCAGAAGCACCGCCGCCCGGCGGCCGAGCTCGACGCCGACGCGCGCACCGCGCTCATCGAGTATCCGTGGCCGGGCAACGTCCGCGAGCTCGCCCACAAGATCGAGCGCGCGGTCCTGCTCGCGCGCGGCGCCGTCATCACGCCGGCCGACCTCAACCTCGGCCGCCCGCTGCACCGCAGCCGCGCGGTCACGACGCCGCCGGAGCTGCGCGTGATCAGCGGCCAGGGCGACCTCGATCTCAAGAAGGCGCTCGACCGGGTCGAGAAGCAGTTCATCGAGAAGGCGCTCGAGCGCACCAAGGGCAACCGGACCGAGGCGGCCGCGCTGCTCGGCCTCAACCGGACCACCCTGGTCGAGAAGCTGCGCAAGATCGCCTCGTGAGCCTAGCCCGCTCCTCCGCCGAATCCATCCTCGCTTCCCTGCCCCGCCGCCGCGACGAAACGTCGTGCGCGGCGGTGGTGTTTTCGGACCTGGGCACGAGTCCGTGCTCCACCGACCTCGGCCCATGTCAGCACGCGCCACGGCTCGCGGCGACTCTGGCGCCGTCGGTGAACGGGACGCATGCAACTGCCCGCAACCGGCGTCGGGTCGCGTGGCTCGCCGCTTGCTCTTCTTCGGAGGCATGAGCTCTCTCTACATGTCCGTGGATCGCCTCGAGCGGGCGATGACCTTCCACCGCGATCGACACTCGGTGCTGGCCGGCAACGTGGCCAACGTGGACACGCCCGGCTACAAGCCGATGGACCTGGCCGCGGTCGATCCGGCGGACGCGCCCGGCCATCTGGCCACCACCGACGCCCGACACATCTCTGCCCCGGGCCAAGGCGCGTCGGGGACCAGCAGCTTCAGCGACGCCGGCAATTTCCTGTCCGCCGACGGCAACGGGGTGAACCTGGAGCGTGAGCTGGCCAAGGTGGACGCCAACCGGGTCCGCTACTCCACCTCCGGCGAGCTGGTCTCGCGACGGCTGGCGCTCCTCCGCTACGCGGCCGGCGACGGCTCCAACGGCTGAAGGCTGACGAAGGGATCACGATATGGACTTCTTCACCGCCATGGAAGTTTCGGCCTCGGGGCTCGCCGCTCAGCGCACGCGCATGAACGTGGCGTCCTCCAACCTGGCCAACGTCTCCACCACCCGCACGCCCGAGGGCGGGCCGTACAAGCGCAAGGACGTGGTCCTCGAGTCCGCCGTCCTCGGCCGCGACCTGGCCGGTCAGCAGGCCGGCGGGTACAGCGGCGCCGTCCGCGGCGTCGAGGTGCGCAGCATCATCGACGACGGCACCGCGCCGCGCCTCGAGCACGACCCCGGCCACCCCGACGCCGACGCCAGCGGCTACGTCGCCTACCCCAACGTCAACGTGGTCGAGGAGATGGTCGACATGATCACCGCCTCGCGCGCGTACGAGGCCGGCATCTCCACCCTCGGGACCGCGGTCGACATGGCCGAGCGGGCCCTCGGGATCGGTCGCTAGTCATGAACGGATCCGTCGGCAACATCGGCTCGCGCCCGGTCATCGGCGAGCTCTACGACACCGGCGCGGCCCGGCCGGCCCGCGCCGACGCCGCGGCGCGCGGACCCGACTTCGGCGATGTGCTGCTGGAGGCGGTCGAGGGCGCGGCCGGCTCCGAGCGCGCCGCCACCGAGGCTTCGACCCGGTTCGCGGCCGGCGATCCGTCGGTCGGCATCCACGAGGTCATCATCGCCAGCGAGAAGGCGAGCATCGCGGTGCGATACGCCACCACCCTCAAGAACAAGCTGCTCGACGCCTACCGCGAGCTCATGAACACCCAGGTCTAGAGTGGCAACCTCGCCAAAGCAGATCGGCGCGCAGGCGCTCGGGGTGTGGCAGAAGCTCACCCTGGGCCGCCGCGTGGCCGCCGTCGCGGTCGTGGCCGGCGTCGCCGCGGTGCTCTACTTCGCGTCGCGCGGGGGACCGGAGCCGGTGTACGCCCCGCTCTACACCGGGCTCACGCCGCAGGACGCCGGCGAGATCGCCGCCGAGCTGCAGGCCCAGGCGATCCCGTACCGGCTCGGCGCCGGTGGCTCGGTGGTCGAGGTGCCGGCGGTCGACGTGGCGCGCGTGCGCATGGCGATGGCCTCGGCCGGGCTGCCGCGGGCCGGAGGGGTCGGCTTCGAGATCTTCGACGAGCAGAAGTTCGGCACCTCGAGCTTCGTCGAGCAGGTCAACTACCGGCGCGCCCTGCAGGGGGAGCTGTCGCGCAGCATCGCCGCGCTCGACGCGGTCGACAGCGCGCGCGTGCACCTCGCCATGGGCCGGCGCTCGGTCTTCCGCGACGCCGACGAGCCGCCCTCGGCGTCGGTCGCGCTCAAGCTGGCGCGCGGGCGCGAGCTCGGGCGCGCCCAGGTCCAGGGCATCGTGCACCTGGTCTCGTCGAGCGTGGACGGCCTGGGCGCCGACCGCGTGGTGGTGATCGACGAGCGCGGCACCGTGCTCTCGTCCGGCGACGACAGCAGCGCCGGCCAGGAGGCCAACACCGAGCTCGAGACCAGCCTCACCCGGCGGGTCCGCGAGATGGTCGAGCGCGTGGTCGGGGCCGGTCACGCGTCGGTGGTGGTGACCGCCGAGATGGATCAGCACAAGGTCGACGAGACCGAGGAGCTGTACGACCGGGACAAGACCGCGCTGCGCAGCGAGTCGCGCACCATCGAGGGGTCGGCCGCCGATCTGGGCGTGATCGGCGGCGTGGCCGGCGCGCGCGGGAACCTCCCCGGTGCCCCCTCGCCGGTCGCCACGCCCCCGCTGCCGGTCGTGCCCGCGCCCACCGGTGGCGGCTCCGGGCAGATCCAGCACCTGCAGGAGACCAAGAACTGGGAGGTCAACCGCGTGGTCCGCCGCACGATCGGGCCCGACGCGCAGATCAAGCGCCTCCACGTGGCGGTGCTGGTCGACAACAAGTCGGCGGCCAAGGCGGGCGATCCGCCGGTCGCGCGCTCCACCGAGGAGCTCGAGCACATCGCCGCCGTCGTGCGCGAGGCGGCCGGGCTCGACACCGAGCGCGGCGACCGCCTCGAGGTCCGCAACGTCCCGTTCAGCCCGACCCCCGACGAGGCCGCCGAGGGCGCGGCCGCGGCCGCCTCCCCGCCCGCGTGGCAGCAGCCTTCGGTCCTGGCCGCGGCCGGCGGCGGCGCGCTCATCGTCATCTTCGCGCTCTTCATGGTGATGCGCCGCAAGCGCCAGCGCACCGGCGCGCCCAGGCCGTCGCTCATGCTGCCGGCCGCGGTCGGCGCGCTCGAGGCCGCGCTCAACCAGAACGAGCTGGCCGCCGGGCGACCGGCCGATGCGCAGCGCATGGCCCTGGCCGAGCGCGCCATCTACGAGCGCGTGGTCGACGTGGTCCGCACCGAGCCGGCCCGCGCCGCCCGGGTGCTGTCCGCCTGGCTGGCCGAGGAGCCGCGCAAGACGCCATGACCGCCAGCCACGCACACCTCAGCCCGGCCCAGCGCGCCGTCCTCGTCCTCATGTCGCTCGACGAGCAGGTCGCCGCCGAGCTGCTCCGCCACATGGAGGAGGCCGATCTCAAGCGGCTGGCCGCCGCGGTCGAGGGCCTCGACCAGGTCTCGTTCGACGCGGCGGTGCCGGTGCTCGAGGACTTCGAGCGCCAGCTCCAGCGCCCGCAGCTGGCCGGGCGCGGCGCGCGCTACATGCTCAAGCTCACCGCCGCCGCGGTCGGCGCCGAGAAGGCCGAGCGCCTGTTCGCCCCGGTCCTGGTCACGACGTCCCCGCTCGACGCGATCCGCGCGGCCAAGGCCAACAAGCTGGCCGAGCTGCTCCAGGACGAGCACCCGCAGGTGGCGGCGATCGTGCTGAGCCAGCTGCCCCAGGCCGGCAAGGTGCTGCAGGCGATGCCGCCCGCCCTGCAGGCCGATCTGGCCGGGCGCATCGCCATGCTCGAGGAGATCCCGCCCCAGGTCCTCGAGATCGCCTCCGAGTCGCTGCAGAAGCAGCTCGCCCAGTCGGGCGCCATGCCCAAGGAGGGCAAGACCGAGTTCGACGGCATCGCCCACGTGGCGCTCCTGCTCAACGATCTGCCGGCCGAGGCGAGCGAGCAGGTGCTGAGCTCGCTCGACGAGGAGACCGCGCGCAAGGTGCGACAGGCGATGTTCACCTT
Source organism: Kofleriaceae bacterium (assembly GCA_035489015.1). Classification (GTDB taxonomy): domain Bacteria; phylum Myxococcota_A; class Polyangia; order Haliangiales; family Haliangiaceae; genus DATFRY01. Next base: position 3,151 of record DATHKR010000285.1, on the reverse strand, counting down.
CGAGGACCTCCTTCAGGTCGACAAGCGCTCCATGCAGACCCTCCTGCGCGAGGTGCCGGGCGACCAGCTGTGCGTCGCGCTACGCACCGCCAGCGAGACGGTGCGGGTCCACTTCTTCTCCTGCATGTCGGGCCGCGCCTCCGAGTCGCTGCGCGAGGACCTCGAGCTCATGCCGCCCAAGCGCCTGTCCGAGGTCGAGGCCGCCCAGCGCGAGATCGTCGAGGCGGCGCTCCGCCTGGGCCAGACCGGCCAGATCCAGCTGCCCAACCGCGGCGGCGGGGACGAGATGGTATGAAGACGCCCGCGGTCGCATGGCTGAGCGAGCGGTCGCCGCGAGTGGACCCCGGCTCCCCGGCGCCGAGCTGGATGGAGCGCACGACCTCCGTGCCGGCCCCGATGTTCGCCGCGGCGTACGCGGTCCCGACCGCGCCGGCGGTCGATCCGGCCGAGCTCCAGCGCCAGGTCGACCAGGCGATCGCCGAGGGTCGCGTCGAGGGCGAGCGGAGCGGCCGGGAGGCGGGCAAGGAAGAGATCGCGGCGGCGATCACCCGGCTGGGCGAGAGCATGGAGCGGATCGAGGAGTCGGCGCGCGCCGCGGTGCGTCCGTACGCGACCGAGCTGGTCGAGCTCGCCCTCATCATCGCGCGCGAGCTGGTCGGCGCCGAGGTGAAGCGCGACCCGGCCCCGCTGATCCAGCTGGTCGAGCGCTGCCTCGACGACGTGGTCGGCGAGCTGACCGTCACCATCAAGTTGCACCCCGCCGACCGCGCCGTGCTGATCGCGGCGCGGCCGGACCTCCTGCGCCGGGACCTGCGCGTGGTCGAGGACCCGGCCCTGGCCCGAGGCGGTTGCCTGGTCGAGTCGGCCCGCCGCCTGGTCGACGCCCGGCTCGAGGCCCGGCTCGACAGCGTGCGCGACGGGTTGCGCGAGCTCCTGGAGGAGGCGGCCCATGCACCTGTCGCCTGAGATGCGCGCGCGGGCCGCCGCGCTGGTCCAGCGCGACGGTCGTCCGGTCACCGCCGGCCGGGTGCAGAAGATCATCGGCCTCGGCATCGAGGCCAGCGTGAGCGACGCGCGCATGGGCGACCTGGTCGAGGTCGAGGGCCCCGACGGCCCGCTGCCGTGCAAGGTGGTCGGCTTCCGCGACGGGCTGGTGCTGGCGATCCCGCTCGGCGAGCGCGCCGGCATCCGACCGGGCGCGGCGGTCCACCGGCGCGCGGCCGCGGCCGGCATCCTGGTCGGCCCCGAGCTGCTCGGCCGCCTGATCGACTCGTTCGGCAACCCGCTCGACGGTCTGCCGCCGCCGCGCTGCCGGCGGAGCGCGCGCATCGACGCGCCCGCGCCGTCGGTGGTGGATCGCGCGCCGGTGTCCCGTCGCTTCGACACCGGGGTGCGCGTCATCGACGGCCTCCTGACCTGTGGCCGCGGCCAGCGGATCGGCATCTTCGCCGGCGCCGGCGTCGGCAAGAGCGTCCTGGTCGAGCAGATCGCGCGCCAGGCCGAGGCGGACGTGACCGTGGTCGGCCTCATCGGCGAGCGCGGCCGCGAGGTGCGCGAGCTCCTGTCGAGCGAGCACCGATCGAAGATGGTGATCGTCGCGGCCACGTCGGACCGCTCGCCGATGGAGCGCGAGCGCGGCGCCAAGGCCGCCACCGCGGTGGCCGAGCACTTCCGCGATCAGGGCGCCAACGTGCTCCTGGTGATCGATTCGCTGACCCGCTACGCCATGGCGCTGCGCGAGATCGGCCTGTCGATCGGAGAGCCGCCCGCGACCAAGGGATATCCACCGAGCGTCTTCGCCACGCTTCCGCTCCTGCTCGAGCGAGTGGCGCCACTCGAGGGACGCGGCTCGATCACCGGCTTCTACACCGTTCTCGTCGAGGGCGACGACATGTCCGACCCGGTCGCCGACTCGGCGCGCTCCTTGCTCGACGCCCACCTGGTGCTGTCGCGCGAGCAGGCTAGCCGCGACCAGTTCCCGGCGGTGGACGTCCTGGCCAGCGCGTCGCGGGTCGCACGCCAGGTCACCGACAAGACCGCCCACGACCTCATGCAGCGGGCGCGTGAGGCGCTGTCCCAGCGAAAGCTGGTGCAGGAGCTGCAGAGCCTGGGCGCGTACACGCCCGGCACCAACCCTGGATATGACCAGTCGCTGTCGACCGGGCGGCGACTCGACGAGTGGGCCCGGCAGGCGCCGGACGTGAGATCCGACTACTCGACCACGATGACGCGGCTGACGGCCGCGCTGGAGCCAGCATGACGCACAAGCGAAAGGCACTGTCCCGGCTGCGCGACGCGCGCGGCCGTCTGCGCGACCTGGATGCCGCCCGCGCGGCCGAAGCGGGCATGCGGCTCAACGAGAAGGAGCGCGGGCTGGTCGCGGCCGACCGCGACATGGTCAGCGCGGTGGTGCGCGCGTGCGACCGGCTGGCCCACGCCCGCCACGTGAACGATCTCGAGTCGGCCCACGAGGATCTCGACTCCGCCCGCGGCGACGTGACCGAGGCGCGCCAGCAGATGGTGGTGGCGGCCGCGCACCGGCAGGCGGCGACGGCGCAGCTGAGGAAGCGCGAGCGCGATCTGCGCATGACCGAGCGAGTGCTCGAGCGGGTCACCACCGCGGCGCGGCGCGAGGGCGACCGCTACGAGCAGCGGATGGTCGACGACCTGATCGGCTCGCGGGTCGCGCGAGGAGACCAGTGATCCGGCCCGGCGGCATCGATCGGTCGGCCGATCTGACCATTGGCTGGGCCGACCCCGGCGCTGGCGAGGCCAGGCGAGACGCCGAGCGCGACGACGACGACGACGTCTCGTTCGGCCAGATGCTGGGCGGCGCGATGGCGGTGGCGGCATCCGGCGCCCGCCCCACCGAGGCGGGACGCTCCGACGGAGGCGGCCACGCGGCCGGCTCGACCGGCGCCCAGGACATGGCAGTGCGCCGAGCACGCGAGGCCGGCGCGAACGACGCGCGCGGCATGAGCGGGGCGAGCGGCGCCAGCGGCCGGGCTCGGACCGAGCGGACCGCGGCGGGCGGTGTCGCTGACCGCGCCGGTCGGGACAGCGCGGCCCGGAACGAGGCCGCGCGCCTCGGCGACGGGCGCGACGCAGCGACGGCCGCGGCAGCGCGCCAGGCCGGCCGGGACAGCGCGGC
>DATHKR010000284.1:0-22696 GCA_035489015.1 Kofleriaceae bacterium | reverse complement strand
GTGGTCAACCGCGAGCCGCGGGTCGCCGGCGCGACCGCCGCGCGGGTCCAGGCGGCGATCGACGCGCTCGGGTTTCGACGCCACGAGGGGGCCTCGCACCTGCGACGCGGCTCGACCACCGCCAGCCTCGGGCTGGTGCTGATGGACGTGGGCGATCCGTTCTACTCGACGCTGGCCCGCGCGGTCGAGGAGGTGGCCGTGCGCCACCGCTTCCTGGTCCTGGCCGGCTCGTCCGACGAGTCGCCCGCGCGCGAGAGGGACCTGGCCCTGGCGCTGTGCGCGCGCCGGGTCGACGGGCTGCTCATCGTCCCGACCGGGAGAGATCAGGCCTACCTCGCGGCGGAGGTGGCGGCCGGCACGCCGGTCGTGTTCGTCGATCGCCCGGGCGTGGGGCTGCGCGCCGACGCCGTGCTGGTCGACAACGCGGGCGGCGTTCGCGCGGCGGTCGCCCACCTGGCTGGCCACGGCCACCGCCGGATCGGGTTCCTGGGCGACGCGCCGGCCATCTACACCGCGCGCGAGCGACTGCGCGGCTACCGCGAGGGCATGGCCGCGCTGCGCGGCGCCGCCGACCCGGCGCTGGTCGCGATGGGCCCGCACGGGCCGGACTCGGTGCGCGCCGCGCTCGATCGCTTCCGGCAGGCGAGCCCGCCCGTCACCGCGATCGTCACCGGCAACAACCGGATCACGCTGCTGGTGCTGCGCGCCCTGGCCCGCGCCCGCCGCTGGCGACCGGCCCTGGTCGGCTTCGACGACCTCGAGCTGGCCGACCTGGTCCACCCGGCCCTCACCGTGATCGAGCAGGACGCGGCCGGCCTGGGCCGGACCGCCGCCGAGCTCCTGTTCGCGCGCCTGGCCGGCGACCGCCGCGCGGTCGAGCGCATCGTCCTCCCGACCCGCCTGGTCGCGCGCGGATCGGGAGAACAGCCAGGCCCCAGCGCACCGCGAGGTCGCCGTCCACGTGGTCGTTGACCATCCTAGAAGCCGAGCACCTCGAGCTCGTAGATCCGCATCGCCGCATCCGTGGTCTGCGTCGGCGTCAGGACATTGATCCGCGCGAACCGCGCCGTGGTGCCCGCGCCGACCGCGTGGGTCGTCACGCTGGCGGTGTTGCCGCGCACCTGCGCCACCGTGGTGAAGCTGGTGCCGTTGGTCGATAGCAGAAGATCGAAGTCGCGCGTGTTCCAGGTCGTGCTCTCGCCGCCGGCGCCGGCGTGGCGCACCACCAGCGACTGGATCGTGCGCGTCGATCCGAGGTCGACCTGCAGGAACCTGGGCGCCGCCAGCGAGCAGAACTTGTCGCTGTTCCCGCCCGACACACTGCCGTTCACCGCCTTGGCCGGCCCCTCGGCGGCGCCGCACGCGGCCGACCCGGTCGCCGGCTGGTCGAGCGCCAGGTTGGTCGGCCCGCCGCTGCCGCCGTACGCCTCCAGCTCGTAGATGCGCGCCGCGCCGTTTCCGTTGTTGGTCGGGGTCGTGATGTTGAGCCGCACGAAGCGAGCGGAGACCGGCGCGAACTGGTGCACGGTCCGGCTCGAGCGCATCCCGCTCACCGTCGCCACCGTGGTGAAGCTGGTGCCGTTGGTGCTGACCTGGACGCTGTAGGCACCGGTGTTCCAGCCGGTTGTCTCGCCACCCAGCCCGGCGTGCTTCACCACCACCGTCGACACCGTGACCGCCGAGCCGAGGTCTACCTGGAGGAACTTCGTCGCCGCCGAGGTGCAGAACTTGCTGTTCTGGGCCAGGACGCCGTCCACCGCCTTGCCGGTCGCCTCGGCGGCCCCGCACGCCGCCGAGCCGGTGGTCGGCCGGCCGAGCGCGAGGTTGGCGCCCAGGTTCGGCGCCGGCGCCGGCGGAACGAAGCCGTCGTTGAACGACGGCGGCGCGTCGGCCGGGTTGGTCCCCCAGCTCGACGACGTGCCGGTCCCCATCTGAAAGCCGAGCGTCGCGCCGTTCTGGATGTCCGGGTAGCGCAGCCAGGCCCGGCTGGTCGCCGCGCCGTTCACGGTCAGGCTCTGCACGAACGGCGCGGATGGCCCGGCGCCGGCCCCGTTGATCTGGAGGACGTGCCCGGCCGCCAGCTGCACCCGGACCGACGGGAACAGCGGCCCGTGCAGGACCAGGGTGTCGGCGCCGGGCGTGGCCGGGTACATGCCGAGCGCGGCCCACACGTACCAGGCCGAGGTCGCGCCGAGGTCGTCGTTGCCCGGCAGCCCGCCAGCGCCGGTGGTGAAGCTCTCGCTCATCACCCGCCGCACCGCCGATCCGGTGCCGCTCGGCCTCGACGCGAAGGTGTACGCCCACGGGACGCCGTGCTCCGGCTCGTTCCCGATGTAGAAGAACGGCAGCGTCAGCCCGCCGTTCAGCTGGGTGAAGTGGTGATCGAGGCGCTGCACGGCGGTGGCGCGGCCGCCCATCAGGTTGATGAGGCCCTCGAAGTTGTAGGTGACCATCCAGGTGTACTGCGACGCGTTCCCCTCGGTGTAGCCGGCGTCGCTGGCCGGATCGAGCGGCAGGCGGAACGATCCGTCGGTGTTGCGCCCGGTGATGTAGCTCGACTCGGTGCTGAACACGTTGCGCCAGAACTGGGCGCGCGCGATGTACGTGTTGTACTTGGCGGTGTCGCCGAGCATGCGGGCGAACTGGGCGACCGCGAAGTCCGACGCCGAGTACTCGAGCGAATCGGACGGGTCCTCGGTGATGTACTGGCGCTGGATGTAGCCGGCCTGGCGCCCGCGGATCGGCGAGCCCTGCGCGGTGCCGCCGTTGGAGCTGCGGTCCATCAGGGTCAGCGCCGCGGCGGTGTCGAAGCCGCGCACCCCGAACGCGTACATGCTGGTCACGATGATCGGGCCCGGGTCGCCGGTCATGACGAACACCTCGGCGCTCTGGTGCGACCACTTGGGTAGAAGGCCGCCCTGCTGGCCGTCGAGCACCATCGACTTCACGATGTCCGACGACTCGGCCGGCGCGATGAGCGCGACCAGCGCCGCCCACGACCGGTAGATGTCCCAGCCGGAGTAGTTCTGGTAGACGACGTGGCTGGCGGTGTGGACCGCGCTGTCGAAGCCGCGGTACTGGCCGTTCACGTCGCTGGCCACGTTCGGGCTCTGCAGCACGTGGTAGAGCGCGGTGTAGAACTTCTGCGTGTCGGTGGCGCTGCCGCCGGTCACCTGCACCCGGTTGAGCATGTCGTTCCACGCCGCGTTCGCGGCCGCGCGCACGCCGGCGAAGTCGAACCCGGGCTGCTCGGCGTCGAGGTTGGCCATCGCGTTGGCCACGCTGACGTAGGACAGGCCGACCTTGAGCTGCACCGTCGGGTTCGAGCTGGTGTCGAAGGTGACGAAGCCGCCCGAATTCACGCCGCTCGTGCCGGTCGACCCGTTCGAGATGGTGCCGCCCAGCCAGGTGCCGACCCCGGTGGGCGCGCGGTCGAACCGGATCGCGAAGAAGATCGGGAATGTCTTCGACGAGCCGCAGAAGCCGCCCGCGGTGAGCGTGCCGGTCATCTGGCTGCCGCTGATGCTGATCGAGCCGCTGCGATTCCCGGTCGCGCTGCGGCTGGTGTTGACCAGGACCCGCGCGGTCGTGCTGGCCGGATAAGTGAGCCGCGCGATGCCGGTGCGGCGGGTCGCGCTCAGCTCGACGGTGGTGGCGTAGCGGTCGAGCCGGTTGCGATAGAAGCCGGGCGCCGCGCTCTCGTTGGCCTTGGTGTAGGCCGACGCGTAGCCGGTCCAGCTGGTCCCCGGCGACGAGCCGAGGTTGCCGGTCACCGGCAGGATGCCGAGGTCCTCGTTGTTCGAGCAGCCGGCCCCGTCGAAGTGAGTGAGGCTGAATTCCTCGATGGTGGTGTCGCTGGAGCGATAGCCGGACGGGGACGCGCTCGGCGTGTCCGGGCTGAACTGCACCATGCCGAACGGCATCACCGCGCCCGGGTAGGTGCTGCCGCCGGCCCCTCCGCCGACCGGGTTGGGCGAGTTGCTGTCGTCGGTGCCGATGAAGGGGTTCACGAACTGCGTCAGGTCGAGCGGCTGCGCGCCGGCCTGACCGGCGCCGACCGCGAGCGAGGCGAGGGCGGCGACGACCGCGCCGGACGAGCGCATGGAGACAGGAACTCGCGACATGACCACGTCCTCCAGGATGGTTGTTGGCCTGCCAGGCGGCGAGAGGTGGCGCGCGACCTCACCGCCGATGACAACGTTGTCACTTCCGGTCACTCCTGCCCGGGCGCGCGCTCCCTCCGCGTCGAAGCGTGCGCCTCCCGACCGCGCGCGAGCAAGCCGGATGGCGCGGTGGCCGCCCCTCCCGCAGCGCTTTGGTCGCACATCCTCTCCCCTGCCCGGCTCCGAAACCCGGGAGCGGATGCGGTAGTGTCCCGAGATGTCGCGTCCCCCGCCGCGTGCCGCGGAGCCGACCTCGCCGACCGAGTCGGTCGATCGCGGCTTCCTCGACGCCGTGCGCGCCCTCGTCCCCGCCCCGCGCCGCGATCCGGATGCGCCGGTCGACGGAAGCCGCCTGACCGGCCGCCAGCTGCTCGCCCTGGTCGACGATCAGATGTGGAGCCGCCACCTCGACCTCGAGGCCCGCGCCCTGCGCGAGCGCGACGCCGGCTACTACACGATCGGCTCCGCCGGCCACGAGGGCAACGCCGCCGTGGCCGAGGCGGTGCGGGGCGACGACCCCGCCCTGCTCCACTATCGATCCGGCGGCTTCTTCCTGGCCCGGGCCCGCCGGGCCGGCTACTCGCACGCCGCCCGCGACGTCCTCCTCGGCATGATGGCCGCGCGAGACGAGCCGATCGCCGGGGGGCGCCACAAGGTGTTCGGCAGCAAGCCGCTGTGGATCCCGCCCCAGACCTCGACGATCGCCTCGCACCTGCCCAAGGCGATGGGCCTCGCCTTTGCGCTCGAGCTCGCCCGCCACCTGAAGCTCCTCGACGCCGCCCCCCGCGACGCGATCGTCGTGTGCAGCTTCGGCGACGCCTCGCTCAACCACTCCACCGCCCAGGGCGCCCTCAACGCGGTGGCCTGGACCGCGCACCAGCGCCTCCCCGCGCCGATCCTGCTGGTCTGCGAGGACAACGGCATCGGCATCAGCGTGGCGACCCCGACCGGCTGGGTCGAGCGCTGCGCCGCCCGCCCCGGCATCCGCTACCTCCGCGCCGACGGCACCGATCTGCTGGCGACCCACGCCGCCGCCACCGAGGCAGCCGCCCACGTGCGCCTGTCGCGAGCCCCGGCCTTCCTCCACCTCGAGGTCACCCGGCTCCTCGGCCACGCCGGCTCCGACGTCGAGCGCGGCTACCGGCCCCTCGCCGACATCCGCGCCGCCGAGGCGCGCGACCCGCTGCGGCGAAGCGCCGCCCTCCTGGTCGGTGCCGGCCTGGCCGACCCGGCCGAGATCATCGCCCGCTACGAGCAGATCCGCGCCGAGGTGCGAACCCTGGCCGAGGAGCTGCGAGGCCGCCCCGGCCTGCGAGACGCCGACGACGTCATGGCCCCGCTCGCCCCGAGGACGCCGGACGCCGTCGCCGCCGAGGCGACCAGGGCCCCCGACCCAGGCGACCGCGAGCGCCTCTTCGCCGGCCGCCTCCCCGAGCGAGAGCCACCCGGCACCCTGGCCCAGCAGCTCAACCGGTCCCTCCTCGATCTGATGGCGAAGTACCCCGGCATGATCGTCTTCGGCGAGGACATCGCCCGCAAGGGAGGCGTCTACGGCATCACCCGCGGCCTGCGCGAGCGAGCCGGCGCCGCTCGGGTCTTCGACACCCTCCTCGACGAACAATCGATCCTGGGAGTCGCGCAAGGAGCCGGCCACCTCGGCCTCCTCCCCTTCCCCGAGATCCAGTACCTGGCCTACCTCCACAACGCCGAGGACCAGCTCCGCGGCGAAGCCGCGACCCTTCCGTTCTTCTCGAGCGGCCAGTACCGCAACCCCATGGTCCTCCGCATCGCCGCCTACGCCTACCAGAAGGGCTTCGGAGGCCACTTCCACAACGACAACGCCGTGGGAGTCCTGCGAGACATCCCCGGCATCGTGATCGCGTCACCCGCCCTCGGCGCCGACGCCGCGGCGATGCTGAGGACCTGCGCCGCGGCCGCCCGCATCGACGGAACCGTCTGCGTCTTCCTCGAGCCGATCGCCCTCTACCACGAGAGAGACCTGCACGAACCAGGCGACGGAAAGCTGATGACCGCCTACCCCGCATGGTCCGGGTCCGGGTCCGGCCCCGATCACATCCCCCTGGGCCGCGCGAGAGTCCACGGCGCCGGAGCCGATCTCACCATGGTCACCTTCGCCAACGGCGTCAGGATGGCCCTGCGAGCCGCCCGCCGCCTCGAGCAGGACGGCATCCGCGCGCGAGTCGTCGACCTCCGCTGGCTGGCTCCCCTGCCGATCGATGATGTGCTGCGCGAAGCAGAGGCGACCGGCCGCGTCCTCGTCGTCGACGAGACCAGAGCCACCGGCGGAGTCTCCGAGGGAATCGTGACCGCCCTCGTCGACGCCGGCTACACCGGAAGACTGCGCCGCGTGACCAGCCTGGACAGCTTCATCCCGCTCGGCCCGGCGGCGAGCCACGTCCTCCTCGGCGAGCCGGCGATCGAGCGGGCGGCGCGAGAGCTGCTGGCCGTGACGTCTCGCCGCTAGCCTCGCGTCGATCGCGGGGCGGTGGGGGCTCGCTGGTCTCGCTTGCGGGCGTGGAGATCGCGGTGGAGGTCGGCGGTGGCGTGGTCGCGTGCGTAGAGGATGATCTCGAAGGCGGGCATGTCGGCGGCGAGCCAGGCGTGGGCGCCGGCTCGGGTGGCCTCGCGGATGCGGACCCGGTCGAGGGCGATGCGGGCGTCGTCGGTGGCGACGCGGGACGTCGCGGTCGTGGCGCCGACCCTGGCCGCGGCCGGGCGGGCCGGAGCGGCAGGCCGGGCCGGAGCGGCGGCGAGCGCCGGGGCGGAGAGGCCGATTCCGGCGGCGACGGCGGCAATGCGGAAGATCTGGCGATGAATGGTCATGGTGCCCTCCTGGGCGATGGGTCGCGACAGGCGACCTGCCTGATGGCAGTGCATCCGCCGTTCCGCACGGCGGCCTCCACGAAGGCGCAGGGCGGGGCAAGTTGCCCCGCGAGGCAGGAAGGGCCGCACGGTCGCAAGCTCCGCCGTGGCCGCTCAGGTCACGCCGGCGCGCGCAGCTCGCGCACGCCCGTGCTCATGCGTCGGCGCAGGAGCGTGCGCAGGGTCGAGGCGTCCTCGTAGCCGACCGCCTGGGCGATCGCCTCGACGCCGTCGCGGGTGGCGCGGAGCAGGTGCACCGCTCGCTCGAGGCGCAGGTCCTGGACGAAGCCGATCGGCGACTTGCCGAGGATCGCGCGCACCCGGCGCTGCAGGGTCCGCTGGCTCGCCCCGATCGACCGCGCGGCTCTGGCCAGCTGGAACGGCTCCGCGAGGTGGCGGCGGGCCCAGGTCTCGAACCGCTTGACCAGCTCGTCGTCGTAGGCGACGTGGCTGGGCGCGACAAAGGGCGCCTGAGACGGTCGATCGTCGATGAGGAGGTGGCGCCCGACCAGGCTGGCCAGGTTGGGGCTCCGCTCGCGAACGACGGCGAGCGCGAGATCGAGGTGCGCCAGCGCGGCGCCGCCGGTCAGCATCTCGCGGTCGGCGACCAGCATCTGCCCCTCGTCCAGGTCGACCGCGGGGAACAGACCGCGAAAGGTCGGCCCGAGCCACCAGCTGGTGGTGGCTCGATGCCCGTCGAGCAGGCCGGACCGGCCGAGCACGAACGTCCCGGTGCACGCCGCGGCCAGCCGGCTTCCGCGCCCGTGCCAGCGCCGCAGCAGCCCGATCGCGTCGGCGACATCCGGTCGGTCCAGCGCCGCGACGATGGTGTGCGGTTGCTTGCAAGCCAGCGCGGGAACGATCGCCAGGTCGGGCGCGCGATGCGGCGGCGCCCCCACCGGCACGGCGAGCCGGTGGTGCGTCCTGACCCGGCTCCGCACCCCGACCACCGCCACGTCGTAGCGCGACGGTGCACCCAGCTCGCTCGCCGCCTCGAACGTGTCGAGCAGCGTCGCCAGCCCGCTGTCGAACACATCGTCGAGGGCGAGGACGACGATCCGCATGGCGGAAACGATATCATACATGGCGTTTCCGCCACTACCGCTCCCGGCGCTGGAGACCTAGAGTCATCCCTCCACCCGACACGGAGGTCCCCATGTTGAAGCTCGGATTTCTCGCACTCCTCGAGGCCCGCCCCGGAAAGGAGGCCGAGGTCGCGGCGCTCCTGAAGAGCGCCCAGGCCCTCGCGGCCGCCGAGGCCGGCACGATCGTCTGGTACGCGTTCCAGGTCGGCCCGCACACGTTCGGCATCTTCGACGCCTTCCGCGACGAGGCCGCCCGCACCGCGCACATCGAGGGCCCCATCGCCGCCGCGCTGATGGCCCGGGCCGACGAGCTCCTCGCCTCGCCGCCCGACATCCGCAAGATCGACGTCCTGGCCACCAAGTAGCGGCCCGATGTCGCGGCGGCGTGAGCTGACCGCCTACTTGCCGGACCAGCCAACCGGCACGCGGAGCTCGAGCTCGGGATTCGTCAGCTCGACGAAGATCTGGCCGCCGAGGTCGGCGGCCAGCATCTCACCGAGCGCGGCGAACTGGTCGCGAGTCGCGTCGTCGTTGATGGCCGATTCCTCGACCACGAAGCGGATGACGAGCCCGTCATGACGCCGTTCGACGAACACGTCGACCGGCGACCCGAAGAATCCCCGCTTCTCGAGCACCGCCCCGACCCGCGCGGCATCCGCACTCGATGCACCCTCGTCGTGAAAGACCTGGCTGTCGCCGAACTGGACCGAGTCCGGACGCGTCGCCAGGTCGACGCCATAGGCCCCACCCATCACCAGCCCCAGGGTCAAGACCAGGGCAACCACCCCCCTCCCGACCGTGTTCCAGTTCGACATCAACGGACCGCCGCGCTGGACATGATCGGCGAACGCCGACCCCTGAAGCTGACGGGCAAGCGAGAGCATCACCAGGAGGCCCGGCAACCAGATCATCGCGCGAGGAATGCTCTCGGGCAGGAACAGCGCGAGCCCCAGGTAGGCCGCCGTGAGGACGACACCGGCGATCGCGGTCCACCGCGCCGCGCGCGGCCGCCGCAGCCGCGCGTAGTTGGTGGCCATCAGCCACACACCGGCAAGCGGCCCACCGAGGAACGTCGCCCCGCCGACCTGCCCCGGCGAGAACAACGGCACCAGCGGCTGCACATCCGCGCGCTCCGGGGAGCTGCTCGGCGGCGGGTCCAGGTCGTCGCGGCGAAGCGTTGCCTTGGCGATTTCGGTCGTCACGCTGCGTACAATACCCAGTTGCCGCCGCCGAGGGTCCCGAATCCCTCTCGAGCGCAGGGACCCCGATGTGCGTCCCGTCGACAGCGGCGCGGAGACGCGCCCCGTGCCGCAGCGACGGCGCGCCATCCGCCGCGGCCGTTCAGGCGTGACCGATGTGACAGATCTCGGCTCGAGACGAGCTCGCGGTCGGCAGGGCACCGGCGCCGCGCGGTTCTCGGCGCCTCTTGCCGACCTGAGGACCTGGAATCGCGCCCCGCTCCCCGCGGGATCGTCATTGTCATTCGAGACCGTTCAAAATATCCTCATTTTTTGAATGAGTGACCGATCGTGAAGACCGTCCGCATCGCCGGGGCGAGGCAGCAGGCGCTCCTGGCCTCGACCGTGCGCCAGAACCTGCTCGACACGCTGTGCGCGGCGCGCGCGGCGTCGGTGCGTGTGCTGGCCGGGGAGGTCGGGATGCGGCCGTCGGCGATCTACTATCACCTGCAGCTGCTGGAGCGGGCCGGGCTGGTCCAGCGGCGCCGGCCGCGGTCGGGACCGGGCAGGCAGGAGGCGGTCTTCCGGGCGGCGGCGCCCCGGCTCGTCGTCGAGCACGATCTGCGCACGGCGCCGGGCCGCCGGGCGTCGGGCCGGATGGCTCGCGCCCTCCTGCGCGCGGCGGCTCGCGACTTCGAGGCTGGCTTGCGCTCGCCGGCCGCGCGGACCCGCTCGCCGGGCCGCAACCTGTGGGCCTCTCGCAGCAAGGCGTGGCTGACCGGGGACGAGATCGCCTCCATCGATCGACACCTCGAGGCGATCGAGCGGCTGGTGCTGGGAGCGCGGCGCGGCCCGCGCCGGACTCTTTGCGCGGTGAGCTGGGTGCTGGCGCCGCTGGACGCCAGATGAGCAGCAACGAGATGAGCGCCGGCCTCGGGCGGTCGCGGAGGGTGAGCGGCGTCGAGCTGCTCGTCGGGGCCGCTCTCGTCATCGGTCACAACGTCTACCGCCTGGTGCCGAACGAGGTGCCGATCCTGTGCGCCATGGCGCTCGTCTCGGTCCGGATCCGCGGCGGAGGGTGGGCGGCGCTGGGCCTGACCCGGCCCCGGTCGTGGGCGCGAACGGTCCAGATCGCGCTCGGGGCCGCCGCGCTCAGGATCGCGCTCGGTGATCTCGTGATCGATCCGCTGACCAGCTGCTTCTGGCCCCCCTCGCGCGCGCCGGCCCTGGCCGACTCGATCACCGGCGATCTCCCGGTCGCGCTGCTGTCGCTCCTGCTGGTGTGGACGTTCGCCGCCTTTTGCGAGGAGGTCGCGTATCGCGGCTACCTCCTCGGCCGGGCGGCTGACCTGGGGCGCCGGTCGACCGCGGCGCTGTGGATCGGGGTCGTGATCGTCGCGGTCCTGTTCGGCTACGGTCACTACTACAAGGGGCCGTCGGGCATCCTGGACTCGGGCGTGGCCGGCCTCATCCTGGGCGCGGCCTACATCCTCTCCGGTCGCAACCTCTGGGCCTGCGTCCTGGCGCACGGCTTCATCGACACGGTCGGCGTGATGTCGGCCTACTTCGGGTGGGCGCTCTGAGGCTCAGCCGCTCGGCTTTCGCCCATCGCGGTGTCGGCGAAGGACCACGTCGATCGCAGCGACGCCGGTGGGGCCGGGACCGAGCACCTCGATGTCGGCTCCGGCGGTGAGCAGGGCGTCGACCACCGCCGGGTAATCGACGCCAGCGACCGGCGCGCGGAGGGCGGCCCACACGGTGCCGTCGAGCACCGTGCCGCCGTAGGCGTTCTTCGCCTCGAGAGGCGCGCCGCGCGCGAGCAGGACCGCGATGGTTGCCAGATCGCCGCGCCATGCCGCCCAGTGAAGGCCGGTGAAGCCCTGCTCGGCGCGCGCGGCGGGATCGACTCCCTTCGCGAGGAGGAAGTCGGCCACCGCGGTGCGGCCCAGCATGGAGGCCCAGACCAGGGCGCGCTCGAGGTGCGCGGTGGCGTCGGCCGCCACGTTCACGCCGGGCAGCGGGCGGAGGACGTCTCCGCGCAGCCGACCGTCGTCGCCGAAGCAGCGCTCGACCAGGTCGAGCCGGCCGAGCCCGGCCGCGGCGACGATGCTGTCGACGCGGGCGCCGCGCCGGACCAGGGCCTCGGCCGCCGCCGGGTAGCCAAAGGCGAGCGCGGTCAGGAGCGGCGCTCCGTCGTCGTCGATGCCGTTCACCGCGGCGCCGGCGTCGATGAGAGCGTCGACCAGGGCGACCTGCACGCCGGCCCGGGCCGGGTGGACCGATGACACCAGCAGCGCGAGCGTGGTCGCGCCTCCGCCGTAGCAGTCGCAGGTCGCGTCGGGATCGGCGCCGGCCTGGAGCAGCGCGCGGGCGATCTCGACCGCGCTGGCCGGCGATTGCCACTGGCGGCTCTCCTCGACCCCGTTGGCCGCCACGTGATGGAGGAGGGTCGCGTGGTGGCCGAACGGTGAGCGCGCGGTGGCCAGGGCGGGGTCGTGCGCGAGGAGGCCGCGCAGCGTGTCGACCTCGCCGGCGACGATCGCGTCGGCGGCCGCCTCGAACGCCGGATCCACGGCGCGGTCGGCGTGGCGAAGCACGTCGTCCCAGCTGGCGAACCGGTGCCAGCGCGCGATCGCGAGGCGCGCGCCGTCGACGCCGAGCTCCGCCGCGAGGAGCGCCTCCTCCGGCTCCGGCGGGCCACCTGCCTGCCACCCGGCCATGTGGAGGAGCGTCGCCGCCGCCGGCAGACCGGCGCGATGGGCGTCGACGAGCGCCTCGACCTCGCGCTCGAGCGCCTCGACCAGCGAGCGCCTCGCGCCGCGCGCGTCGGGCAGGCCCTGAAAGAGGAGGTGGAGCCGGTGCAGCTTGCGCGACTCGGCGCCGAGGCCGACGTGATGGGCCAGAGAAGGCCACGACGGAAGTCCATGCTCGCGCGCGATCACCAGCTGCGCGTCGGCCAGGCGGGGCGCTTCCAGGCCCCCGGCCGATGCCCACCGCGGATGGGATTCGGCAAGTCGAGCCGCGGCGCCGGGATCACCGGCGCGCAGCGCCTTCAGCAGATCCTTGGCCTGCTTGCGCAGGTTCTCGAGGCTGGGCTTTGTCGGCAGAGCTCTGGCGGACATGGCGATCTCCTTTCGAGAGCCTGTGTCCGCCGGGGCAGGCAAAAGGAGAGTCGCGATCGGTTCCGCGCTCGCTGCAGGTGGGCTCGGCCCTGTCCGCGGACTGGCGGCGCCCTGCTGCGCCACTCCAACCCATAGCGCGGCCGGCCTGCACCGCGCAACCGGATCGCGAGCCGACTCCGGCTCCCGTCAGAACAGCGCGGCGATCGCCGCTGCCTCCTCGGGCGTGAGCGTGATCTCGCCGGCGGCGACCGCGTCGTCGATGTGGGCCGGGGTGCGCGGCCCGATGATCGCCGCGTCGACCAGCGGCCGGTGCAGCACCCAGGCGAGCGCGAGCGCGCTCGTCGACACCCCGCGCTCCCGCGCCGACCGGGCCAGCTGGTCGAGCCCGCCGAACACGCGCTCGGTCGGCAGGTGCGCGTACGGCTCGGGGCGGAGCGTCATGCGCGATCCGCCCGGATACGGCGCGCCCGACCGGTACTTGCCGGTCAGCCAGCCGCCGGCCAGCGGGCTGAAGGCGGTGAAGCCGATCTTCCGGTCCGCGCACAGCGGGAACATCTCGCGCTCGGCCGAGCGGTCGAGCAGGCTGTAGGAGCTCTGCACCCACTCGAAGCGGGCCAGCCGGCCGAGGTCGCTCATCCCGCGGGCCACCGCCAGCCGCCACGCCTCGATGTTGCTGGCGCCGAGGTAGAGGATCTTGCCGGCGCGCACCGCGTCGTCGAGGGCGCCGAGCGTCTCCTCCATCGGCGTGTCCGGATCCGGCTCGTGGATGAGGTAGAGGTCCAGGCGATCGGTCCTCAGCCGGGCCAGGCTGGCGTCCACCTGTCGGAGGATGTGGACGCGCGACAGCCCGCGCTGGTTGGGCCCGGGGCCGACCGGGTTGAAGACCTTGGAGCTGAGCACCAGCCGGTCGCGCACCGACGATCCTCGGCTCGCGAGCCAGCGCCCGATGAACGTCTCGCTGCGGCCACCGCCGTACGCGTCGGCGGTGTCGAACAGGTTGATCCCCGCGTCCACCGCCCGGTCCATCAGCGCGACCGCCTGCGCCTCGTCCTCTCCCATCCCGAAGAACGCCGGCGCCGAGCCGATGCCGCCGAAGTTGCCGCAGCCGAGCGCGAGCCGAGAGACCTTGATCCCGGTGGATCCCAGACGCCGATGTTCCATGAGTCCGAGTACAGTCTGCCTCACCTTGTCCGAGATCAACACGACGGGCGACCCACCGGCCGCCCGCCTCCGCCGCATCCTCGGCCTCGGCTTCGGGCTCGCCGTCCTCGTCGGCAGCACGATCGGGATCGGCATCCTGCGCACTCCCGGCCTGGTCGCCGGTCACCTGCACCACGCCACGATCATCCTCGTGCTCTGGGTCGGCGGCGGACTGTTCACGCTGCTCGGCTCGTTCTGCCTGACCGAGCTCGGCACCATGACCCCGCAGGCGGGCGGCTTCTACGTGCACGCCCGGCGCGCCTTTGGCGACCGGGTCGGCTTCGCGGTCGGCTGGACTGACTGGCTCGCGTACTGCGCCGTCCTCGGCTACGTGTCGATCGGCATGAGCGAGTTCCTGGGCGCGCTGGTGCCCGCGCTGGCCGGCTCGGTCAGGCCGATGGCGACGGTGTTCCTGGTCGGCTTCGTCGCCCTGCAGTGGACCGGCGTGCGGGTCAGCAGCCGGTTCCAGTCGTGGGCGACCGCGCTCAAGTGCCTGGCGTTCCTGACCGTGCTCGGCGCCGGGCTGATCCTGTCGGCCGGCAGCGGCCCCGGCCACGCCGCGCCGGCCCTGCCCGGCCCGGCGCTGACCCTGGTCGGCGTCGTCGCCGCGCTCCAGGCGATCGTCATCACCTACGGCGGCTGGCAGAGCCCGCTCTACTTCACCGAGGAGGATCGCGACCCGGCCCGCAACCTGCCTCGCGCGATGATCGGCGGCCTGCTGGCGGTCATTGGCTTCTATGTCCTGTTCAACGTCGCGCTGCTGGTGATCTTGCCGATGCCGGACCTGGCCCGGTCCACCCTGCCGGCCGCCGACGCGGCCCAGGTGCTGGTCGGCGAGCGCGGGCGCCAGATCATCACGGTGCTGTCGCTGGTCTCGCTGCCCCCGCTGCTCAACGCCATCATGATGACCGGCACGCGGATCCTGTTCGCGCTCGGGCGCGACCGGCTGTTCTGGTCCCGCGCCGCCGACGTCAACGCCGGCGGCACGCCCGGCGTGGCCATGCTGATCACCACCGCGGTGGCGATCGCGCTGATCGCGACCGGCACGTTCGTGCGGCTGGTCGCGATGACGTCGTTCTTCCTGGCCGTCAACTACTGCGTCTCCTGCCTGGCGCTGGTGGCGCTGCGCCGGCGCGAACCGGACGCCGCGCGCCCCTTCCGCGCCTGGGGCTATCCCTGGTCGGCCGCCATCGTGATCGCCGGCGCGCTCGCCTTTGTGATCGGCGCGCTGGTCGGAGACACGCGCAACGCGCTGACCGCCGTCGGTCTCCTCGCGATCGGCCTGGTCGGGCGCGCGCTGTTCCGCTCCTCGGCGCGCGCGCCTGGCTGCCCGCCCGGTTGATGATCGATCAGTGCTGCGACGCCACTCTCGGCAGGTCGAGGGTGAAGATGCAGCCGACGCCAGGGAGGTCGCGGACGCGCATCTCGCCCCCGTTCGCGGTGGCGGCCTTGAGGCAGATGGAGAGCCCCAGCCCGACCCCGCTGCGATCCTGGCCGCGCTGCTCGTACGGCTGGAACAGGTCCTCGACCTTGCCCGGCGGGAGCCCGCCGCACTCGTCCTCGACCTCGAAGAGCACCCGGCCGGCGGTCGCGCGCGTGGTCAAGGCGACCATGCTGTGCTTGCGGGTGAACTTGAACGCGTTCTGGAGCAGGTTGGCGATGGCCGCGGCGATCGTCTGCCGATCGCCCTGGATCATCGTCGAGCGATCGACGGAGGTGACCGACAGGAACATGCCCCGCGCCTTGGCCTGGATCGACGCGGCGATCTCGATCTCCTCCAGTAGCTCGGCCACCGAGATGCGCTCGAGGTGCTCGATCCCCGCGTCGAGCCGGACATCGGCGAGCGAACGATCGATGAGGTCGCGCAGGCCCATCAGGCTGCGGCCGTGCACCAGCCCGGTGCTGCCGCCGGGGGCGACGCGGCCGCTCTTGATGCTCTCGAACGAGAGCATCGCCGTGTTGAGCAGGTTGCGCAGCTCGTGGGCGAGGACGCCGAGGCGCTCGGTCCCCTGGTCGGTGATGGCGCGCTCGCGCTGGTGAGCGTACTCGGTCACCGCCTGGGCGATGGCGTCGTCGAGGCAGAGGTTGAGCGTGCGGAACTCGGCTCCCGAGATCTCCGCCTTCTGCTGGAGGGCCAGCTCGGTGACCGCCTGGCAGACGTCGCCGTAGGCGTGGACGACCTGTGCGATGGTGAGGCCCTTGCGGAGCAGGTCGTGGCCGTGGCGGGCGGCGCTGGTGCTGAGCTCGACGTGGTCTACCACGTCGGTCGACCGCGCGCGGCGCAGCGCCTCGCCCAGCTGGTCGAGGAAGAGCGGGATGCCGTTGCTGAGCTCCGGATCCGGAAGGCCCAGCGGCGTCACCGACACGATCCAGGCCTGGGTGCGCGCGACGATGGCGTCGCGATTCGCGATGAGGAAGTCGTCCAGCATATCGAATGTGGGGTGAACCCTGCCGAGGCACGCGAGTCGCGTGGTCCCTGCGACCCGGGTCCCTACCCCCCCTCCTCCGCGAGGTCAGGCGGGGTCAGCTTGGTCCAGCAGTAGCCGCAGAGCGTGGCCGCACGCATGCCGATGTGCCGGCAGACCGGGCACTCACGCACCGGGGGCTCCGGCCCGAGCTGCAGCTGGTCGACCAGATCGGCCCAGGACGCGAGCAGCCGGGCCCGCGGCGTGACGCCGCCATCGCCCGCGCCGGCGCCGGGCAGGAGCGCGAGCTCGCGCTCGACCGTCGCGATGGTGGCGCGCAGACGTGTGCGCGCGGGATCGGGGCCAGAGAATTGGGGGTCGTTCATCGGATACCTCCATCATGAAAAGGGGTCGGCAGCGGCTCGCCGAGGTCGAACAGCAGGATCTCGGATTGCTCTCGCGCCGTGAGCGAGACGGCCCGGTCGGCGGTGATGCCCGCCCCGTCGCCGGTGGTCAGGACGACGTCACCGAGGCTGACCTCGCCGTGGACGAGGTGGAGCCAGGCGCCCCGACCCTGGGAGAGCGCGTGGACCACGTGCTGGCCGGGGTCGAGCATCGCGGAGTATACGAGAGCGTCCTGGCCGATGCGGAGCGATCCTCGCCTCGCGTCGGGCGAGGCGATGACGCAGAGGCCGCCCCGGCGGTCTGCCGCGCTGAAGCGCTTCTGCTCGCGGCCGGGCTCGAGCTCGGCCCCCGACGGACGCACCCAGATCTGGAAGATGTGGGCCGGCTCGGTTCGCGACGCGTTGGTCTCGCTGTGGCGCATCGCGGGCCCGGCGGTCAGGCGCTGGAACTCGCCCGCGTGGATGACGCCGGAGCGGCCGGTCGAGTCCTCGTAGGCCAGCGCGCCCTCGCGCACGTAGGTGATGATCTCGGCGGCCTGGCGCGGCCGGCGCGCGATGCTCGCGCCGGGCTGGAGTCGATCCTCGTCGAGGAGCTCGAGGGCGCCGAACCCCGCGCACGGATCGGCGCCGACGCGCGGCTCGAAGGTGAGCCAGGCGTCCCGCTTGCGGCGACGGTCGTGCCGTCGCTGGGCGGCCCGAAGGATCATGAGCATCACCGCTACATGTCCATCCCGCCGCCCGAGGAGTCGCTCTCCGCCGCCGGCAATCCGGCGATGAGCGCCTCCGTGGTCAGCATGAGAGAGGCGACCGAGGCGGCGTTCTGCAGCGCGACCCGGACGACCTTGGTCGGGTCGATGATGCCGGCGGCGACCAGGTCCTCGTACTTGCCGGTGGCGGCGTTGTAGCCGAACGAGCCCGCCCCCTGGCGCACCTTGTTGACCACGACCGAGCCCTCGACCCCGCCGTTCTGCGCGATCTGGCTCAGCGGGGCCTCGAGCGCGCGGCTGACGATGCTGACGCCGAACTGTTGATCTCCCTCGAGCTTCAACCGGGCCAGCGCCGGCAGGGTGCGGAGCAGCGCCACGCCACCGCCGGGGACGATGCCCTCCTCGACCGCGGCACGGGTCGCGCTGAGCGCGTCCTCGACGCGGGCCTTCTTCTCCTTCATCTCGGTCTCGGTGGCGGCGCCGACCTTGATGACCGCGATGCCGCCGCCGATCCGGGCCAGCCGCTCCTGCAGCTTCTCCCGGTCGTGGTCGGAGTCGGCCGCCTCGACCTGCGCGCGGATCTGCTTCACGCGGGCCTGGATGTCGTCCTTCTTGCCCGCGCCCTTCATGAGGGTGGTGGTGTCCTTGGTGACCGTGACGGTCTTGGCCCGGCCGAGGTCCTTCAGGGTCAGGTTCTCGAGCAGGAGGCCGAGGTCGGCGGTGACCGCCTGACACCCGGTCATGACGCCGATGTCCTGCAGCATCTCCTTGCGGCGATCGCCGAAGCTGGGCGCCTTGACCGCGCAGACGTGGAGCGTCCCGCGCAGCTTGTTGACCACCAGCGTGGCCAGCGCCTCGCCGTCGATGTCCTCGGCCAGGACCAGGAGCGGACGCCCGGTGGGGGCGACCAGCTCGAGCACCGGCAGGAGCTCCTTCATGCTCGAGATCCTCTTCTCGTAGAGGAGGATGTAGGCGTCGGCGAGGACCGCCTCCATCCGCGCGGCGTCGGTGACGAAGTAGGGCGAGATGTAGCCGCGGTCGAACTGCATGCCCTCGACCACCTCGAGGGTGGTGTCCATCGAGGTGCCCTCCTCGACGGTGATGACCCCCTCCTTGCCGACCTTCTCCATCGCCTCGGCGATGAGCTTTCCGATGGTCTCGTCGCCGTTCGCGCTGATGGTGCCGACCTGGGCGATCTCGCTCCTGCCCCGGGTCGGCACCGACTGGCGGGCGAGCTGGGCGACGACGGTCTCGACCGCGGCGTCGATGCCGCGCTTGATGTCCATCGGGTTGGCCCCGCCGGTGACCATCTTGGTGCCCTCGCGGTAGATCGCCTGGGCCAGGACAGTGGCGGTGGTGGTTCCGTCGCCGGCCACCTCGGCGGTCCGCGACGCGACCTCCTTCACCATCTGGGCGCCCATGTTGGCGAAGCGGTTCTCGAGCTCGATCTCCTTGGCGACGGTGACCCCATCCTTCGTGATGGTCGGGGGTCCCCACGATCGGGCGAGGAGGACGTTGCGGCCGCGCGGGCCGAGCGTCACCTTCACCGCGTCGGCGAGCGTGTCGAGGCCGCGGCCGATGAGCTTGCGGGCTCTGATGTCGAAGTGAATCTCCTTGGCGGGCATCAGTTGCCGCGATCCGCGGCGATGGAGACCGCCTGGTGGGTGGGCTGCTGGGTCGTCGCCACGATGGCGAGGCGGATGATCGAGTGTGTGGACTTCATGGTTTTGCTCCTCGGTGACCTCCCCCCAAGCATCTTCCGGGCCGCAATTTAATTCATATTATATCAATGATTTGCGCTCGTTCTATCGGATGCGGCCGTTGTGGGTCCATCAGAATGACGTACGCTATCCTTCAATTCGATGAGAGCCGACGACCTGGACCACGACGAGCTCCTCGAGCTGGACCCCGACGGAGGAGTGATCCGCTTCGCGGGCCAGCGCGCGCTCCTCATCGATGCGGTCGCGATGGGGCTACTCCGCAAGTACCTGGTCGAGAACTTCGGCCTCACCGCCGCTCGCACCATCCTCACCCAGTTCGGGTTCGCTCACGGCTGGCGCATGGCCGAGGCGATGCAGGCCCAGTTCACCTGGGATAGCGACGAGGAGTGGCGGCGCGCGGGCCCCCGCATCCACACCCTCCAGGGACTGTTCCGGATCGAGTCGGGCGGGCGGGGACCGGCGTCACGAGAGGGCTCGATGCTGGTCGCCTCGTACGAGGCCGAGCAGCACCTGCTCCACTTCGGCCGGTCGGACGTGCCGGTCTGCTGGACCATCTGCGGCCTCATCAGCGGCTACCTCGGCCGGGTCGCCGGCAGCGAGACCTACGTGCTCGAGGACCGCTGCATGGGCGTCGGTGACGCGGCCTGTCACCTCTTCGCCCGGTCGCGCGAGGAGTGGGGCGAGGAGCGGGCCGATGAGCTCGGCTTCTTCGAGCCGACCCGCCTCCAGGAGGGCCTCGACGTCTCGCTCCAGCGCGTCGCCGAGACGCTGAAGGCGGCCGAGCGGAAGCTGCGCGCCCATCGCCGGGCGCTGGTCCGCGTGGCGCGCGACGTCGACGAGCCGCTCGGCATCGTGGCCAAGAGCCCGGCGATGCGGCAGGTCGTCGACCTGGGCCGCCGCGTGGCCAAGGTCGACTCCACCGTCCTCATCACCGGCGAGAGCGGATCGGGCAAGGAGCGGATCGCGCGGCTCCTCCACGACGAGTCGACCCGCGCGGCCGGCCCGTTCATCGCGGTCAACTGCGGTGCAATCACCGAGACGCTGCTGGAGAGCGAGCTCTTCGGGCACGCCCGCGGCGCGTTCACCGGCGCGACCCAGGATCGCCCGGGCCTGTTCGAGGCGTCGAACGGCGGGACCCTGCTCCTCGACGAGGTCGGCGAGGTCTCGCCCGGCATGCAGGTGAAGCTGCTGCGCACCCTGCAGGAGAGGGAGATCCGGCGGGTCGGCGAGAACCAGAACCGACCGGTCGACGTGCGCGTCCTGGCCGCCACCAACCGCGACCTGGCCCACGGCGTCGCCGGCGGCGCCTTCCGGCAGGACCTCTACTACCGGCTGAAGGTGGTCGAGCTGCACGTCCCCGCCCTGCGCGCCCGCCGCGACGACATCCTGCCCCTGGCCCGGGTCCTCCTCGCCGACGCGGCCCTGCGAATGAAGCGAAAGATCGCCGGCCTCTCCCCGGCCGCCGCCGATCAACTCCTCCGCTACGAGTGGCCCGGCAACGTCCGCGAGCTCGAGAACGTCATGGAGCGAGCCGTCGCCCTCGCCCGAGGCAAGCGAGTCGAGCTCGAGGACCTCCCCGAGGAGGTCCGCCAGGCCTTCCCGACCCCGGTGGCCACCGCCGGCAGGGTCCGCCCCCTCGACCAGGTCGAAAAGGAATACATCCTGGCCGCCCTCGAGCTGAACGCCGGCAACCAGACCCGAACCGCCGAGCAGCTCCACATCGGCTCGGCCACCCTCTACCGCAAGCTAAAGAGCTACGGCCTCATCGGAGCCAAGCGCGCCGCCCGCGGCACCGCGTAGCCGTGAGCTGAGCCGCGCCGCGCCCGGTCCCACCCACGCAGGGGCTGCGAACGCTGCACGACACCCTTACCCCTCGTCCTGCGGTGGCAGCTGCTCCGTCAGCTGAGTGGCCAGTCGCCGTAGTGCCGGTAGGAGACTCTCAAGCTCTTCCGCATCGGAAGTCCAGCAGGCAGCAGCCCGGCAAGCCCCCAGCACCGCATCCGAGCCCGACAGCAGGCTCTCGACAAGGGGGCTGGCTTCGACGTCAACGCAGGCCCTCTCGGCACGCATTGGTGGTCCGGTTGCGCGTAGTCGCAACGGACCCTCCGCCGGATGGAGCACATCGACGAAATACGGCCCTTCCATGAAGTGCACCCGCTCACGCGTCGTGCTCCCGCGCAATAGACGCACCATCGCGCCCACCCACGCCGCCAGAATCACCACTACAAAGTCATTCCAGCCCTCCATCGGGAACGACAGCTCACCCAGACTGACCCAGATGCTCCCCGTGGCTGGCCCCGCCCTCCCAGGGCGCACCGTTGCAGCATCGACGACGATGATGGCCCTGGTCATGGCGTGGTGGGGGTAGGCAGGCCGCCGCGGCTCATGTCTCCTCGACCGACGAGGGCTCCGGGGAGCACGGATCTTCTGCCAGCTGTCGCAGACCGCCTCTGGGCACAAGTTCCCGCGGGGTTGTTCTCGTCAGATTGGATAGTCCGACTTGAAGGGTCGTTCCAGTTCTTCCAGATCAACACCTAAGCCCTTGAGCTTGACCGCGAGATCGTCGATGCCAAACGCGAACAGGCTTTGCCCGTTGACCAGCTCACCTTCACCCAGGTCGACCTCGCGCTCGATCAAATCCCTATCAACCTCAAAATACCGAACGTGACAAACAGGCCGAGGTGCCGGCAATGAAGAGAGGATACCCCTGTTCCGCAGAAACTCCGCCGTAGGTGGGCTTGAAGGATCCAGCGGATAGACACCGACCCACGCGAGACGAGCCGGACTACTTGACTGGGCAACCGCCGCAAGCACCTCTCCGCGCTGAAAGAAGAGAACGATGTGGTGACGATTCATGGATCAGTCCGGGAAGAAGTACGGCCAGCTCAAGGACGCCCGTCACGAAGACCGCTGCCCCCGCAGGACGCCGACTGCTGCCTCGAGCAGCACTCTTAGTTCTACGAGCGGCCATTCCTCCGGGGACGTCGGGGGGCCACCGTATCCAAACTCTGCAATCGGAGTATTCGTTCCAATCTCGCTGCCTTGGTCATTCGATTGAGGCGCACGGCGCAGTACCACGTATGCGTAGTTTGCCTCGGAAGACAACTCGCCTGTACCCAGGCTGCGAGAGCGCGTCTCGAGTAAGTCGGCAACAAGACCTCGCGCAGCCGGGGTGTCAACCCGTCTCCACGTTGTCGTGAACCCTATCGCTCCGCTCTGGACAGTGAAGACAGCATAAGGCTCGCCCGAATATGCCCGCGGCGGCGTCCAGACGTCATCCTTACACCGCGGGAGCCTCGGCAACCGCGGCGGTCGCGGGCCGCGCAGGGTCGCGCCGGCCACCGGCACGTAGTCGAGCTCGTCGCCGCTGCGGGCCGCGCGGAGGAGCAGGCCGCCGCGGCTCATGTCTCCTCGACCGACGAAGGCCCCGGGGAAGACGAGGCGGGGGCCGAAGATCTCGAGCAGGGCGTCGATGTACTTGCCGGTCGCGATGCTGCCGAGGAGGACCACTCGCGCGCTGGCGCCGTGGGTCCGGTCGAGGAGCGCGGCGTCGCGGCGGAGGGGCTGGACGAAGTCGGCGCTCTCGATGCGGACGGCTCCCATCGCGCGGAGCTCGTCGGCCGAGATCCGCGTCTCCGGCGCTCGCAGACCGGCGCCTGGGGCCATGACCAGCACACCCGGGAGCCCGGGCGGCGGGGCCGCGAACGCTCGCGCGTAGGTCAGCTTGCCGCGGAAGTAGAGGGCGGACAGCCAGGCGAACACGTCGCCCAGCTCGGCCCCCTGCGCTCGGAGCTGCCGGGCCATCACCGACCTGCGCGACGACACCAG
>DATHKR010000283.1:0-71973 GCA_035489015.1 Kofleriaceae bacterium | reverse complement strand
GCCAGGCGCCGGCGCCGCATCGTCGCGACGGTGCCGCTCGAGACCGCGAGGGCGAAGGAGGTGGCGACGTGGCCGGAGAAGAACGACAGGTTGTTCTCCTCGGCGGCGTCTCCGGCCGGTTTCTGGTCGTCGGGCAGCGCGTGCACCGACGGGCGCTCGCGCGCGGTCCCCAGCCGCGAGGCCTCGCCGATCAGACCCGCGGCGACGGTCGCCTCGGCCACCATGAGCTCGTCCACCGAGATCTCGCGGGCGCGGCCATCGTGAGCGGCGGCCAGCGCGACCAGCCCCCCGATGACGACCGGCGCGACGGCGTAGGAGATGACGTCGCTGGCCAGATCGGCCGGATGCGGATCCGACCAGCGCAGCGAGCGCACCTGGTCGTCGAACCAGTTCGCGTCGCACCAGCGGCACTCGGTCGGGGCAATGCGCGGCTTGACCAGCGCGCCGGTGGTGAGCCACAGCGCCCCGGCCGCCGCCGCCGCGCTCCACTCGAACACCGGTCGGGCGACCAGCACCGACGGCCGCACCGCGGCGGCCGGGGAAGCCGGCCGCGCCGCTCGCCCCGCTGGCTCGACCGCCGGCGCGCTGGCGGCCGGATCAGGCCCCGGCTGTCCTCGACCGACCGGCGCGCCCAGCGCGAGGGTCATCGCTGCCGCGAGCAACCCGGCGATCCGTCGAGGTCTCATGCGCGCAGAGTACTCCGCGCGGCAGCACCCGCCCGGGGTCAGGCGGGCATTCGACGCGTGGATCCGCGCCGGTAGGCGCGGCGACCTCGAAAGGAACGGCATCTTCCGATGCATCTTTTTTTGCCGCGGTGCTCAAGGTCCGAGGTCGTCGGTCGATCCCCATGGTGTGCATCTGGCTCCGCGCACCCGACAACCGAGCTGGCCGACGGTACGCCTCGGTCGCCCCATCATTCCCTCGCTGACGCAGATCAACGACGAGGAGACCCGGTCCGGTCGCTTCCTCGGCTGGCTGACCGCGATACAGGGGCTCGGCGCCACCTGCCTCGCGCTGTGGTCGGCGCGCGATGGTGTGGACATGCCGCTGGCGTTCCGCGCCGCCTTCCTCCTCATCCTCGTCACCGGTGGCGTCGCGTTCGCGGTCGCCCGCATCCGGACCGAGGCAGCCCTGGCCCGCCACGCGGTCGTGATCGGTCATCTGCTGTGGTCGGCGCTGCTCCTCCACCAGTGCGCCGACCGCGCCGACGCGTACCTCATGGTGTTCGGCGCGCTCGCGTTCCTGGCCTGGTATCGCCATGGCCACGTCCAGGTGAGCGAGGCCCGGCGCGAGCTGGGCGAGCGCCGCAACGAGGTCGCCGATCTCACGATCCGCCTGGCCGAGCAGCGCGCCGCCCTGGTCTGCCAGCGCGAGGCCGCCTCGGTCGACGGGATCCTCCTGGTCTCGAACGACGACCGGGTGATCTTCTCCAACCGCGGTCTGCTCGAGATGTGGCGGATCACGGATCCGGTCGACGGGGGCTTCCGGCGCGCCGACCTGCGCCGCGCCGCGCTCGACCAGGTGACGGACCCCAAGCGCTTCCTGACCCGCATCGCCGACGTGCGGCTCGACGTCGACATCGCCGCCACCGAGCAGCTCACCCTCGGCGACGGCCGGGTGATCGAGGCGCACACCGCGCCGATCTGGAGCGACGTCGGCGAGCGGATCGGGCGCGGCTTCTTCTTCCGTGACGTCACCTCCTCGTCGGTCGCCGGGCGCGCGGTGAGCGATCGCATCAGGGAGCTGGAGGAGCGGGTCACGCACCACAGCGCCACCCTCGGGGTGGTCGACGCCGAGCTGGCCAACGGACTGCGCGAGCTGCGCGAGATCGAGATGGAGCTGATCCTGGCCGAGCGGCTGGCCGCGGCCGGGCGGCTGTCGGCCTCCGCGTGCATCACCCGCGACATCGACCACAAGTTCGCCGGCGCGATCGCGGACCTGCAGCTGGTCGAGGGCAGGCTGACCGCGCTGGTCGGTGACCGACCCGCGACCCAGGCCTCGGTCTCGCTCATCCCGCAGCCGGATGCGACCAAGCTGGCGCCGGTCGGCGAGTGGCCGGCGGAGAGGTCGTGGCAGGGTCCCAAGGGGACGCCGCTGCCCGCGCCGCTCCCCGCTCCACCCTCACGCGAGCTGCCGCCCGAGCAGCCGGCCCGCGTCCTGGTCATCGACGACGACCCGATGGTGGTGGCCTCGCTGCGCCGCGTCCTGCGCGGCCACGATCTCACGCCGGCCGGCTCAGGCCGCCAGGCGCTCGGCATCCTCGCCCAGCGCGAGTTCGACGTGATCCTGTGCGACATCATCATGCCGGAGATGTCCGGCATCGACTTCTACTGGAACCTCGAGGCGGTCTCCCCGGAGCAGTGCGATCGGGTCCTGTTCATGACCGGCGGCGCGCTCACCGACGAGGTCAGCCAGCTCATCGACAGCCTCGGCCGCGCCTGGCTGGAGAAGCCGTTCACCGCCGGCCGCGTCCGCGAGCTGGTCGAGGCGGTCCGCGCCGCCGCCGAGGCCGACTCGATCCCGCTCGACCTGGCCCTGCCGCTCGACGAGCGCGCGACCACGCGGGTAGCGGCGACCACGCGGCTATCGCCGCACTGATCGCGAAGCCGACCGCGGTCAGGGCGCGGCGGTGTCGACCGCGCAGCCACGCAGGACGAACACGCCGCCCGAGGTCCCGGCGCTGATCACGCCGCCCGGTGAGCGGCGGGCGTCGTACTCCTGGGTGAAGTCGAGCGTCCCGCGCGCGGTCACTCGCTTGCCGGTCAGCGCGTCCGGCCAGGGATCCAGGTCGATGCAGTAGACCACGAGGTCGCCCGACTGGACGATCGGCCCGAGCTTGGCCATCTGCGCCGTCCCGACCACCACCACCGCCTTGCCGAGCGCGGCGCGGGCGCCGGCCACGTCCCCGACCGCGACCGCGCCGGACGACGACGAGCCGCCGCCGCCGCCGCCGTGGCAGGCCGCCAGCAGCGCGACGGCCAGCGCCCACCGCATCAGGAAAGCACCGGGTAGGTCGACCGCAAGCTCGGGTGGCCGGCGTGGGCGGCGCGGAACGCGGCCAGGTTCGGGTGCGAGTCGACCGGGTAGCGCTCGCGGAACACGAACCAGTCGAGCGCGGTGACCAGGGCGATCTCGGACAGCCCGATCTGGGCCTCGCTGGTCACCCACGGCCCGTCCAGCTGGGAGTCGATCCAGCCGAGGATCGACTCGATCCGGTCTCGCTGCTTGACCAGGTACGGCGATCGGTCGAGCTCGGCGCCTTCCCGGTCGAAGTAGTAGACGACGACGGCCGACTCGAGCGCCGTGTCGATGGCGGAGACCAGGTTCTGCTCGCACACCCACCCGCTCGGCTCGGTGCTGACCGGCCGCAGCGAGCCGTATCCGTGCTCGTCGAGCAGGTGATCGATGATGATGCGCGAATCGAAGATCACGCGGCCGTCGAGCTCGACGACCGGGACCTTCCACAGCGGGCTGACCGCGCGCAGCGCCTTCTGCCCGTCATCGGACGTCGTGTCGACCAGCTCGATCGGGACGCCGAGCTCGGCTGCGACGATGCGGACCCGGCGGACGAACGGCGACGTCTTGGTGCCGTAGAGCTTCATGGCGGCGATCATATATACGAGCCGGCGCTCCAGAACGAGCCGGCGGGCGCGCCAGGAGCGCCGAACCGGGCTCCGGCTCAGAAGGTGATGAGGCAGCGGCCGTGGCTGGCCTCACCGCCCAGCTTCTCCTTGCGCTTGTCGCCGCTCTCGCTCCAGTAGAGCCAGGCCAGCACCTTCCTGTCCTCGTCGTAGGCGCCCTTGCTCGCCTTCTGGCCGTTCTCGTGCCAGGTCTCCCAGCAGCCGGCCTTCTTGCCGGCCACGTACTCGCCGACCGCGCGCTTCTTGCCGTTCGCCCACCACGCCTTGAACCCGCCGCTGGCGGCGCCCTTGTCGTAGCTGGCCCGCGCCATGTCCTCGTCGTTCGGGTGCCACGACTCGAAGTCGCCGTCGAGCAGGCCGTGCTCGAAGTGGGCCTTCCACACCACCGCGCCGTTCTCGTACCAGGCCTTCCAGTCGCCGACCATGACGCCGCCCTGGCACTGGCCGCGCAGCCGCTTCTCGCCGTTCTCGTAGGACAGCTCGATCTTGCCCTCGCCGTTGGGCGACGGGCAGCGCTGGGCGCCGCCGGGGAAGGACGGGATGCCCTCGGCGGACAGGACGATGTCGTTCCCGCTGCGCGTGCTCGAACCGCCCTGGTGGCGGGGACAGCCGGACACCAGGGCGAGCGTGGGGAGGAGGATCAGGACGCGAGGCGCTCTCATGGGCGCTTGTGTCGCAGAAGTCCGATGCGGTGGTCAACGAAAGTCGTGGGCATCCACCCGCAGGGCGCGCTCGAAGCGGAGCGGCGCGATATGCACGGCGGAGACGTTGCGCGCGCGCCCATCCGCGGTGATGCGGCCGCGCACGCGCAGCGCGTGGGACAGGCGCACCACGCTCTGGAAGCGCAGGAACACCCGCTCCGACAGCGCCACGTCGACGTGGCCGGTCTCGTCCTCGAGCGTCAGGAACAGCGCCCCGCCGGCCGACTCCGGGCGCTGGCGGGTGATGACCAGCCCGGCCACCTCGATGACGCGGCCCGGCGGGACGGCCGCCGCCTCGGTCGCGCTCAGCACGCCCTCGCCCCGCATCGCGTCGCGGATGAGCTCCATCGGGTGGCGCTCGGGGAAGCTGGAGGCGTAGCGGGCGTCGAGCGACAGCGCCTCGAGCGGATCGATCGGCGGCAGGGGCGGCGGCGGGTCCGGCTCGGCGGCCCCGGCGTAGAGCGGCCCGTGCGGGCGCGCCGCCGCCGCCGCGAGCCACACCGCCTGGCGGCGGTCGCCGAAGCTCGACAGCGCCCCGGCCGCGGCCAGCGGGACCAGCGAGCGCGACGGCGCGGCGGCGCGGCGGGACAGGTCCTCGACCGAGCCGAACGGCCCGCCCTCGCCGCGCGCGCGCTCGATCGCGCGCCCGGTCTCCTCGCCCAGCCCGCGGACCAGGCGCAGCCCCATGCGCAGGCAGCGGTCCTCGATCGACGAGTCCCAGCCGGAGCGCTGCACGTCGGGGCGCCGGATTCCGACGCCGTGGCGCCTGGCGTCGTTCAGGATCACCGCCGGGCTGTAGAAGCCCATCGGCTGCGAGTTGAGCAGCGCCACCGCGAACTCCAGCGGGTAGTGGCACTTCAAGTAGGCCGACACGTAGGCCAGGTGCGCGAACGCCGCCGCGTGCGACTCGGGGAAGCCGTACGAGCCGAAACCCTCGATCTGCTGGAACACCCGCTCGGCGAACTCGAGGGTGAGCCCGCTCGACTGCATCCCGGCGATGAGCCGCTCGCGGTGGCGCGGCATCTTGCCCTCGGCGCGCCACGACGCCATGTCGCGGCGCAGCTGATCGGCCTGGCCGGGTGTGTAGCCGCCGACCGCCTCGGCCAGGCGCATGACCTGCTCCTGGAACAGCGGCACGCCGAGGGTGCGGTGGAGGATGTCGCGCATGCGCGGGTGCGGGTACTCCACCTCCTCTTCGCCGCGCCGGCGGCGCAGGTACGGGTGCACCATCTTGCCCTGGATCGGCCCGGGCCTGACGATCGCCACCTCGATGACCAGGTCGTAGAACTTCACCGGCTCGAGCCGCGGCAGCATGTTCATCTGCGCGCGCGACTCGATCTGGAACACGCCGATCGTGTCGGCCTGGCGGATCATCTCGTAGGTGGCCGGGTCGTCGGCCGGGGTGGTTTCCAGGCCGAGCTCGGCGCCGTGCTGCTCGCGCACCAGCGCGAAGCACTTCGACAGCACGGTCAGCATGCCGAGCCCGAGCAGGTCGAGCTTGAACATGCCCATGGCATCGACGTCGTCCTTGGCCCACTGGATGACGGTGCGGTCGACCATGCGGCCGTTCTCGATCGGCGCGATCCGCCCGAGCGGCACGTCTGACAGGATGAAGCCGCCCACGTGGATCGACAGGTGGCGGGGCAGCCCGGCCATGGCGCGGGCGAAGCGGATGAGCGCGCGCAGGTTGGGGTTGCGCGGATC
The DNA here is from genome assembly GCA_035489015.1 of Kofleriaceae bacterium. Taxonomy (GTDB): domain Bacteria; phylum Myxococcota_A; class Polyangia; order Haliangiales; family Haliangiaceae; genus DATFRY01. The sequence continues at coordinate 65,927 of DATHKR010000283.1, read as the reverse complement.
GATGCCGCAGGCGGCCAGCGCCGCGCCGTCGAGCTCCTCGACGTGATGGGTCAGGAACTTGGCCATGCGGCCGAGCTCGACGTCGGTGAAGCCGAGCGCCTTGCCCGCGTCGCGCACCGCCGAGCGAAACCGGTACCGGATGACCTCGGCCACCATGGCGGCGTGCTGGCGCCCGTACCGGGCGTAGACGTGCTGGATGACCTCCTCGCGCCGCTCGTGCTCGATGTCGAGGTCGATGTCGGGCGGCTCGTTGCGCTCGCGCGAGAGGAAGCGCTCGAACAGCATGTCGATCGTCTCGGGCGAGACCGAGGTGATGCCGAGGCCGAAGCAGACCAGCGAGTTGGCCGCCGAGCCGCGCCCCTGGCACAGGATGCCCTTGTCGCGGCAGAGGTTGATGACCTCGTGCATGGTCAGGAAGTAGCCGGCGTAGCGGAGCTCGGCGATGAGGTCGAGCTCCCTGGCCAGCTGAGCCTGGTGGCGATCGGCGCCCGCGCCGAGGCGGCGGCGCAACCCCTCGCCGGCCAGGCGGGTCAGGACCTCGTCGGCGGTCTCGCCGGGCGGCAGCGCCGGCGGCGGATAGGTGTAGCGCACGTCGGTCAGGCGAAAGTCGACCGCGTCGGCCAGCGCCGCGGCGCGCGCCACCGCGTCGGGAAGGTCGGCGAAGAGCGCCGCCATCTCGGCGCCCGACTTGATGTGCGGCTCGGCGTTGGGCAGGAGCCGGCGGCCGGCCTGATCCAGCCGGAAGCCGCCCGCCACGCACGTGAGGATGTCGTGGAGCGGCTTGCGAGCCGGGGCGTGGAAGCAGACGTCGTTGGTCGCAACCGTCGGTGCGCCGAGGCGTTGAGCCAGCTCGGCCATCGCCAGCGACCGGTCGCGGTCGCCGGGGCCGACGTGGCGGACCAGCTCGACATGGACGCAATCGCCAAACGCCTCGCGCCAGCGGGCGAGCGCGCGGGCGGCCGCCGCGGTGTCGCCGCGGGACAGGTGATCCATGGCGGCGCTGCGCGGGCCGCCGGCCAGGACGAACAGGCCGGCGCCACCGTCGGTCTCGGCGACCAGCTCGGCGAAGGAGAGGCGGAACTCGCCCTTGTCGGCGGCCAGGCGACCGCGCGTGACCGCCCCGGCCAGGCGGTGGTAGCCGCCCAGATCCGAGACCAGGAGGACGGCGCTGTCGTCGCCGGCATGGCCGCCGTCGCCGTCCCCGACGCCGACGGTGATCTCGCTGCCGTAGATCAGGCGGAGCGGCGCGCGCCCCTCGTCGGCGCGCTCGAGGGAGGCGATCTCGCACAGCCGCTCGCGCGCCTCGACCACGCCGTGCAGCCCGTTGCGATCGGTGATCGCGAGGGCGGACAATCCGAGCTCGAGAGCGCGAGCGATCAGCTCCTCCGGGTGCGACGCCCCCTCGAGGAACGAGAACGCGGTCCGGCAGTGAAGCTCGGCGTAGCGCGTCACCGCTGGCCTCGATGCGCCGCGGCCGTTCAATCCGCCACCCCGTGCAGGTAGTGCCGCCCGTCCTGGTGATCGCGATAGACCCAGCACAGGCTGCCGTCGGCGAGGGTGAGCCAGTGATACGAGCGATCGAAGCCGTCGCCCTCCCACCACTCGCCGGCCAGCCGGATCGGCCCCTCGGCCGCCACCACCCGCGCCGCCGGTCGTCCGGGCCGGCGAAGCACGTCGCCCTGCCAGTCGATCGGCTCGGGGGTGCCGATCCGCATCACCGTCGGGGTCGATGCGCCCGATGCCGCGCGCCCGGCGGTGGGCGGAGCGCTCGGCGACGATGGCGGCGCGCTCGACGGCGACCTGGTCTTCGCCTTCGCGGTCTTCGTCTTCGTCGCCGCTGTCTTCGCTCTTGGCGCCGCTGTCTTCGCCTTCGTCGTCTTCGTCTTCGACCTCCCGGCCGGCGCGTTCGGGTCCGAGCTCGATCCCGGGGTGTCCTCGAACCCGACCCACGCCATCCTGGCCTCCGGCCGGAACCGGTCGGCGAGGACCGGTCGCACCGCGCACGACGCCCCGAAGGCGGCGCAGAGCCGCGCCACCGCACGCGCGAGCGACGCGGCCTCCTGCTCCTCGCGCTGGTGATAGAGCGAGAGCTGGCGGGCGCTGGCCGGGCGCGCCCCGGTCGCGGTCATCTCCAGCCCGAGCACCGGCGCCGCGAACGGCCGGTTCTCCAGCCACAGGCGGAAGAGATCGAGGATCGGGCGCGACTCCAGGGTTGGCTCGGCCGGGCGCAGCGAGTGCACCACCTCCGAGCGATCGTCCAGCCGCACCACCACGCGGAGCTCGTCCACCACCTGCCGCGCCGCCGACACCTGGGCCAGGATCCGGTCCACCAGCGACTTGCCGAGGAAGAGGAGCGGCTCGAGATCCTCGACCGGCTCATCGAGCTCGAGCGAGGCCCGCTCCGCCTCGGCCGGCACCATCTCCTCGCGCGGCCACGCGAACGGTCGCCCGCTGCCGCCGAGCAGACGCTCCAGCTCTGCGCCCTCCGGGCCCAGCCGCCTGGCCAGAGCACCGGCCGGCAGGGCCGCCAGCTCGGCCGCGCTCTCCAGCCCGAGCAGCGACAGAAGCTCGTGCGCCGGGCTCGACAGCGGCAGATCAGCCAGCGGAACCCCCGACAGGATCGCTCGATCCCGCCCCGGCGGGACGATCACGACGCCGCGATGCGCGGCGCCCGCGAGGCCGCGATCCGCCGCGCCCGCCGCGCCCGCCGCGCCCGCCGCGCCCGCCGTGCCCGCCGCGCCCGCTGCGCCCGCCGCGCCCGCTGCGCCCGCTGCGCCCGCTGCGCCCGCCGCGCCCGCGCGTCCGCCCCGCGCCCGCCGCGCCGCCACCCACGCGGTGAACGGCTGATCCGCCACCGCGACCCACGCCTCCAGCCCGATCGCGCCGAGCGCCGCGCGCACGCCGGCGGCGAAGCCCACCTCGCTGGGCGCGATCCGCTCCAGCCCGCCCAGCCCGAGGAAGAACGCCCCCCGCCGGTCGCTGTCCAGCCGCGGCGACAGCGCCCCGAGCGCGCGCAGGATCTCCTGCTCCGCCTCCGCCACCATCTCCGGATCCGGCGCCAGCACCTCCAGCTCCGGGCACCGCGCTCGCGCGCTCACCGCCAGCTGACCGGGCCGCACCCCGAGCGCCTCCGCCGCCGGCGACACCGAGCCGAGTCGACCGGGCCCGTGGATGTCCGCCACCGCCACCGGCCGCACCCACACATCGGGCTCCGCGCGCGCCCGCAGCGCCAGCTCATAGCGCGCGACCAGCGCGCAGGCGATCCGGTCCATCGGCGATCTCCTCGACGGCGCGCTGGGACGCGCCCTGCTTGTTGCGAAGGACCTCGACGCGGAGCCGGCCGCCAGGGCGGCGCTCGGCGTGAAGGCGCAGGGCGACCGCCGCGCCGAGCGAGGGCGCCGTGCGAGGTCGCGACGTCAGAAACAGGAGCGCGGTCGACGAGCGCTCGGCCAGCCGCTGCAGAGCAACCAGCTCGCGCTCGCGCACCGCGGCGCCGGCCGGAAGATCGACCACCAGCGCAGCCACCGCGCCGGGGCTGGACAGGAGAATGTGCGCCGCGCGCAGCGCCGCCACCGCCCCGCCCTGCAGCCTCACCACCAGGAGCCGCTCGAGCGGAAGCCCGGCCTCGGCCGCGGCCACCGGCCAGAACCCACCGCCGAGGTCGATCCAGGCCGCCGCGTGCCCGTCCTCCAGCGCCCGCAGACAGACCCCGAACGCGAGCGTGGCCTTTCCAGAGGAGCTCGAGCCCGACACCTCCACCACCTGCCCGCGGGGAACACCGCCCCCGAGCAGCTCATCCACCCCCCGGCGGCCGACCTCGATCGGCGCCCCCCTGCTCCGAACCCCGAATCGGCCACTACTGAACATTTGTTTAGACTACGCCGCCCATCCCCACCTCAGCCGCCTGAAATTCCTCTTTTTTTCGCCGCTATCTACCCGTCCAGCCTTCACTCCGGATCCACCCGATCCGCCGCCGATCGAGCCGGCCGATCCCGCCACGGCCGGTCAGGGCCGACCCCGCCGGCAGCTCCGCGGTGTCGATCGAGCCCCCGCGCCGCCAGCCGATTGCGAAGCAGCCAGCTCCGCTCGAAGTGAGCCGCCAAGAGAACGGATCGGTCCACGAGCGCGACCGGCGCCGCCGAGCCTCGCGCTTGACAATCAATAAGCCGTGGCTTATTCGTTAGGCATGCGGAGCGCGGTCGTGGCCGAGGACAAGATCTTCCAGGCGCTGGCGGACCCCAGCCGCCGGGCGATCTTCGAGTCGCTCACGCGCGGCGAGGCGGCGGTCAAGGACCTCACGGCCCGCTTCGACATCTCGCAGCCGGCCGTCTCGCAGCACCTCGCCACCTTGAAGGACGCCGGCCTGGTGAACGGCCGGCGCGAGGGGCGCTTTGTCTATTACCGGGTGGAGCCGCGCGGGATGAAGCCGCTCATCGACTGGATCGCGCACTACCGCGCCTTCTGGACGGAGCACGTCGATCGCCTCGAACGACTGCTGGAGAAGATGGACAAATGAGCCCCGCCGACCAGACCGCCCAATCGCCGGGCGAATCCATCTCGTTCGAGCTCGATCTGCATCATGTGCCGGAGAAGGTGTGGCGCGCGCTCACCGACCCCGTGCTGCTCGCGGAGTGGCTCCTGCCGGTCGTCGATCTCGAGCTCGAGCTGGGGGTCGCGTTCACGTTCAATGCCCGGCCGCAGCCCGGCTGGGACGGCGCCGTGAAGTGCCGGTTCGTCGAGATCGAAGAGCACAGGGTGCTCAAGTACACGTGGGTCGTCGGCGACATCGACACGGTCGTGACCTTCACCCTCACGCCCACCGCGTCGGGCACCCGCCTGTCCCTCGTGCAATCGGGCTTCAAGCCGGACCAGAAGAAGAACGTCGGTGGCGCGCGCTACGGCTGGAAGATGATGCGCGAGAAGCTCGTCGACCTGCTCGCGAGGATCCCGTGAGCCGATCGAGGCTCGTGCCCTACTGGGTGACCACCGGCCTGGTCGCGCTGGGCATGGTCTCGGGCGGCGTGGCCCAGGTCCTCCACGTGCCAGCGAACGTCGACGGCTTCGTGCGCCTCGGCTACCCGCTGCACTTCGTCACGCTCCTCGGCATCTGGAAGATCCTCGGTGCGCTGGCGGTGCTGGCGCCGAGATTCCCGCGCCTGAAGGAGTGGGCCTATGCGGGCATCGTCTTCGACCTCACCGGCGCCGCCTTCGCCTGGGCCGTCGTCCGCGACAGCGACGCCCTCAGCAACGCCGGCCACATCTTCGCGCCGCTCGCCGGCCTCGCGCTGGCGCTGACGTCGTGGGCGCTGCGCCCGGACTCGCGCAGGCTGCCGGGCTGAGTTCGCGTTTCTGGTCACCGGAGCACCATGTCCCCCTCATCGTCCGGATCCGATCGCCTCGGCACCATCCAGGTCCGGGGCGCCCGCGAGAACAACCTCAAGAACATCTCCGTCGACATTCCTCGACGGAGAATCACCGTCTTCACCGGCGTCTCGGGCTCGGGGAAATCGTCGCTCGTGTTCGACACGATCGCCGCGGAATCCCAGCGTCTGCTCAACGAGACGTTCTCGACGTTCGTGCAGAATTTTCTGCCGCGCTACGGTCAGCCTGACGTCGACGCTCTGGCAAATCTGTCGACGGCAATCATCGTCGATCAGCAGCGCATCGGCGGCAATCCGCGCTCGACCCTGGGAACGGCGACCGACATCTACACGCTGCTGCGCGTCCTGTTCTCCCGGCTCGGGAAGCCCGCGGTTCCGCACGCTCTCGCGCTCTCGTTCAACGACCCCACCGGGATGTGTCCCGAGTGCGAGGGGCTCGGTCGCGGCTCCCGGATCGACGTCGATGCGCTGCTCGACAGGAGCAAGTCCCTCGAGGGAGGCGCGATCCTCTTTCCAGGCTTCTACGTGGGTGGCTACAACTGGCTCACCTTTCGCAAGTCGGGATTCTTCGACGTGGAGAAGCCGCTCAAGAAGTACACGAAGGAGGAGTGGAACAAGTTCCTTCACCTCGAAGACCCGAAGATGAAGCCGCCCTATGAAGGCCTCATTCCGAAATTCAAGCGCCTCTACCTGAGCAAGGACGCGAAGCAGATGGCGCCGCATCTTCGGCCGGCGTTCGAGCGGATCGTGACCCCCGGACCGTGCGCCTCGTGCGGAGGAACACGCCTGTCGGAGGTCGCGCGCGCCTGCCGTGTCGGCGGCAAGAACATCGCAGAGTGGTCGGCGATGCAGGTGAGCGAGCTCGCCGGGCTCATTCGTTCGCTTCGCGCGCCGGCTGTCGCTCCGCTGCTGGCTCGCGTGTCGGAGAGGCTCGATCATCTCGTCGAGATCGGGCTCGGCTATCTCAGCTTGAGCCGCGAGACCGCGACGCTGTCCGGCGGAGAGTCGCAGCGGGTCAAGATGGTGCGCCATCTGTCGTCGAGCCTGACCGAGACGCTCTACATCTTCGACGAGCCGACGATCGGCTTGCACCCGCACGACATCCAGAGGCTCAACAGGACGCTCACCAGGCTCCGGGATGTCGGAAACACGGTTCTGGTCGTGGAGCACGAGCCTCAGGTGATGGCGATTGCCGACCACATCGTCGACATGGGGCCAGGCGCCGGAAGTGCCGGGGGAACGGTCGTCTTCGAGGGTCCGTTCAAGGAGCTCGAGAAGAGCGGCACGCTGACGGGAAAGCACCTGTCGAGGCACCAGGCGCTGAAGGAGAGGCCGCGCGCAGGGAAAGGGCATCTTCTCGTCGAGGACGCGACGCTCAACAATCTCCACGACGTCACCGTGAAGATCCCCGGAGGCGTTCTCACCGCCGTCACCGGCGTCGCCGGCAGCGGAAAGAGCTCGCTGATTCGCGGCAGTCTCCCCCGGCATCACCCGGACGCCGTCTTCGTCGATCCGTCGCTGGCGGCGGGCTCGCGGCGGTCGAACCTCGCCACCTACTCGGGAATGGCGGACGCGATCCGGAAGGCGTTTGCGACGGCCAACAAGGTCCAGCCAGCGCTCTTCAGCGCGAACTCCAGGGGGGCATGCCCCGCATGCGGTGGTCTGGGTGTCATCTACACGGACCTGCAACACCTCGATCCCGTCGCGGTTCGCTGTGAAGCCTGTGAGGGGCGCTGCTTCACCGATGCGGTCCTCGCGCTGACACTTCGAGGGAAGAACATCAACGAGGTGCTGAGCCTCTCCGTCGCGGACGCGCTGTCTTACGTCACGGAGAAACCGATCCTCGCGACGCTGAACGCGCTGAAGGACGTGGGGCTCGGTTACGTCGCGCTCGGGCAACGACTCAACACGCTGTCGGGCGGCGAACGTCAGCGCTTGAAGCTGGCGGCTGAGCTCGAGAAGCCGTCGCCGATCGTGGTTCTCGACGAGCCAACGACCGGACTGCACATGGCCGACGTGGCCAACCTGCTCGCCCTCCTCGATGCGATGGTCGACAATGGAACCACGTTGATCGTGATCGAGCACAACCTGGATGTCATCGCGCGCGCCGACTGGATCATCGACATGGGGCCGGGCGCAGGCGCCGACGGTGGCAAGGTCGTGTTCGAGGGAGCGCCGCGAGAGCTGCTCGAGGCGAGCAAGTCGCTGACGGGGAAGCACCTCGCTGCGCGACTGGGATGAACCCGACCGAAGAATGTGACAACCGGAGGAAACCGATGAAGATCAAACTGACCAGCGTGCACGTCGACGACCATGAGAAGGCCCTGCGCTTCTATACTGAAGTGCTGGGCTTCGTGAAGAAGGCCGACTTCAGCCGGGGGCCGTATCGCTGGCTCACGGTCGCCTCGCCAGAGGACCCGGACGGCACCGAGCTGCAGCTGGCCCTCAACGACAACCCGGCGGCCAAGGCCTACCAGCAGGCGATCTTCCAGCAGGGCCAGCCCGCGGCCAACTTCATCTCCGACGACGTGCAGGCCGATCACGATCGAATGAAGGCGCGCGGCGCCGAGTTCACCATGCCGCCAACCGACGTGACCGGGTCGAAGATCGCCATGCTGAACGACACCTGCGGCAACATCATCCAGGTCACGCAGCTGACCCGCCGGTAGAATCCGGGAGCGCTGCCGAGCGGGTGTCGCTGGCGGCGCGCGAGCCGGTCTACTCGGCGGCCTTCGCGTGGGCCTCGAGGAGCAGTCGCCCTGCCCCTCAGCCAGCGCTTCGCCGTGGTCGCCGCGCTGTCCGGGGCCGATGCCCGGGCGGTCGCACGATTCGCGCGACCCCGGGTGGAACGACGTCGATTTCTGCTGACGCTGAAAGCGAGCCGCGCCCTCCGTCCGCGTCGTGCCGTGCGTCGCGGCGTGCGTGGGGCTCGGGCATGAAAAAACCCGGTGCCGCGGGTTGGCGGCACCGGGTGGTTTTCTCGAGAGGCTGGCGGGTGATCAGCCGCCTGCGCTGCCGCCGCCTTCGGCGGGGGCGGCACCGGCGCACTTGGTCTCGTCGCGCTTGCCCTTCTTCTTCTCCTTGCCCTTGGTGAGGGCGCCCTTCTTCAGCTTGTAGGGGGTGGAGATGGTCTGGCCGCAGTCGGACGAGGAGATGGTGAGGGTTCCGTTGCCCTTCACCTCGGGCTCGGTGCCGACGGCGATCTCGACCGGCTCGCTGGCGGTCTTGGCCTTGCCGTCGTACGAGATGATCCACCAGGTGGCGTCCGTGCCGGTGCCCGGATCGGCGATCACGAGCTCGCGCGCCTTGTCCTTCTTGTTGATGTCGATGACCTTGAGCTCGACCGTCGCCGCCTTCTCCGCGGTCAGCTTCTCGGACGAGAGCGTCACCTTCGCCTCGCCGATGCTGAGCTCGGTGCCGGTCAGCGAGATCTCCTCCGGGGTGCCGTCGCCGTCGAGGTCCTCGGAGAGGGTCTTCGGCTCCGGGGCGGGCGGCTCCGGCGCGGGCGCCGGCTCGGCGGGCGCCTCCTCGGCCGGCGGCTCCTCCGCGGCGGGCTCGGGCGGCGCTTCCTGCGGAGCCGGCTGCGGCTCCTCGGCCGGCTTGCTGCCGCCGCCACAGGCGAAGAGGGTAGTGAAGGAGATCAGGGTGGAAACAAGGATCGGAGTACGGGTCATCAGCTTCCTCTCGGTAGGCGCTCACCGGCGCGGACCGACACGTCGAGCCGGTTCGCAGGCGGCGGCAATGGACAGGTGACCAGCGGGTTGAACGCGCATGGCGGATTGCATGCGCGGTTGAAGTCGAGCACCAGGGTGCCGCTCTCCTCCTTGCCGTAGAGGAAGCGGCCACCGCCGTAGGTCTCGTGCCGGTTGGTGCGGTCGCCGAACGGGACGTACAGCCGCCCGGTCGACTCCTCGATGAAGATCTGCAGGCGCTGGGTCCCGGCTGCGACCGGCAGAGCGAAGCGCGCCTCGCCGGCCAGGTGGGCGAGGTCCTCCTCGCCGTCGCTCATCTCGACGGTGGTGTCCTCGGGCGCGGGCAGCCGATCGAAGTCGGCCGCCACGCGGTAGGCGCGGTCGACCGGATAGACCGGGATGCCGGCGAAGCGGCGCCGGGCCGGCGACTCCGGATCCCGCACGCGCATGGCCAGCCGCCCGCCGCTCCGCTTCACGATCTCGTGCCGGCGCCCGGCCAGGACGAACACGGCGCCCTCGGAGACGTCGATACGCCCCTCGACTGGCGTCCCCTCGACTGGCGTCCCTTCCACGGGATCGCCGCCGCGCGTCACCGCCAGGCCTGGCGAGACCTCGAGCGCGGCCGAGCCATCCGTAGCCACCGTCACGGTGCCGAGCGGCGTCCGGGTCTCACCCGGGTCGAGGGCGATCCGCTCGATCAGCGTCAGCCAGCCGTCTCCGGAACGGTACCTGGCTTCACGCGCGGCCCGGAACGCGGCGATCTCGCGCTCGTGGGCTTCGGCGGCAGAATCCACGCACGGGTCATGGCACGACGCCGTCTCGAGTGTCAACTTCGAGCGCCGGCGTGGTGAGCTGGCTCGTCCCCGCCGGCGCGCAATCCACGGCTGCGTCCCCCTGACGGGCGATTTTTTGTCAGCTGCGGCCCGCTCAGGTCGTACAGGCGCATACCTCACCCAGAATCGGTGTGGCCAGACACAGCTGAAGTGTGTATCCGGCCGCCCGCTTTCAGCGAGCAATCTGAGGGCGCAGCCGGCCGAAGAAGTCGGTCCGGCCGACCTCGCGGATCGACCGGCCGTCGATCCGGCCCTCGACCAGCTCGTAGCCGAGCAGGGCGAACACGCGGCCGCGATAGAAGATCGGGCGCGCGTTGCCGTACCAGTCCACACAGCTGACCACGCACTGATCGTCCGGCGTCTCGGGCCGCGCCTCGAGCCCACCCAGCGGGCTGAAGCGGAGATCGTCCACCGCGAGGAACAGGACCGAGGCCGATCCGTTGACCAGGTGCTCGTGGCCCGGGCGCCCCTCGGAGCGCAGCGGCAGGCCGAGCACGCCGCGCCCCTCGCCGGTCGGCTTGAAGAAGAAGCCGTGGCTGCGCAGCTCGCCCTGCGACGCCCTCGGCTGGACGAAGCGATCGGCGATGGCCGGGCCGTTGGCGAGCTGGAGGTCGATCGAGGTGAAGTGGAGGTTCTGCCCGTCGGTGCCGATCACGACCGCGCCGTCGCCCATCGCCTCGATCCGGTCGACGCCGTGCGGCAGCTCGATCGACGCGGTGCGGCCGCCGCGCGCGTACGGGTGGAGATAGACGCGGTCGTCGCGCTCGGTCTCGGGGGCGCCCCAGCCTGAGCCGGAGCCGTAGGCCACGTAGTCGCCGACGAAGCGGTTCTGCACGGTCCAGCCGGCCTTGGGGCCGGGCAGGCGGGTGTATGCGGCGGCGCGGGTGGTGCCGACCCGGGTGGAGAAGCCGGCCACCGGCACGCGCAGGAGCGCGACCTCGCCGCCGCTCGCCTCGGCGCCCCACATCCAGTCGCCGCCCGCCTCGGCCCGCACGAGCACGTTCAGCTGATCGTCGGCGCCTTCCTTGAACGAGAACTGATCGATCGGCGCGCCCCACACGCGCAGCGCGCCCGGCTCGCCGCCGTCGAGCGGCAGGCGGTAGACCACGCCCGGCGCCTGGCTGACCTCGTGGCGGGCGAGACCGTCGGAGTGACCGTCGGTGACCCACACGTAGACCGCCTTGTCCGACACGTAGAAGGTGCGGCCGTACGGGCCGATCACGCCGGTCGCCTTGCAGGACAGGTCGCGGCGGCCGCGCAGATCGCAGGTGACCACGGTGTGAAGCACCGGCGTGTCGGTCTTCTGGATCGGGCGATAGATCTCGGTCGCGTCGATGATGGTGTCCCAGTCGTCGGCGTCGCTCTTGAACGGGCGGACACCGGGAAGCTCGACCGGCGGCCCGCCGGAGCCGGCGGAGGTGGGCAGGCCGTAGGGCATGTAGAACACCAGCTTGTCGCCGACCAGGCGGCTGGCGTAGTTGCGCGACGAGTAGTAGTCGTTCGAGCGCAGCAGGTAGGTGGTGCGGTACTTGATGGCGCCGGTGCGGCCGTCGAAGTCGAACAGGCCCAGCTCGGTGGCGCCGGCGTCGTAGCTGTAGCCGACCACGACGATGGTGTCGTCGGAGACCAGCATCTCGTCGTACCAGGTCTGCTTGGTCGACCCGGGCGGCGACACGTCGACCACCGAGCGCGGCACGGTGGCGCCGTCGGCCAGGCGGATCGCGAACAGGCGGCCGCGGCGGAGGACGATCAGGTGATCGCCGTGCGCCTTGACGATGCCGCCCTCGTCGACGCCGGCCTCCTGGGTGTTGGTGATCGACTCGCCGCCGTCGGCCTTGGCGGGGGAGGCGGCGCTCTGCTCGGGCGAGGGCGCTTCGTCGGCCTCCTCGGCCGCGCCGTCGGCCGGGCCGGACATCACGGCGCTGCGCCGCTGGGGGCGGGCCATCGAGGCGAGGTAGCTCTTCAGCTGCCGGCCAGAGCGGAAGCGGACCAGCGCCTCGCTCGCGCCGGGGGCCACGGTGCGGGCGACCTCGGCGCTCTGCTGGCCGGTGCAAGCGGCGGCCAGCGCGGCGATCACGAACAGGGGCGCCATGGCGGCGCGGGGCGCGCGAGGGCCGAGAATCGACGAAAGGCGGTGAGCGATCACGAGAGAACCTCCTGGTCCACCGTGAACGCGTCGGCGACGGGAATGGTCTCCGGGGCGTGAGGCCGCGCACGTCTTTCGGTATGCTGCGGCCCATGCGGCGCAACCGCGACGTGGCCTCCGGAACGGTTCACCACCTCGTGATCGACAGCGACGTGCTGGTCGGCAACCTGCTCGGCGATTCGCCCCGGCGCGAGGTCGACGTCTACCTGCCGGCCGGCCACGACCGCGGCGGCCCGCTGCCGCTCCTGGTCGATCTGGTCGGCTTCACCGGCTCGGGCCTCAGCCACACCGCCTGGAAGAACTTCGGCGAGAACGTGCCGGAGCGGCTCGACCGGCTGATCGGGACCGGCGCGATGCCGCCGGTCGCGGTCGCCTTCCCCGACTGCTTCACCCGGCTGGGCGGCAACCAGTACATCAACAGCGCGGCGATGGGGCGGTGGGAGGACTTCCTCATCGACGAGGTCCTGCCCGAGGTGGAGGAGCGGTTCGGCTGCGGCGGGCCGGGCCGGCGCGGCGTGTTCGGCAAGAGCTCGGGCGGCTACGGCACCATCGTCCACGCCATGCGCCACCCGAACGTGTGGTCGGCGGCCGCCTGCCACTCGGGCGACATGGGCTTCGAGCTGCTCCACGGGACCGACTTCCCGCGCGTGCTGCGCGTCCTCGCCACCCACGGCGGATCGATCGAGGCGTTCATCGGGTCGATGGAGTCGCGCGAGAAGCACAAGGACGACGAGATCCACGTCCTCATGGCCCTGGCGATGGCGGCGACCTACGACCCGGATCCATCGGCGTTCCTCGGCATCCGCCTGCCGGTCGACCTCGAGACCTGCGAGCGGCTCGACGAGCGCTGGCGCAACTGGCAGCTCTGGGATCCGCTCAACATGGTCGAGGAGCTCGGCCCCGGGCTGCGCGCGATGAAGGGGCTCTACATCGACTGCGGCGACATCGACCAGTACCACCTGGTCTACGGCGCGCGCCGCTTCCACCGCGCGCTGCAGCGGATGGACGTGCCGCACCGGTACGAGGAGTTCGCCGACGACCACAGCAAGGTCGACTTCCGCATGGACGTCAGCCTGCCGTTCCTGGCCGCGGCGCTCAGCGAGGCGTAGGCGTCGGCGAGATCGTCGGCGGCCCGGACACGGCGAGCGGAGCCGAGCGCGGGGGCGGCGGCGGCGCGCGGCGGGCGAGCGGAACCGTCAGCGCCACGCCGATGGTCGGCCCGTAACGGACCGGATCCTCGCTCATCGGCTGGTAGACCATGCCGAGCAGGCGGACGCCGGCGACCAGCTCGATCTCGGCGCCGGCGGTGACCACCAGGTTGGTCGGCCCCTCCTCGACCTCGTCGTCGTCGTAGGTGCCGTACTCGACCTCGCCCTTGGCGACGGTCGGGTGGTTGCGCAGGGTGCCGCCGCCGAAGAGGGTGATGCGGCCGCTCCGCCAGCTCGGGATGATCGAGAGGCTGTACACGTTGATCCCCTCGCGGTCGTGCTTGACGGTGGTGTACGGGCCCGCGTCGCAGTACTCGACGCAGGTGCGGTACTCGACGTAGGGGACCGAGTAGCGCATGAGATCGAGCCCGATGCCGATCCGGACTCCCGGGAACACCGACGGGATCGAGTAGAACGTGCTGAACCCCGCCCCCCACACCGAGCCGTTCTGCGGCGACGGCTCGTCCTGGTTGGTCTTGTACGCCCCCTGGCGGAGGCCGTAGTCCCAGAGGATCCCGAGGTCGAGGTTGCGCGTGACGCCGCCGCGCAGCGCGCCGCCCAGCTCGCGTCGGGGGATGTGCAGCCCGGCGTTGGCGCCGGCACCCTCCTCGGGGGGCGCTCCGCTGACCAGGGTCGAGGCGCCGAACGACGCCTCGGCGGCCGACTCGCCCAGCCCGGCCCCGCTGCGCATCGGCGGAGCCATGTGCGGCGCGAGAGCCGACTTGCGAACCGAGTAGGTCGAGCAGCCGGCGGCCCCGGCGAGCGAGGAGAGCGCGGCGGCCGCGGCGAGGAGCGCTGAGGTCTTCATGCCGCCCGACCATTACAACCGGCGTGCCGCGCGCTCCCGACAGCGCTGACGAGCACTTGAGCCGTGGCGAACCGGCCCGGGCGTTCAAAGCCTGGCAGCCGCGTCAGGGTTCGACCGCACGGTCACCCGCCGCCGACCCGTGTAGGCTCTGGCCGATGCGCCTGTCCTCGCGCCTGCCGACCGCCCTCCTGCTCCTCGCCATCGCCGCCGCCGGGTGCGGCCCGGGCAGCCCGGGCGGGCCGGCGATGAGCGGGCGGGTCAACGACGACGCCGAGCCGGTCGGCCCCGACCCGCTGTCGAACGAGATCATGAAGCGCGACGCCGACACCAACCACGCGGTGGTCAAGCACATCGTCATCCCGGCCGAGCAGAAGGACCTCGCGCTCGATGTCCTGCGGCGCGTGCGGGCCGGCGAGGCGATCGAGCCGCTCATGGCCAAGTACTCCAAGGATCCAGGCAGCGCCGAGAGCGGCGAGTCGTACGACGTCAAGCCCGACTCGCAGCTCGTCTTCGAGTTCAAGCGGTTCGGTCTGCGCCTGCGCGTCGGCGAGGCGGGGATGGTCAAGACCCAGTTCGGCTGGCACGTGATGAAGCGGATCGAGTGAGCTATCATCGGCGCCGGTTTGACCGGCGGCGATCCCCAGATCGGAGACGTCATCGACTCCCGCTACCGCATCACCGGTCGCCTCGGCAGCGGCGGGATGGGCAGCGTGTATCGCGCCGAGCACCTCACCATCCGCCGGCCGGTGGCGATCAAGGTGCTCCACCCCGACTTCGCCGGCGATCCGGACCACGGCAAGCGATTCCAGCGCGAGGCGTTCGTGACCGGGCGGACCGATCACCCGAACTGTGTGACGGTGTCCGACTTCGGCCCGCTCGAGGGCGGCGGCTTCTACCTGGTGATGGAGCTGGTCGACGGGGTGGTGCTGGGCGACCTCATGACCCAGGTGGGGCGACTGCCCGTCCGCCGCGCGCTCCACATCGCGCGCCACATCCTGCGCGGGCTGGGCCACGCCCACGCGGCCGGCATCGTCCACCGCGACGTGAAGCCGAACAACGTCGTCCTGGTCCGCCAGGGCGACGACGCCGACTTCGCCAAGATCCTCGACTTCGGGATCGCCAAGCTGGTCGAGGGCGCGCCGGTCGGCACCGACGCGGGCGACCAGCAGATCACCCGCATCGGCACGACCGTCGGCACGCCGACCTACGTGGCCCCGGAGCAGGCGGTGGGCGGCGCGGTCGACCCGCGCTCGGACCTCTACTCGCTGTCGGTGATGCTGTTCGAGATGATCGCCGGCGATCCCCCGTTCCGCGCCGAGGACACGGTGAACCTGCTCGGCAAGCACCTGGCCGCGCCGGTGCCGACCATGTCCGAGGTCGTCCCGGGGCTGGTGGTGGCGCCGGCGGTGGAGGAGCTGGTCCGGGTCGGGCTGGCCAAGAACAAGGCGAGCCGGTATGCGGGCGCCGAGGCGTACGCGGCGGCGATCGACGACGTGATCGCGCGCGGGCTGGTCGACGCGCCGCTGCCGATCGACGGCGGCAGCGGGGCCGGCGCGGCGGTGAGCGGCGCCGCGGCGTCCGGGACCAGCGGGCCGGGGACCATCCGGCCCGACATGGCCAGCGGCACCGGCGTCGTCGCCCGCGGCAGGCTCGCCGAGCCCGGTCCCCCTGCCCCGCCCACGTCGATCCGCCCGTCGCTGTCGCCGCGCGGACGCAAGCTCGTGCTCGGGTTCGGCGCCGCCCTGGTCCTCATCATCATGATCGTGGCCAGCACTGGCCAGGGCGGCGGGGTGGCGATGGTGCGCGCGCCGCCCCGGCCCGGCGCCAGACCTGCCCCGGCGTTCCCGATCCTGACCGCACCGGTGGCGGCCAGCGAGCCGGCGGCCGGCGAGGCCGCGCCGGCGGACGACCCGCCCGACGGTGCGCGCGAGGACGCGCCCGACGATGCGCGCGAGGACGCGCGCGCCGAGCTCGACCTCGGTCACCAGCGCATCTCGGCTCGCCGCGCGATCGAGGGGCTCGAGGCGTACCGCCGGGCCCTCGCCCTCGATCCGGACCTGGCCGCCGACGAGACCATGGCCGGCGACGCCGAGCGGCTGGTCGGCGCGCGCGACGGCGCGGTCGCGATGGCCGCGCTGGAGGTGCTGGGCGAGATGGACGGCGAGGGCGCGCGCGACCAGCTGGTCGAGCTGGCCAGCCGCGACAAGCGCAGCGCGATTCGCCGGCGCGCCCGCGCCCTGGCCGAGAAGCGTGGTGCAGGTGACCAGATCGATCGACTGAGCTCGTACGCGCTCGACCTGGTGCAGGGGCGGAGCTGCGAGGAGCGCGCCGAGGCGGTGCCCGCGCTGCGGGAGCTGGGCGACAGGCGCGCCCTCGACGTGCTCGAGCGGGCCCGAAAGCGCAGGACTGGCGGCATCCTGGGGTTCGGCCGGCGCAGCGTGAACGGCTGCATGAGGGCCCAGCTCGACGAAGCGATCGCGCACCTCAAGGAGCTGTAGTACCGTGCGCGTCTATGCGCCCCATGCTCGCGCCTGCCACCGCCCGGGCCATCCTGGCCTCTCTCCTGTCGCTGTCGCTGTCGCTGGTCGCTGCATGCGGTGACGACGACGACGACGGCACCGACGCCAACGACGGCACCGACGCCGACGACGGGAACGACGGCCCCGACGCCAGCGTCGAGCAGATCTCCATCGACGGGCTGTCCGCCCCGGTCGACGTCTACTTCGACGACCAGGGGATCCTCCACGCGAGCTGTCAGACCGACGCCGACTGCTTCGCGGTGGAGGGCTACTTCCACGCCGCGCACCGCTTCGCCCAGATGGACATCCGCCGCCGGCTCGCGCGCGGGCGGCTGGCCGCCCTGGTCGGCGCGCCCGCGCTCGCCACCGATAAAGAGCAGCGCCAGATGATGACCTCGCGCGACGGCCAGCCGCTCGAGGAGCAGCTGTACGACTCGGCCGACGAGCCGACCCGCGACGCGCTGGCGGCGTACAGCCGCGGGGTCAACGCCTGGCTGGCCGATCTCGCCGCCGGCCGCAACGGCGCGGTCCTGCCCGACGAGTACAGCTTCGCCCTCGTCAACCAGGCCGCGATCCAGGACGACTGGGAGCCGCTCGACAGCGTGGCCTGCATCCTCCCGCTGGTCGATCAGCTGACCAACCACGCCGGGATCGACACGCTGACCGGCGAGATCTACGGGGCGCTGCCCGCCCTGGTCGCCGAGGACCTGTTCCCGCTCCGCCCGCCGTCGACCAGCACGATCCTGCCCGGCCCGATCACCGCCCGCGCGCGAGCCAAGGCGACCCGGGCCGCGAGCCGGCTCCACGACCGCATGGCCGCGTCGGCGGGGCTGTTCCGCAAGGCGCTCCGCACCATGCCGGACGCGTCGCTCGACCACAGCTCGCAGGGCTCGAACAACTGGATCGTCGGCCCCGAGCGGACCAGCACCGGCGGCGCGCTGCTCGCCAACGACCCGCACCTGACCCTCAGCCACCCGGCCATCTGGTACCTGGTCGACCTCGACTCGAGGACGAACGGCGAGGGCGACCTGCATGTGACCGGCGCGTCGTTCGCCGGCCTGCCCGGCATCCTGCTCGGCCACAACGAGGACATCGCGTGGGGCGCGACCACCACCTACTTCGACGCGACCGACGTCTACGTCGAGACCCTGAACAAGGACGGCACCGCCGTGATCTTCGACGACGGCACCGGGCCGGCCGAGGTGCCGATCACGCAGGTCGAGTACACCTTCGAGGTGGCCAACGGTGAGCCGGTGACCGAGAGCTTTCCGTTCGTTCCGCACCACGGGCCGATCATCTCCACCGACGCCAAGGCCGGCACCGCGCTCAGCGTGCGGTGGACCGGCCACGACGCCGACACCGACATCAACTTCATCCTCGCGCTGGCCGGCGCCACCACCGTCGACACCGCGCGCGAGGCGCTGCGCAACGTGACCACCGCCGGGCAGAACTTCGTGGTCGCCGACCGCGCCGGCAACATCGGCTGGTTCCCGTACAACCGCCTGCCGACCCGCCCGTGGGCCTCGGCCGAGGTGCCGTCGTGGATGCCGGTGCCGGGCACCGGCGAGTTCGAGTGGGGCCCGTCGATCCCGTACGAGGAGCTGCCCCAGGCGGTCAACCCGGAGAGCGGCTTCCTGGCCACCGCCAACAACGACATGACCGGCGCGCTGCAGGACGGCAACCCGTACAACGACGGCGATCCGTTCGTGCAGGGCGTGACCGACGAGGGCTACCGCCACCAGCGGATCAGCCAGCGGCTGGCCGAGCGCGACGACCACGACCTGGCCAGCATGGAGTCGATCCAGTCCGACGTGTACTCGCTCCTCGGCGAGCTCCTGACCCCGGCGATCCTCGCCGCGGTCGACGGCGTCAAGCTCGACGCCGACGCCCAGGCGGTGGTGGACGCGCTGGCCTCGTGGGACTTCGAGTGCGCCAGCGGCCTGGCCGGGATCGAGCCGGACGCGCCGGCGGACCCGGCCACGGCGCTGTCCGGGCGCGGCTGCCTGGCCTTCCACGTCACCTACGGGCGCCTGCGCCGGCTGGTGTTCGCCGACGAGCTGGCCGAGCTGGCCCCTGACATCAGCCTGACCGCGCAGCCGGCCGCGCTCATCTTCCAGATGACCGATCCCGAGTCGCTGACCCGCGACTACTGGAACGACGTGTCGACCGTCGGCGTGGAGACCGAGGCGGACACCGTGGCGGCCGCGCTCAGCTCGGCCGGCGCGTACCTGCGCAAGGAGCTGGGCGACGACCCGGAGGCATGGCTGTGGGGCCGGCTGCACACGCTCACGCTGCGCGCGGACCTGTTCGACGGCATCGGCGTCGGGGACTACAACAGCGAGACCTTCGCCAACGACGGCGGCACCTTCACCGTCGACGTGGCCCAGCCGCGCAACGAGATCGACGACAACTACGTCCAGACCGCCGGCCCGTCGATGCGCTTCGCCTGCGAGACCGGTGAGGCCGGGGTGAGCTGCACGATCGAGCTGCCCGGCGGCCAGCGCCACGACCGGTCGAGCCCGTTCTACGACAGCATGCTGGGCGACTGGCTCTCCAACCTGCCGGTGCCGCTGGTGTCCGACCTGGCCGCCGCGGCGACGTCGGCTGCGGAGACGCTGACGGTCCAGCCGCGCTGAACGGGCCAAGGATGCGATCCGCGCTCGCCCCGCTCCTCCTCCTGGTCGCCGCCTGCGGCGGATCGAGTGGATCGAGCGGGGGCCAGCCGGGTCCGGTGACGCCGGCGCCGGTGCCGGCGCCCGCGGCCGAGCAGGAGCCGGCCGACGCGCTGACCGAATCGGCCGACGAGTCCGGCGCCCGGACCAATGACGCGCCGCCCAGCGCGGACGAGGCGCGCGCGCGCGCGGCGATCGCCCGGCTCACCGCCGATCCGCCGGCGGCGTACTACCTGCCCGGCGACGGGACCGCGCTGGTCGGTCGCGCGGTCAGGGTCGCCGACGGCGGCAGCGAGGTCAGCGCGCTCCTCCTCTCCGCGGGCGGCAAGAGCGAGGAGGCGGCCGCGTGGCGGACCGGGGCCGGCGACGAGGCGGCCCACACCGGCGAGGTCCAGCGCCTCCTGGCCGCGCGGCTGGCCGGCAAGGAGATGGTCGAGCTCACCTACACGCCGTGGCCGGCCGGCAAGAGCTCGCTCGCGGTCGCGGTGCCGAAGATGACGGTGACGTGGAAGAAGAACGCGCTGGCCGCGCGGGTCGGCTCGAAGCGCATCGCGGTCGGCAAGGTCGAGGCGGTCGCGCCGCACGTGCCTCACCCGGCCGGCGTCTTCGCCGGTGAGCGCAGCCCCGCCGCCCTGGTGGTGGTGCGCCACGATCCGACCGGGACCTCGGCCGAGCAGCTCGGCGTCCTGGTCGATGTGCTGCGCTTCGAAGTGCCCGGCGCGGCCAGGTAGAATCGGCGCATGAGGATCGAGACGCTGGCGGTTCACGCGGGGGCGGAGCCGGATGAGACTCGCGCGCTGGCGCCGCCCATCCACCTCAGCACCACCTTCGAGCACCCGCCCGACTCGCGCGAGCTCGACGGCTACCTGTACAGCCGGTACGGCAACCCGACCCAGGACCGGCTCGAGCGCGCGCTGACCGCGCTCGACGGCGGCGACCGGTGCCTGGTGTACGGCTCCGGCATGGCGGCGGCGGCGGCGCTCATGACCGCGCTGCCGCGCGGCTCGCACCTGGTCCTGGCCGACGACACCTACTTCTCGGTCCGCACGCTGGCCCGCGAGCTGGGCGCGCGGATCGGGTTCGAGGTGAGCCTGGTCGACGCCACCCGGCTGGAAGCGGTGCGCGGCGCGCTGCGCCCGGGCACCCGCTGCGTGTGGATCGAGACCCCGTCGAACCCGCACATCCGGATCGCCGACATCGCCGGCGTGGCGGAGCTGGCCCGCGGGGCCGGCGCCGTCCTGGTCGTGGACGGTACCTTCGCCACGCCGATCCTGCAGCGGCCGATCGCGCTCGGCGCCCACGTGGTCCTCCACTCGTGCACCAAGTACATGGGCGGGCACAGCGACGTGCAGGCCGGCGCGCTGGTGATCGGCGGCGACGCGGAGCTGCTGGCGACGCTGGGCGGGCAGCGGATGCTCCACGGCGCGGTGGCCTCGCCGATGTCGTCGTGGCTGGTGCTGCGCGGGCTGCGCACGCTGGCCTGCCGGATGGAGTGGCACTGCCGCTCGGCCGCGGCGGTGGCCGAGGCGCTCGCCGCCCACCCGGCGGTCGAGCAGGTCAACTACCCGGGGCTGGCCGACCACCCGCACCACCGACTGGCCGCGACCCAGATGAAGGCGTTCGGCGGGATGCTGTCGCTGCGGGTGCGGGGCGGGCGGGCCCGGGCGCTGGCCGCGGCCGGGCGACTGCGCCTGCTCCGCAACGCGACCAGCCTGGGCTCGACCGAGAGCCTGTGCGAGCACCGCGAATCGGTCGAGGGGCCCGACTCACCGACGGAGCCGGATCTCCTGCGCCTGTCGATCGGGCTCGAGCACCCGGACGACCTGATCGCCGATCTCGACCAGGCGCTGCGCGGCTGAGCCCGGCAAGCCCGGACGATCGATCAGAGCGAGGCGCCCTTCTTCTCCACGTACGTGCGGGTCAGGTGGTAGCGGATGAGCTCGAGGTCCTTGCGGCTCGCCTCCATCCCGTTCTCGGCCATGCGCTTGATGAGCGCGCGGACCTGCGCCGCGGTGCGCGGCGGCGAGTCGTCGACGTCGCCGAGCCCGTGACAGCGCGAGCAGGTCGCCTCGAACGCCTTGCGCGCGGCGGCCGGCTCCGGCGGCGGGCGCCTGGCGCGCGGCTTCGGCGGCGCGGTCGGCTCGCCTGCGGCGGCGGCGGGCGCGCCAGGCTCGGGCGTGCCAGGCTCGGCGGCGCCAGGCTCGGGCGCGCCAGGCTCGGCGCCGCTCGCGCTCGCGCTCGCCGCGCCGTCGTCGTCGCCCATCTCGCCGGCGGCCTCGACCGACTCCTGCTTCTCCATGTCCTCGGCCCGCTTGGCCTTGGCCGAGCGCTGCAGCTCCGGCGTGATCGCGATGAGGTAGGCCGCCACCGAGCGCGCCTCCTCCTCGGCGATGCGCGGGCCCAGGGTCGGCTTCTCGGCCATGCGGTCGACCGTGCGGACCCAGTCCTGCGGCGTGCGCGGCCGCGAGATCGCGGTGCGCAGGTCGTGACAGAACGTGCACTCCTCGAGCAGGACCCGCCGCCCGTAGCGCAGCTTGCGCGGGCTCGATAGCGCGTCGAGGTCTGTCCCGGCCGGCAGCCCGGCGGTGGCGAGCAGCGCGCGCACCCGCTGCCGGTTGCCCGGGCTGAACGTCTCCTCGCTGCTGGCGACCGCCTGCTCGCGCACCACGAACGGCAGCGACAGCCCGGTCAGCAGCACCGTGCAGGTGAGCAGCGCGACCCCGAGGATCGGCATCCACTCCTCGAAGTGGCGGAACCAGCGCAGGATCGAGATCTTCAGGATCAGGATCACGCCGATGGTGAAGCCGAGCATGATGTGCGCGACCGTGCGGGCCGGGAGCTCGACCTGGTACTCCCACAGGCGCGGCACCATCTGCGTCATCATCACCACGTAGATCGCCGCGTACGAGTAGCCGACCGCGCGGTGGATGTTCATCTTCCACTGCGGGCAATCGCTCTTCCGCCGCTCCTTGTCGTACGGATAGCCCCAGAAGCGGAACATCAGGAACGTCGACACGAACGACAGGATCAGGAAGAGGACCCCGAGCGTGGCGGTCACCGAGATCGGCATCGCCTCACTATACGACGCGGGTCGCGGGCGGTTACGCGCGCGGCCGGCAACCGCGGCGGGTCAGCGCGAAAGCCCGCACGCCGCGGAGACGCCGTCGCGGAACTCCAGCCACCCGACCAGCGCGCGCTCCATCGCGTCGACCACGGCGGGCCGCGCGCCCTCCGCCACGTGATCGAGGATCACCGACCAGGCGGCCTGCCGGTGGCTGCCCTCGACCGTGCGGTGCGCCCTGGTCAGCGCGAGCGACTCGATCGGCAGGCCGTAGTGCACCACCAGGGGGTGACGCTCGAGCGGCGGCTCCGGCCGGCGCGGCGCGCTGTGGTCGAGCTCGCCGCGGTCGTACGGGGTCCCCTCGATGAACAGCGTCGCGATCGCCGCGGCGATCTCCCAGCCTCGCCGTCGGGTCAGCTCGTCGAGGACCGCGCGATAGGCGGCCGATCCGGGCAGGAGCTCGACCTCCTCGAAGCGAGAGAGGTCCATGCCGAGCCCGCGCGGGTACTCGAGGAATAGCTCCGGATGCGGGCGCCCGGCCACCAGCTTGCCGGTCTCCTCCTCGAACGCGTTCTCGATCAACTCGCGCCGGGCCCCGGCGATCGGACACTGGACATAGGCCCAGCCGACCATCACCGGGAAGTCCCGCACGTAGACCGCATACTCCTGCTCGAAGTGGATGTGCATGCGCTCGCGGGCGACCTGACCGGAGGTGAACAGACGCCAGGCCCAGTGATCCTTGCGCTCCATCACCTGAAGGAGCGCCTCTCGGAATCCATCGCGGTCCACGGGGAGATCGTAACACGCAGAGGAGCGCTCACCCCCCGAGCCCGCGGGCGGCGCGCCACGCGGTAAGATGCTCGCGTGTCGTCTCGCGAGAGCGAAGGGCGCGGCGGTGCGGGGCCGAGCGTCGGGTCGGCGGTTCCGCGGCTTCACGACATCGTCGTGGTGAGCGACCTGCACCTGGGCCGGGGCAAGAACCCGGACACCGGGCGCTACCACCGGCTCGAGGCGTTCTTCTACGACGACGACTTCCACCACTTCTGCTCCGACCTGGTGGCCGGCACGCGTGCGCGCGGCGATCGCCTCAAGCTGGTCCTGAACGGCGACACCTTCGATCTCCTGCGCATCGAGCCGGAGCCGGCCGTCACCCCGGCCGCCGGGCACTGGCCGCGCTACAACCAGGCGCTGGTCCCGGCCGAGGCCGCGCTGACCGTGCGCCACATCCTCGACGG
This sequence comes from Kofleriaceae bacterium, assembly GCA_035489015.1. Classification (GTDB taxonomy): domain Bacteria; phylum Myxococcota_A; class Polyangia; order Haliangiales; family Haliangiaceae; genus DATFRY01. The sequence continues at coordinate 42,372 of DATHKR010000283.1, read as the reverse complement.
ACATCCGCTGTTCGTGCGCGGGCTGGCCGAGGTGCTGGCCGCCGGCAACGAGCTGGTGATCCTGCCCGGCAACCACGACCCGGAGATGCAGTGGGAGGCGGTGCGCGACGAGGTGCGCACCGCGCTCCACGCCGAGCTGGTGCGCATCGCCGGGGTGGGCAGCGGGGCCACCGAGGCGGCCGCGCGCGCGATGAACGGCCTCCGCTTCGAGAGCTGGTTCCACCACGAGCCGGGTCGGATCTGGATCGAGCACGGCTGCCAGTACGACCCGGAGAACGCGTTCAAGTACCCGCTGCGGCGCGACGCGGCCGGCCTGCCCGAGGACGTCCACCGCAAGGAGGTCGACCTCCCGCTGGGCACGTTCTTCCAGCGATACCTCTACAACTCGTTCGGCAGCATCACCTTCATCGTGCCGAACTCGCGATCCAACTTCCGCTACTTCCGCTGGCTCCTGCTCAACCGGCCGCGCCTCCTGGCCCGGGTCGCCACCGTGCACGTCCCCTTCCTGCTGCAGATCCTCCGCCGCCTGGCCAAGATCCCGCCCAGCGAGGAGTCGCTGCGCCAGAGCCACGAGGGCGAGCTCGGCGAGCTGGTCGGCGCGTCGCCGGTCGGCGAGCGCCTCCACCTCATCGATCAGCTCAAGCAGGTCCACGGCTCGGCGGCGCTGCTGGCCCGGCAGATCGTGGTCCGCATCGTCAAGGCGACCGGCTACGTCCTCCTGACCGCGTTCTTCGCCGCGGCGCTGTGGTTCCTCGGCTTCCAGGCGATCACCACCATGCAGGCCGGCTTCGGCTTCAAGGCGGTGCTGTTCCTGACCCTCAACTTCCTCTTCCTGCTCGGCGCGGTCGGCGCGGCGGCCTACTTCCTCATGCGGCCGTCCGGCAGCGCCGAGGATCCGCGGATGCGGAGGGCGGCGGCCAAGATCGCCGACCTGTCGCGCGTCCCGATGGTCACGTTCGGCCACAGCCACGAGGAGGTGATCGCCCGCCTCCAGACCGACGGCGGCGCGGCGGCCTGGTACTTCAACACCGGCACCTGGATCGCGGTCTTCAACGCCGACACCCTCCTGCCGCGCGAGCGGGTCCAGTACACCTTCCTCCGCGTCCGCGGCCACCGCGGCGAGCTGCTCCACTGGAGCCCCGGCCGCCGCGAGGCCGCGCCGGTGGTCCTCCTCGAGGAAGACCACCACCACACCGGCGCCGAACCGGATCGTCCGGTCGACGTCCACGCCAACTGAGCCCCGCCCTCGGGCTCCTACGGCACCGGACAGGGATCCGTCGGCGCCCAGCCGTCCAGGCCCGCGCCGGCCAGCACCGCGGGCCGACGCGGTGAGGTCGACAGCCAGAAGTTGCGGAACGTCCGCCGCGCCTGCGGCATCACGCGCGCGTCACAGACCAGGTTGTAGATGAGCGGCCCGTACTCCTTGAAGCCGTCGAACGGGTCGGGGCCGTGGGACCGTGTCTTCGCTCAGACCACCGGCTTCACCTGGGACGCGCAGTGCGACGACACGCGCGGGGTGATCAGAAGCCGAGGATCTTGGCGATCGCGTAGCGCATGACCTCGCTGGTCCCGCCGCCGATCCGCAGGAGGCGTTGATCACGCCACGCCCGCGCGATGAAGGTCTCCTCCATGTAGCCCATCCCGCCGTGGAGCTGCATGCATTCATCCATCACGCGATCGGCAAGCTCGGCCACGTACAGCTTCGCCATCGATATCTTCTTGACCGTGTCGAAGCCGAGCTGGCCGGTGCGGCGCACGTGGCGCTCGTCGTTGTAGCAGTCGACCGCGTGATAGGTGAGCTGCCGGGCCGCCTCCAGCTCGGTGTAGAGGTCGACCAGGCGGTGCTGCCACACCTCGCGCTTGATGATCGGCTTGCCGAACACCACCCGGTCGCGCGCGTACTGCACCGTGCGCTCGAGCGCCGCCTGGCAGCCGGCCACCGCGCTCACCGCCGCGATGAGCCGCTCGGTCTGGAAGTTCTGCATGAGGTAGTAGAAGCCCTTGCCCTCCTCGCCGAGCAGGTTGCGGGCGGGCACCCGGCACTCGTCGAACGCCAGCTCGGCGGTGTCGCTGGCGTGGTTGCCGACCTTGCGCAGCTTCTTGGTCACCTGGAAGCCCTTGGTGTCGGTCGGGAACAGGAGGATCGAGATGCCGCCGTAGCCGGCCTCGGGATCGGTCTTGACCAGGAGCGTGATGAACGACGCGCGCGTGCCGTTGGTGATGTACGTCTTGGCGCCGCTGACCACGTAGTCGCCGCCGACCTTGCGCGCGGTGGTGCGGATGCCGGCCACGTCGCTGCCGGCGCCCGGCTCGCTGACCCCGAGCGCGGCGATCCGCTCGCCGCGCAGGGCCGGTCGCAGGAACTCGTCGATCTGCTCGCGGGTGCCGAGGTCCGAGATGCACGGCGTCGCCATGTCGCTCTGGACCAGGAGGCCCATCGCCACCCCGGCCGATCCGATCCGCCAGTACTCCTCCGCCTTGGCCGCGCTGAACCAGTAGTCGCCGCCGCCGCCGCCGTGCTCCTCCGGATAGTGCGCGCCGTGGATGCCGAGCTCGCCGGCGCGGCGGAACACCCAGTCGGGGAACATCTCGTCGCGCTCCCACTCCTCGGCGTGCGGTTCGAGCTCCTTCTCGGCGAAGGTGCGCACGGTGCGCCGGAATGCCGCGTGTTCCTCGCCATATCGCTCGACCATCAGCGCACCTCACTAACGTGAAATTGATTTCATTTTATGGATAGAGGCGCTCTCGTGTCCAGCCCTCGGCGGCGCGGTGGTAGCGCAGGCGGTCGTGAAGGCGATCCGGGCGTCCCTGCCAGAACTCGAAGGTGTGCGGGATCAGCCGGTAGCCGCCCCACCCGGCCGGCCGCTCGAGGTCGCGCCCCTCCCACGCCTGTTCGACCTCGGCCACGCCTCGCTCGAGCGCGGCCCGGCCCTCGACCACCCGGCTCTGGGCCGAGGCCATGGCCGACAGGTTGCTCGAGCGCGGGCGGGTCGCGAAGTAGGCATCCGACGCGGCGGCGTCGAGCCGCTCGACCCGGCCCTCGACCCGCACCTGGCGGTGGAGCGGCGGCCACCAGAACAGGAGCGCGGCGGCCGGATTTCTGGCCAGCTCCTCGCCCTTGCGGCTCTCGTAGTTCGAGTGGAAGACCAGGCCGCCGGCGCCGACCCCCTTCAGCAGCACCACGCGCGCGGCCGGCTGGCCGTCCGGCGCGGCGGTGGCCAGGACCATGCCGTCGGCGAACGGCACCTCGGCGGCGATCGCCTCGGCGAGCCATCGCTCGAACAGGGCCAGCGGATCGTCGCCGGCGAGGCCTTCCTCGAGCGGCGCCCCGGCGTACTCGCGCCGCAGATCGTCGAGCTTCACCCGCTGACTCTAGCGCGGCGGCGCGGCTACGGCCTGACCGAGTAGATCCCGGTCGCCGCGCGGCCCTCGATGCGCCAGACCTGGATGTCGGCCGAGGTCTCCTCGGTGTCCGGATCGTAGTCGAGCGCGCCGGACGCGCCGGCCGCGTCGATCGAGGTGCCCTCGCGGAACGCCTGCTGGACCGATACCCACCCGCTCGGGCGGACCTCGATGTCGTCGCCGCTGCTGATGTGGCGCAGCCCGCGCGCGAAGTTCTCGCCGGTCATCTCCCCGCCCTCGCGGAACATCGCCCACGCGGCGCCGTAGATGACCAGCCAGGCGGCGTCGTAGGCGTTGGCCGCGAACGAGAAGGAGCGCACGTCGTCGCGGAACGCCGCGGTGTAGGCGGCGATGAAGCTGGCGTAGACCAGGTCCGCGTTCTCGTCGAGCGGGGCCGGGCGGGTGGCGCGGACCTGGTCGAAGCGGCTCGAGTCGGCGCTCGACAGGACATCCGGGTTGGCCGCCGCGTCGGTCAGGAAGATGCCCTTGCCGTCGAACCCGCCCAGCTTGGCGGCCGAGTCGAGGAACATGGCGATGTCGGTCGCCTGGCTGGAGATGAACAGCACCTCCTCGGCGGACGACAGCGCGACGTTGCCGACCGCGTCGGACAGCTGCCCCGCGCCGTCGAACGGGAACTCCTGGACCGAGCCGCCGCCGGCCTGGAACTCGCGGGCGAACACCTCGTACAGCCCGTCGCCGTAGGCGCCGACCTCGTGGATCGCCGCGACCGAGCTGACCGCGACCTCGCGCCCCTCGCCGGGCTCGAGCATGTCGGAGGCGATGACCGAGCCCTGCAGCGCGTCCGAGGCCGCGGTCCGCCACAGCCGGCCGGGCGACTCGTTCGACACGCTCTCCGGGTCGAGGCTGGTCAGCGCCGGGCTGGTCGCCGACGGCGAGATGAGCAGCACGCCCCGATCGGACACGTCGAGGTAGACCTCCTGGGTGTCGCCCGAGGCGGCCGGGCCGACGATGGCGGGCACCCCGACCACGTCGGTCAGGAACTCGGCCGCCGACACCGCCGCCTCCACCCGGGTCAGCCCGTCGAAGTCCGGGTTCTCCTCGATGGTGCAGAAGACCGCGGCGAAGTCGTGGCCGTCGAGCCCGCCCTCGCCGTTGACCTGGTCGTAGGCCAGCTGGGCCGAGCGCTCGCGCGCGACGTGGGTCTCGACCGAGCGGTCCATGAGGTTGCCGACCACGATCTGATTGCGCGAGATCGATCGGTTCTCGAACAGGTCGGCCGGGAAGGTCTGCGTGCAGCGCGGCGTCGGCTCCGCCTCGTCGCACAGCCCGTCGCCGTTGCACACGAAGCCGACCCCGAACGCGCCCCGGCACTCGGCGTTGCTCTCGCACTCGCTGATGTCGGTGCGCGTCAGCGAGCAGCCGCCCGCCAGGACCAGCACCGCGGCCAGCGCCGGAGCCAGACGACCGGCACGACTCCTAGAGGTCGCCTGCAAGACCCACCCCCAGTCCGCCCGGCACCACGGTCGGTTCGATGCGCAGCGCGCTCCGGGCCTCGCGCGGTTCACCTCGGTGCTTCCAGAGCAAGTAGACCCCGACCGCCGCGGAGCCGGCCCCGACCGCCGCGCTGAGGTCGGCGAACAGGGCGAACTTGCGCTCGCGGTCGAGCGACTTCTGCGCGGTCCCGCGGCACAGGCCGCCGTCGCTGCACTCGTCCTCGGCGTCCTGTCCGGCCCGCCTCGACACGATGCCAAAGGCGACCGCGCCGCCCAGGCCGATCGCGCCGCCGCCCAGGAACAGGTACGCGGGCACGTTCGACGGCCCCTGCGGCGGGCTGGTCGCGACCACCGTCGGGCTGGGGCGCCTGTCCTCCTCGCGCAGGCGGCGCAGCTCCCTGGCCCGCTCCTGGTCGGCCAGCTCGAGCCGGTGCAGGCGCTCGTTCTCCGACTCGCGATCCCGCTCGGCGCTCTCGAGGCGGCGCAGCCGGTCGCGCAGCGACGTGGCGTTCCTCGCCCGCGGGTGCTTGAGGTAGTCGCGCAGCCGCGCGATCGCCTGCTTGTAGTCGCCGATGCGCTCGTACGCGTTGACCATGGCGAGGAGGAGCTCGGCGCGCCCGCTCAGCTGGTAGGCCTCGTCGTAGAGCGCCACCGCCTTCTCGTAGCGGCCGGCGGCGTAGTGGCTCTCGGCCAGGCGAAACAGCTCGCGCGCCTTTTGATCGGCGTCGGTGCCGGGGGCGCCCGGCTGATCCGCGCGCGCCTGCCCGGCCGGCGCGGCGGCGATGAAGGCGAGCGCCGCAATGGCGGCGAACGCGCGGCTCCTGGTGCTGCTCATGGAGTTCCTTCGGGTGATCGGTCGCTGTCGTTCTTGCCGGGGTCGTCGGCCCACGGATCCGGGTTGTCGGTCAGCGCGGCCTCCTCGCTGTCCGCCGCGCGCGGGCGCTGCTTGACCGGGCGCTTGCCGGTGACCGTCGGCGGAGTCCCCCGGCGGGCGGCGCGATCGCCGGCGCGGCGGGTCGGGTTCGGGGCCGCGCGCACCGGATCGAGCACCACGCGCGGGGGCGGCGGCCGATCGGAGAAGTCGAGCGCGACCGTCTCGTGGCCGTCGGCGCGGATGTTGAGGATGTGGCGCGCGCCGTCCACCGGCAGGCTGGTCCGGTAGGTGCCGCGCCCGACCACCACCCCGTCGAGCTCGATGATCGCCTCGGCCGGCGCGGTCGTCATCACGACCTCGAACCGGCGCGGCGCGGGCGGCGCCGGCGCCGGCGCCGGTCGCGGTGGCGCGGGCTGCGGGGCCGGCCGGGCCTGGGCCGGCGCGCCGGCGCCCGACCCGGGCGAGCTCAGCCGCCACGCCACCGCCATTCCGGACACCATGATGCAGACGCCGACCAGCCCGATCAGCGCCCAGCGGCCGACCGAGATCGCCGGAGCAGGCGGCACATGGGTCGGCGGCGGCGTGCCGTGGCTGCTGGTCAGCGTGAACGGCTGCGAGCGGCCCGCCTGGTACGCCGGCAGCGAGTCGCTGTCGCCGGGCGGCGGCGGCGAGAGCGAGGGCACCCGGGCGGGCGGATGCAGCTCGCGAACCGGGGCGAGGTCGTCCTGCTTCGCGAGCTCGGCGGTGGTGGACGCCAGCTGGCTGACCGGACGCACGCCCGACGTGCGCACCTCGCGCATCTCGGCCACGCACTGGCGCTCGAAGTGAGTGCGCTCGACCAGCCGCTCGGCGAACGACTTCCTCATCCACTCGCCGAGGTCGTGCGCGCTGACCCCGCCGAGGTCGTTGGCGGCCGATTCGAGCGCGCGGCGCAGCTCGTCGGCGCTGGCCGGGCGGCGGTCCGGCTCGCGCTCGAGCGCCCACTGGACCACCTCGTCGATCGCCTTGGGGATCGAAGCGTCGAGCTGGCTGGGCGGCGGGATCTCCTGCTCGAGCACCGCCATCGCACGCTGCTGGTCGTTGTCGCCCTTGAACAGGCGCGCGCCGGTCAGCAGCTCGTGCAGGCAGATGCCGAGCTGGAACACGTCGGTGCGGCCGTCGATCGGCTGATCGTAGAGCTGCTCCGGCGCGAGGTACGACATCTTGCCCTTCACGCCGCCGCGAGTGTGGCCCTCGTGGAGCGTCGCCTTGGCCACGCCGAAGTCGACGATCTTGACCAGACCGTTGAAGCAGACGATGAGGTTCGAGGGGGTGACGTCGCGGTGGACGATCGGCTGCGGGTGGCCGGCCGGATCGGTCGCGGTGTGAGCGCAGTGGAGGCCGGCCGCGACCTCGGCGCCGATGCGGCACGCGATCGCCGGCGGCACCGACGACTCCGCCGCGCGCAGCGCGCGCGTGATGTAGACCAGCGTCTCGCCGGACAGGTACTCCATCGCGATGAAGTAGCCGTCGTCGTCGCGTCCGATGTCGTGGATCTGGACGACGTTCGGGTGGCGGATCGAGGCGGCGAGGCGCGCTTCCTCGAGCAACATGCGAGTGAAGTGCTCATCCTCGCCGAAGTGGGGATAGATGCGCTTTATGACGACCAGTCGCTCGAGGCCACCCATGCCCTCTTGCAACCCGAGGTAGACCTCGCCCATCCCGCCCCGGCCGATCCGTCGACTGAAGCGATAGACAGCGCCCCCGCTGCTGAAGCTGTAACTACCCCCCATCCTCGCCTGAACCCTCACCCTCCGTCGTGCTTCGACCTGATACGCACCACACGCGCCCAGGACCGGATTCAGTCTATATCGCCCCGCCCGGGGTGAACAATCGTCTGGGGTGGGTCGGATCCATCCGCCGGGCGGACCCGGGCCGCCGCATGGCGACCGCGCGAGCGACGGGGAGGAGCGGGTCGATCACCCTGCCCTGCCCGCCGCGCGCTGGCGTCGCACATGTGGGCGGAAGGGGGTGGATGCCGCATCCCGTCCGGCATTTTCTGCCGGCTTGCGTCCGAGCACGACACCTCCGGCCCGCGCCCTCGCGCCGGAGGCTCAGCCCGCCTTGTAGTAGAAGCGCTCGTCGACCACCTTGCCGTCCTTCCACCGTCGACGGCTGACCTGCTCCATCTTGCGGCGGTTGCCGTCCTTGTAAGTGAAGTCGAAGCTCCACTCGGAGAAGCTGACGTCGGCGCCGACCGCGGCGCTGATCAGCTCCACGCGGTGCACCTGCTCGATGCTGGCGAAGAACTGGTGCTCGGCCTCGCGGCACGCCGCCTTGCCCTTGCGCGGGTCGTCGGTGTTCTCCTGCATCACCACGTCGTCGGCGTAGTACGTCTCGAACGCATCGAGCGCCTTGCCCTGGGTGATCTGCTGGTTCAGTTCCTTGTCGATCGAATTCAGGTCGCTCATCGCATCCTCCTCGGTCTCGTCCCGATCTGGGTTCCGTCGATCGATGTGCCTGTAGAGGCGCGGCCACGACCTGTCAACCGCGCCGCCGGGGGGCGGGTTGCCGCTTGCGGCGGGTGCGGCTAGCATGACGACGATGAGGCTCCGCACTCGCGCCGCGGTCACCATCCGCCGGCCGCGCGCCGAGGTCTACGACTTCGCCGTCGCCAACCAGACCCTCGCCCGCACGCTGCAGAAGTACGGCCCGATCCCCGGGATCGAGCGGGCCGAGATGACCAGCAGCGGCGGGCTGACCGCCGGCGCCGAGCGGCGCGTGTCGATGTCGGACGGCTCGGTCATCGAGGAGGAGATCCTCGAGGCGGATCGACCGCGCGTGCACCGCTATCGCTGGGTGCGCGGCCTGCGCCCGCCGTTCTCCTTGATCGTGCGGACCGGCGAGGCGTGCTGGACCTTCTCCGACGCGGAGGGCGGCGGCACCGACGTGGAGTGGCTCTACATCTTCCAGCTCCGCTCGCTGTTCGCGGTCCCGGCCGCCGCGCCGGTGCTGCTGCTGTTCCGCCGCTGGATGCAGCGCGGGCTGGATCGCATCCGCGCCGACCTCTCCCCGCGCGCCGTCTGAGGCCGTTCGAGCCGGCGCGCCCGGTCGACCCGGGCGGCGCGCCACCGGGGTGCCGCCTATACTCCGCGCGTGTCCGACCGCCCCGCCAGCGCGCTGACCTCGGCCGCCAGCACCGTCGCCGACAGCGAGGAGGCGCGCGCCTTCTTCCAGTCGCGGCTGGCCACCTTCGGCAAGGCGCTCTTCCTGCTCTCCGCGATCGCCTGGGTCGCGCTCGCCGCGCTCTACGTCTTCAACGGCGGCGGCAAGGCGGGGCAGTACCCGCCGCTCGGACCGGGCGGCAGCCTCCACCTGGCCGGCGCGCTCACCGCCGGCGCGCTGTGGCTGACCACCCGGCGCGGTCGGCTGCCGCCGCGCGTGCTCGACTGGCTCGACACCACCTCCGCGCTCGCGATCATCACGCTGTTCGCCGGCGCGGGCGGCGCCACCTCTCCCACGGTCGGCGTCTTCATCGCGCTGCTCTCGTTCAACACCGGCATGCTGACCCGCGCGATCGTCGTGCCGAGCACGGCGCGCCGCACGATCCTCATCGGCCAGGTCGCCGGCGCCGCGGTGGTCGGCTTCGCGGTGTGGCGCGGCCCGCCCGGCGCCGAGGTCCTGACCAGCGCGGTGCCGACCGCGTGCTGGAGCCTGGTCGGCATCGCGGTCGGCGCGCTGGCCTCGCAGACGATCTTCGGGCTGCGCCGCGAGGCCCGCGAGGCGCGGGTGATGGGCCAGTACCGGCTCGAGGCCAAGATCGGCGAGGGCGGGATGGGCGAGGTCTGGCGGGCCAGCCACGCGCTCCTGCGCCGGCCGACCGCGGTCAAGCTCCTGCCACCCGATCGCATGGGCGAGGACGAGATCCGCCGCTTCGAGCGCGAGGTCCGCCTGACCGCGCGCCTCACCCACCCCGGCACGGTGGCGATCTACGACTACGGCCGCACCCGCGACGGCATCTTCTACTACGCGATGGAGCTGCTCGACGGGACCGACCTCGAGCGCCTGGTCGCGCGCGACGGTCCGCTGCCGCCCGGGCGAGTGGTGCACGTGGTCGCCCAGATCTGCGGCGCGCTGGCCGAGGCGCACGACCTCGGCCTGGTCCACCGCGACGTGAAGCCGGCCAACGTGCTGGTCTCGCCGCGCAGCGGCGAGCACGAGTTCGCCAAGATCCTCGACTTCGGGCTGGTGAAGACGATCGACACCGGCGACCAGGCAGGAGCGACCGCGATCACCGCCGCCAACCGCATCACCGGCACGCCCCTCTACATGTCGCGCGAGGCGATCCGCGCGCCTGCCACGGTCGACCGCCGCAGCGACCTCTACGGGCTCGGCGCGATGGCCTGGTTCCTCCTGGTCGGGCGCCCGCCCTTCGCCGGAAAGAACATCCTCGACGTGTGCAGCATGCACCTCCACGAGACACCGACCCGCCCATCGGTGGCGCTCGGTCGACCGATCCCGGTCGACCTCGAGGATGCGGTGCTAGCCTGCCTCGAGAAAGAGCCTGACGCGCGCCCGCCCGGGGCCCGCGCGCTGCGGGACCGACTCGAGCGTTCGAGCGCAGCCGGGCTGTGGACCGCGGCCGACGCCGAGGCGTGGTGGCGAGATCATCCGCGCCGAGGCCAGGACGCGGACGGCGACGGAAAGGGCGGTGGCAAAGGCAAAGGCAACGGCAACGGCGGCGAGGACGGTCGCGGCGAGCGAGCGGCGCTGGCCCGCACGATCGCGCTCGATGTCTCGGCGCGCGAGATGCCGACGCCAGTCGCCGACCAGGCGGCGCGACGCGGCTGACCACGACCCGCGACCACGACCGGCGACCACGACCGGCGACCACGACCCGCGACCACGACCCGCGACGTCGCCCCGCCGTGTGCGCGCACCGGCGCGCATGCCCGACATCGGCTTCGGCGCAGATCCCTCCGTCCCGGCGCTTTTTGGCGCTCCGACTCTGTAATCCAGCCTACTCGTCGTATTGTGTCGGTTCTGGTCTGGTCTGGCTCCGCGTGTTGCTGCCGGGCGCGCGAGGAGGTGGTGCCAATGTCGGTCCTTCGCAGTGCTGGTCTCGCTGGTCTCGCTGGTTCCTCGCTCTTTTCCGCCGCGATCCTGACCGCGTCGGCCGCCCTGGTCGGTGCCGCGGCATGCTCCACCGCCGAGCCCGAACCGGAGCGCGCCAGCGCCGCCGCCGCCGCCAGCGCCACCGACGGCGTCCTGCGTGTGGCCGCCGCCAACCTGACCAGCGGCGGGCCACAGGATTACGACGCCGGGCACGGTCAGCGCATCCTGGCCGGCACCGGCGCCGACCTGGTGCTGATCCAGGAGATGAACGTCGGCGACGACTCCGACGCGGCGCTGCGCGATTTCGTCGACGACACCTTCGGCCCGGAGTTCTCGGTCTTCCGCGAGCCCGATCGCCGCATCCCCAACGCGGTCATCAGCCGGTTCCCGATCATCGACTCCGGCGCCTGGACCGACTCGGAGGCGCCCGACCGCGAGTTCGTGTTCGCCCGCATCGATGTGCCCGGCCCTCGCGATCTGTGGGGGGTGAGCGTGCACCTGCTGACCACCTCGACCGCGCGGCGCCGGACCGAGGCGATCCAGCTGAGCGGGACGATCCGCGACGTCGTGCCCGAGGGCGATCTGCTGGTCATCGGCGGCGACTTCAACACCGGCAGCATGGCCGAGTCCGCGTTCGACGAGCTCGCCGACGTGGTCGTGGTCGACGGACCACGCCCGGTCGACAACGACGGCAACCCCAACACCAACCAGTCGCGCGCCAAGCCGTACGACCACGTGCTGCCGGATCCCGATCTGGCCGCGCTGCGCGTGCCGACCCGCATCGGCGACCAGGAGTTCCCGACCGGCCTGGTGGTCGACACCCGGGTCTACGATCCGATCGGCGACCTCGCTCCGGCTCAGCGAGGCGACAGCGGGGCGCCGTCGATGCAGCACATGGCGGTGCTGGTCGACTTCGCGATCGACGACGACGCGGGGACGCCGGATGCCGGAGTGCCCGACGCGGGGACGCCCGACGCAGGGACGCCGGATGCCGGAGTGCCCGACGCCGGCTCGCCCGATGCGTCCACCGGCCCGGCCGAGATCGTCCTCAACGAGATCCTCGCCAACGAGCCCGGCTCGAACACCGACGGCGAGTTCGTCGAGCTGTACAACCCCGGCGCCGAGGACGCCGATCTGGGCGGGTTCACCCTGTCCGATTCGACCTCGGTGCGCCACGTCTTCGCCAGCGGGGAGGTCCTCCGCGCCGGCTCGTCGATCGTGGTCACCGCCGGCGACAGCACCGACCCCGACACCCGGTCCGCCTCGACCGGCGCGCTCTCCCTCGCCAACGGCGGCGACTCGGTGGTCCTGCGCGACGCGGGGGGCGCCGTGGTGGCGTCATTCAGCTACACCAGTGCCCTGACCGGGCGTGACGGTGTGTCGATGACGCGCACCGTGGACGGCGATTCGGGAAGCGCCTTCGCCCTCCACGACGATGTGAGCGATCTCGCTTCTTCGCCCAACCGGCGGAATGACGGCACCCCGTTCTGAGTGAGCGGGGCTCCGCTTTCTGAACGTAGGTGTGCTACCCCTACCGTGTGGGGGCGGCCCGCGATGTGCACCAGGTCCTGCGACGGGGTGTGAATTCGCGTTGCGATCCGCCCGGTCCAAGGAGGAGCTCGTGATGCAGCGTTTCGCGCTATTCACCGCGACAGTCTTCGTCGGGTGCATTGGACTCAAGTCCGCCCATGCGCAGGGTCCAGAGGAGTACGGCGGCGATCAAGAAGGGGATTCCTACTACGAACCAGAGGGCTCCGAAGAGTCGGACGTGCCCTACGACGAGTCGTACGACGACACCGAGCAGCAGCCCCCCGACGATTCGTCGGGCGAGCCCTACGAGGAGCCGCCGGGCGGCTACGACGACTCTGGCGCCTACGAGGCGGACCCGGGCGCTCCGCCCCAGGAGGACGCGTCGGTCGACACGTTCTACGACAGCCTGCGTCCCTACGGGCGCTGGGTGCGCAGCCCGAGCTACGGCCTCATCTGGGTGCCGTCGCGCTCGGTGGTGGGCGCCGCGTTCGTCCCGTACTCCAGCAACGGTCAGTGGCAGTACACCGACGTGGGCTGGATGTTCCAGAGCGACTGGAACTGGGGCTGGGCTCCGTTCCATTACGGTCGCTGGTACCGCGACACCGGTTACGGCTGGGTCTGGGTGCCGGGGTCGACCTGGGCGCCGGCCTGGGTGGACTGGCGGTTCGGCGGCGACGTGGTCGGCTGGGCGCCGCTCGCGCCGCGGCACCACCGCACCGTGTGGACGTTCGCCAACGCGCGCGACCTCAACCGGCGCGACATCCGCCGCTACGTGATCCGCAACCCCGGCCGCTACTACCGGTCGACGCGACCAGTGCGCTACCGGGTCCGCTCGGGTCGCTCGTACTGGTTCAGCGGCCCGCGCGGGGCGAGCTTCGAGCGCGCGGCGCGGTTCAAGGTGCGGCCGATCCGCGTGCGGCCGCCGCGCGCAGGCATCGTGGCGCGCGTGCGACTGCAGGGCGGACGCGTGCACAACGAGCGGATCGCGCGGCCGCGCCATCGCGAGATCACGCAGTCGCGGCGCGAGCTGCCGGCTCGCACCCGCCGGCCGGGCGCGCCGCGCCCCGACGTGCGGCGCCCGGGCGTCGGCAGACCCGATCCGAGGCGGCCCGATCCGCGTCGGCCCGATCCGCGTCGGCCCGACGTGAGACGGCCCGACGTCCGCGACCGCCAGGCGCCGCCGCGCGGGCGCGAGGTGCGCGAGCGCCCGCAGCCGCGCTCGGCCCCGCCGCGCGGACACGAGGTGCGCGAGCGCCCGCAGCCGCAGCCCCAGCCGCAGCAGCGACAGGCCCCGCCGCCGCGCGGACGTGAGGTGCGCGAGCGCCCGCAGCCGCAGCAGCAGCCGCAGCAGCGACAGGCCCCGCCGCCGCGCGGCCGTGAGGTGCGCGAGCGCCCGGCTCCGCGGGTCGCGCCGAAGGGGCGACCGGCCCCGGCGGACAAGGACAAGGACAAGGACAGGTCTCCGGCCGATCGCCGCCGACCGCGCTCGCACCAGCGCTGACCGGCCAACCCTGAGCCGGTAGCTACAGGCCGCGTCCCTCCGTCACTGGAGCGGACGCGGTCGCATTTTCGGCTCCGCGGGCGGCGCGATCGCGGGGTCAGCGCTTCGCCGCGCGCCGGCGGAAGCCGTGGGTGTCGTCGTCGAACAGCGCCGCCGACAAGAGCGTCTTCACCCCCATCGAGGTGACCGCGCGGCTCGAGCGGATCGTCAGGTGACGGACTCGCTTTCCGTCGCCCTCGAGAACGCCGCCGAAGTTGGGCAGCGCGGCGCCGTACTCGAACCCGAGCCGCACGTGGTCCTCCATCGGCTGAACGAACGCGAAGTCGCCGCGGCGGCGAAATCGGATCCGCCGGCCGGCGGGATCACCCACCTCGCTGACGCCGTCGATCATGTCCTGGATGAGGGCGCGGATCCGGTTGACCAGCGCGACGACCTTCCGATCGCAGCCATCCAGGATGGCCTCGGGAGGACAGCTCCGTACCTTGCTGGCGCGCGCCACGCCCATCCAGGATGACACGCGAGGAGTGGTGCCCGGGCCAGCGCGCGGGAGCGTTCCTTGAGTATTATTCGGACCCGTCCCGGGCGCGGGACGAGGCCGCCATCCCCACATGTCCCCATCGTTTTCCGCGCGCCCCCCTGGTCCGCTCGCGCAGCCTGGCGTGTTACCACCGATCCCCGGATCCCGGAGAGATTCCCCAAATGCATGAACTGTCTCAGTCAGACATCGTCGAGAACCTCTTCGTCTTCGTGCTGGCCAGCTTCCTCGGCCTCGAGCTCATCCGCGGCGTGTCGCGGCTCCTGCACACGCCCCTGATGTCGCTGACCAACGCGATCTCGTCCATCGCCATCGTCGGATCGCTGCTCATCACCGGGCGCGGCATGAGTCACACGACGACGCTCCTGGGCGCGCTCGCCATCACCTGCTCGTCCATCAACGCGATCGGCGGATTCATGATCACCGAGCGCATCCTGCGCATGTTCAAGCGCAAGGACGAGGGCACCGCCCGGGGAGGTCACTAGACCATGAGCGCCCTCAACGCTCAGCACTACGTCTACCTGGTCGGCGCCGCGCTGTTCGTCCTGTCCATCAAGTGGATGGGCCAGGTCCGCACCTCGCGGAAGGGCAACTGGGCGGGGAGCCTCGCCATGGTGCTCGCGGTGGCCGGCACCCTGCTCCCCGGCCACTACGGGCTCAGCGCCTACGGCTGGATCGTCGGCGCGGTCCTGATCGGCGCCGTCATCGGCATCCCGATGGCGCTGATCATGCCGATGACGGCGGTCCCGCAGCGAACCGCGCTGTCGCACGCGTTCGGCGGCCTGGCCGCCGGCCTGGTCGGCACCGCCGAGTACCTCGAGTTCGCCCCCAACATCCCCAGGTTCGTGATGGGCGCGCTGGCCGCCGAGATGCTGCTCGGCTACCTCACCTTCACCGGCAGCCTCCTGGCCTTCGCCAAGCTGCAGGAGATCGTCTCGACCAAGCCGATCATCTACCCGGGCCGCAACGCGGTGAGCATGGGCACGCTCATCGTCGCGATCGTGTCGGCGATCTACATGACGATCAACCCGGGCCACGAGGTCGCGCTCTACGTGCTCATGGCCGCCTCGCTCGGCTTCGGCCTGTTCCTGGTCATGCCGATCGGCGGCGCCGACATGCCGACCGTGATCGCGATCTTGAACTCCTACGCCGGCCTGTCCGCCGCGGCGATGGGCTTCGTGCTCAACAACAAGCTCCTCATCATCGCCGGCGCGCTCGACGGCTCGTCGGGCCTCATCCTCTCGATCATCATGTGCAAGGCGATGAACCGCTCGTTCGCCAACGTGCTGTTCGGCGGCATGGGCCAGACGATCGCAAAGGCCGGCGACGCCGGCCCGGCCCGCGAGGTCAAGGCCTACACCGTCGAGGACGCGGTCACCATGCTCGAGGACGCCCGCCTGGTCATCGTGGTGCCCGGCTACGGCATGGCCGTGGCCCAGGCCCAGCACGCGGTCAAGGAGCTGGCCACGGTGCTGATGGCGCGCGGCTGCGACGTGAAGTTCGCCATCCACCCGGTGGCCGGCCGGATGCCCGGCCACATGAACGTCCTCCTCGCCGAGGCCGACGTCTCCTACGACCAGCTCCTCGAGCTCGAGCACGTCAATCCGCTCTTCCCCGAGGCCGACATGGCGATCGTGCTCGGCGCCAACGACGTCGTGAACCCGGCCGCAAGGACCAAGGTCGACTCGCCCCTTTACGGCATGCCGATCCTCGACGTCGACAAGGCCCGCTCGGTCATGGTCATCAAGCGAAGCATGAACACCGGCTTCGCCGGCATCGACAACGACCTCTTCTACCTCGACAACACCATGATGGTCTTCGGCGACGCGAAGAAGGTCATGACCGAGATCGTCGCCGACTTCAAGCGCATCAACGCCTGAGCCAGGCGAACCTCGAGGCCGATCATTCTGCGGGTCAGGCAGGCCGCGCCGCCCGCCTCGGACGTCGCGCACCGCCGGATCATCGCCCGCGGCATCGACTCGGAGGACCTCGGCATTCCGGTGACCGGAAAGGGCGGCGGGGCGCGCGTTTCCGGGGCAACATGAAGTGGGTGCCGGTCGAGCTGCCGGCTGACCTCCCGTCGCGATGCTGTACCGGTCCCATATCCCGGCGCCTCCGCTGGCCGGCTTCGTCGAGAACCTCTGGTGCCTCAACGACGCCCCTCATCACACGAGGGAGCGCATCCTGCCGAGCGGTACGATCGAGCTGGTCGTCAACCTGGTCGAGGACGAGATCCGCATCTACGACCCGGTGCACGGCGACCGGTGCCGTCGGCTCTCGGGGGCGATCGTGTCCGGCGCGTATCGCGGCTTCTTCGTCGTCGACACGCTCGAGCATGCGTCGGTGATCGGCGTGCACTTCCGGCCGGGGGGCGCCTCCCCGTTCCTCGGCGTCCCGGCCGGCGCGCTGGCCGACGCTCACGTCGACCTGGACGCGCTGTGGGGGCGGCGAGCGGCCGAGCTACGCGAGCGGTTGTGCGCGGCGCCGACCTCGGAGCGGCGGTTCGCGGTGCTCGAGGAGGCGCTGGTCGCGCGGCTGGACCGGCCGCCCCGGCGTCACGGCGCGGTGCGAGGCGCGCTCGATCAGCTGGAGCGGACCGCGGTCGGCGTCGGCGACCTGGCGGCGCGGGCCGACCTGAGTCACCGCCGCTTCATCGAGATCTTCGGCGCCGAGATCGGGATGACGCCGAAGCGGTTCGCGCGGGTCCGGCGCTTCCAGCGCGCGCTGGCCCTGGCCCGCCGCGCCACCTCGGCCGACTGGGCAGGACTGGCGGTCGCCGCCGGCTACTGCGACCAGTCCCACATGATCCGCGACTTCGTCGAGTTCTCCGGCTCCTCGCCGGCCGACCTCCACCGTCACCGCGGCGATCGGGTCAAGGAGAACCACGTCGTGCTTGGCCCCGCCCCGGAGGCCGCCGTGGCCCGCCGGGGGTAAAAATCATCCAATACCCCGACCGCCTCGCAGCCTAGAGTTCGCCCAGGAGGTCGCGATGGGCGGTTCCCGACAGGAGTGGAGTCGATTCGCGCCGGCGCTCTTCGTCGCGCTGGTGATCGGAGGTTGCATGAACCACGAAGGAAACGCATCTGGCCTGCACGAGCAGCCCGACGCCAGGCCGAGCGAGTCGCGGCCGCGGACCGGCGAATCGGCGGCCGTGGTCCGCTATCAGGTGACCGACGTCGAGCGGTCGCTCGACTTCTACACCCGCCGCCTCGGCTTCCAGCTCGAGCATCGGGCCGGCTCCGCGTTCGCCTCGGTCCTCCGCGGCGAGCTCCGCCTGCTGCTGAGCGGCCCGGGCAGCTCCGGCTCGCGCCCGCTCGACGGCCAGCGGCAGGAGCCGGGCGGCTGGAATCGCATCGTCCTCTACATCCACGACCTCGACGCCAGCATCAAGACCATGACCGAAGCCGGCGTTCGCGTCCGGGGCAAGATCGAGGTCGGCCCGGGCGGCCGCCAGATCCAGATCGAGGACCCCGACGGCAACCTGGTCGAGCTGCACGAGGCGCCCCGCGGGGCGACCTGACCGGGTGCGGCGCGGATCCGGGAACGGTCAGACGACCGGGCGGCCTCGGTGGGCGGTCTTGAGCTCGCCCAGCTTGCGGGCCAGGCGCGGATCCACCCGGGCCAGGCGATCGAGGCGGCCCTGGCCGACCTGGAGGCGGCGGCTGGCTTCGGGGAGGGAGCAGCCCAGGGCCTGGTAGAGGTCGATGAGGTTGCCGATGGCTTGCAGGTAGTCGGGGCTTCGCAGCCACCTGTCGCTCTTGCGGACCGGGTCTTGCTCGAGGACGGCGGTCAGGGTGGCGGGTGGCTGGTAGTCGTCGAGCTCGACCTCTTCTCGCAGGTCGAAGGCGAACTTCTCTCGCAGGCGGCGCAGGGCTCTTGCCTTGTTCTCCGGTTGCGATCGGCTTTCGCCGGCCATCGCGGCCAGACCGGTGGCGGTGTGGCGGAGGCGGATGGAGCTTTCGGTCTTGTTTCGCTTCTGGCCTCCGGGGCCGGGGCCGCGCAGGCGATCGATCTGGCACTGGGCGAGGAGCGCGGCGTCGGCCAGGGCGATGAGCTGGTCGCGCCGCATGCTCGCCTGGCTGGCTCGGTGATCAGTTGGCGTTGGTTCGGGCGGAGCCGGCCACGTACTCGAGCGCTACCGCGGCGCCGTCTTCACTTCGCTCCAGCTCGATCATTGCCACCTCGCTGGCGCCGATGGATCGCTCGACCATCTGGACGGCGGGGGCGAGGGTGAGGCCGAGGGCTCCGCAGGTCTCGCCGGCTGCGGTGGGGCCGGGGCGGACTACCATGAGGCGCGCGGATACGACCTGGCCGGCTCGCGCTCGCGCTCCGAGGGCGATCTCGATGCCGGCCAGCCTTGCGGCCGCCTCCTGATCGAAGGCCAGTCCGCAGCGGGCGAAGGCCGCCGCGGCCGCGGCCAGCTGCTCGTTGCGCTCCTCGCCGGGGAGCTCGACCACCACGTCGGTGGTGGGATCGGGGCCGATCGAGCGCCCGACCCGGAGGATTCCGCCGCCCAGCTGCTCGAGCCAGGCTCCCTCGCCGAGGAGGTCGCGGACGCCGACGGGATCCATCCGGTCGGCGACGAACCAGCCGGTCGTCACCGCGCCCGGGCGGGCCTCGACCCACGAGCCGACCACCGCCGGCTCTAGCCCCTGCCCGATCGCGTCGACCTGGCTGAAGTCGGCTGGCACCGCGCCGGCCCGGCGCATGTAGTCGACCAGCTTGGGCACCACGCCGGCCGGGGCACCGGCCGCCGCCCAGCGGACCATGAGCGCGTCGGCGCCGAGCGAGACCACCAGCGGCGGCCCGTACCCGCCCGGCATCTCCGGCGGCAGCGGCACGCTGTCGAGCCAGCGGGTCAGGGGCGCGTCCATCCACTCCTCGACCATCGGCAGGCTCGACAGGCTCATCTGCAGGGCCAGCCGGCCGGCCAGCGCCGTCGACAGTCGATCGTTCACCAGGATCCCGTCCACCGGCATGCCACCCTCCTCCCGACCTGACCCCGCCTACGGGGCTTCGCCGCGGATCCGCGGCAGGAGCTGAACGAAGTTGCACGGGCCGGTGCGGCTGTCGAGCTGCGGCAGCAGCACCTTCTCCAGGGCGGTGCGCACCGCCGCCGGCGAGCCGGGCAGGAGGAACACCAGCGTCTGCCCGCACAGCATCGCCTCGGCGCGGCTCTGGATGGTCGAGGTCCCGATCTCGGCGTAGCTGAGCCAGCGGAACAGCTCACCGAAGCCGGGGATCGGCTTGGTCACGAACGGGGCGACCGCCTCGGGCGTGACGTCGCGCGGGGTGAGCCCGGTCCCGCCGGTCATGACGACGATGTCGAGCTGCGACCGGCCCAGCACGCGAGCGAGCACGTCCTGGATGGCGCGCTTCTCGTCGACCACCAGCTCGCGCTCGTCCACGCGGTGGCCCGCGCCGGTCAGGAGCTCGACGACCAGCTTGCCCGAGGTGTCGGTCTCCTCCGTGCGGGTGTCGGTCACCGTGACGACCGCGCAGTGGACCGGGACGAAGGGAGTATTGGAGGAAGGTTTGCTCATGTCAGGTTGCCACCAGGTTGACGAGTCGGCCGGGCACGTAGATCTCCCGGCGAATGGTCTTGCCCTCGAGATGACGGGCGATCTTGGGATCTGCCTTGGCGGCCGCGATCGCCGCCCCCTCGCTCACATCGGCCGGCACGTCGATCGTGCCGCGCGTCTTGCCGGCCACCTGCACCGCGATCGTGATGGTGTCCACCGCGAGCGCGCGCTCGTCGTGGACCGGCCACGTCTCGTAGGCCAGCGACTCCTGGTGGCCCAGCCGGCCCCACATCTCCTCGGCGAGGTGGGGCGCGAACGGCGACAGCACCAGGAGAAAGGCCTCCAGCCAGGCGCGCGGCACGCGCTCGGCCGGGGTGGCCTCGTTGACGAACATCATCATCTCGGAGATGGCGGTGTTGAAGCGCAGCTGCTCGACCGCCTCGCCGACCCGGCGGATCGCCGAGTGGAGCGCGCGCTCGAGCGCGCGGCTGGCGCCCTCGGCCGAGTCGACGACCTTCGGGTTGACCCGACCGGTGTCGTCGCCGTCGACGTCGGTCTCCACCACCAGGCGCCAGACCCGGTCGAGGAACCGGCGGGCCCCCGCCACGCCGGAGGTGTCCCAGTCGCCGCCGTCCTCGAGCGGCCCCATGAACAGCTCGTACAGGCGCAGCGCGTCGGCCCCGTACTGCTCGCACACCTCGGTCGGGTCGTCGGTGTTCAGGCGCGACTTCGACATCTTCTCGCGCTTGGTCTCGACCTCGACGCCGGCCTGGCCATCGGTGCCGCGCACGAACCAGCGCCCGTCGCGCTCCTCGACCTCGTCGCGCGTGTAGTACTTGCCGCGCGCGTCCTGGTACGAGGTGGCGTGGATCATCCCCTGGTTGACCAGGCGCTGGAACGGCTCCGGCGTCGACACCAGGCCCAGATCGAACAGCACGTGGTGCCAGAAGCGAGAGTAGAGCAGGTGCAGGGTGGCGTGCTCGGCACCGCCGACATAGAGGTCGACCGGCATCCAGTAGCGCTCCGCGGCCGGATCCCACGCCACGTCGTCGCGGTCCGGGCTGATGAAGCGGAGGTAGTACCAGCACGACCCCGCCCACTGCGGCATCGTGTTGGTCTCGCGCCGGGCCGGCCGGCCGCTGCCGGGCTCGACCGTGCGCACCCACTCCTCGGCGCGGGCCAGCGGCGGCCGGCCGTCGTCGGTCGGCCGGTACTCGTCGAGCTCGGGCAGGAGCACCGGCAGCGCGTCCTCGGGCAGCGGCACCACCGTGCCGTCCTCGAGGGTGATGAGCGGGAACGGCTCGCCCCAGTAGCGCTGGCGCGAGAACAGCCAGTCGCGCAGGCGGTAGCGGATCGAGCGCTGGCCGCGCCCGTTCTCCTCCAGCCAGGCGATCACGCGCTCGATCGCCCCGGCCACGTCGAGGCCGTCGAGGAAGCCGGACCGCACGTGCGGCCCGTCGCCGGCGTACGGGGCCGCCTGCACGTCGCCGCCCTCGACCACCTCGACGATCGGCAGGCCGAACTGGCGCGCGAACGCGTGATCGCGCGCGTCGTGGGCCGGGCAGGCGAACACCGCGCCGGTGCCGTAGGTGGCCAGCACGTAGTCGGCGATCCAGATCGGCACCCGCTCGCCGCTGACCGGGACGATCGCCGACGCGCCGATCGGCACGCCGGTCTTGGGCGCGTCGGCCGCCTCGGCGGTCCGCTCGCGATCGCTCCGGCGACCGACCTCGTGCCGGTAGGCCTCGACCGCGGCGCGCTCGGCCGGCGAGGTCAGCCGGTCGACCAGCGGGTGCTCCGGCGCCAGCACCACGTAGGTGCAGCCGAACAGCGTGTCGGGGCGGGTGGTGAACACCTCGATGGTCTCGCTCGAGCCGTCGACCGCGAACTTCACCTCGGCGCCGACCGACTTGCCGATCCATTCCCGCTGCATCTTCTTGATGCCCTCGGGCCAGTCGATGTGGTCGAGCCCGTCGATCAGGCGGTCGGCGTACTCGGTGATGCGCAGCATCCACTGCTTCATCATCCGCCGCTCGACCAGGTCGCCGGTCTCGACGTAGCGCCCGTCCTTGACCTCCTCGTTGGCCAGGACGGTGCCGAGCGCCGGGCACCAGTTGACCGGCACCTCGGCCTGGTAGGCCAGCCCCTTCTCGTACAGCTTGAGGAAGATCCACTGGGTCCACTTGTAGAAGCGCGGGTCGCTGGTGGCGAGCTCGCGCGACCAGTCGTAGCTCAGGCCCAGCACCTCGAGCTGCCGCTTGAACGTGGCGACGTTGCGCTCGGTGACCTGGCGCGGGTGTCGCCCTTCCTTGACCGCCTGGCGCTCGGCCGGGAGCCCGAACGAATCCCAGCCCATCACGCGGAGGACGTTCTGTCCCATCATGCGGCGCGCGCGCGCCACCACGTCGGTGGCCACGTAGCCCTTGGGGTGACCGACGTGGAGGCCGACGCCGCTCGGGTACGGAAACATGTCGAGCACGTAGTACTTGGGGCGATCGCCGTCGCGACGGGTCGCGAACAGATCGCGGTCGCGCCAGTGCGTCTGCCAGCGGGCGTCGATCTCGCGGTGGGAAAAACCAGACATGAGGATTGCCCTCGGACTCGGTCGGCTTCGCGGTGGCTGGATGGGTGAACGGAGAGACGGCCTGGGCCGGCCGGCCCGGGGATGAAGCGCGGGCCGGACCCTCGATCTTACCCGAGGGCGCGCAGGATGCGCTCGGTGACCTCGTCAGGGCGGGCGTTGCCGTCCACGTGGCGGAGCAGCCCCTTCCCCTCGTAGAACGGGATGACCGGGGTCGTCTCGGAATGATATTTGGTCAGCCGCGCGCCGAACGCCTCCTCGGTGTCGTCGCTGCGCTGGACCACCCGCGCGGCGATGTCGGGCGGCGGCGGATTGAACTTCAGGTGGTAGACCGCGCCGGTCTGCGGGTCGTTGCGGCGGCCGGTGATGCGCTCGAGGATGAGCTCGTCCGGCACCTCGATGAGGAGCACGGAGTCGAGCGCGATGCCGGCCTCGGCCAGCGCCTGATCGAGCGCCTCGGCCTGCGGCCGGGTGCGCGGAAAGCCATCGAGCATGAAGCCACCCGCGCAGTCGGGCTTGCGGATGCGCTCGATGACCATGCCGATGACGACGGCGTCGGGGACCAGCTGGCCGGCCTTCATGTAGCCGTCGGCGGTGCGACCGAGCTGGGTGCCGTCGGCGACCGCCGCGCGCAGCATGTCGCCGCTCGAGATGTGGGGGATCTTGTAGCGCTCGACCAGACGGGCGGCCTGGGTGCCCTTGCCGGCGCCGGGCGGTCCGATGAGGATCATGCGCATGGGGGTCTCCGGTAGGTGGACGCCGACTTTCGCACAGCCCCCGCGCCCTGGCACGTGGTCGACCTGACTTCTTTCTTCCCGCTGGCTTGCGCGCGCCGCCGCGAGCAGAAACGCGCGCGAAACCGGCGCGAAAACTCGTCCAGGCTAGCCTGTCTCGACCGACGAGAGGAGTCGAGCGAGCCATGAACGAAGTCGTCACCATCGAGCTGGCCAGGGCCGGCGATCTGGAGCGGATCACGTCGCTGGTCAACCGCGCCGGCGAGACCGGGACCGCCAACTTCGCCACCTCGCCGGAGCCGCTCGAGCAGTGGATCGACGAGTGGGAGAAGACGTCGTCGACCCATCCGTGGCTGGTCGCGCGATCGAGCGGGGACGTGCTCGGCTTCGCCAAGGCCTCCGCCCACCGCGCGCGCGGCGCGTACCGCTGGACCGCGGAGGTGTCGATCTACATCGACGAGGAGCGGCGGGCGCGCGGGCTCGGCACCGCGCTCTACGGGGTGTTGATCCCGTTCCTCGGCGCGCAGGGCTTCGTCACGCTCCTGGCCGGCATCACCGCCGGGCACACCGCCAGCGAGCGGCTGCATGCGCGGGCCGGCTTCATCCGCTGCGGCACCTTCCACCGGGCCGGCTGGAAGATGGGCGGCTGGCACGACGTCGGCTACTGGGAGCTGCAGCTGGGCGGCGGCCTCGAGCCGGCCCCGGTGCGCGGCGTCGCGGAGGTGTGGGAGGCGCGCGGCGGCGGCGGGCTGTCCCTCACGGCGGCGCCACGCCGGTGATGCGCAGGCCGACCGCGACCAGCGCGCCGGCCTGCAGGCGGCGGGACTCGGCCCCGTAGACCTGCTCGGCGACGGCGGCGCCGCGCTGGCTCGGCTCCAGACCGGAGGCGATCGAGCGGTACAGGTACGGGCCGCGCCGGGTGGAGACGCGGGTGAAGCGATCCGCGATCGCGCCGATCATCGCGCCGCCGGCGTGGAGCGGCGGCTTGTGCCTGTGCTCGGCGCGCCAGCGGTCGACCGGGTTCTGGTCGGCCAGGCCCTCGATCCGGTCGTGCGTGTAGACGCCGGCGGCGGCGAGGAGCTCGAGCGCCTCGTAGTACCAGCGCGCGGTCTCGAGATCGGGCGCCTCGTGGTCGAAGTCGTCGACCAGGAGCAGCGCGCCGGGCCGGAGCAGGCGGGCGGCGTGGTCGATGGCGCGCTCGAGGGCGTGGATGTGGTGGAGCGAGCGGGTGAACAGGACCGCGTCGAACGGATCGTCGACGTAGGCCAGAAAATCGGCCTCGATCCAGGTGACCCCGGGCGCCTCGGCCGGCTCGTCCAGCTCGACGTCGAGGGCGGTGACCTCGAAGCCGTCGGCGCCGAGCTGGCGGGCGAGGTCGCCGGCGCCGCAGCCGACCTCGAGGACGCGGCGTCGGCGGGCCAGGGCCGGGGTGACCCAGCAGTGCACGTCCTCGACCGCGACGTCGGCCGGCCGCATCGGCGAATTGTCTCCGGCGCCGCCGGGCGGCGGCAAGCGGGAGCGGGGGCAGACCGCGGCAACGGCGACGGCGGCGACGACGGCGGGCGTCAGCGGCGCGCCGAGCGAGGCGCGGCCAGCTCGACCAGCGCGCGATCGAGGGCGGGGCCGTCGATGAGGCCGTCCTCGCGCATGGCGCGGACCAGGCGCGCCGCCTTGTGGGCGAGCGCGGCGGAGCGGGTGGCCGGCGAGAACCGGCGCGGACCGGGAAGCGCCACCGCCAGGCGCGCGGCCTGGGCCGGGCTGAGCGCCGCCGCGCTGCGGCTGAACCAGCGCTGGGCGGCGGCCTCGGCGCCGAACACACCGTCTCCCCACTCGGCGATGTTGAGATAGATCTCCAGCAGGCGGCGCTTGCTCAGGCTCTGCTCGAGCCGGCGGGCGATGAGGAGCTCGCGCAGCTTGCGGACCGGGTTGCGCGACGGCGACAGGTACAGGTTCTTGGCCACCTGCTGGGTGATGGTGCTGGCGCCGTGCCCGAGCCGGCGGTCCTCCCAGTTCTTCTCGGCGGCCTGCTTGACCGCGTCCCAGTCCACCCCCTCGTGCTCCCAGAAGCGCGAGTCCTCGGAGTCGATCACCGCGTGGCGAAGGAACGGCGAGATCTCGTCCAGGCGGCGCCATCGCCAGCGCAGGTGGAACGGCCTGCCCTCGGCGTGGGCGCTGGTGCGGCGCAGCTCGATGAAGGCGGTCGTCTCCGGGTTGGCGCGGGCCAGGCCGTCGACGTCCGGCAGGGTCAGCCACAGCGCGGCGCCGCCGGCGGCGAGCAGGAACGCGAGGACCAGGACGAAGCCGAACAGCTGGCGGCGGGGCCGCCGCGCCGGGCGCGACCCGCGCAGGGCCGGACGCGTCCCGCGCAGCGCCGGACCCGAGCCGCGCAGCGTGGAGTGCGACCCGCGCCGCGCCGGTCGCCGCCCCGGGCGACGCGCGGGCGGGTGTGGGTCCAGCTCCATCCCCCGATCCTGGCCACAGTCGCGGCGGGGGGCGACTTTTCTCCTCCGCGCGCTGGCCGGCCTGGGCGCGCCGGCGGCGGTGTATCCTGCCGCGCGAGGAGGACAGACCATGGCCGAGGACGCCGCGCTGGTGAAATCCCGGGTGAGTGAAGCGGAGTGGAAGCAGCGAGTCGATCTCGCGGCCTGCTACCGGCTGGTCGCCCTCCACGGCTGGGACGACCTCATCTTCACCCACATCTCGGGGCGGGTGCCCGGGCCGGACCACCACTTCCTCATCAACCCGTACGGCATGACGTTCGACGAGATCACCGCGTCGAGCCTGGTGAAGGTCGACCTCGACGGCAGGAAGGTGATGGACAGCCCGTACGAGATCAACCCGGCCGGGTTCGTCATCCACAGCGCCATCCACGCGGCCCGCGAGGACGCGATCTGCGTGATCCACCTGCACAGCCTGAACGGCATCGCCGTGTCGGCCCAGAAGGCCGGCCTGCTGCCGATCTCGCAGCAGTCCATCTTCGTGCTCTCGTCGCTCGGCTATCACGACTACGAGGGCGTGGCGCTGCGCGACGACGAGAAGCCGCGCCTGGTTCGCGACCTGGGCGACAGGGCCTTCCTGATGCTGCGCAACCACGGCCTCCTGACCGTGGCCGACAACATCCCCGACGCGTTCCTGTTCATGTACCTGTTCGAGGCCTCGTGCCTCATCCAGGTGCGGGCCCAGGCGGGCGGCTCGGAGCTCATCCCGATCGACCCACGGATCATCGCCGGCGTGCGCGCTCAGGCCATGCAGGTCACCCGCGCGGCCGGCGGATCGCTGGCGTGGCCGGGCCTCCTGCGCAAGCTCGAGCGGATCGACCCCGGCTATCGATCCTGATCGCCCGCCCTGATCGCCCGCGCCCGGCTCAGCCGGCGTTGACCGGGGCCAGCGCGACCACGCTGTAGGCCACGGTGCGCACGCGCCCGGGGTTGCGGTAGCCGTGCTTCTGATCGCCGCGGAACACGACCACGTCGCCCGGCTCGACCCGCCAGGTCTGGCCCGACTCCGACAGCTCGACCACGCCGAGCTCGCAGGTCAGGTACTCGCGGGTGCCCGGCGTGTGCGGAACGCCGGCCATCGACGCGCCCGGCGGGAGGTCCATGCGGTCGATCTCCATGCCGGAGATCGGCTCGGGCAGGAGCTTGCGCACGCTGACCAGCCCGCGCTGCTTGACGGTCAGGCTGGCGGCCGGGAAGAAGCGCGCGCTGGCCCGCGGCGCCGCGATCAGCTCCTCGACCGAGATCTGCAGCGCGGCGGCCGCCTTGATGAGGACGGCCAGGGTCGGGTTGGCGCTGCCGGACTCGAGGTTGGCCCAGGTCGGGCGCGGCACTCCCGACGACCGGGCCATCTGCTGCTGGGTGAGGCCGCGCGCCTCGCGCAGCTGGCGGATGTTGCGGGCGAGGTTGTCGGCCACGTCGGAGTCCATGACGGTAGAGTGACCCTTTGCCATTCTATTGGCAACGGTGATGGTTTGATGGCGGGGCCGACCTAGGCTTGGACCATGAACATCCGAGACACCGCTTCCCTCGTGACCGGCGCCAGCCGCGGCCTCGGCCTCGCCCTGGCCCGCCGGCTGGCCGCCGCCGGCTCGCGCGTGGTCCTGGTCGCGCGCGACGCCGCGCCGCTCGAGCGCGCCGCAGCCGACATCCGCGCCGCCGGCGGCACCGCCCACGCCATCGCGGCCGACATCGGCGACAAGCAGGCCATCTACCCGCTGGCCGGCCAGGCCGCCGCCCTGGTCGGGCCGATCGACATCCTCATCAACAACGCCAGCACGCTGGGGCCGAGCCCGCTCCGCCTGCTGCTCGACACCGACTGCGAGGACCTCGAGCGCGCGCTGGCGGTGAACCTGGTCGGGCCGTTCCGCCTCGGCAAGGTCGTGGCCGGCTCGATGGCGCTGCGCCGGCGCGGCGTGGTGGTCAACATCAGCTCCGACGCCGCGATCGAGCCGTACCCGACCTGGGGCGCGTACGCCGCGTCCAAGGCGGCGCTGGATCAGCTCGGCCGGGTGTGGGCCGCGGAGCTGGCCGAGCACGGGGTCAGGGTGCTCACGGTGGACCCGGGTGAGATGGACACGCAGATGCACGCGGACGCGATCCCCGACGCGGACCGCGCCACGCTGGCGGATCCGGACGACATCGCGGCGCGGATCGCGGCGATGATCGGCGCCGGCGAGGCCCGCGCTCCGACCGGGGCCAGGCTGATCGCGCCGCGCTTCGAGGTGCAGCCGTGATCCCGGCGGCGAGCCAGGCGAGCGCGGCGACCGCGCGACTCGTCGGTGCCGCGCCGGAGGCCACACCGGAGGCCGCGCCGCTTCGCGCCGGGCGCGAGGAGCGCGACCAGGTCCGCCTGCTCGCCATCGACACGCGCCACGGGCGCCTGCTCGACCGCGCCGCGACCGACCTGCCGGCGCTGCTCTTCCCGGGCGACCTCCTGGTCCTGAATGACGCCGCCACCCTGCCCGCCTCGCTGGCCGGGCGCGCCCCGTCGGGCGCCGCGGTCGAGATCCGCCTGGCCGGACCGGCGGCGGACGAGGGCGGGACCTGGCCGGCGGTGGTGCTCGGCCCGGGCGACTGGCGCACGCGCACCGAGGACCGCGCGCCGCCCGAGCAGCTCGCGGCCGGCGACGTGATCCGCTTCGTCGATCCATCGGCGCCGGACCGGCGGCCCGCCGGCGAGCTCGCCGCCGAGGTCGCCGCGGTCTCGCCGCTGTCGCCGCGCCTGGTCGATCTGCGCTTCGACCGCGCCGGCGCCGCGCTGTTCGCCGCGCTGTACCGGGTCGGCCGCCCGGTCCAGTATGCCCACCAGGATCGCGACCTCGCGCTGTGGACGGTGCAGACCGCGTACGCCGGGCCGCCCTGGGCGGTCGAGATGCCGTCGGCCGGTCGCCCGCTGTCGTGGCAGATCCTCGCCGCGCTGCGCCGGCGCGGGGTCGAGCTGGCCTGGCTGACCCACGCGGCCGGGCTGAGCGCGACCGGCGACGCCGCGATCGACGCCGCCCTGCCGCTGCCCGAGCGCTATCACATCCCGCGCGCGACCGCCGGCGCCGTGCACCGCGCCGCCGCCGAGGGCCGCCGGGTCATCGCGGTCGGCACCACCGTGGTTCGCGCGCTCGAGGGCGCCGCGCGCGATGGGCACTGGGCCGGCGGCACCGGCACGACCGACCTGGTGCTGGGCCCGCACAGCCAGCTGCGCGCGGTGGATGGGCTGATCAGCGGGATCCACGCGCCGGCCGAGAGCCACTTCCGCCTGCTCGGCGCGTTCGCGCCGGCGCCGCTGCTCGACGCGGCCTGGCGCCGGGCCCAGGCCGGCGGCTACCTCCAGCACGAGCTGGGCGACCTGTGCCTGCTCGCGCCGGGGATGGCCGGCCCGACCCTCAGCGAGACCAGGCGGCCTGCAGCTGGTCCTTGAAGCGCGCGACCAGCTCCGGGTTCTCGATGTCGATGACCGGCGTGTTGTCGTACTGCTCCCACCACATGGTGGACGGCCTCTCGTCGGCGATCTCGAGCGCCTTGCGGATGCGGTGGTTGTCCGGCACGAAGCCGCGCGGGACCATCCGCGTGATCGTCTCGCCGATGGTCCCCTGCAGACCGCAGATGAGGATCGCGGCGCGATCGGGGCGCAGGTGGCCCGGCTCGAGGCCGACGCGCGACTCGAGGTCGGCCAGCCGATCGGGCAGGAAGTAGTCCTCGACCCGGCCGACGTCGCCCGTCCAGCCCTGCGCCTCCTTGGGCCGGCTGATGGTGCGGAAGTAGTGCAGCCCGTTCTCGCGCCCGTAGCGCTCGAGCTCCTCGCGGTAGCAGAGGTCGTCCGGGTAGGACGCCCCGTGCAGGAGCACGTAGCGGCTGAGGTCGGCCTTCGGGTCGCGCAGGACGTCGCTGCGCACCATGCTGACGAAGGGGGCCAGCCCGGTGCCCGCCGCGACGAAGATGCACATGCGGCGATCCTCGGCGCCGACCGTGTGATCGAGGGTGAACACGCCGACCGGCTTCTTGGTCATGAAGATCCGGTCGCCGACCGACATCTTCCACAGGAGGTGGGTCAGCGGGTTGTCCGACTCCGGGTGCTTCACGAAGCGGATGTAGAACTCGTACGCGCCGCGCTGCTCCGGGGCCGAGGCCAGCGACATCGAGCGGCGCACCGAGCCGACCTCCGGCTTGACCTCGTTGTTGAGCCCGATCGCCACGTACTGACCGGGAACGAACGGCGGGGGACCGCCGGGCATCTCCTGGTCGAAGCGGACGTGGAAGGTCGTGAGCTCGGGCGTGAAGTCCTCGCGGCGGACCAGGACGGCGTTGTAAGCGAGCGGTTTGGGGGCCATCGCGGGCGATACCATAACACCAATTCCGACGGGGATCCGCGGGCCGGGGCTCGAGTAAGCTGGCCCCATGGCGAGCCTCTATCTGTTCGAAGGCGAGGAGCATGCGGCGCTGCGCGCCCAGGTCCGTCGCTTTGCGTCGACGCAGATCGCGCCGCGCTCCGCCGAGTGGGAGGAGGCCGAGGAGTTTCCGCTCGCGCTCTACCGCGCCGCCGCCGAGGCGGGCGTGCTCGGGGTCGGATATCCGGAGGAGGTCGGCGGCGGCGGCGGCGACCTCACTCACGCGCTGGTCGCGGCCGACGAGATGGTGGTGGCCGGGCGCTCGGTCGGCACCGCGGTCGGGCTCGGCAGCCACGGCATCGCGCTGCCGCCGATCATCCGCTTCGGCACCGACGAGCAGAAGCGCCGCTTCGTCGGGCCGGTCCTGCGCGGCGAGAAGGTCGCCTCGCTCGCGATCACCGAGCCGGGCGGCGGCAGCGACGTGGCCTCGCTCGCGACACGCGCGGTGCGGCGCGGCGACGAGTACGTGGTCAGCGGGACCAAGACGTTCATCACCTCCGGCTGCCGCGCCGACCTGGTCACCACCGCGGTGCGCACCGGCGGCGAGGGCCACGGCGGCGTGTCGATCCTGGTCATCGAGCGCGGCACGCCCGGGTTCGAGGTGTCGCGCAAGCTCAAGAAGACCGGCTGGTGGGCGAGCGACACCGCCGAGCTCTCGTTCCAGGACTGCCGGGTCCCGGCCGCCAACCTGATCGGCGCGGAGAACGCCGGCTTTCCGGTGCTCATGGCCAACTTCGTCGCCGAACGGGTCCACCTCGCCGGCCAGTGCGTGTCGATCTCCGAGCTGGCCTACCGCGAGTCGCTGGCCTACGCGCGCGAGCGGCGCGCATTCGGCAAGTCGCTGGCCGGCTTCCAGGTCATCCGCCACAAGCTGGCCGACATGGCGACCCGGCTGGCCGCGGCGCGCGCGCTGACCGGCGAGGTCGCGGTGCGCGCGTCGCGCGGCGAGCCGGCCGCCGCCCTGGCCGCGATGGCCAAGAACGCCGCCTCGGACGCGTGCTCGTGGGTGGTCGACCAGGCGGTGCAGGTGCACGGCGGCTACGGCTACATGCGCGAGTACCTGGTCGAGCGGCTGTACCGCGACGCGCGCCTCTACCCGATCGGCGGCGGCACCCGCGAGATCATGAACGAGATCATCGGCAAGGCGGAGGGATTCTGATCAGGTGACGCTGGCGGTGTGCCCGGAGTGCGGTGGGACGTTCGCGGGAACGGATCGTTTCTGCCAGCGCGACGGCGCGCGCCTGCTCGAGGCCGACGAGGACGACCCGCTGCTGGGCCAGGCGGTCGGCAGCTACCGGATCGCCGCGCTGCTCGGCGCCGGCGGCATGGGGCGGGTCTACCTGGGCGTGCACCCGACCATCGGCAGCCGGGTGGCGATCAAGGTGCTGTCGCGCGACTCGTCGGGCCGGCGCGACCTCATCGATCGCTTCTTCGCCGAGGCGCAGGTGGTCAACCGGATCCGCCACGAGGGGATCGTCAACGTGCTCGACCTGGCCTCGCTGCCCGACGGCCGGCCTTACATCGTCATGGAGCTGCTGTCGGGCGAGCCGCTGGCGGCGATGCTGGCCCGGCTGAAGCAGCTGGACCCGGCCCACGCGGTGGCGATCGCCCTCCCGCTGCTCGACGCGCTGGCCGCGGCGCACGACCAGGGCGTGGTCCACCGCGACCTCAAGCCGGACAACGTGTTCGTCACCCGCCAGGGCCGGGTGGTGGTGCTCGACTTCGGGATCGCCAAGCTCCTGCCCGACGGCCAGGCCGGGGCCGGCGCGGTGTCGCCGAGCACGCGCACCGGGGCCGTGCTGGGAACGCCCGGCTACATGTCGCCCGAGCAGATCCACGGGCGCGCGACCGGGCCGGCCGCCGACCTCTACTCGGTCGGCGTGCTCCTCTACCAGGCGCTGGTCGGCAGCCTGCCGTTCGACGCCGACGGCCCGTTCGAGATGATGCAGAAGCACGTCAGCGCGGCGCCGTCGCCGATGCGGAACGTGCGCCCGGAGATCCCGCCCGCGCTCGACGCGGTGGTGATGCGCGCGCTGGCCAAGGACCCACGCGAGCGGTTCGCCGGCGCGCGCGCGATGGCGCAGGCGCTGGCCGCGTCGCTGACGTCGACCGGCGGCGGAGACGTGGACGCGGCGGCGGCGCGGCGCACGCCGGCGGCGAGGCGGGCGCTGATCGGAGGGCTGGCGCTCGGCGCGGCGGCGGCGGCGGCGATTGTGTTGATCGCGGCGTTGATGACCAGGGCCGGGCGCGAAGAGGAGAGCGAGGGGCCGGCGGTCGCGCAGGCGGGGGAGCCTGCCGCGGGGCAAGGAACCCGCGACGCGGGCGCGCAGCCGGCGACCGAGCAGCCGGCGACCGAGCAGCCGGCGACCGCGGCCGACGCATCGATCCCCGCGCCCGACCCGGGCCAGAACGCCGTGGCCGGCGGACCGCCGCGCGCGCGTCGGCCGCGATCCTCGCCCGCGTCTCCGTCGCATCCACCAGGCCAGAGCCCGCCGGTTGCCCCGGCCGCGCCACCCGCGTCGACGACCAGCGCGCCGGGCGCGACCGCCTCGGCGGTGCCCACGCCGACCAGGCGACCGGGGGTGACCCAGATGGGCGGCGTCACCATCACCAACACCGCCGAGCAGGCCCGCGCCATGACCGGCCTCGACAAGATCTCCGCGCCGCTGGCGACGCGCGGCGGCTCCTTCGACCCGATGCGGACCCTGACCCAGGCCACGGCGCTCGCCCGCCGGCTCATGCCCGACGCCGTCCTGGTCGGCCTCGACATCGACCACGCCCGCCCCGACGGCAGCGCGCTCATCCGCGTCGACTCCGGCGCCAGCTACCGCTTCCGCTCCCCTTCCCGCTCGAAGCGCCCGGCCGACCTGCCCAGGAACGTCGAGGTCGACATCCCGTGCATGGTCCACGTCTGGGCCCAGGACGGCCGCCTCGAGGCCAGCCCGGTGACCAGCGAGGACTGCGACGCGCGCCCCCTGCGCCGCCCGACGTGTCCGATCGCGGCTCTCTGGACCCGCGCCCGCGCCGAGGGCGCGCCCCGGACCGGAGACTGGGTCGCCCGCATCTCCTATCTCCCCGACGGCTGGTTCATCGACATCCCCAGGGCCGGCAAGCCGCCGACCGGTGACTTCAGCCTGAGCCTGCCCGATACCTGCCCGTAGCAGCGACGGGCGGCGATGGCACAATGATCCAGTGACGCTGCTGGCCCTGATCCAGGCGCGCCTGGAACCGCTCCCCGACGGGCTCGAGGCGGAGCTCGACGCAGGGCTGGCCGCGGCGCGCGCCCGCTGGCCGCACGGACCCGAGCCGGACGCCGCCTTCGCCGACCACCTGGTCGCCCGGCTGTCGCCGAGCCCGCGCATCGAGGATCTCTACCTGGCGTGGTGGTGCACGACCGGGGACCCGGCCGCCATCGCCGCCTTCGAGGCCCGCTACGGCGACGACCTCCGCATCGCCGCGGCGCGGTTTCGCGACCTGCCCGCCGACGAGCTCCGCCAGCAGCTGCGGGTCAAGCTGTTCGTCGGCGCGCCCGGCTCGCCCGCCCGCATCGGCGACTACGCCGGCAAGGGCTCGCTCCAGGGGTGGCTGCGAGTGACCGCGCTGCGCAGCTTCGTCGACGCGGCCCGGGCCGCCCGCAGCCACGGCCGCGAGCAGCCGCTCGACGAGACCGAGCTGCTGGGCATCTCGGATCCGCGGGGGCAGGTGATCGGGTCCGAGCTCGCGATCGCGGTCAAGAAGGCCTTCGCCGAGAGCGTGGCCAGGCTGGTCCCCCGCCAGCGAGTGTTCCTGCGCCACGCCTACGTCGACCGCCAGACCCTGGACCAGATCGCCACCCACTACGCCATCCACCGGGCCACCGTCGCCCGCATCCTGGCCGCCGCCCGCGAGCAGCTCATCGCCGACACCCGCGCCGGCGTGGCCGCCGCGGTCGACATCGACGACGACGATCTCTCCACCGTGATTCGCGCCCTCGACACCGACTTCCAGCTGTCGCTATCGCGCGTGCTCGACGCGCCCGGCTCCGCCCGGTGATCGCGGCGCCGTCAGCGGTGCTCGACCAGCCATCGATCGATCCGGTCGAGGCGGGCCTGCTGCTCGCGCCGCATGTGCTCGCCGCCGGTGTCGCCCGGCGCGAGCCCGTCGAGGAAGCCCTGTAGATCGACCCGCGCGGCCTGGGCCAGCGACCGGGCGCGGTCGGGATCGCCGGCCACGAGCGCGCGCGCCAGCAGGAAGCGGGTGTTGCCGCGAAACCGACCGGACTCGTGCAGGCGGTCGCGGATGGTGAGGGCGCGCCGGAGCGGCTCGCGCGCGGCCGACGCCTGGTCGGCGTCGAGCAGCGCGGCGCCCAGGGTGGTCAGCGCGGCGCCGAGCGCGGAGTCGACCGCCAGCGCCTCGGCCATGGCGACGGCGCGGCGCGCGACCGGGATCGCCTCACGCGGTCGACCGAGCTCGACCAGGAGGGCGGCCGACTGTCCGAGCGCGTCGGCGATCCGCGCGCTGCGCAGGCCGAGTCGCTGGCCCAGCGCGGCGGCGTCGCGGTAGTGCTGCAGGGCGGGCTCCGGCTGATCGGCCAGGGTGTAGGCGATCGCCAGGTTGTAGGTCGCGTCGACCACCGCCTCGGTCGAGGGGCCGGCGGCGGTGGCGAGCGCCAGCAGCTGGGTGGTCTGCTCGATGAGCGCGGCCGGATCGCCGGGCAGCGACACCGGCATGGCGATGCCGGCCTTGCGGAAGATCGCGGCGGCGGACTCGAGCGTGGTGCGCCCGCGCGCGCTGTCTGGATCGCGATCGAGGAGGACGCCGGCCAGCGCGACCAGGACCACCGCCTGGTGCGGATCGTCCGGGCCGTTGGCGGCGCGAAAGCCGCGGCGGGCGCGCTCGAGCGCGGCGATCGCCTCGTCGTGGCGGCGGCCGGCCCGCCACACGTTGCCGAGGTAATAGTCGAGCTCGGCCTCGATCGCCGGGTCGCCGCCGAGCGCGGCGATGCGCGCGCGCGCGTCCTCGGCCAGCCGCTCGGCCTGGTCGGTGGCGTCGGCGCCGAGCAGCGACAGGAGCGCGGTGGCCGCCGCGACGTGCGACCACCCATCGCCGGCCTGGTCGGCCACCGCGAGGGCGCCGCGCAGGGTCTCGATCGCCGACGGCAGGTCGCGCTCGGCCTGAGCCGCGGCCAGCGAGATCATCGCGTCGACGGTGAAGGGCGGGTAGCCGATCGCGCGCGCCTGCTCCACCCGCCGGGCAGCGTCGGCGGTGGCGGCGGCTCCGGCCGGGGTGGTGGCGAACATCGCCCGGCGCAGCGGCCGGATCCGCGCGGCCTGGGTGGCAGTCGGCTCGACGGTGACCAGCGCGGAGGGGCGCGAGCAGCGCGACGCGTGCGGCAGCCGATCGAGCGCGAAGTAAGCCGCCATCACGTCGCCCGGGGGCGAGGCCTGCCAGGCGTCGAGCTGCTCGCGCATCGCCTCGAGCCCGGAGGCCAGGCAGCGCTGGCGCCTGGAGCGCAGGGCCGGCGGATCGCGCTCGCTCGCGCACACGTCCGCCGACGCGGCCGTCCAGCCGGCCAGCCAGCCGTCGATGCGCGCGCCGACCGAGCCCTGCACCGCCGGGCCGAGGCGAGCCCGGCGCGCCGGCGGCCACAGGTCGGCGGGGACCGCGGCGACCTCGCAGGGCGCGGTGCGCGAGCGCGACGCGCTCCACGCGGCGAGGCTGCCGGCCGCGATCGCGCCGGCGACCACGGCGACGACCGCGACCCGGCGCAGGCGAGGCGGCGCCGGCGCGATCGCCGCGGCGAGCGCGTCGGCCAGCGCCTCCATCGACGGGAACCGCGCGGTGGGATCGCGGCGCAGCCCGCGGGCCAGCGCCCGGGCCAGCGCGGGGGGCGCGGCCGCCACCTCGGCGTCGGCGGCGGGACGACGACCGGTAAGCGCCTCCGCGACGGCGACGCAGAGGGCGAACTGATCGGACCGAGCATCGACCGAGCCAGCTCGCTGCTCGGGGGCCATGTAGGCCGGCGTCCCGGCGATCGAGCCGGTGCCGGTCACCCGCGAGTCGATCGGAGCTCGCGAGTCGATCGGATCGCGCGACTCGCTCGGTTCGGCGGGCTGGCTCCGCGAAGCGGCGGCGGCCGCGGCCTCCTCGTCGGCCTGCCGGGCGAGGCCGAAGTCTCCGATGCGAACCCGACCGTCGCGGCTGACCAGAGCGTTCGACGGCTTGACGTCGCGGTGGACCACGCCCTCGGCGTGCGCGGCGGCCAGCCCGCGCGCGACCTGGATCCACGCCCCGACGATCTCGGCGGCGCCGCGGCCCGCGGTCCAGGTCGCCAGCGTCTCGCCGTCGACCAGCTCGGTCGCGACGTAGACCCCGCCGGCGTGCTCGCCGACGTCGTGCACCGCGACCACGTTGGGGTGGTTGATGCTCGCCAGCGCGCGCGCCTCGCGCAGCATCCGCGCCGCCGAGGCGCGGTCGGTCTGCTCGGGGCGGACCAGCTTGACCGCGACCCGGCGGCGGAGCTCGGGATCCCACGCGGCGTACACGATCCCCATGCCGCCGGCGCCGAGCACGCGCTCGAGCCGGTAGCGGCCAACGCCGCCCTCGGCCCGGTCGAACGCGCCCAGGCTGGCCACCACCTCGGCGCAGGCCGGGCAGGAGTCGACGTGCGCGATGATGGCGTCGACCCGTTCGGGCGCGGCCGCGCCTTCGGTCATCGCGACCAGCTCGTCGTCGCCGAGGCAGTCGCCGATCGGCGCGGTCACGCCGGCGTCTCGCCGCGGATCGTCACTTGCAGCAGATACCTCCCTCGACGCCGAAGCGGACGGGACCCAGGGAGCGCTTTCCGTCGGGACAGGTCGGTTCGTTTCCGATGCTGGGAACGAAGGTGCCGCCGGCGGCGCGGCACTCGTCGGGCGTGGTGGGCGCGCCGCTCGCTCCCCCGGGCGACGCGGCGTCCTCAGGCCGGGCTGGCGCCGCCTGTGCGTCGACCGGCACCGCTTCTCCTCCCCCGGCAGGCCCGCCGGCCGCCTCCCCGGCCGATCCGGGACCGGCGGCGCGATCCGCGTCCTTTCCGCCACAGGCGGATGCTCCGAGCAGCGCGGCGAGGGTGAGCATGGCGATCATTCCCTTCATCGCCGCATCATACCGGCAGTTGGCCGGCCGGGCGGGTGGCCCGGTTTGACACCGGGCCGCCCCGCCGCATGGGAGATCGGGGAGGGTTCGACGATGGCACTCCGCATGGCAGAGCTACTGGCGCCCGACGACGGCCTGCCCGTCGATGTCCGGGCGGCGATCGCCGAGGGACGCATGGCCGAGGCTGGCCTGATGCTGATGGACAGCTTCGAGCTGAGCTGCGAGGAGGTCAGCGCGCTGGTCGACGAGGACCTGTGCTCGGAGTGAGCCTGGCCGGCTGATCCATCGCCGCAGGCTCATCGCCCCAGCCCCGCGGCGCCGAGCACGTCGGAGAGCGAGACCCGGCGGCCGTCGATGAACACGCCGAGCTCGGTCCCGGTGGGATCGGGCCTGACGTCGACCTCGTGGGCGTTGCTGACGTCGTGGATGGTGTTCTCGACGCCAGCCGAGACGACGACCACGTCGACGTCTCGGTCGACGCCGCTCTCGTCGAACGTGTTGAACGAGCCGGAGATCGGCTGCCCGGTGCCGGCGACCGCACCCTCGAGGTCTCCGTCGCGGACGCGATCGAGGAAGGGGAGGATGTCCTCCTGCTCGAGGCCCTCGATCTCGAGCCCGAGCTCGGCGCCGCGATCATTCAATTCGAACCCGAGGTCGGCGCTGACCCCGGCCGTCGCCGGACCGAGCTCGACCTGGTCTGGATGGAGCAGGATGCCGGCGAGCTGCGCGGGAGCGTCGTCGCCCGGCGGGCTGCGGCGGATGGGCCGGCGCACCTCGAGCGCGACCCTGCCCTCGGCCTCGACGCGGGCGTGGACGCCGCTCGAGTCGAAGCCGAGGTCGTGGGCGAGCCGATCGGTGACCTCCACCGCCCCTTCGCCGCTCACCTCGGCGACGGACACGATGGCGGAGGGCCTGCCGTCCTCGAGCTCGATCCGCGCGCTGCGGCTCACCGCCAGCTCGCCCTCGGCGCCGCCGCCCCGGAAGTCGGTGAGGCCGATCAAGAAGTCCAGCTGACCGACCGCGGACGCGTCGACCTCGATCGCCGAGACATGGTCGACCAGCGTGTCGAGCTCGTCTGCCGACGGCCCGACCGCCAGCCCCGCCGGTGTCGGCAGCGTCGGGATCTTGAGCAGCCCCTCGATCCCCTGCCTCGCCTCGTCGAGCTTGGCGAACGTGAACTCCGCCGAGCCGGTCGGGCCACCCAGGATGTCGACGATCTTCAGGCCGCCGCCGACCAGGCCGGTGGCAGAAGCGGTGACCACGAAGCCGTCCTCCGTGCGCGTCACCTCGATCGAGACCTCGGCGGCGCCCGCCAGCCCACCCGAGAATTCCCCGCCGGCCGCGAGGGTCAGCGAGTCTCCCGGATCCAGCCTGCCGAGCTTGTCGGCGAGGTGAAGCGGCTCGAGGAGACCGTCGCCGATCCCCTCGCGCAGGCCATCGACCAGGTGCGGGAGGTGGACCACGAGATCGTGGGCGTCCTCCGCGAGATCGACCAGCCCGCCCACGGCGTCCCCGCCGCGGTCGCGAATGCCGTCGGCCACGTCGTCCACGCGCTCGCCGATGCCGCCGGCGACCTCGCTGCCGCGGTCGACGACGTTCCCTGGCAGGGCGACGACGGTCTCGGTGAAGTCGTCCAGCGGCCCGAAGAAGTCGGGGCCGCCCCCGCTCTCGCGATCGCTCACCCGATCGCGATCGGTCCGGCGCGGTGGCGGAGGCGGTACCGGCACGGCCAGCGACGCGGGCGCACCGAGGCCGGACTGTGCGCAGCGCACGCCGATCGCCAGGCTCTCGATCTGTTCACCGGCGCAATCGGCGCGCGCATCCAGCGCGCCGCGCAGCGCCCGGACACCGGCGACGCTGCCCAGCGCGAGGGCGCATGTGAGGACGAGCATCTGCACGCTCGTCGATCCGCTTCGGTCGTGCGACAGAGGCCACGACGTCACCATCCCTTCCTCCCCTTCTCCTGGCGGCGCGGCGACGGACTGCAACTCCGGGACCATCGACGAACGCGCCCGGCCTCGTCGCTCCCGGACCGGCGCCTGCGCGTCTAGACCAGCCGGCTGGTCTTCACGATGCGTCGACTTTGCTCGAAGCCCAGATCGCCCGACCCGCGCCGCGGCGCCGGCGCGCAAACAGGCAATCTCGTGTGATCGAGTGTGCGCGCGGGGACGGCAAGCGACTTGCTGGGTCCGTCACCGAGGGAGTCGCCGGTCGAGCCTGACCGGCGGCGCGAGCCTGCACCGCCGGGCCCGCACAGATCGGAGATCGAATGACCAGCATCCGGGGGATCCGGACCCGAGCCGCTGCGCTCGCCACCGACATCGGCGGCTCGAGCCTCGTGCAGTCGCTCATCCTCGTCTCGGCGCTGGCGCTCGCCACCACCGCCGCGGTCAAGGGCATGGGCGGCCGCATCGGCGCCCGGCTCGACTGCACCGGCGACAGCATCATCAGCCTCGCCGGCGGCGCGGCCCCCTGCTCCGACACCAGCGGCGGCGGCCCCGGCGCGGCGGTCCAGCCCGACCTGGTCGCGGCCTCCTTCGACACGCCCACGGTCGAGCCGCTGCCGGACCCGCGCCCGCAGCCGCTCCCCACCCAGACTCCCTTCGTCACCGCGAGCACGACCCCGACGCCGACGCCGACGCCGACCCCGACGCCAGCCCCGACGCCGACGGTGACGCCGCTCGACCTGCCGGTGCCCAGTCCCGAGCCCGGCCCGCCGCCGAAGCCGGACACGGGCGGCGGCGGCGGCTCGAATCCGATCGGCGACTTCTTCGGCGGCCTCATCAAGGGCGACTTCACCGAGTGCACGTCCATCGCGTGCGGGGTGGGCCAGATCGTCTCCGGCTTCGTGCCGATCGTCGGCGACGGGCGCGACACCATCGCCGCCGGCGTGCACTGCGCGCAGGGAGAGAACTGCACCGACCTCATCTGGGCCGGGGTCGGCTGGGTCCCGATCATCGGCGACATCGCCAAGGGCGCGCGCAAGCTGGGCAAGATCGCGCGCGCGGCCGACAAGGTGGCCGACGCCGCCGACGCGGCTCGCCACCTGCCGCCGCCGACCGGGCCGCTGGCCAGAGCGGCCGGCAAGTCCGGCGACGTCAAGGTGATCGGGCGGCAGACCGACACCGAGGTGGCCCAGGAGTGGCCCGGCCACGACGTGCTGAACGACCCCGCCTGGACCCTGGCCAGGAACGACGAGTGGGTCGCCGACGGGGTCCGCAACCAGCAGAACTTCTACATGGCGTCGCCGAAGGACGGCAACCTGATCCAGACCACCGGCCCGTTTGCCGGCCAGCCCACCATCTACGCGCGCGAGCTCGCCCAGCTCGAGGAGGCGGGGTATGTCCGGATCGGCGACTACATGGTCCACCCCTCCAACGTCAGCGGCTTCCCACCGCCCTAGGACCGCCATGCTGCCCGACTGGTATCGCGACCGCGTCGACGAGCGCACCCGCCCCGAGGCGGCCATCGAGCTGGCCGCCGACTTTCTGGCCGCACCGGAGGGAGAGCGGCAGGCGGTGCGCGCCGCCTGGGATCCGCACCTGACCTGGACCCTTCCCAACCCGTGGCGGCTCGCCTGCGTCGACGAGGACACCGGCTCGCCGGCCGAGCGCATCACCGCCGCGCTGGTGTTCCAGGCCCTCGCGATGTCGTCCGGTGACGAGCGCGACGCGATCGTGGGCCTGGCGATCCTGTTCAACAGCGCGGCGCTGGCCCGCCTCGATCCGTTCGCGGTGTTCGAGCGGGTCGCCGCCGCCTTCCCCGGCCGCGAGGGCGATACCTTCCGCCGCTTCGCCGCGCGCCGGCCCGAGGACCGGTCGCTGGCCGCGTTCCTGCTCTCCGCCTCGGCCCAGGAGGGCGGCGGCTTCGAGATCCGTCCGAGCTGGTAGTCGCGCCGCCGGCTCGATGTCCGGGCGGCGGGCCTGCGGTACGGTAGCGGCGTGAGCAAGCCCCTGCGGATCGGGATCCTCGGCGCCGCCCGCATCGCCGTGCCGTTCGCGGCCGGCGCGGCCGGCTCGACCCGCGTCGAGGTGGTCGCGGTGGCCAGCCGCGATCCAGCCCGCGCCACGGCGTTCGCGCGCGATCACCAGCTCGCCCGCGCGTGCAGCTACGACCAGCTGCTCGCCGACGGCGACATCGACGCGGTCTACATCCCGCTCCCCAACGGCCTGCACGCGCCGTGGGCGATCGCGGCGGCCCGGGCCGGAAAGCACGTCCTGTGCGAGAAGCCGCTCGCGACCGGGGAGGCCGAGGCCGAGCGCATGTTCGCCGCCGCCGACGCCAGCGGCGTGGTGCTGCTCGAGGGGTTCCCCTATCACTTCCAGCCGCAGACCCTCGAGATCGAGCGGCTGATCGGGTCGGGCGCGATCGGCGAGGTGCGCTCGATGTTCGCCGCGTTCGGCTTCACCCTCGGCGAGCCGGGCGACATCCGCTGGGATCCGGCGCTGTCCGGCGGCTCGCTGATGGACGCCGGCTGCTACCCGGTCAGCTTCGCGCGCCAGGTGTTCGGCAGCCGGCCGACCCGGGTCCACGCGGTCGCGCGCTGGCAGGGCGGCGTCGATCGGACCCTGGCGGCGACGCTCGAGTTCGCCGGCGGCGGCATCGCCCAGGTGAGCTGCAGCTTCGCCACCGGCCAGCACCGGCGAGCCCTCATCGCGGGCAGCGCCGGCGTGATCGAGACCGACTACGCCAACCACACCGCGCGGGTCGCGGCGCCCGGATTTCGCCTGAAGCGCGGCACCGACTGGCAGACCGACTTCGAGTCGATCCCGGTGGCGCGCGAGGACGGCTTCCGCGCCGAGGTGGACGCCTTTGCCGACATGATCGCCGGCGACCGCGACGCCGCCGCCGCCCGCCGCGCCGCCAGCCTCGACAACGCCTGGACCCTCGCCGCCGTCCTGGCCAGCGCGCGCGGCTGACCGGCGGCCGGCGGGATCAGATCCAGCGCGCCTGCTCCTTCCACTCGCGCAGGAGGTCGACCTCGTCGGCGGTCGAAGCCCGGCCCAGCAGCTGGTTCCGCTGCGGGAAGCGCCCGAACCGGGAGATGACGCCGCGGTACTTGTTGGCCTGCTCGATCCCCATCCCGAAGAACGGGCGCAGCGGCTCCGGCACCGCGGCGACCAGCTCGTGCATGCGCACGACCCCGCGCTCCTGC
>DATHKR010000282.1:0-3626 GCA_035489015.1 Kofleriaceae bacterium | reverse complement strand
GTTGTGCGTGATCATCTTGGGGGGACGTAGTGCATCGGTCATGCCGTCGGCAACTCGGCGGAAGCGCTCGGCTCACCGTCGTCCGCTGGTGTCCGATCGGAGATCCGTCCGGACAGGTCCGGACGCGTGCACGTGGCTGCCTGTGGCCGGCCTCGGGGTCAGTGC
Organism: Kofleriaceae bacterium; assembly: GCA_035489015.1. Lineage (GTDB taxonomy): Bacteria > Myxococcota_A > Polyangia > Haliangiales > Haliangiaceae > DATFRY01. Next base: position 3,461 of record DATHKR010000282.1, on the reverse strand, counting down.
TGCGTCTCGGTCGTGAAGAGGAAGCTGTAGTCGGATGCGAACGCGGCGGGGCTGCCGGCGGTGGGGGGCTTGATGAACACGTTCCGGAAGGGTCGGTTCTTCACCCGGCCGACGTGCTGGAGGTGGGGCTGCGCGATGCTGGCTTGTTGATGGCAGTCCATGCAGCTCAGCTGGTTCTGGAGGAAGGTCTCCATGGTCGTGTTCGCCACGATGGAGGTGCCCGTCGGTGGCGTGATGCCTCCTGCGGACAGCGGCACGGTGGCGCCGGGCGGGATCTGGGAGGGGTTCGACGGCCATTGGACGTCGATCAGCCGGTAGTAGTTGAAGACCGAGCCGGAGGGCATGAGGCTCCAGGCGTAGGCCGTCACGGTGTTCGCCAGCGAGCTCACCGGCGTCAGCCTCGTGATCTGCATCGGCGCCCAGTAGGGGTAGCACGCGCCTGGTGTGTACTGGTTGTCCTGACACGGGGGTAGCGGCTCGGTCGGGGGTGGGCTGGCCACCACGGTGGTGTTGACCGCGCAGCCGTAGACCGGGTCGGCGGCGGCCTGGCAGCCGATCTTGTAGAGCGTGTAGGAGAGTGGGTCGAGCGGCGGCGGCGCGTTCGGCGGGAGCTCCGGTGGAGTCGGCGGGCTGCCGTTGTCGGGGTCGTTGTCGATGTGCTCGAACGTGGCCCACACGAGCTGGGGCGCGCTCGGCACCTTGTGGATGATGTGGAGGCCGACGAGGCCGACGGTGGCTTGCTGCGACGTGCCGTCGGGCAGGCTCAGGCGCGCGATGGCGGTCTTGTAGCGGGCATCGAGCGATCCGTCGGACGGCAGGACTCGCCAGGCCGCCTTGAGCTCGATCGCGCCGAGGTTCTGGCCGTAGGTGGCGGCGGTGCCGGTGCAGGCGTGGTCCTGGTACTTGCCGGCGTTGCCGCCGCCCGCCGGGAGGTTGAATCCGCCGCTCTGGCTCCGGGCGCACGCCGCCTGGCCCGCGAAGGTGGTCAGCTGATTGGCAGTGATGAAGTCGTACTCGTCCTGATTGAAGTGGATCTCGTAGTAGATGAGGTTGCCGCTCTGGTCGGTCAGCCAGCTGTGGCTGCCGGCCTGCGGGATCGTTCCGAGGCTGATCACCGCGTCGCCCAGCTTGGACAGTCGGCTCAGCCGCTTGATCGCCGGGCGCGGGCTGGCCCACGCCGCCGCCCGGGTTGCCGGCGTGAACACGTCCGCCGGGGTCAGGAAGCTCTCCCATACGGTCTTGCCGGTGTTGCCGGGCTGGCCGAAGTCGGCGACGGTCGCGCTCGGGTCCGGCTGGCCGGGGTTCGCCGGATCCGCCGGCCAGTTGAGATACAGGAACTCCTGCCAGGCCATGCAGTCGGCGTTGGTCTGGGTGGCGACCACGAAGTCCCTGGGCATGACGAGATCGGGCGGCGGCGCGAGGGCGACCGGCGTCACCTGGGCGCACGGGTTCGGGGTCGCGGCTGCCGGCGCCGGGGGGCTCGACTCCATGGCAGTCGAGGCAGGCTCGCGCGCGGTGCCGCCGGGCTTTCCCGGCGAGCAGGCCGCGAGCACGACGAGCGCGAGGATGGGCGGGACGAGGGCTCGGCCCACGTCAGAGTCCCGGACGGATCCAGACGGCGGCGGGCAGGACACCACCTCCGACGATCGCGAGCGGCCGCAATCCACTCGCGGCGCCCTTCGCGACCACCGCGGTGAAGGAGATCGCGGTGTACGTGCCGGGATACGAGTTCCCCGGCACCGCGTAGGTGACGGCGCTGGTCCCCGTGACGGTGGTCTGGATCATCGGGTCCGGCCGGGAGCCGTCGGTGCTCATGAGCTGGACCTCCGGGCTCGCCGGCGGTGGATTGCTGCAGATCACGACCAGCTCCAGCGAGGTGCCATTGGACGGCAGCCAGGGCGGCATGATCACCGTGTTGCTGGCCAGCGACATCGCCTGACCGGCGGGGCTCTGCTCCTGGACCGGGTAGTAGCCACTCCACAGCGCCTGGTACATGCACTGCAGCGGCGCGCCCGTCGTCGCGGCGCCGGCGCACGGCACCGCGGGCGGCGTCCGGGTGGTCGCCAGCGGCCGAGCGAACAGCCCGATCTTCATCTGCTGGGCAATCTGCCCGGCCCACTGGATCGACGCGCGGTTGATCGTCAGGTCCGCCAGCGTCAGCGTCGGCGTCATCGCGAGCCAGGGCGTGGGGATCTGGAAGGCGATGTGGAGCAGCATGTCGCCCGGGAACGGCTGGCCGGTCACCGGATCCGTCGGGCTCGGCGTCCCGCGGACGATCGTGAAGACGTCGGCCGGCACCGCGCCGAACGGCACGGTCTTGCCCGGGACGATCGCTGGACCGAACGCGAGCCCGGACAGATCCGGACTCTGGACATAGAGGCCGATCGGGTTCGCCAGGCACACCAGACGCGGCTTGCCGTCGAAGTTGCCCTCGCCACCCACGATCCGGTTGACCGAGTAGCCGATGTGCGGGTCGCTGTTGCGATACTCCTGACCGTACTGGCCGCAGCAGATCAGGATCTGCGAGTCGACGTTGCCGCAGTCGTACTGCGGCGTCGCGGCGCCGGCGAGGCCGAGCTCGGTCTGCAGGGTGTTGGGCGTGCTCGTCAGGTGCATCACGCCGCCGGTGAACCGCGACGGGGCCCCGGTTCGCACCGCGAAGGGTCCGCTGTTCCAGCGATTGAGCGGGTTGTAGGCCGGCAGGTTGGTCTGCGGATCGATGACCGGATTGCCCCGCGCGTCGGTCAGCTGCAGATCCGCCAGCTGGACCGCGACCTGGCGGCCCGGGAGAGCGCCTGTATTGAGGGTCTGCTGGTACAGCGCGCGGACCTGCTCGGGATCGACCGCCCACAGCGAGTACCAGTACTCCGGGTTCTCGCAGGCGAAGTCGACGCGCAAGATGTTCCCGTCGTCGTCGCGCGCGACGCTCCACTCGCAGTACTCGTCGAGCCAGCCCCGCGGTCCGTACGGCCCGAACGGCTGGAGGGTGCCGCTCCAGTCGGCCTGTGGGCAGAGCGCGGTGGGTATCTGCTGGAAGCTCCGCACCGTGCCCGCGCCGTCGGTGTAGAAGCCAGTGTCGGCCAGCGCGTAGACCTGCGCCGCGCTGAGGTTGTAGGGATTGGCCGGCGAGACCGGCGTCGAGCTCGCGAAGTACTGCTCGAGCCGACCCGGGAACGCCGACCAGGACACCAGGGCCGACGCCGTCCCCGGCGGAATCGTGGTCGTGAGCGGGTCGTAGAAGAACGACGGAGCGCCCGGCGTCGCCTGCTGGATCCAGCTCTCCGCGTTGATGTTCCACCGCGCCTTGAGCGCGAGGTCCTTGGGAGAGTCGTCCGGGAAGTCCTGGATGAAGCCGGGAAGCGCAAAGATGAACATGATAACAGGACTCCCATATTGCGTCCCGGACACGCAATTCCCCTGCTGGGGTGCGACGGCAGCGCCAGACCTCTCCGGTGTCGACC
>DATHKR010000281.1:0-2501 GCA_035489015.1 Kofleriaceae bacterium | reverse complement strand
GCGCCGCTCACCGCCGAGCCAGGCTCGCTCCGCCACCCGGTCGGCGCGAGTCGCCGTCGGATCGGCCAGGTTCGCCGCCAGCCGCGGCCCGCTCATCGTCCCGGGCCAGCCAGCCGCGTCGTCGCCACCGGTCGTCGCCGGATCGGCCGCCGCGGCGCGCGGTGGGATCGCCATCGGCACCACCCGCACGACAGCCGCGCCGTCGCCACCGGTCGTCGCCGGATCGGCCGCCGCGCCGCGCGGCGCGATCGCCTCCACCACCGCCAGCACGACATCCGCGTCGTCGCCACCGGTCGTCGCCGGATCGGCCGCCGCGGCGCGCGGCGCGATCGCCATCACCACCACCAGGATGACCACGAGCACGAGCACCGCAGCCGGCCAGGCCCGCCTCACGGTCGCCACGGGTCCACGTTGTCGGTGCGCGGCGTCGGCACCGAGCCCGGCGCCGGCGCCTCCGACTTGCGATCGTCCACCCCTTCCACCGCGCGCTCAGGATCGACCGCCGCGCCGCGCCGCCGCTCCAGCCCCGCATCGCCCGCCGGATCGCCCCCCGCCGCGCCCGGCGCATCGCCGGCCTCATCGCCCCCCGCATCGCCCGGCGAATCGCGCGTCGACCGCCGCGCGCGCCGGCTCGCCTCATCCCCCGCGTCGCGCCTCCTGCCGGTCCGGCCCGTACGCCGCCCGCCCTCGCCCGGCGCCCCGCGCCGGGAGCCTCCCCCCGCGCCGTGCTCGCCGCCGCGTTGCCGCCGACCGACGACCGACCCGCCCCGCCCGGCGCCGGCAGCCTCGCCGGCAGCCTCGCCGGCAGCCTCGCCGGCAGCCTCGATCGACGACGCCGGCAGCGGCGTCACCCACGGCCGCGGCACCGAGCCCGCCCCGCTCTCCTGCCCCGCCGTCCGCGCGGGCGCGGCGCGCTCCACTCGCCCGACCGCGGATCCCGGCGCCGGCCACCGCGCACCCAGCATCGCCCCGCCGCCGACCCCGATCGCGCCGACCACCCCGAGCACCGCCACCCCGATCGCCCGCCGGCGCCACCGCCGCGCCCTCCCCGGCCCGATCGGCCGCCCCCCGCGCGCGCCGCCGCCCGCCGCGACCATCGCGCCCCCCGCGCTCGCCACCGCGCCCCCCGCGCTCGCCACCCCCGCCGCGTCCCCGGCCAGCGCGCGCAGACACTCGCGCTCGCGCTGCCGCCTCTCGGCGAGCTGGACCGGCAGCGCCTCGCGCAACCACTCGCCGACGTCGTGGTCGCTCGCGCGCGCCCCGCTCCGCCGCAGCAAGTCCTCGAGCTGGTCGCGCACCGCCGCGGCGCTCGCGCTGCGCTGGGCCGGATCGCGGGCGAGCAGCCCGAGCGCGATGCGGTCCACCTCGGACGGCAGGTCGTCGACCAGCTGGCACGGCGACGGGATCGGTCGGCGCAGCACCGCCTGGACTCGCCCGCCGTCGGTGGCGGCGTCGAACAGCCGACGTCCGGTCAGCATCTCGAAGAAGAGGACGCCGAGCTGGAACAGATCGCTCCGCGGGTCCGCCGCCGTCCCGCTCAGCAGCTCCGGGGCCAGGTACGAGAGCTTGCCCTTCACCGCGCCGACCCGCGTGTCGCCCGCCTCCGCCGCCAGCCGCGCGATCCCGAAGTCGATGACCTTGGTCGCCCCGCCGCGGCAGACGATCACGTTGGACGGAGTCAGGTCGCGGTGGAGGATCGGGTCGGGGCCGCCGTCGGCGTCGACCGCGCCGTGCGCCGCGGCCAGCCCCGCCGCCAGCCCGGCCGCGATCCGGACCGCCACCGGCCACGGCATCCGGTCACCGCTGGCCGCCACCTGGCGAAGGATGGTCGACAGCGTCTCGCCGCTCAGGTACTCGACGACCACGAACGGGACCCGCTCGTCCCAGCCGAGGTCGAGCACCTGCACCACGTTCGGATGCGACAGCCGCGCCAGCAGCCGCGCCTCGCCGAGGAACCCGCGGGCCAGCTCAGCGCGCTGGCAGACCGGACCCCGCCCGCGCTTCTCGACCACCAGCTTGGCGAACCGCTCCGGTCCCACCTGCACGGCGAGGTGGATGTCGGCCATCCCGCCCTGCCCGATCTTCGGCCCCAGCCGCACATCGCGCGCCACGAAGCCTCATCTCGGCCACGTCCGGGCGCGGTTGCCTTTTGCTCCTTACCCTGCCCCCACCCCCAGCAGAACCGGATGAATCCGGCGCCGCCGGGAGGCGGTCAGCCGGGGGTGTGGCAGACCGCCTCGAGGTTGTGTCCGTCCGGATCGAGGACGAAGGCCCCGTAGTAGCTGGGGTGGTACTGGGCTCGCACGCCGGGCGCGCCGTTCGACCGGCCACCGGCGCGGATCGCCGCCTCGTAGAACGCGTCGACCATGGCGCGATTGCGCGCGGTGATCGCCACGTGCACCGGGCTGGGGACGCCGCCGGTCACGTGGCCGAGCCACAGGTCCGGCTTGCCGTCGGCGCCGAGCCCAGCGACGGCAAGGTGCGGCAGCTCGGGCACCTGG
>DATHKR010000280.1:0-9842 GCA_035489015.1 Kofleriaceae bacterium | reverse complement strand
CTGGCGCCCCATCGGTGGGCTAGAATCGGGCGATGGAGAACGCGACCGGGGGGCTGGAGGAGCTGCTGAGGGGCGCGCGACGGCGGGTCCTCCACATGCTGGCGGCCGTCACGCTGGGCCTCGTGTTCGTCAGCTACGAGGTGCTGTCGATGCCGTGCGACGCGGCGTACCGCCTGGAGCCGATCCTGTGGATCGCCGGCTGCGCAGCGCTCGCGGTGCTCGGCAACCTGTGGTACCGCGCGCGGCTGCGCTCCATCGAGATGCTGCTCGACACGGTCCGGCTCGGCGCCGCGATCCGGCACGTCGAGGTCAGCCACCTCCGCCTCCTGTTCGTGGCGGTCGGCAGCGAGGTCGACCTGGAGGTCACCGTCGCGAGCGGCACCCACCACCTCGCGTTCGGCTTCTGGACCCGGGCGGCGGCCGAGCGCTTGATCGGCATCGTCGCCCCGCTCATCGTGGACCGGCCGCCGGTGGTGAAGCCGGCCGTCCCGCCGGCGCGGGTGGTGTCGTTCAAGTCTCCGAAGGACGACGACCGGGCCCGGTAGCGGGCGCCGGTGCGCCGACCGCACGGCGTCTGCGCAGGCCCAGGAAGGCGTTCAGCGCCAGGAGCAGCCAGCCGGTCGAAGGCGACTGCGAGCCTACGCGGCAGCCCCCGCCCTCCCCGTTGCCGCCGGGGCCGTCCGTGTCGTCGGGGTTGCCCGCGTCATCCGGGTCATCCGGGTCATCCGCGTCGCCTGGGTCGTCCGGATCGTCCGGATCGGCCACACAGACCTCGCCTTCGCAGGTTCCGGCACAGGTCTGCGGCGAGCAGGTGGCGATGTTGACGAACTGCCCGGCCGTTGCCGTCGGATCGGCGGTGGTGTGGGCGCTCACCTCGAAGTAGACCCAGCCGTCTGCATCGGGATGGACCTGATCCATGGGAATGGTGAAATCCCAGGGCGGCTCGGTCCTGGCATCGACCTGATGGAGCAATCCCTGCTCGTCGTACAGCTGGAAGGTGACGTCGAGGGGCGGCTCCTCGCTGGTCACCTCGGCCTCGACGATGAAGCCAGCGGCGACCGGCTGCTCAGGCGTCGGGCTGATGACGATGCCGACGGTGGTCGCCACGGCGGTTGGATCGAACAGCCGGGCCAGGTGTCGATACGAGTTCTGTTCCGAGCTTCCATTCGTACAGGTCGCCCGAGGCTCATACTCGCCGCACGCGCCGGTCTGGTCCACGAACGCCGTCGGCCACAGACCCCCGTCGCAGGGCTCGAGGTAGCTCGTTGGCTCGGAACAGATGTACTCGTGGTCCAGGCCCAGGGTGTGGCCGAGCTCGTGGGCCACGGTGTTGCACGTGAAGTTCCAGAAGACCTCGTCCTCGACTTCAGGAGCGCCAGCGAAGGCGAAGATCAGCGAGTTTGGCAGCCAGCTCCCGTCCGCGCCGACGTTGCTCAATCCAGCGACCGGATCCGGCCAGCCGATGTCCTGCGAGTCGCCTGCCACGATGGCTTCGTGGTGAAGCGTCGTGCCCGGATCGTCCGTCGTGACGGTGATCCCGAAGGGCTCGAAGGTGGCCTGCACACACGCCGTGATGGCCTCGTAGCTCTCCTCCAGCAGCGCTGACTCCAGAAAGCTGGTGCCCGCCACGATCGAGCTCGTATCGGTGCGGTTGTCGTCGACTCCTGGCGTCAGGACGCAGCCGTCCCGGCAGAAGTTGAGGTGGAGCAGCGCCGGGACCGGAGCCGCATGGCGCAGGCGACCGGGCGGCACGACGATCATGTCGTGGACCACCCGGCGCTCATCGGCCCGGACGACGCGGGAAGGAGGGCGTCAGAATTTCCGGAACCCGCAAGCGAGCAGCTTGCCGCGCGTCGTTCGCGCCTGAATCTCGGACCGCGGTCCCCGGGGAACTACTCCGTGTCGAGCACGCACGCCGCGTAGAGCCTGAGGTACAGGTCGATGAGAGGCCGGAGGGAGCGCCCGCGGTGGTACGCGTTGAGGCACTCGTTGTACTCGGATTTGACTGCTTCGATCGGGACGGGGCGAAGCCCGAGAGCCACCAAGAGGAAATCGGAGAACGCGCGGCTCGAACGACCGTTGCCGTCCTCGAATGGATGAATGCGGATGAGCTCGGCCTGGGTGCCCACGGCAACACCTATCGCCGTGAGCTCGTACTCGGCTCCGTTCGGGTCGCGCCGCAGCGCCTCTACCTCGCTACGCGCTCGTTCGATCGCCCTCTTCACAAGTCCCGGCACTGCATTTCGATGCTCAGACCGATTGGGGCCGAACAGAAGAGTCTCCGAGCCCTGTCCGGGTGATCGGAGCCGTCCACCGTGGTCTCGCACCTCGTGGAACAGAGCCGCGTGGAACTCCTGGAGCAGCCGAACGGTGATCCAGGCGTCAATGAGCTCGCCACGGTGAATCCTATCGAGAAGTGCCTCGAGGTTCAGCGCGAGCCGCTTCTCTTCGTCTTCGGTGTACGTCCGGACGACATCGTCACCTGCCTCGATCACGATCTGGCTCGGCTCCTAGCCACGCACGCGCGTCGATCCCCTCGATCCGCTCACTCGCGATCGTACTGCGACGAACGATATCTCGCGAATAGGCTGGCTTCCCAGATCGATCCAGCCGGTCCTGGCGGATCCGCGCCAGATGGGCGCGGCGCTTCTCATCGGACAGTCCGACGGTCTCGACCGTGCGGCCGAATCCATGCTCCTCAAGCAGCGCGATCGCATCCGTATGCGAGGCGCCGAACAGCTGCGACGCATCGTCGAGCTCGATGGTCCCTCGCTGATAGAGCCGTCCCACTACGAGAACGATGTCTTGCTGCCGCGGATCGTGGCGGCGAAGGAAAGACCGGAGCGCCTCGCACGCCACCTGGAGACGATAGCCCAGCTCTGGACGAGAGAGGTCGGCCGCCAAGCTCTCGAAGAAGTCGGTCGGACAGGATGCCGTCACGGCTTGTACGAAACGAACGACTCGCCGAAGGCTCATCCCAACCGGCGCCTCATCCGCCGGCGTCGGCGTCCTGCCCGAAAGTCCGATCTCGCGAGCGAAGCTCAGAGCGGCCATGACGTCGATGCCGGTCGCTGATGAAACCCGGCCCTGGATCTCGACGGCGCGCCGACGAACGTCGCCGAACGTCCGAATCCCAAGCTCGGCCACAACCTCGGCGGTCGCCGTGACGACCACGAACAACTCGAGCAGTTGCGTTCCAGTGTGGAGGACTTGAGTCAGATCTTCCGCGCTCGGCTGGGTTTCTTCTGGCGTTGGAATCCCGTCAAGGGCTGACAAGCACCGCGCGCGCAGAGCGGCCTCGAAATGAGGATCCATCACGGTTGGAAAGCTTACGGACATCGTCATCTCTAACGTAACGCGGTGGCCAGGCTCGTGACAGAGGCGCCTTGTCCTCCGAGCACGACGCTACTCATCCACTGTGGATCACAGAGTAATCGTCTCCGACGGCGAGGCAAGAAACTGGCCAAGTGACTCGGATGAAGAGGCTGGAGCCGAACACGCAGGATCTGCCGCATCAGTTGCGCACGATGTAACTGCCCGTCCCTGTACGGGCTTGCCCCTCAACCCGACCCCACGCTCCGAGGTTGAAAGGCTCGTCCGTAGGAGAGTCGCTGGAGCCCACGGGCCACCTCCTTTCGTTACTCGGGCCCGCTCGATCAGATCGGCCTGTGGCACCCACCCTGCGCCCCGAGGACTTCCATACGACCCAGCCGTCACCGGGATCCTGCAGCAACTCGGCTCGCCGTCCCCATCGATGTCCCGGCGTGGCGCACGTGGCCGCGCGCGACCAGGAAGCTGACGATGCGCACCGCGCCGGTGGCCACGACGCCCCGCCCGAGCCGTTCGACCGGTTGATCGGCGGCCTCGAGCCCGTTCTGGGTGGCCACCACGACGGTGCTCGGGCCGGCGAACGGCGCGGGTGATCGGCCATCTCGACGACCTGCTACGACTTGACGCAACCAGGCCGACATCGACCGGTCCGATCTCCTCGGTGCGATCGCTCGCTTCACCGTCCGCAGCGCGAAGTCGTCCCCGGTGCAGACGACGCGAAGGCCGCCCTCGCGCATCGCGGCGAGTGGCTCCCGCGCGCGACGACCAGACGTCGTGGCCTGCGAACGCCAGACGACCGCCAAAGTAGGCGCCCACCCCACCGCTCCCCAGAACAGCGTTCCGCATGCCCTCGCCTTCGATCCCGGTCACCTGCAACGTAGCCTCTCCTTCAGCCGCGGCGCGTGACCCGATCACGCGACGCGACCTCTCGATCCAGCCATGAGCCGCGCCGCCCCCCTCTCGATCGCCGCCTCGCTCCTCCTCTTCGCCGCGTGCCACGACGCCGGAATCGGCGACGACAGCGACGCCGCCGACGCAGCGTCGAGCGACGACGGCGGCGACGACGGCGGCGGCGACACAGCCGGAGACATCGACGGCGGAGGCGATGGAGTCGCCGATGGCGGTGGCGGCGACGGCGCCGTCCTGCCGCCCGACCCGCTCGCGAGCGAGCCCGGCCTCGTCGTCTACTGGGGCCAGAACGGCTACGGCGGCGCGCACCCCGCCGACATGGCGTCGTGGGAGCCGACCCTGGGCGAGGTCTGCGCCGTGCCGCACTACGACGTGGTCGTGCTCGCCTTCCTGACCAGCTTCCGCAGCGCCCGCAACGGCGATCTGCCCGAGACCAACTTCGCCTTCCACTGCGAGACACCGATCGACGACCAGCACCCGTTCCTCCTCCGCTGCCCGGACATCGAGGCGGACATCGCGACCTGCCACGCCGCCGGGGTGAAAGTGCTCCTGTCGATGGGAGGCGCGAGCGGCGCCTACGGCTTCACCGACGACGCCGACGCCGAGGAGGTCGCTGACACGATCTGGGACATGTTCCTCGGCGGCGACGGCGCGCTCCGCCCGTTCGGAGCCGCGACGCTCGACGGCGTGGACCTCGACATCGAGGGCGGCGGCCCGGCCGGCTACGCCGCGTTCGCCAGGCGAATGCGTGCGACCATGGACGCGGCCGGCGGCAGCTGGCTCATCACCGCCGCACCGCAGTGCCCGTTCCCCGACGCTCACCTCGGACCGTCGCCAGGCACCGCGCTGGCCGACGCCGCCGACGCCTTCGACTACCTCTTCGTGCAGTTCTACAACAACTTCTGCAGCGGCTCCTCCGGCCAGCCCTTCCAGGACACCTACGCCCAGTGGAGCAGCCTCCTCGCCACCGGCGGCCCCCGCATCGTCGTCGGCCTCCCCGCCACCGCCGAGGCCGCCCCGGCCGGAGGCTACGTCGACCCCGGCGCCCTCCCCGCCTTGATCGACTCGATAGCCGCCGACCCCGCCTTCGCCGGCCTCATGCTGTGGGACGTCTCCTTCGACCGCCAGAGCGGTGACCCGACCTACGGCGAGGTCGCCGAGGACGCGCTGCGGTAGTCGCCGATCGCCTCTGGAGCGTCACCGACCGGCTGCCTTGTTCGGCCGCGAGATGGCCCCGCCCGGGCGAGGCCGCCCACGCCGAGCTCCATGGATCGAGAGGAAGTCCGCCCGAGCGCTCCACGCGCTGGCGTAGGAGGCGCCGGTGACGCCAGCCACAGCATAGGCGGTCGCAGAGGGAGTGCGCTCGAGCGCGGCCCAGAGATCGGCCCGGTAGGTCGGACCGATGACCACGCGCCAGTGATAGGTGCGATGGCGGCGAGCCAGCGCGGCGGGCTCCTCGATGTCTCCGGGGCGATCGCGAAGAACACCAGCAGGGACGCGCAGACCCGAGCCCGAAAAACGGAGGTCCTCGCCGCGGCGCCGAAGCTGGAAGTCGGTCCCCGTCGCGAGAAGATCGATGGCCTGCCCCCGATGGACCCTGGCCAGGCGACCGAACCGGCGATCCTTCCGCTTCCACAGCGCGAGAGCGGCCCAGAGCGCACGCACGCGGATTGATTGTCCGGCCACCAGCCGGGTCAAGCGGTCCGCGTTGACGCGCGACGAGTGAACGCCGAACCACGAGACGACCAGCGCGACGAGGCGCAGGTCAGCGCGGTCCATCCCCTCGATCGAAGCGGCGAGCAGCGTCGCCTCGATGTCAGCCTCCCGAAGAGGCGTGGCGGCCATCGCGATGCCGAGCCCGGCGACCGCGCTGGCAAGGTTCTCCATCGCGGGCAGAACGACCGCGTGCGCCTGGCGCCTAAACGGCATGACCGAGCCTGCCGGCCAGGTCCGCCATCGTAGCGCGGACGTGTTCCGGCCACTCAGCGTTTCCGTCCTGAGCTTCGAGCCCCGTCCCTCCGATCACGACCGCATCGAGTGTCAGGGAACGAGCGGCCGGGAAGCGATCGAAGGCTTCGACGACCTCGCGGGAAGCCACGGTATCAGTCTATCCGATACCATTCATCGGGCAAGAACCCGTCTTGGCAGGTCGCCGAGGACGCGCTCCACTGATCCAGCGGTGCCGTGCGACTGGTCGACGATGATCGAACGACCAGGACACTGCCCGGCCTCCTCACCGCCCCCTTCCTCGCCACCCGACGATCAGCGCGCGCGACGCTCGGCGCCGCGCGGCATCTCAGTACGCCTTCGGGTGCTTGAACAGGACGACCAGCGTCTTCACCGCGATGCGCAGGTCCATCCACAGCGACCAGTTGCGCATGTAGTAGAGGTCGTGTTCGACCCGCATCCGCATGGCGTCGACCGTGCTGGTCTCGCCGCGATGGCCGTGCACCTGCGCCCAGCCGGATAGACCCGGCTTGATCTTGTGCCGCCCCGCGTACCCGGAAATGAGCTCGCGGTAGTAGTCGTTGTGCGTCAGGGCGTGTGGGCGCGGGCCGATCATGCTCATGCGCCCCTGCAGCACGTTGATGAGCTGCGGCAGCTCGTCGAGCGAGGTGCCGCGCAGGAAACGGCCCAGCCGTGTCACCCGCGGATCGTTGCGCCGGGCCTGAATGACCTCGGCGCCGTCCTCCATCACCGTCATCGATCGAAACTTGTAGACGACGATCTCGGTGCCATCCAGGCCGTGGCGGCGCTGGCGGAACAGAACCGGCCCGCGCGAGGTGAGCTTCACGCCGAGCGCGACCACCGCCATGATCGGGGCAGCCACCACGACGCCCACACCGGCCATGACGATGTCGCTGGCGCGCTTGGCCAGACGGCGCCCCCAGTCGGCGAACGGCGTGTCGCGAGAGGTGAACAGCGGGATGCCGGCCACCTCCTCTATGTGGAGAGTCGGAACGCCGGCCGAGAGCACCTGCGGCAGGAACGACACCGACACGGTCGTGTCGAGGAGGCGCTTCGCCAGCCTGGCGGCGCGGCCATGACCGCCCATCGGCAGCGCCATGTAGACATGATCGACCCGCTTGGCCTTGATGAAGTCAGGGAGACTGTTGAGCGAGCCGAGTAGCGGCAGCATCCCCGTCCCTCCGGACGGTTCGCGGTCGTCGAAGTAGCCGAGCAGCCGGATGCCGGACGAGGGTGAATCCATCAGGCGCTGAGCGAACTCACGCGCGGTCGGTCCGGCTCCGACCATGACCGCTGAACGCGTGCCGAAACCGCGAGTCCGAAGGCCACGCATCGCGCCAGCGGCGGCCAGGTGGGCTGCCGAAAGCGCCACCGGGGCGATCAGCGCCCAGACGACCAGGACCTGGATGGCCATTTCATCGGTCGAGCCAGTGAGAACGCCGATCCCGACCAGCAGCGCAACCACGCACAGCCAGGCCACCCACACGCGCACGATCGTGGCAACAGCGCCGCGCCGACCGTCCCGTCCATAGAGGCCGGTCGTCCGGAATGCCCACACACCGCCGAGCAGCCCGAACACCGCGAGGACCTGGTAGTTGCGATCGAACGGCTGGCCCAAGACCATGCATACCGCCGGCAGGAGCAGCGCGACGAGCACCGGATCGACCATGCGCTGGCCAAAGGCGAACGGCGATCGATCGCTGTGAACGATGCGAGCTCGTTCGGCCATGCGCGGCCGGATCGGCGTGATATCGCCGATGATCTCGATCGCCACCGAGATCGTGCGGACCACACGCCCCACCGGGGGTGAGTCCCCGACGGAATTGCCCACTTCACGCGTCGCGGTCTCGGCCTGCAAAGGTGTTCGTTCCTTCCGCATCGTTCTGTCTGTGGCGCCAACTCGATGCGACGGCACGACCGACCTCTCCTGGTTCTCGGCACACGCGGACGGCGATTGAGGCCCCACGACAGGGGTGCTGTTCGACTCTGCCAGCACGAACGAGATTCCGATATTCGCCCACTCGGCGACCACCATTTGCGTGTCACGGCGGAGCAGAGATAAAGGGCTCACCGCACGTGGGCGCACAGGCGAGGAACGCCGACTCGCAGCGATCTGTGCGACCACCTCGCAGACAACACGCGTAGCATCGCAGAATGATCCAAGGGCAAAGATGGACGCGGATGGCGCTGCTCACGGTCGCGTGTGTGGTCACGTCATCGAATCTCGCGGCTGCGGACGAGGACGACCTCGCCCCGAAGGACAACGCGTTCTCCGTCGGCGTCACGGCCGGCGTGTTCCTGCCGGATGCGAACGTCCACGACTTCCTGTGGGAAGGAAATACCTGGCAGCCACTGAATCCAGTCGCCCCCGCCATGGGACTGCGCCTCAGCTACGAGCCGATCCGCTACGTCGGAATCGAGGTCGAAGGTGAGGTGATCCCGATCGGCACCGATACCACGAACGACTCCGCGACTCTGCTGGGCTGGCGTGGTCAGGTCATCGGCCAGCTGCCGGCCCGACTGACTCCTTTCGTCCTGGTCGGAGCTGGATCGATGGGAATCGTCTCCGGGGACTCAGTGCTGGGTGACGACAACGACCTCACCGAGCACATCGGCGCAGGCGCCAAGTTCTTCCTCACCTCGCGCATGTCCGTCCGCCTCGATGGGCGCTGGTTGTTCGCCCCGAAGTTCGACTTTCCGAACGACGACGACAACACGGTCAGCCACTTCCTGATCACGACATCCCTGAGCTGGCAATTCAGTGGCAGTCGCGCGCGCATCGAGCCACACAACCTCGATTCCGATCAAGACGGCGTCATCGGCGCCAACGACAAGTGCCCGTCCGAAGCAGGCGTGGCGCCGACTGGCTGCCCGGCCGTGGCCGACCGCGACGGTGACGGCATCAACGACCCGGCCGACCGATGCCCCGAGGAACAGGAGAACGTCAACGGAGTCGACGACGACGACGGCTGTCCGGAGAAGGCGGACCAGGACAAGGACGGCCTCGCCGACGGAGTCGACACCTGCCCGGCCGAGGCCGAGGACAAGGATGGTTTCCAGGACGCCGACGGTTGTCCAGACACGGACAACGACAACGACGGCGTCGCGGACGCCAGCGATGCGTGCGCTCAGGTAGCGGGCCCGGCCGACAACCAGGGCTGCCCCGACAAGGACAGCGACGGCGACGGCCTGGCAGACCGGCTCGACAACTGTCCGGCAGAGCACGGCTCCTCCCAGAACCAGGGCTGCAGGAGCAGACAGCTGGTGAAGCTCACCCTGACCGAGATCAAGGTCCTGGACAACGTCTACTTCGCCACGGCCAAGAGCACGATCCGCGCCCGCTCGAACCCACTGCTCGACAACCTGGCCCAGGTGCTCAACGCCCATCCCGAGATCACGCGAGTCTACATCGAGGGCCACACCGACGACAAAGGCGCTGCCTCCTACAACAAAGACCTCTCGCAGCGCCGCGCCGAAGCGGTCGGCGTGTACATCGCGGGCAAGGGCGTCTCAGCCGACCGGATGCAGGCGATCGGCCACGGCGAAGAGAGCCCGCTCGCCGACAACAGGACCTCGCGCGGCCGCTCCGAGAACCGCCGCGTGGAGTTCAGGATCGAGCGGGCTGTGGCCGTAGC
>DATHKR010000279.1:0-2696 GCA_035489015.1 Kofleriaceae bacterium | reverse complement strand
CGGTTCCAGCTCGAGCAGGACGGCGCGTTCACGCTGACGGCGACCGTGGTGTCGCCGACGCAGGATGACGTCGCCCTCGAGGCGTCGGTGGGCCTGGTGGTGGACTCGGCCGGGCCGGCGATCCAGTGCCGGCGCGTCGATTCCCCCGCGGTGGCCTCCGACGCGTACATGCTGGCGTCGGGGCCGGCCACGGTCCTGTTGCCGGTCCGGGTGGACGATGCGTTCGACGTGGAGTCGGTGAGGATCAACGGCGTCGCGGCCACGCTCGGCAGCTCGGGGAACTACCAGGCCGGCGTGTCGATCGGCTTCGGCATGAACTTCGTCGAGGTGGTCGCGGTCGACCAGTTCGGCCAGGAGAACAGCACGACCTGCTCGGTGCTGGTCGGCCAGTTCTTCACGCCCGAGGCCACCATCATGCCCGGAGCCCTCGCCCTGCGCCTCGACCCGGCCGCGGTGGGCGATGCCCAGCCCACCGGCCTCAACAGCCTCAATGACATCCTCTTCGCGATGCTGTCCAGCACGGCGCTGCGCGCGCTGGTCAATCAGGGTCTGGTCGACGCCAACCCGATCAGCGACGGCAGCTGTGGCGTCTTCGCGTGCACGCCGCGCGTCAACTACACCAGCGGCTCGCTGACCTGGGGCCAGCCGACGACCTCGCTGTCCCTGGTCTCCGGCGGGCTGGCCGCGACGGTCACGCTGCCGAACGTGGAGCTCCGGGTGAGCGCGTGCGGCACCACGTGCTGCATCGGCGGCTCGAACATCACGGTGCGGGCGACGCAGATCACCGCGTCCGTCAACTTCGGCCTGACGCTGCAGGGCGGCGTGCTGCGCGCGTCGGTGTCGGGCCAGCCGGTCGTGAACGTCGGCACGGTCACGCTGAACGGGTCGGGCTTCTGCGGCATCCTCATCGACCTCCTGGAGGGGTTCTTTGCCGACACGGTGCGCGGGGCGGTGCGGGACGCGCTCGCCGGCTTCATCGACAGCGACGTCGGCCCGCTCATCGATGAGCTCGTCTCCAGCCTCGACATCACGACCCTGGGGCAGACGTTCTCGGTCCCGCAGCTGGACGGATCCGGATCGATCCAGCTCGGCTTCGGCCTGGAGTTCTCGTCGCTCAACATCACCGGTTCGCGCGCGCTCCTCGGCATCGGCACGCGCTTCCAGCCCGGCACGAGCGCACACAACCGCCCGAGCCTCGGCGTGGCCCGGCGGACGCAGACGCCGCTGCTCGATCCTCCCGGGACGAGCTCGGCCAGGCCGGTCGGCCTGTCGCTCTACGAGGGACTCCTCAACCAGGTGCTGCACGCGCTGTGGCGAGGGGGCTTCTTCCAGGCGACCTTGCAGGTGGGCAGCGGCACCGCCTCCATCGATGCCCGCTTGCCCCCGGTCGTGGCCATCGGCACCGGCAACGGGGCGAACCTGATGCTCGGCGGTATCCAGGCGACCGTCACGATCCCCGGTGTCATCAACACGCCCATCTCGATCGTGTTCGGCGGCCGCGCCTCGGCCTCCATCAACCTGGTCGGTGAAGCGCTCCAGGTCGGCAATCTCAGCCTCGACCAGCTCTTCATCTCGACCACCACACCCCTGACGCAGACCCAGCGGAACGCGCTCAGCAACCTCTTGACGCAGATCCTGCAGGGCGTGCTGCTCGACGCGGTGAACGATGGCCTGCCCGCCTTGCCGATCCCGACATTCGCGCTGCCCGAGGCCGCCGGCGACTTCGGTCTGCCGGCCGGGGCCGAGCTCGGCATCCTCGACCCGCTGCTCTCCACCTCGGGCGTGCACAAGGTCCTGACCGGCGGGTTCGGAGTCCGGAACTGATGCGGTGGGCGCGCGCGTGGCTCGGCGCGGCCTGCCTCGTCGCGGCATGCGGCGGCGGCGGCGGAAGCGGGAACGGGGACGGCGCGGGCGGCGACGACGATCCGGGTGATGGAGCCCAGCCGCCCGGCGACTCCACGGTGACGGTCAGCGTGTCGTCGCCAGCGGCAGGAGCGCAGCTGATCGAGTCCGAGCATCCGACGATCGTGGTCGCCGGCAGGGTCACCGTGAGCGGAGAGTCGGCCGGCGAGCCCGAGGCATGGGTCAACGGCGTTCGCGTGCCGGTGCAGGCCGACGGCTCGTTCTCGACCGAGCTCTCCCCGGTGCCCGGCATCAACCACATCCTGATCGAGGGCGGCGACGGACTGGGCCCCCTCGTGCCGGCCGGAGAGATGGACGTGCTGTGGGCGTCCGACTACCTGGCCCCGATCGCGGGCACGACCGGATTCGATATCGCCGGCGCCGTCGAGCTCAGCATCGGTCAGCGCTTCCTCGACCTGCGCGCACCCGGCACGACCCTCGACCTCACCACGGATCCGGTCGTCGCCCACGACCTGGCGTCGGCGGTAGAGCTCATCCTGTGGCACATCGATCTGGCCAGCCTGCTCGAAGGCGGCATCCAGATCGGGGAGGGTGACAGCTCGATCGACATCAGCGTTCCGTCGGTCATCCCCGAGAACATCCTGGTGGATGCTCGCATCGTCGACAGTCCGGATCGCGGCATCCTGCTCGATATCGATCTGCTCGGCGTGTCGGTCGAGATGGAGGGCACCTTCCAGTTCGCTGGCAGCACGCTCGTCATCGCCGGCGGCATCGCGGCGGACATGCATGCCAGCGCGCGCCTCTCGCTGTCCACCGGCCCGGACGGCGCCATC
>DATHKR010000278.1:0-8389 GCA_035489015.1 Kofleriaceae bacterium | reverse complement strand
GACGGCTACGACTACGGCTACTACTGGTGGCTGACCAGCGGCGGCGGTCAGGACGTCGCCATCGCCTGGGGCTTCGGCGGTCAGTTCATCTACCTCGTCCCCGCCCTCGACCTCATGGTCGTCATGACCGCGGACACGGCGGCCGACCACGACGAGCTCGATGGCGAGACGTTCCTGTTCGACCACCTGCTCCCGGCGGTCCAGTAGGGATTTAACTCGATTTCAGCCGGCTTCAGGCGACACGCGCGGAGCCGCTGTTGCACAACGCGCGGACCCTTTTCGACGCCAGGAGTCCGCATTGAAGGCCATCACCCGAGTCCTCTCGATTCTCCTCGCCGGTGCGATCGCGGCGACCGGCTGCGCCGCGCAGGCCGGAGACGACAACGAGACCTCGCAGCCGAGCTGCTCCGGCGGCAAGTGCGACGGCCTGGGCGACAGCCCGGAGACGACCGACTTCGACTACATCGTGGTCGGGTCCGGTGCCGGCGGCGGACCACTGGCCACCCGCCTGGCGCGCGCCGGCGCCCGCGTGCTCCTGCTCGAGGCCGGCGAGGACGCCGGCGACGCGCAGAACTATCAGGTCCCGGTCTTCCACCCGCAGGCCACCGAGGATCCGGCGCTGGCCTGGTGGTACTTCGTCGATCACTACAGCGACCCGGCGCGCCAGCAGCGCGACACCAAGATCACGCCGGAGGGCATCCTCTACCCGCGCGGCGGCACGCTGGGCGGCTCGACCGCGGTCAACGCGATGATCACCGTCCTGCCCCAGCAGAGCGACTGGGACAACATCGCGGCGGTGACCGGCGACGCGTCGTGGCAGGCGGCCGAGATGGACCGCTACTACGACCGCGTGCGCGAGTGGCTGGGCGTCGAGCAGCCGGACGCGACCCTGGCGCTGCGCGACATCCGGCTCATCGGCACCGTCATGGCCGCGATCATCAAGCTGGTCGACGAGGGCCACGGCGGGCCCGACCTGAACCCGCTCGACATCTTCGACAACATCGACCAGATCCTCAACCTCATCAAGCGCGACATCAACGAGGAGCTGCGCCGCGGCGACACCGAGGGCGTGTTCAGCTTCCCGCTGGCCACGCGCGGCCGCGCGCGCAACGGCACGCGCGAGCGCATCGCCGCCACCGTGGCCGAGGGCTTCCCGCTCACGGTCAGGACCCGCTCGCTGGTCACCCGCGTCCTCTTCGCCGACGAGCCGGACGACTCGGGGCGGCCGCGCGCCATCGGCGTCGAGTTCCTCGACGGGGCGCACCTGTACCAGGCCGATCGCAACGCCGGGTCGCCCGAGGGAGGCACGCCGGTGCAGGCCTTTGCGAGCCGCGAGGTCATCCTCTCGGCCGGCGCGTTCAACACGCCGCAGCTGCTGAAGCTGAGCGGCATCGGGCCGCGCGAGGAGCTCGAGCAGCACGGCATCCCGGTCCGCGTCGACCTGCCGGGGGTGGGCGAGAACCTTCAGGACCGCTACGAGGTCGGCGTGGTGTTCGACGTGGTGCAGGACTTCCGCCTGCTGCTGGCCTGCACCTTCGCCGCCACGCCGGACGATCCCTGCCTGTCCGACTGGCGCAACGGCACCGGCCCGTACACCTCGAACGGATCGGTCGCCAGCATCCTCATGCGCTCCGGGCCCGAGCGGGCCGACGCTGACCTGCACCTGTTCGGACTGCCGGGCGTGTTCAAGGGCTACAAGCCCGGCTACTCGGCCGAGGGCGTCGCCGACAAGCACCACTTCACCTGGGTGATCCTCAAGGGCCACACCGAGAACCGCGGCGGCACCGTCAAGCTGCGCTCCGCCGACCCGCGCGAGCGGCCGGCGATCAACTTCCATTACTTCGACGACGGCGACGTGGACCAGGGCGAGGACGTCAACGACGTGACCGCGGTGGTCAACGCGGTCGAGTTCGTGCGCCGCGTGGCCGCCAAGACCGACAGCCTCCCGCTGTTCGGCGAATTCCGCGAGGTGTGGCCCGGCCCGGAGGTCGACACGCGCGAGGAGATCGCCCAGTGGGTCAAGGACGAGGCCTGGGGCCACCACGCCTCCTGCTCGGCGCCGATCGGCGGCGACGGCGATCCGATGGCCGTGCTCGACAGCCGCTTCCGCGTGCGCGGCGCCAGCGGGCTGCGCGTGGTGGATGCATCGGTCTTCCCGCGCATCCCGGGCACCTTCATCGTGTTGCCGATCTACATGGTCAGCGAGAAGGCGGCCGACGTCATCCTCGAGGACAACCCCGCGGCGCGATCCGCGCGATGAGTCGCGATCACTGGACGACGCTGACGTAACCGGCATCGACCGCCGTGATGTCGCCCACCTCGCCGGCCTCGTAGAACACGCCGCCGGAGAAGTTGGCGACGACCGGCGCGTACCCGCGGCTGTGGCCGATCGAGTTGAGCTGGGCCGAATACACGTTCGTGTCGGCCGCCACGTTGAGATCGTCATAGGGCGGGGGCAGCCGGGGCACCCGGATGGAGGCGCCCTGGCCCGGCGCGACGATCCGCCAGGTGCGCGGCAGGTCGGGGTCGACGAGGGAGATGTTCGCGTCGATCGCGGTCGGCGTGTTCGGTCCCTCCTCCGTCCATGTCCAGACCCCCGTGGCGCGGTCGAAGACCGAGTCGCGCAGGGCTGGCGGCAGGACCGCCGCCACGTTCACGTTCGGCGAGCCGTCGTGGAGCACGGTCGCCCCCACTTCCATCGTGGTGCCGGAGAGCGGAATGCTCCAGTAGGCGTAGACCCAGCCGCGCAGGCCGAGACCGGTCAGGTCGTGCATCGGATGGACGAGCACCGAGGCGCCCTCGTTCACCGGGACGTCGTACTCTGGCCCTCGGTCCAGGACCACGAGGCCGTTCGGCCCGAACATCCGGTAGAGCATGTTGGTGTACGAGGCCGCCCCGGGGATGCCCGACATGCGGGTGCTCTGGACGAGGTCGCGGCGAAGCGTCCCCTTGATCGAGATCGAGCCCGCGTCCACCGGCACCGACGGCTGGTAGACGCTGAAGATCCCCTCCTGTCCGTCGATGGTGCCGCCCGCGACCCAGACGACGTCGATGACCGGGGGGCAGAACGCGAGGTTGATGCTCGCGATCGGGACGCCGGGGTTTCCGAAGTCCCCGCGCCCGCACCTCGTCTCGAGGCCGAAGCCGAATGGCATCTCGGGCGCCGGACCGGTGGCGACCAGGGTCCCCGAGCGATCGGGCGTCGCCCCCCAGTGGCGAAGGTCGCTGCCGGGCGCCACGCCGAGGTGAGCAAGAATGAACGCCGACGACCCGGGCTCATCGAGCCGAAGGTCCGCGACGATGGTGCCGGGCTCGTCGAAGATCGCCTCGGCGCGGCCGTTCTCGTCGGTGAGGACGATGTCGACCACGGAGTCGTCCGCGCGCAGGAAGAACACCCGTTGACCTGCCTGGCTCCAGGGCGTCCCCGGGATGACCGTGAAGCTGACCACGCCGGGGCCGGTCGCCGCGTCGGGGCCTCCGGCGTCGGCCGTCCTCGCGTCAGCCAGAGCGCCGTCCGGATCTCCACCGTCCAGGGAGCTGGCGTCGGGTCGTCCGCCGTCGTCGCCGCCGCTGGCGTCCGCCGCGCCGCCACTGCCGCTGTCGGCCGACGCTCCGTCGCCGCCGCCGTCGTCGTCGCCGCCACCGCACGCCGCGGCGACACAGACGAGCGCCCACGCCGTCCAGCCACGCATCCGAGCCACCATGTTCCCCCCCTTCGACGACCGACCGGATCACCCTATCACCCGCCCGACGGGGCAGCCCACGATCTCGTCGAATTCGTCGGCTCCCGATTAGTGCACCGCACTAGCCGAAGCGCTCGTCGAGCTTGGTGAGCTGGCTGGTGAAGCCCTGCTTCTGCATGTCGGTGAATTCGGGGCTGTGCATGGCGTCGAGCGTCACGACCATGCGCACACCGTCGCCGACCGGCGAGAGATCGACGGCGATGTTGCTCTCGTAGGGAGTCACGCCGGGCACGAAGTCGATCACGCTGGTGAGGACGAGGCGCTCGCGCGGCCTGAGCTCGGCGAAGGTCGAGTGGGTCGGGTGGCTGCTCGGCCGGCCCATCTGCTTCATCGCCGCGATCATCTCGGGCGAGACGGCGATCATGTCGTAGTGCAGCGCGCCGCCGACGCGGGCGTCGAGCTCGTGGACCGCGGCGCGGAAGCCCTGCGGCCCCCACCACGACTCGAAGCCCGCCTTGGTGGTCCACAGGTCCCACACGTCCTCGATGGTCGCCCGGTAGGTGCGCTCGATGACGACCTTCGCCGCGCCGCTCGGGCGCGCTGTCTTGCTCTCGTTGCTCATCTCGGCTTGCTCCTCTCTCTGGCTCGGCGGGCCGAGCCGGTTCGTTTCTCGAGCGCGGCCCCGAATCGATCGAGCCGCGCCTCCCACAGCTTGCGGTACGGGTCGAGCCACGCGTCGAGCTCGCGGAACGGCTCGGGCCTGAGCGCGTAGAGCCGACGCTGCCCGTCCGGTCGCACCGACACGAAACCCGACTCGTGAAGGATGCGCAGGTGCCGCGACACCCCTGACTGGTGGATTCCCGCTCTGGCCACCACGTCGCCGACCGGCTGCTCGCCGGCGCGCAGCACCTCGACGATGCGCCGGCGCGTCGGATCGGCGAGGGCCTGGAAGGCGTCGATGATCTGCATCAGTACATATATACACTCAAGTGCATGTTTGTCAAACGACGGTGTCGAAGAGCAAGCGGGCGACGGTCGCACTGACGGGCTCCCACGAGAGTGCAGAACGTCGGTATTTTGCTACTATCTCCGACGTTTCGGACCATGCTCGCTCCTGCCACCCAGGTCCTCAAGCTCGCTCGTCATCGCGCCGTCGTCCGTCCACGCGATCTCGTGGCGCTCGGCGTCCCGCGTTCTTGTCTCGGCCGCCTCGTCGCCGCCGGAAGGATGGAGCGAGTGGGCCGCGGGATGTATCGGCTGTCCGGGGCGTCGATCACGGAGCACCACAGCCTGGCGATGGCAGCGGCCCGAGTGCCTCGTGGGGTGGTCTGCCTGCTCTCGGCGCTCCGGTACCACGAGCTCACGACGCAGGCACCGTTCGAGGTCTGGCTCGCCATCGGCAACAAGGCTCGGGCTCCGACAGTCGACGATCCACCGCTTCGCATCGTGCGGATGAGTGGCAAGGCCCTGACCGCGGGCGTCGCCAAGCACGTCCTCGAAGGGGTCACGGTCTTGATCACCGACCGCGCTCGGACGGTGGCCGATTGCTTCAAGTTCCGGAACAAGATCGGGCTCGACGTGGCGCTCGAGGCCCTTCGAGACTTTCGTCGACACCGAGGCAATCTCGATGCGCTCTGGCGGCATGCTCGAGCTCTGCGCGTGGCGAACGTCCTCCGTCCATATCTCGAGGCGATGGCTTGACCAGGGAGATCAGGGACCTGGCTGCGTCGATCCGTCAGCGGCTCCTCAACCTCGCGAAGAGCCGCGGCGAGGAGTTTCAGGCCACGCTGACGCGGTACGCGCTCGAGCGGTTCCTCTACCGGCTGGCGTCGTCGTCCCACCGGGAGGAGTTCCTGCTCAAGGGGGCGATGCTCTTCTCGGTGTGGACAGGCCGGCCGCATCGACCTACCTGGGATGTGGACTTTTTGGGGCGCGGAGAGCCGGACATCGGACGGCTCGAGAGCATCTTCAGCGAGGTGTGTCGGCTGGAGGTCGAGGACGATGGACTCCGATTCGAGGTGACGGTGCGCGGGGAGCCCATCCGGGAGGACCAGCGGTACGCCGGCGTCAGGCTGCACGCCCGGGCGAGGCTGGGAAATGCGCGCATCTCGATCCAGATGGACGTCGG
This sequence comes from Kofleriaceae bacterium, assembly GCA_035489015.1. Lineage (GTDB taxonomy): Bacteria > Myxococcota_A > Polyangia > Haliangiales > Haliangiaceae > DATFRY01. The sequence goes on along the minus strand of DATHKR010000278.1, from coordinate 2,578 downwards.
GTTCGGCGATGCAGTGACGCCGGGTCCGATCGACGTGGAGTTCCCGACACTGCTGGGCCAGCCGGCGCCGCACTTGCGGGCGTATCCCCGGGAGACGGTGGTAGCGGAGAAGGTAGAGATCCTCATCTCGCTTGGCATGGCGAACAGCCGGTCGAAGGACTTCTATGACCTCGCGTCGCTCGCGCGGGTGTTCGAGTTCGATGGACGGCTCCTCACCAGGGCAATCGCGGCGACCTTCGAGCGCCGAGGGACGTCGTTCCCCGCCGACGAGCCGATTGCACTGACCGATGAATTCGCCGCGGACGCCGCCAAGCGCGCGCAGTGGAGCTCGTTCCTCAAGAAGTCGCGCCTGACGGCGGAGGCGGCCCCCCGGCTGGGTGACGTGATCGCCGAGCTCCGCGTGTTTCTTCTTCCTCCCCTCACCGCCGCTCGTGCCGGAGAGGCGCTCGGTCAGCGCTGGGTGCCTGGTGGCCCGTGGCAGCCTGATTGACCCATCGCGTTCGCTCGATGCGGATCTGGTCGCGACCTACAAGGAACGGCCCATCGGCTTCATCGCCGCGATCGCCTCGGGCGAGTCGGCGATCATCTCGTAGCGCAGCGCGCCGCCGACGCGGGCGTTGAGCTCGTGGACCCGGCGCGGCAAGCCCTGCGGCCCCACCACGACTCGAAACTGCCTGGGGTGTCCTGGCTGCGCTCAAGTGACCGAAATAAATCGACCAGGCGAACGACAGCAATGCCAAGTTGCACAATAGAAAATCTCGCGTAGCGTGAAGCTCGTGTCGGAGAAAGCCAGGCCGCGCGGTCGCCCGCGCAAGGATCCCGATCGGCTGGCCACGTGGTCGCCGCCGGACGGGTGGTCGCGCCTCGTGGTCTGGATCTCCGCCGAGGAGCGCAAGGCGCTCAAGCATGTCGCGGTCGAGGCGGACACCTCGGTCGCCCAGCTGGTGCGCGCGCTCGCCCACGGACTGGCCAGCGGCGTGGTGACCACCGACGAGCTCCTCAAGCAGGTGAGAAAGGGTATTCAAGTCATGGAAAAGATCCCGACGATCTTCGACCGCGGCGACGACTTCAAGGTCACGCCGCGCCAGCGCGCCGGCTGCGAGTGGGTGTTCGCCGGCGAGGGAGTCGCCACCGAGAAGCTCGACGGCACCAACATCCGGCTGACCGTTCGCTCCGGCCAGGTCGTGCGGGTGGAGAAGCGCCGCAACCCGAGCAAGGCGCAGAAGCAGCAGGGCGTGATCGACGGCTGGTACGTCGACGCCGACGAGAACGGCAAGGAGGACCGGTGGATCTTCGAGGCGGTGCGCGCCACCAGCACGAACGGCTGGCCCGACGGCGAGCACTCGGCCGAGGCGCTCGGTCCGTCGATCCAGGGCAACCTGCTCGGCCTGGATCGCGGCGTCTGCGTCCCCTTCAACCTCGAAGTGCCGATCTACGAGGACGCGCCGCGCACCTTCGAGGGGCTGCGCGACGCGCTGGCCTCGCTCGAGAGCAGGTACGCGCCCGGCCACCTGGCCGAGGGCATCGTCTTCCATCACCCGGACGGACGCCGCGCCAAGATCAAGCGCAAGGACTTCGCCGGCGACAGCCGCAGGCGCTGAGCTCAGATGGGCCGGGCAGCACCCGCTTGCCGGGCGATCGAGCGCACCAGATCGGCCGCGCGCTGGCGTGCCGCGGCGTCGCCGGCCGCCGCGCGATCGGTCGAGACCGACGCCGGGAGGTCGGGCCTTCCGGCGGTGAACAGCCACGGGTCGAACAGGGCATCGAGCTCCTGGCGCGCGATTCGCTCGGCGAGCGCGATGAAGTCCGCGGTGGTCCCCTTGCGCTCGTGCGACCCCCAGCGGCGCAGGATGCGGAAGAACGTGTCGTCGCCGACCGCCTTGCGGAGGAGGTGCAGGGTCATCGCTCCTCGCGCGTACACCGCGAAGTCGAACATCAGCTCCGGGCCGGGATCGGCGACCACCAGCTGCCAGAACGAAGACTCGGCCGGGATCTGGTAGAAGCTATCGAAGATGAGGTCGATCGGGGTGCCTTCGTGCTCGGACCACAGCCACTGGGCATAGGTCGCGAAGCCCTCGTTCAACCAGGTGTGCTGCCACGTGTCCACGCGCACGAGGTCGCCGAACCACTGGTGCGCCAGCTCGTGGACCATCACGCTGACGCCGGCGTCGGCTCCGCCGAAGGCCCCGCCGGGATAGGTCGGCCGGGTCTGGTTCTCGAGCGCGAACGAGACCTCCGGACTGTGGTGGACGATCGCCCCGGCGTCGCGGAACGGGTAGTCGCCGAAGAAGCTCTCCTCGAAGGCGATGATCTCGCCCTGGCGCGCGAGAGACTGCTGGATGATCGGGCCGAGCGCGGGCGGAAGGTCCTCGACGCCGGCCACGAACCAGTCGTTCTCGTTCATGGTCGGCGGGGGCGGGGCGCCCGGGACCTGCCATCCGCCGGTGTCGCCGTCCTCGAACGAGGTCGTCCCGTCGCCGGTCGTGAAGGCGACGTCGTCGATCGCGACACCCTGTAGTTGAACGACCTCGTCGCTGGCGTAGGTCAGCGCGATCTCCACGTCCTGGCCCGCGTACGC
>DATHKR010000277.1:0-21636 GCA_035489015.1 Kofleriaceae bacterium | reverse complement strand
GCCGCTGGTCTGCTTCACCCACCCGCGCCTGCTCGACTCATCTGCCCACGACCACCTCGTCACCCGCCTGCGCCTCGATCAGAGCGCCTGGATCTCGCGCACCATCCTGGCCGGTCGGATCCGCGCGCTCCGCGCCTGCATCACCAGCCACGAGTCGGGACCGGCGGACGTCGAGGCGCTGGTGCAGGCCGTCGAGGAGGCCCTGCCGCCGTAGAACCCTCGCCGCTCAGCGGGTGCGGCAGTGGAGGAAGTGCCGATCGAGCACCGATCCGATGAGCAGGTGCCCGTCGCGCGAGGCGGCCACCGAGGAGGCGGACACGTCGTCGCCCTGGCTCAGGAACACCTCCGACACGTCGAACCCGCCCTCCTTGCCCTGCGTGACGCGGAGGACCTGGGACGGAGATCGCTTGTCGGCGTCCTTGGTGTAGGCGACGAAGGTGAGGAGCTTGGGGTGCGCCCCGATCCAGAGGTCGCCGGCGGCGTCGATCTCGATGTTGTCCGGCGCGGTGCCGAGATCGATCTCGTCGGTGAGGGTGAGCGCGCCGGAGCTGGCATCCCGCTGGAAGACGGCCACGGCGAAGCTGGTGACCATGGCCACGAACACCCTGGCACCGTCGCGGCTGACCGCGACACCGTTGGCGTAGCGGAGGTCCTCGGCCACCACGGTGAAGCGCTGCCCGTCGAAGTAGAGGACGTTGGCCCGCTCGAGCCGCAGGTACTCCTCCAGCTTGCGGCCGAACCCCGGCCCGGAGCCGTGGTCGTTGCTCACGTAGAAGCGATCGTCGCCGACCGCCGCCACGTCGTTGGGGCTGACCAGGAGGTCGCTCGCGATGCGCCGCTTGTGGACCAGGGGGCCGTCGCCGACCCGCTCGAAGATCTCGATGGTGTGGGCCGGGCCTCCACCGGGGTTGTCACCGAAGAGCGACGCGCCCGGGTGGTTGACGGCGAAGAGCAGCGTCCGCCCGTCGGAGGTGATCCGGACGCTGATGCCGTGGGGATGGAACGTCGCATCGGCGGTCGGCGTCAGGTTGCGCGGTCCGACCTCGGGATGGGCCGGGTCGTACGCGAAGATGGCGCCCGGAACCGGATGGCCGGCCAGCGTCGCGCGCCGGTCGTCGGAGGAGATGTAGGCCACCGTCGAGCGCGGGTCGAAGGTGATGTCCTCGGCGCCCACCACGCCGTCGACGCGCTCGCACGAGCCGGCGAAGTGCGGCTCGATCGTCTTCAGCTCGCCGGCCCGCACATAGATGTAGGCGACGTAGCCTCCCACCGCGAGCACGACGACCAGGAGGGAGAGGAGCGCGATCTTCCGCTTGCGGGCCATGTCGCGTGCGCCCGGCCGGTCACCGCGGAGCGGCGGGAGGCACCGCGGCGCCCGGCGCGGAGGTCACCCGCGGCGCGGGGCGCGGCCCCGGCGTGGCGGCCCGGCGCCCGGTCCAGCGGTCCATCCAGCCCAGCACCTCGCGGTGCCAGACCCGGGAGTTCTGCGGCTTCAGCACCCAGTGGTTCTCGTCCGGGAAGTGGAGGAGCCGGCTGGGCACACCCTTGCGCTGGAGCGCGGTGAACGTCGCCATGCCCTGGGTCTCGACCACCCGGAAGTCGTTGCCGCCGTGGACGACCAGGGTCGGTGTCTTCCAGTTCTTCACCAGATCGATCGGGTTGTGCTTGGCGTAGCCCAGCGGCTTCGCCCACGGCAGCCCGCCGTGCTCCCACTCCGGGAACCACAGCTCCTCGGTGGCGAAGTAGGCCATCCGCTCGTCGAGGTTGCCGTCGTGGCAGATGAGGGCGCGGAAGCGGTCGGTCTTGCCGTTGATCCAGTTGATCATGTAGCCGCCGTACGAGCCGCCCGCCGCGACCACGTTCTTGCCGTCGAGCCAGCGATAGCGGGCCAGCGCCGCGTCGAGGCCGAGCATGAGGTCCTCGTAGGGAGCGCCGCCCCAGTCGCCGTTGATCGCGTCGACAAAGGCCTGGCCGTAGCCGGTCGAGCCGTGGAAGTCGATGAGGACGGCGCCGTAGCCGTGGCCGGCGAACGCCTCGGCGTTCCACCGGTAGTGGAAGTGGTCGCCCATGGTGCCCTGCGGCCCGCCGTGGATGAGGAGGGCGACCGGCACCTTGCGCTGGCGGGTGAAGCCGGCCGGCTTCACCACGTAGCCGTGGACGGTGTCGCCGTGGGCGCCGCGGAACGAGAACTGTTCGTACTCGCCCCACACGATCCCCTTCACCCGCTCGTCGTTGAGGTGGGTGATCTGGCGCAGCCCGCGGCCTGCCGGATCGACGGTGAACAGCTCGGCCGGCTGGCGCAGCGTGTCGCGGACGAACACCACCCGACCGCCCGCGACCCGCGGATCGGCGTTGGTGCCCCTGGCCACCAGGACCCGGGGCTTGCCGCTCGCCACGTCGACCGCGAACAGCGACTGGCTGCCGAGGTTGTCGGCCGAGGTGAAGATGGTGCGACCGTCCGCCGACCAGGTGATCGACGCCGGCGCGCGGTCCCAGGCTTCGGCGAGCACGCGGCGCTTCCGGCTCGCCAGGTCGAACAGCGCCAGGCGCGGCCGGTCGGACTCGTATCCGGCGCGCGGCATCGACAGGACCGCGAGCGTGCGGCCGTCGGGAGAGAAGACCGGCGACATGTCGTAGCCGGGGTTCTTCGCCGTGATGTTGACCGGCTTGCCCCCGCGGGCCGGCGCCACGAACACGTCGGTGTTGGTGGTCCAGGCGTTGGTCCGCCCGCCCACCCGGGCGACGAAGGCGACGCTCTTGCCGTCCGCCGACACCCCGACCTCCTCCATGCCGCCGAACGGATGGGTCGGAGAATCGGTCGCCTGCCCGGGGGTGAGATCGCGGGCGTCGTCGGCCTTGCCGCCCAGCGCCGGCGGGGTCCACACGAACAGGTGGGAGTACTTGCCGTCCTCCCAGCCGTCCCAGTGGCGGAACAGCAGCTGATCGTAGATTCGCGCCTTCACCTTGGAGGCCGCGACCTCGGCGTCGCGCGTGACCGAGGCCTTGAGCGTCCTGGCCGCCGGCCACACGTCGATCGCGAGCACGAGCCGCTTGCCGTCGGGGAACGCGCGGAAGCCGCCGATGTCGACCGGCAGGAAGGTCACCTGCTCGGCCTCGCCACCCGCGATCGGGATGCGCCACACCTGCGAGGTGCCCGACCGCGTCGACAGAAACAGCACCGAGCGGCCATCGGGCGACCACGCCGGGCTGGTGTCGTTCTCCGGATGTCGCGTCAGCGGCCGGGTCGAGCTGCCATCGACCGCGGCGATCCAGATGTCGAACCGCCCCCGATTGGCCTCGATGTCGGTGTCGCGGACCGAGAACGCGACCTGCTTGCCGTCGGGCGACACCGCCGGCTCCGCCACCCGCTGCATCGCGAGCATGTCGTCGACGGTCAGCCCGTGCCTGGCGGCCTGGGCGGCCCCCGCGCCTACCACCGACGTGGCGAGGACCGTCGCGAGAGCGGCGAGAGAGAAGCGGGGGACATACGAGCCGAGCATGGGTCTCTCCTGGCCGACGTGCGGTGCGCGACGCGTTCACTTCCGCGTCGAGGAGCGGACGGCCCCGCCATCGGGCGGCAGGACCTTGGGGTGAGAGACGGGGATTGAACCCGCGACAACCGGGGCCACAACCCGGTGCTCTACCAACTGAGCTACTCCCACCGTGACGACTTCAGGCCCGTGATATACCCGGCGAGATCCCGGGGATGCAAGCGCGGCTTGCAGGAGTCTGGCCGGGGGACAGACCTGGGTCGGTGGCCGGTGGCGGCTCAGTGGACGAAGGTGACGCCGAGGATGGCTCCTCCGTCGCGGAGCTCGATGAGGGGGGAGGGGGCCGGGGGCGGCGATTCGCCCTCGGGCAGGTCGCGGCGGCCCAGGAACCAGGGGACGGCCCAGCCGATCGCGGCTCCGGTGGCGGCGCCGCCGAGGACGTCGGTGACGTAGTGCTTGTCGGCGGCGATCCGGAAGTAGCCGGTGGCCGCGGCGGCGGTGAGGCCGATGGCCCAGACCCAGGGCGCGGTCTTGTAGCCGCGGATGCTGGCGACGGTGCCGCCGGCGACCGCCAGGGAGAAGGCGAGGGTGGTGTGACCGGAGGTGAAGGACTCGTTCTCGTCGGGATCTTCGGGCTGGGTCTGATCGGTGCGAAAGTGCGCGTAGGGGCGCTTGCGCGCGAACGCGGCCTTGGTCACCTTGCTCGCGGCCGACGCGATCACCATCGCCTCGAGCACCTCCAGCGAGTTTTCTCGCCACTCGTGGAGTCGGCCCTCGCGGCCGGCGGCCAGGGCGGCCATGCCGAACGCCACGATCGGGCTGACCACGTACGCGGTGACGTTGCTGGCGGTGTCGGCCGCGTCGGCGTTGTCCCAGACGAGCCAGTCGCGGACGCGCTGGTCGACCCCGTTGAGGGTGTTGGCGCCGTCGCCGTCGCGATCGCACCAGCGGCAGCGATCGGGGGCAAAGCTCTGCTTGAGGACGGTCTCCTCGAGCACCCAGAAGGTGGCGCCCAGCCCGGTGATGATGCCGTCGCGGACCGGCTCGAACTCGAGGGTGTCGGGCGGCTGAGCCAGCGTGTCGGGCTTCGGCGGCAGGAGGACCGGGGGCGCGTCGGCCGGGGCTTCGGCCGCGGGCCGGGCGGCCGGTGGGGCCGGTGGGGCCGGTGGGGCGAGCACTCCGGCGGGCGGCTCCGCCCTCGCCGCCGACGGCGCGCTGGCCGCGACCATCGCGGCGCAGACCAGGGCGAGCGTGGGCCCGGTGCGCGACCGGCCAGCCCGGTCACGCGTGATCCGCCATTCGTCGGACGTCAATTGCGATTCCCCCCTTCACGGCGCTATCTGCCAGTCTCGTCTCCGGCCAGCGGGAGCTCGAGGATGAACCTTGCCCCGCCGCTCGCGCCCGGCTCGGTCCACAGGCGCCCGCCGTGGCGGGTGGCAATCCGCCGCGCGATCGGGAGCCCGAGCCCGAGGCCGGCCGGCCCACCCGGGCGGGCGTCGCGGGCGCGGCCGGCCGCGCCGCGCGTGAACGGCTCGAAGATGCTGTCGAGCTCGTCGGGCGCGAGGCCGGGCCCGGAGTCCTCGACCACGATCGCGGCCCGTTCGGCGCGACGCTCGAGCAGGACCGCGACGCGGCCGCCGGCCGGGGTGTAGCGCACCGCGTTGGCGACCAGGTTGCCCAGCGCGCTGGCCAGCGCGTCCGGCTCGCCGCGCACCGTCAGCCGGCCGACGGTCGCCGGGCCGGGCTCCAGCTCGACGACCAGGCCGGCGGCGCGGGCCGCGCTGGCGTGGCTGGCCACCACCTCGGCGACCAGGTTCTCCACGTCGATCGGGGTCGAGGCCGGCGGCGCGCCGGCGGCGCTGCGGGCCAGGCGCAGGAGCGCGTCGACCAGCCGGCCGAGCCGCCAGATCTCGTCGAGCGAGGTCCGCGCCGAGGCCTCCCACTCGCCGGGGCTTCGCGATCGCCGCAGCGAGACCTCGAGCTCGCTGGCGATCACCGCCAGAGGCGTGCGCAGCTCGTGCGAGACGTCCGCGGTGAACGAGGAGAGCGCGACGTAGCCGTGCTCGAGCCGGTCGAGCAGGCTGTTGAGGCCGACCACCAGGTCGCGCAGCTCGCCGTCCTGCTCCGGCACCGGCAGGCGGCGGTCGATCCGGTCGGCGCCGATCTCGCGGGCGGCGTGGAGCATGCGGTCGACCGGGGCCAGCGCGCGCCGGCTGAGCAGGAGCGCGCCGGTGACCGACAGCGCGAGGCCGATCGGCGTGGCCAGCGCCAGGGCGCCGAGGACCTGGGTGCGCGCCTCGCGGTGGAGCGCCTCGGTCGACTCGTCCTCCGCCTCGGTCACCAGGATGACGGCGTAGGCCGCCCCGGCGAAGATGAGCAGGCTCAGCGCAGTCGACGCGGCGATCCACAGGGCGAGGCGGCCGCGCAGGGTGCGCGGGCCGCGCGGCGATCGCCGGTCAGACATCGCTCGACCCCCTGGCGCCGAGCCGGTAGCCGACGCCGCGCACCGTCTCGATCCGGACCGGCGCGTCGCGCAGCTTGCGGCGCAGGTTGGCGACGTGGACGTCGACCAGGTTGGTCCCGGGGTCGAACTGGTAGCCGAACACCTCGGCGAGGATCTCGGCGCGGCCGAGGATCTCGCCGCGCCGGCGCATGAGCAGGGCGAGGAGCGCGTGCTCGCGCGGCGACAGCGAGACCGGGCGGCCGTCGATCGTGATCGTCGGATCACCCGGCTGGAGCACCAGCCCCTCGGCCGAGAGCGGCGCCCAGCGAGGAGCCGCCGCGCGGCGGAGGAGCGCGCGCAGCCGGGCGAGCAGCTCGGCGTACTCGAACGGCTTGACCAGGTAGTCGTCGGCGCCCTCCTCGAGCGCGCGCACTCGCTCGTCGACCGCGTCGCGCGCGGTCAGGACCAGGATCGGGACGACCAGCCCGCGGCCGCGGATGCGCGCGAGCACCTCGAGCCCGTCCATGTCGGGCAGCCCGAGGTCGAGCACGATCGCATCGACGCCGCCGCGCTCGACCCGTTCGAGCGCCGCCGCCCCGCTCGACACCGCGTCGACGGTGAAGCCGTCCTCGCCCAGACCTCGGGTCAGCGACGTGGCCAGCCGGGAGTTGTCCTCGACCATGAGCAGCTCCATCGGCTGCCCCTACCATGCAATGGCGGCCCGAGGAGGCGCCCGAGGAGGACGCGGTTCACCGCGCCCTTCATCGACTCTTAATGCGCGCCCAGCAGGACTCGAACCTGCGACCCATGGCTTAGAAGGCCATTGCTCTATCCGGCTGAGCTATGGGCGCATGACAGGGGGCCTGGGAGCCCCGCTGCTGCGGTCATCGTCGGGGTGAGAGGATTTGAACCTCCGACTCCCTGCTCCCAAAACAGGTGCGCTACCAGGCTGCGCCACACCCCGAGGTTTCGCGAACGTCCCTCGATTTACTCCGCGGGCGAGTCCTTGGCAAGCCGGAAGTACTCGAGGATCTGGGCGCGCATGGCCCGCATGGCGCGCGCCCGGTGCGAGAGGTGATTCTTGGGCCCGACCCCGGCCTCGGCGAAGCTGCAGCCCAGCTCCGGGGCGAAGAACAGCGGATCGTAGCCAAACCCGCCGGTTCCGCGCGGCTCGTCCAGGATGACCCCCTCGCACACGCCGTCGCTGGACAGGACGCGGTCGCCGAGCGGCCCGGCCGTGTCGGCGAGCGCCAGCGCCGAGCGGAACCGCGCCGTGCGCCGCTCGCGGGGGATGCCGGCCAGCGCGGCCAGGAGCTTGTCGTTGTTGCGGCGGTCGTCCTGCTCGGGGCCGGCAAAGCGCGCGCTGATCACGCCGGGTGCGCCGCCCAGCGCGTCGACCTCGAGCCCGCTGTCGTCGGCCAGGGCAGGGAGCCCGGTGGCGATCGATGCCGAGCGCGCCTTCTTGGCCGCGTTGCCGGCGAAGGTGTCGGCGTCCTCGATCACTTCGGGCAGGTCGAGCTCGATCGCCGAAGTCACCTCGATCGCGCCGCCCAGATCGGCGAGCAGCTCGCGCAGCTCGGTCAGCTTGCCCTGATTGCGCGTGGCGAACACCAGCCGCCGGCGCGGGCCGGTCATCGCGCGAGCGCCTCCTCCTGGGCCTGGCACAGGCGCGCGATGCCGCGCGCGGCCAGGTCGAGCATCGCGTCCAGCTGGGCGCGGGTGAAGCTCTCGCGCTCGGCGGTGCCCTGCACCTCGATCAGGCGCCCGCTCCGGGTCATGACGACGTTCATGTCCACCTCGGCGGCCGCGTCCTCCTTGTAGGGCAGGTCGAGGCGCGCCTCTCCGTCGATGATGCCGACCGAGACCGCCGCGACCGGCTCGCGCAGGACGACCGCGTCCGCCGCGATGACGCCGCGCCCGACCAGCGCGCGCACGGCCAGCGCCATCGCCACGTACGCGCCGGTGATCGCGGCGACCCGGGTCCCGCCGTCGGCCTGCAGGACGTCGCAGTCGACGGTGACGGTGCGCGGGCCGAGCGCGCGGGTGTCGACCGCGGCGCGCAGGGCGCGCCCGATCAGGCGCTGGATCTCGACCGCGCGGCCCTTCTGCTGGCGGGAGGTGCGGGTGTGGGTGGAGCGAGGCAGCATCGCATACTCGGCGGTCACCCAGCCGATCCCGCGCTCGGCCAGGAACGACGGCACCGTCTCCTCGATCGACGCGGCGCACAGCACCCAGGTGTCGCCGGTCTTCACCAGCGCGCTCCCCTCGGCGAACTTCTGGAAGCCGGTCTCGATCGCAATCGGGCGCAGCTCGTCGCTGGCGCGTCCGTCGGGGCGAGGCATGGGCGCAGACTAACCGAATCGGCGGGCCGGGCGGCCTCGCGAGGTCGCTACATGCACGAGATCACTCCGGCGGGAACGGCACGCCGGCGCGACGCGGTGGTGCCCCAGCCTTGACCCAAATTCCCATTCTGGCTAGCGTTTTCGTTCCACGTGGCAAGCAACCGACGCGCGGGGCTCGGCAGCAGCCTGCCGCAGATCCTCCTCATGGTGGCCGCCATCGAGCTGGCGGTCTACCGGCTCGCAGTGCCCGGGCTCAAGCCGACCAACCCGAACGACGCGCCTCCGATCTGGCACACCGGGCTCTCCTACGTCGGGCTGTTCCTCTCCTACTTCGGCTCGATCCTCGCGGTCGGCGTGGTGCTGCGCCAGCTCATCCTGCTGGCCCGCGGCGAGCATCGCTACTGGAAGCCGATCGCCTGCGCGATGGTGGCGGTCGGCGCGGGGTTCGCGGTCTACGCGGTGAAGAGCCTGGTCGGCGCGCCGACCGAGGTCGACACCTCTCTGCTCGAGATCTGCTTCTCCGCGATGCTGGTGCTGCTGGTGGTGGCGCAGCTCAAGCCCGGCGGCGACGTGGCGGCCAAGGTCGGCCTCCTCCTGCTGACCGCGCCGCTCCTCATCCATTTCTACCGCGACGCCGAGGTCCGCTGGCTGCTCGGCGACGAGGCGCTGGGGAGCGGGCTGCCCGAGCGGATCGCCGCCTACGGGCAGTGGTCGATGGTGCTGGCCGCGCTCCTGTCGCCCTACTGCTTCGCGCCGCGCCCGTTCGTCGACTCGGCCGGCCGGCTGGGCCCGCTCGCGATGGGCGCGTTCGTCGGCGTGATCGGCGCGCTGGTCATGCGGCAGAGCGCGGAGGTCGGGGTGCGGATCGCGTCCGACGGTCTCGGCATCGACCTCGGCGCCGGCGCGCCGGGCAGCCAGGTCGCGCTCTATCTCATCGCGCTCGGCTCGATCACATGGACCCTGGCGGCCTGCTTCCTGTCGCCGTCGCCGGCGCGCCGGCGCATCGGGACCGGGCTCGGGCTGATCGCCGCGGCCGGCTACGGCTTCGACTGGCCGCTCCAGTACCTGGCCGGCATGGTCGGCTTCCTCACCATCGGCGACGCGGTGCGCGAGGTGGCGGACGAGGAGCGATCCAGCCGCGGCTGGACCGAGGTTCGCTTCCGGACCCCGCCGATCGCCGGCGAGGCGTGGCAGGCGTACGTGGTCGCGCTGGTCGAGGCGCTGCGCGCGCGCGGCCTGCGCGCCTCGACGGTGAGCGTGGAGGATCCGTCCGTCCTCGGCGCGGAGGCGCGCGAGCCGGAGCGCGAGGGCGGCGGCGAGGGCGGCGAGTCGGTCCGCGCGGGCGACGCGGCCCCGTCGGTCCGGGCCGACGGGACCTCGCGCACGCACGTCCTCATCGTCGACGCCGCGCCGGTGCCGGTGCGGCTCCTGGTCGAGCGGCTGGCCGGCGCGGTCCGCCTGGTCGAGGTGGTGTGCGGGCGCGATCCGCGCGCCACCGGCGCGGCCCCGGCCTGGACTCTCGAGGCGCGCCCCGAGCGCCGGCTGGCGGTGCCGGTCCATCCCGCGCCGCCCGACACCGGCGCCCCGCTGGCCCGCACCGGCGACCTGGAGTTCGACCGTCGCTTCCGCATGCGCGACGGTGGCGGCCACGCCGCCCGCCTGTTCGACGACGGCCAGCGGGCGCGCGCCACCGCGCTGCTCGACGGGTGGCTGGCGCTGTGGCCGGGCCAGGCGCTCATCTACCGGGTGGTGCCCGGCCACGGCGCGCCGCTCGACAACCCGATCCCGATCTCGGACCTGGCCTTCCGCGGCGCGATCTGGGACGGCGCGGTCGACCGCCTGGTCACCGTGCTCGAGCTCCTCATCCAGCTGGCCGCGAGCGCGTGGGCCGGCGCAGAGAAGGTCGAGGAGCCCGGGCCGGGTGACTCGCTCGATCACGTCCCGCCGGCCGGCGAGCGCGCCTATGGCGGGGTGTCGGAGCCGGAGCCGAGCCCCGACACGGAGAGCTGACGGTTGCTGTACCTGTTCGACATCGACGGCACGCTGCTCCTCTCCGGCGGCGGCGGCGCGCGCGCGCTCGACCGCGCGTTCAGCCACCGCTTCGGGATCGAGCGAGCGATGGAGCTGGTCAAGCCGGGCGGCAAGACCGATCCGATCATCCTCGAGGAGATCTTCGCCACCCGGCTGGGGCGCGCGCCGGTCGGCGACGAGGTGGCCGAGATCCTGGCCCTGTACCTCCCGCTGCTCCGCGCCGAGCTGATCGAGACGCCGGGCTTCCGGCTGATGCCGGCGGTGGTCGAGACGCTCGACTACCTGGCCGGGCTGGCTCCGGCGGTGACGCTGGGGCTGGCCACCGGCAACGTGCGCGAGGCGGCGCAGATCAAGCTGGAGCGGGCCGGCCTGTGGAGTCGCTTCGCCTTTGGCGGGTTCGCCTGCGACCACCGCGATCGGCCGCGCCTGGTCGCGCGGGCCATCGAGCGAGCCTGCGAGCTGGCCGGCGTCGCCGCGCTGCCGCCCGAGGAGGTCGTGGTGGTCGGCGACACGCCGCTCGACGTCGAGGCGGCCCGCGCCTGCGGCGTCCGCGTGGTCGCGGTCGCGACCGGCACCGCGTCGCGTGCCGACCTGGTCGCCTGCGGCCCGGACGCGGTGCTCGACACGCTGGCCGAGCTGCCCGCCTGGCACGCCGCCCAGTTCAGCCGCTGAGCCGCGCGCCGAGCCGCGGCGGCGCGTGGCCGGGTTCAGTCGCCCGAGGCGCGCGCCCGCGGGACGTCGTCGACCAGGGAGTCGTCGGCCGCGCCCAGGCAGCGCATGCCCTCGCGGAACTTCGAGAAGTGATCGGCCGGCTCGAGCCCGGCCATCACGCGCTCCAGCCATGGCGGGGTAAAGCTGCCGTGCGGCTCCTTGACCTCGACCAGGTAGGCCGGGCCGCGATCGGCCGCCTCGCCCAGCACCGCCGGGGTCAGCGCCTCGCTGCCCTCGTACAGCGCCGCGGGCGGGCGGAAGAACTCGATGTGCTCGTCGAGGGTGACGCGCAGGCCGCCGTCGGCGCCGAACTCGCGGCGGAGGTATCCGCTGACCAGCACCGGCTGCAGGGCGCGGCGACTCACCTCGGCGCGCAGCGCCTTCACCACCTCGTCGTCGCCGGCGAGCTCGATCTCGCGGCGCAGCACGGCGGCGACGATCGACTTGGGGATCTCGATCCGCTGCTTGAGCCGGATCTGACCGACCCGCTCCTTGCGCTCGAGATAGCAGGTCGGCGCGGCGACCAGCTGCGGGGCGCCGTCGTGGTCGACGTGGAGCGCGATGTACTCGCGCACGCGCATCTTGATCGACCGGTGACCCGCGGTCCGATCGATCTGCCGGAGATAGTCGAGCGCGCTCGAATCGAGGTACGTGGTCACCACCAGCGTGCGCGTGGTGCCGGGCGCGTAGGTCACGACCGGCAGCTCCTCGCCGAGCGCGCCGACCAGAGCAGGGACGCCGGCGGCATCCAGATGAAAGCGGCGCTCGCGCTGATTGCGCCATGCCTGGGTGCTGATCACGGCCATCCAGGATAACGCAGGAGCGGTGCGATCCGCGCCGCGCAAACGCGGTGCGACGCCGTTCACATGTGGGCGCGGTTCGCGGTGCCGGGCAGCGACAGCCGCCCGCGCCGGGTCACTACCGCCGCGCCGGCCGGCTCGATCGCCGCCTCGATCGCCGGGCGAGCCGCGGCCCGAGCAGCACCAGCGTGCCCAGCAGCAGCAGGATGGCGCTGCCGCCGCGGCCGAGCGGGCTGCGCGGCGCCACCTCGCACCCACAGTCGCCCTCGTTGCCGAGCCCCTCGGAGCAGTCCGCGCTGCACAGGTCGGCGTCGGCGTTGTTGCCGTCGTCGCACGCTTCGCCACGATCGACCACACCGTCACCGCAGGCGGCCACCCGGCAGCTGGTCCGGCACGCGTCCGGCTCGCTGTCGCTGTTGGCGGCCCCCTCGTCGCAGGTCTCGGCGCCGGTGACCGCTCCGTCGCCGCAGGTCGCGCCGGTGCCCGACACCACGCAGAAGTCGTCGATCGTCCAGCCGCCGAACTCGAGCCCGCCGTCGCTGTCCATCTCGAACTTGATCTGCACCTCGCCGTCGCGCACCAGCTCGCTGATCGGGACGTCCTGGAACCGCCACTCGCGATCGAGGTGCTGGGTGGAGCTCTCGTCGCCCTGATCGCTGTCGAGGTTGCGCCACGCCTGCCGGCCGCTGGCGTAGATGGTCGCCTGATCGAAGTGGGCGTCCTCCACGGTCAGCCACCGCCAGTACTGGATGCGCACGTCGGAGGAGGTGCTCACGTCGATGACCGGGCTCTGCGCGAAGGTCTGGATGTCGCCCTGGTACATGCCGTCCTCGTCGGAGCCGCCCAGGTCGGTGCCGATCACGCCCTGACCCGAGAACGCCGCGATCGGATCGCCGCTCGCGATCGGCGACATCGGCGCGCCCCACGCCCAGTCGTCGGCTCCCTCGCCGCCCAGCCCGCCGGAGCTGCCGTGGGTCCAGCCCTCGCCGAACGGATCGGTCTCGAAGTCGGTGCAGTAGAGCGGCTCGACCTCGCCGACGTAGAACTCGTACTCCGGGTCGGCCAGGTTGTCGGGGAAGCTGATCGAGGAGCCGTCGAGCAGGTCGACCAGGAGGCGGTAGCGCACCGCGTTGCCGGCCGGCACCGTCGGGATGGAGGCCGACCACTGGCCGTCCTCTCCCTCGGTCATGTCGATCGACTGGACCTGGTCGGCGGCCTGGTCGCGCAACCGCCACTCGACCCGGGCCGCCGCGACGCCGTCGCCCGGGCACTGGCTGAAGAAGCCGGCCACCCGCAGCCCGACCGGGAACCCGTCCGGTCCCGGCAGCTCGGCGGCCAGCGGATCGACCTCGGCGGCCACCGCGCGCAGGCCGTGGGCGCCGAACGCGCTGTTGATGTCGCACGCGTGGGGCGTGCCGTTGGACAGGTCGCCGTCGTCGTCGTCCTCGGCCAGCATCTCGACGTAGGTGGTCGGGATGCTGGTCGCCCGCATGAGCGTCGCGTAGTAGAGGCGGTTGGTCAGCGCGATGCCGTCGACCTCGCCGAACTGGGCGACGAAGAGCTTGCGCAGGTCCCACATCGCGCCGGCGAAGATGAGGCCGGTCAGGTGGACCTCGCCCACGTCGCGCGGCCAGGTGTTCTCGTAGTCGGGCGGGTCGATGTGGCGCAGCGGATCGTCCGAGCGGAAGAAGCCGCGCCCCATGCCCGGATCGCCGGTGATCGACGCGGCCAGGAAATCGGCCAGGCCCTCGCTGTGCGCCCCGTCGAAGGTGCCGACCCCCTGGACGATCGAGTGAGCGTGGAACGCGTGGCCGAACTCGTGATAGACCACGTCGGCCAGGAGGCCGGTGTTGGCGCACTCCGGGCTCGACTGGAAGAAGTTGACCGTGTCTCCGTCGGAGAAGGCGTTGCACTGGTCGGCGATGTTGACGTTGACCGCCAGCTGCTGGTCGAGGAAGCCGAGCTCCGGGTTGATGGTGCGGGCGTACTCCTTGACCACGCGCGCGTGGATGAAGCCGGTCAGCTGGGCCTCGATCTCCTCGTCGCCGCTGTCGGCCCAGGTGGCGGTTCCGCCCGGATCGATGGTGAGGTCGCGGGTGGCGAGCGGGTCGCCCTCGTGCCGGTTGATGACCTGGACCAGCGGGCCGACCACGCGCGCGACCAGGGCGCCGGGCGCCGACCCGGCCCAGCTCACCTGGCCCTGGTCGGTGCTGACCACGCTGGCGCCGTCGATGGTGAGCGAGGCGGAGCGGGCCGGGTAGTCGGCGCGCCCGCCCTCCGGCCAGCGGACCGGCACGTTGTACTGCACCTCGCCGTCGGCGAAGCGCAGGCGCTGCTCGCGGGCGACCGGGGCGCCGGTGGCCGCGTCGGTGTAGACCCAGAAGCGGCCGACCGGGCGCCGGGCGGGGACCTCGACCCGGTGGACGACGCGATACTCGATCGCGCCGCCACGCCCGATGAGCGGAAGCACGAACGGACCGCTGACGTCGCCGGCGTCCGCCTCGCCGGCGGCGTCGGCCAGGACCCAGCTCCGCGCGAACCCGCGCGCCACCTCGGCCGGGATCGCGGCGAGCGCGGCCGCCGGCACGCGCACGTGCGGCAGCGCCTCGGAGCCGATCACGAACAGCCGGTCGTTCTTGAACCGGAAGCTGACCTGGCCGCCGAGCACCGGCATGCCGGCATGCATCTGGCGGAAGCCGAGCACGCGCATGCCGTCGCGCTCGACGTTGGCGACCAGCTCGAAGTCGCCGGGCGCCGCCCCGGGGGCGACCAGGTCGATGTGGCGGGCCAGGAACGCGCGCGCGTGGCGCTCGGCCGCCGCCGGATCGCGCACCGCGCGCGGGGCGGCGATTCCGCGCCCGAAGAGGCGGCTCGGCACGCCGGTGGCATCGTCCCAGGTGGCTCGCCAGCCGGCGCCGCCGGCGTCGCGCTGGAAGCTCGCCCACGCCGCCGCGGCCGCGGGCGGCGCCGCGTGCGAGGCGATCGACATCGGATCGCGCGCCCGCAGGCCGCTCCCCGGGGCGGTCTCGAGCGCCGGCGTGGGCCGGGTGGCCGGCCGGGCCGACGGGATCCGCGCCGCGTCACGTGGCCGGACCGCGAGCGCGGCGCCGGAGACAGCCAGGATCGATCCCGCGAACAGGGTGGCGCCGAGCCTTTGTCCTCTCATCCACGATCAGAGTTACCACCGTCGCGCGGGGCTTGAATAGTCATAGTTCGAGCGCTGTTAGGGGGGCCTTCTGGTGGACGATCCGGTTCCGCGATACAAAGCAGTTTTCGCCGGAGGTGCGCTTGAACTCGAACGGCATGACGAACGGTGCCGCCCGCCAGGTGCGCCGGTTCGGCCCCCTGGTCGCTGGCGGCATCATCCTGCTCCTGGTGCTCGGCTTCGGGCTGTCCCGGGTCGGCTGCGCCAACCATCACACGCCGCCCGGCCACGTCGGCTACATCAAGTCGATCCCGCTGCTCGGCGCCGGCGAGTTCGTCGGGATCCAGTCGGGGCCGACCTCGACCGGATGGGTGTGGCGCCAGGAGGTGGTCAACATCGACGTGCGGCCGCGCACCTACCGCGAGCAGATGACCATCCCGACCCGCAACCGGCTCGAGCTGGTGCTGTGGGCCCACGCCCGCATCCGGCTGCGGCCCGACCGGGTGCGCGACGCGGTCGAGAAGTTCGGCGGCGCGAGCTGGTACAAGAACAACGTGCAGGACCAGTACCGCGCGACGGTGCGCGACAAGGTCCAGCGGCTCGACGTGTTCGAGGTGAAGGACGAGATGCGGCACATCGGCGACGAGGTGCTGGCCGACATGCAGGCCCGCTACAGCAAGACCGCGATCGAGTTCCTGAGCGTCGACGTCGGCGACATCACCTACCCGAAGGGGGTCGTCGACTCGGTGATCGCGAAGTTCGTGACCAACGAGGAGAACGAGCGGAAGGACGTCGAGCTGGACATCGCCCAGCGCCAGATCGACATCGGCATCGCCGAGGCGCGCGGCATCGCCGACGCGCAGCAGATCATCCGCACCACGCTCGACCCGATGTTCCTCCAGTTCGAGGCGCTGCGCGCGATCGAGGAGATGGGCGGCGCTCCCAACACCACCTTCATCATGATGCCGTACAGCAAGGGCGGGTCGTCGCCGCTGGTCATGATCCCGGAGGGCAAGTGAGCGCCATGCGCATGACCGTCACCGCCCTGTCCGCGCTCGCCCTCGCCGTGATGGCCGCCGGCTGCACCAACCCGGAGGTGCAGCAGGGGTACGAGGGCTACATCTACTACGAGCCGCTCCTGTTCGGCCAGCTGGAGTTCCGCGAGTCGCTGCGCGGGCCGGCCTCCACCGGCGTCTCGTGGCGCCTCTACAGCGAGAACGTCGACGTGCGGGCCAAGAGCTACAAGGAGGACTTCCAGCTCCTCACCCGCGACAACCTCAGCGTCTCGTTCGAGGTCAACACCCGCATCGAGCTGCGCGCGGGTGCGGTCAAGGAGATCGTCGAGCAGTGGGGCGGGGCCGACTGGTACGAGTGGAACGTCCAGGAGCGGTTGAGGACGATCGTGCGCGAGCAGGTGTCGCGCTTCTCGGCCACCGACATCCAGCTCGAGACGCCCAAGGTGCGCCAGCTGGTCGAGGAGAAGCTGCGCGCGCGCTTCCAGGGCACGCCGGTCAGCATCCAGAGCGTGGACGTCGGCCAGATCCAGTTCCCCAAGGAGGTCGCCGAGGCGATCTCGCGCAAGATCGCCAAGAAGCAGGAGCTGGAGCGGCAGGAGTTCGTGCTGGCCAAGACGCGCAAGGAGGCGGCCATCCGCGTGCTCGAGGCGCTGAAGGTGGCCGAGCAGCAGCGCATCATCAGCTCGACGCTGGATCCGCTGTACGTGCAGCAGCGCGGGGTGCAGGTCTACCGCTCGCTCGCGCACTCGGCGAACCGGACCATCGTGATGTTGCCGAGCAGCCCGGACGGGACCGGGTTGCCGCTGGTCCGGGCCGAGGGCAAGCGCAAGGTGCTGACCCCGGCCGACGAGAAGCTGCTCGACGACATGGAGCACCGCTACATGCGGGCCGCGCGCGAGGCGACGCCTGGAGCCTCGCTCTCGCCGACGACGCTCTCGCCGACGACGCCCGCGCCGACCACGCCCGCGCCCGCCTCCACCCCCGCGCCGGCCCCGGCGCCGGCCAGGCCATGAGCGAGGAGCGCCGCTTCACCGAGGAGGAGATCCTGGCCATGGCCCGGCGCGCCTACCGCGAGGGCGTGGCCAGCTTCACCTTCTCGCGCGGCGACGCGGCGCTCCTGGTCATCGACATGCAGGACGAGTTCGTGCGGCCGGGATGGGCGCCGTGCTGGGTGCCGGAGGCGACCCGCCAGGTGCCGCGCATCGCCCGGCTGATCGAGCTCTGCCGCACCGTCGGTGTCCCGGTCATCTACACCGTCTTCTCGCGCACCCACGGCTTCTGCGATCGACCGGCGTCGGGCGCCGCCATGCCGAACCGCTACCCCGAGGTCGAGTTCGACACCACCCAGGTGTTCACCGAGGGGCGGATCTGGCAGGACCTCGCCCCGCGCCCGGACGAGATCGTGATCCACAAGCCGTCCTACGGCGCGTTCTACGACACGCCGCTGGCCACCATCCTGCGCAACCTCGCCCGCGACACCGTCATCATCTGCGGCACGCTGACCAACTACTGCTGCGGCACGACCGCGCGCCAGGCGTACGAGCGCGGCTTCAAGGTCGTGTTCGGCAGCGACGTCACCTCCACCGACGATCCCGACCTGCAGGAGGCCGAGCTCATGGTCCTCCGCAAGGGCTTCGCCCGCGTGATGTCCGCCGACGAGATCCAGGCCCAGCTCTGAGCCCTAACGCGCGGCCGACCGCGCCTGCTCGCGCCGGAACGCCGGGTCGAACGCCGACTGCGCGGCCCGGTGAGCGACGGCGTGAGCGACGGCAGCGCGCCGACCGGCCCGCCGCGCGGTCGGCAGCCCGTGCTGCGCGTCGCGCTCGAACGGGCTGGGCAGCGCGATCGCGTCGCCGACCAGCGCGCGGTCGGCGAGATCGAATCGCCACACCCGCGCCTCGCTCTCCCCCAGGGCCAGCTCGCCGGCGACCGGGCGGACGTTGACGCTGGCCAGCTCGAACGGCAGATCCTGGTCCTCGAGCGCATCGGCCGCGAGGTCGACCCGCAGGAGCGCGCCCGCGCTCGCCAGCCAGAGCTCGTCGCGCCCGGGCGGGGCCACGAAGTCGGTCAGGTCGGCGCTGGCCGCGCCGCGCACCTCGGTCATCGTCCCGTCGTCCACCCGGTAGTGGAGGACCGGGTCCTCTCCGCCGATCGCCGAGGTCACCACCACGTCGTTGCGCTCGTGGCCGACGAAGAAGCTGGGCAGGGCGATCTCGATCGGCACGTCCTCCGCGGCGTGGGTGACCGGATCGATCAGCCGCAGCAAGACCTGGTCGTCGCTGTCTTCGTCGCTGTCCTCGTCGCCGTCGTCGAGGTAGTCGTAGCTGACCAGGCGTCGGGCATCCGGGGTGAAGCCGACCGGGCCGCGGCCGAGCATGCTGGCCAGCTCGCCGGACTCGAGGTCGAGGACGAACAGGCGGTGCTCGTCGCCCTTGCGCAGCGGGAACGCCGCCCAGCGATCGTCGGGCGACACCGTGATCCAGGTGAACGAGAACAGCCCGTCCCAGTCGACGCCGGGCAGCGCCAGATCGAGGTCCGGGTCGGGCAGCGCATCGCCGCCGTCCATCCCGCGCAGGTCGTAGCGCCGGATCCGCGCCGCCGGCGACTCGTCGAACGGATCGGTCACTCCGACGGTCAGGAGCACGTCCTCGCCCTGGTACCACATGCCCTCGAGCGCGTCGGTATCCTGAGGCAGCACCCGGGTCTCGAGCGTCGCCAGATCGATGATGTGGATCGGCGCGCCCTCGGCGTCGTTGTCCGCCACCGCCAGGAACCGGCCCGACGGCGAGCGGCGCGTGCCCCAGTACCAGGTCGGGGCCAGGCGTGACGCGATCGGCTCGCGCCGGTCGGTGTCGAACAGGACCAGGTGCTCCTCACCGTCCTCCTGGGCCAGGAGCAGCATCCGGTCGTCGGCCGGGAACACCACGCGCCGGTCCTCGGTGCCGGTCACGTCCATCACCTCGTGGACAACGCCGGTCGCGGCGTCGATCGCGGTCAGGTGGCTCACCCGCAGCCCGTCGCGCTCCTCCTCGTGGACCACCCAGAGCTGATCCTCGTCGCGCTCGACCGCGATCGCCCCCATGCCGTGCTCGCCCACGCCCACGTCGGGATCGACCCACGTGTCCTGTCCGTTCCCGTTCTCGTCCAGCGAGAGGCCGGTGCACCCGGCGGCCAGCGCCGCGATCGCCCCGAGCATCGTGAATCGCCCCGATGGAAGCTGCATGGGGACGGGATATTTCAAGTCGCGAGCCACGGCGCCGGGCAGCGATCTCGGCTCCTTGTCGCGCGGCGAAACCGCCCGCCGGCCGCGACCGCGACACCGGCGTCAGGCCGGCTCGCGCGTCATTCGCGGCGCTGGCCGGTCTTCTCCTGCAGGTCGGGGAGACCCGCCGCGGCCTTCTGCACGTCGGCCGGGAAGTCCGCCATCTCCTGCACCTGACGGACCTCGATCACCTCGTTCTCGCCGCCCGGGCAGCGCGACGCCCACTCGATCGCCTCCTCGCGCGACTTCACCTGGATCATCCAGTAGCCGCCCAGCACCTCCTTGGCCTCGGCGAACGGCCCGTCGGTCACCTTGGGCTTGCCGCCGGGAAAGCTGACCCGCGCGCCCATCGACGGCGGGTGGAGGCCGTCGAGCGCGAGCAGGACGCCGGCCTTCTGGAGCGACTCGTTGTACTTCATCATCGCGCTCACCGCGTCGGCCTTCGGCATCGTGCCCGGCTCGGCGTTCTCGTATCCCTTCGGGATCATCAGCATCATGAATCGCATGGTCTTCTCCTGGTGAGGGGGCCGGCCGCGCGCCCGGCGAGTCGCCGGTCCGTCCTGGCCTCTACCATCGCGACGATCGACGGCCAGCCGGATCGACATCGCCGCGTCGATCGCCCGGTTTTTTTCGGACCCAGCGATCCCGGCTGGTTGCGCCGCACGCGCCGGCGGAGAAACAATCGGCCGATGAGCGAGGCGAACCGACCGACCTTCGACGGCGGCTGCACCTGCCGCGCGACCCGCTACCGGATGGCCAGCGCCCCGATGTTCGTCCACTGCTGCCACTGCCGCTGGTGCCAGCGCGAGACCGGCTCCGCCTTCGTCCTCAACGCGCTCATCGAGGCCGATCGGGTCGTCCTCCTCGCCGGCCAGCCAGATCCGGTCTGGACCCCGTCGAACAGCGGCAAGGGCCAGACGATCACCCGCTGCCCCGCCTGCCATGTCGCGCTGTGGAGCAACTACGCCGGCGCCGGCGACAAGCTCCGCTTCGTCCGGGTCGGGACCCTCGACGACCCGGACCGCTTCCCGCCCGACATCCACATCTTCACCAGCTCGAGGCAGCCCTGGGTCGTCCTGCCGCCGGAGGCCCTCGTCGTCCCGGAGTACTACGACAGCAGCAAGGTGTGGCCGGCGGACAGTCGGGCTCGCCGCAAGGCCGTGCTCGGTTAGCGCTCGGTCAGCTCGGCCCGGCCGGCCCGGTCACGATCCGCATGCCGGCGGCGATCTCGCGGGTCCACGCCGAGGACGGGTCGAGCGGGTGGAAGAGGACGGTTCCGTTCGGCCCGGGCCGACCGGGTCGACCGTCGTGGCCCGGCCAGCCGTCGGAGCCGTCGGTGCCGTCGGTGCCATCGGTGCCGTCGGAGGTGTGGCAGCTGTCGCCGTCCTCGTCCGTGGTCGAGCCGGCCCGGCCACCGGATCCGCCGTCGCCGCCGTCGCCGCCGGAGCCGCCCGATCCGCCCCCTCCGGCCGCGCCGGCGGGGCCGCCGCCGGTGCGATAGCCGATCAGGCGGACCAGGTCGGCATCGCCGGGCGCAGCCTCGACCACGATCGTCCCGCCGTCGCCGCCGTCGCCGCCGTCGGCACCGTCGTCGCCGTTCTGGCCGTCCGATCCGTTGCCGCCCGCGCCGCCGCTGCTTCCGTCCTGGCAGGTCCCGCCGTCGAAACCGGACGAGCCGTCGGTCCCGTCGGAGCCGCCCCATCCCGACGAGCCCGCGCCGCCCGCGCCGCCCGCGCCGCCCGCCGCCGAGACCTCGAAGCGCGCCGCGGCCGCGCGCGTGTCGACCAGGTGATAGCGCGGCGGCTCGTCGCCGCGGGTCACCCGCACCAGCAGCAGCCGTCCGTTCAGCACCGTGTCGATCCACGCCAGCGCGACCCGGACCGACGGACCGGGCGCGCCAGGCCCGCCGTCCTCGCCGGTGCCTCCGGCTCGACCGACCGCTCCGCTGTAGTCACCGACGCCGCCGCAGTCGTAGCGCGGGGTCACGGTGAGCCCGATCGCGATCGGGCGATCCGGCACCCGCGCCTGAATGATCAGCGGCCGATCGAGCCAGCGCTTCGGATCCGGTGGAAACGCCATCCGGCCCACCTCGTCGATCCCGACCGGATCCGCGAGGATGGTGAGGTCGTGGAGTCGCAGCTTGCCGCGGCGGCTGCCCTCGCCGTTCCAGGTCTCGACCCGCTTGCCGTCCCGGTAGACCACCTCGGCCACGACGCGAGCGCGGCCGTCGTTGACGCACACCGTCCCTCCGGGATCTCCGAGTCGCAGCCCGAGGCTCGCGACCCGGGCCGGCTCGAGGGTGGCGTACCGGGCGCACGCGGCGCCGGTGAGGGAGACGACCGCGAGTGCGAGTGCGAGTGGGAGCATCCGGCTCATGAGCTCGACCGTGCACGGA
>DATHKR010000276.1:0-5465 GCA_035489015.1 Kofleriaceae bacterium | reverse complement strand
CGTAACCCGGCGCCCGCTCGCGTTGATCCGGATGGCGAGGGATCGCGGCGGCGATCAGGCGGTGCGGATCAGGCGGCGGCGAGATCGCCGCGCGCTGCGTCCTCGCGATCGAGCCGGACGTGGGCGGCGCGCGCGGCCAGGAGGAGGCACGCCTGCAGCGCTCCGATCGCGCACGGCACCGCGGCCATTCCCACCCACACCACCTCGTGGTCGGCGGCGGACAGGCAGGCGAAGGAGAGCACCACCGCGCCGTGATGGGCGAACGACGCGCCGGCCGCGCGGCCGAGGCGCTCGCCGGCGCCGCTGGCGCGCACGGTGATCGGCTTGACCAGCCCGATGAGGAGCACCCCGAGGTAGAAGCCGTGCAGGGTGACCGCCGATATCCCGATCAGGCCGACCACGCCGAGCACGCCGACGCTGGCCTGCGGCGCCACGACCAGGCAGCCGACCACGCCGGCAGGCGCGAACACGAACACGGTCAGGGTCCCCCACGCGACGCTGGTCACCGCCGCCACGCCGCACACGGTCGGCATCCGGCGCGGCGCGCGCACGGTGACCGGCGCGCTGCGGTAGACCCCCTCATCGGCGGCGGCCAGCTGCACCGGGCGCCAGCCCCACCGCCAGCCTTGCCCCCGCGCGGAGACCCACGTCACCAGCGCTCCCATGAAGAGCGCGAATCCCGAGATCACGAGCATCGCGGTCATGTCTTCTCCTGGAACGCGCGGCTCGCCCCATCGATTTCCGCGCCTCCGACATTCGATGCCGCCCACCGGTCTCTCCGGTCGCCCCTGGCCCGAATCGCATCCAGCGCGCCACCGGCAAACCGCGGCAACCGGTCACCGTCGGTGAGCGGTGGCGCGGCGCGGATACGGTAAGCTCGGGCGATGGATCAGTGCCGCGGCGAGATGGTCTGCCCGCCCCCGACCATCGGGTTCTCCGCGCTCCTCCTGTGGACGATCACGGTCTACGGCGTGCTCACCATCCTGAGCCTGTTCGTGACCGCGGTGCACTGGCGGGATCCGAGCGCGACCGGCTCGCGCATCCTGCGACTGCTCTCGGTCTTCGACCTGACCGCCGCGGCGGGAGCCCCGCTCCTCATCCTCTGGGGCATCGGCGCCCCGCGCGCCGCCATCGTCGCCGTGATCGGCCAGCTGATCCTGGCCGGGGTGTGCCGCGCCGCGGCGCGTCGCTCGTCGCCGAGCGAGCTGCCGAGCGCGCGCGCTCTTCGCTAGGTCGTCAGGGCGGAGCGGTCATCTCAGCTCGCCCCGTGGGGGCCTGGGGGTTGGGGTTGGGTTGGGAACCAAAAGAGCAGCCCGATCTATGCACCGGCCGGGCGGCGTCCGATCGCGCGGGGGTAGGGCTCGAAGTAGACCTGCTGGGCCAGCCAGCCGTCCTGGCCGCTGCGGCGCAGGTGATGGGCGAGGAGCGCGAGCGGCACGGCCAGGCCGTTCACTCCGGCGCGGAGCTCGCCGATGAGGTCGAGGACCTCGCGCTTGTCCGGCGCGCTGAGCTCGTCCTTGAAGTAGCCGAGGATGTGCTGCAGCACGTTGGCGTGCTTGCCGGGGGTGGCGCGCACCGCCAGCGCCGCCATCGCCTCGGCGGTGTAGGCCTGGACCGCGTCGGCGATCGAACCCTCGGCGACCTGGGCGACCAGGCGGCCGAGGCGGCGGTAGCCGACCGGGCTGTGGGCCATGTAGAGGAACTTGTGGCTGGCGTGGAAGGCGATGAGGGCGGCGCGGGTCGGCCCGGCCAGCATCTGGAGGCGCAGCCGGTGGTGGGTGAACAGGCGGTCGAGGAACGCCTCGCGCAGCGCGGCGTCGGACAGCCAGCCCTCCTCGCACAGTGGCAGGGTGGGGAGGCGGGCGCCGAGCGCCGCGGCGAACAGGCCGGCGCCGGCGCGGGTGGCCGACGCTCCCGGCTCGTCCGATGCATACAACCGCACTCGCTCGAGGCCGCAGCTGGGTGAGTCCTTCTTGAGGACGTAGCCATCGAGGTCGAGGCAGGCCAGCTCGTCGAGCCGCGCGGCGGTCCACCGCTCCATCGCGTCGGTGTGGTCGGTGTGGGTGCGAACGCCGATCAATCGAGCACGCGCGCCGTCGCCGACCAGCCGGATCGCCTCGCGCGGGACCGGCATCCCGGATTCGACCTCGGGGCAGACCGGCACCAGCTCGACGAACGGGGCCAGGACGTCGACCAGGAACGCGCTCCGCTTGTGGCCGCCGTCGTAGCGGACCTCGCGCCCGACGAGGCACGCGCTGACCCCGACGCGCGGCCTCGACGCCTGTGCGTGTTCGACCTCCACCTCCCACGAGTTTGGCGGACCGCCTTCTTCGCCGCTTGAATTCGCATGCGCAGGCCAGCATATTTCTCTGGAGCCCGACCCTGACCCCGGAGGTATCGGCCGGTGAGGACGCTCGTCTGGTACCGCGGCAAGGACCTGCGGATCGGCGACCACGCGCCGCTCCGCGAGGCTGCAGCTGCCGGCGAGGTGGTCCCGCTCTTCGTCCTCGACCCGTACTTCTTCTCGCCGGCGCGCGCGGTCGAGATGCCTCACCGCATGCAGTTCCTGCTCGCGTCGCTGCGCGCGCTGGCGGCGAACCTGGCCGACCGCGGCTCGCGCCTCCTGATCGTGGCCGGCCACTGCGTCGAGGTGGTGCCGCGCCTGGCCCGGCGCTGGCGAGTCGACCGCGTGGTCGCGCACCGGTGGGTGGAGCCGTTCGGGCGCGAGCGCGACGCGCGGGTGTGCGCGGCGCTCGAGGTGCCGTTCGACCTGTACGAGGGCGAGACCCTGATCCCGCCCGGGACGCTGCGCAACCGGGCGGGCTTGCCGTTCACGGTCTACTCGCACTTCGCGCGCGCCTTTGCCGCCGAGGCCGCGATCGGCGAGCCGCTGCCGGCGCCGCGCAGCCTGCCGCCGGTGCCGGACGACGTGACCGCGCAGACCTCGGCGATCCCGTCGTGCGAGGAGCTCGGCATCGCGCCCAACCCGCTCGTGCTCGACGGGGGCGAGGCAGCCGCGCGCGAGCGACTGCGCCGCTTCCTGGACGGGCCGGCCGGCGAGTACGACCAGGTGCGCGACCGCCTCGACCGCGACGGGACCAGCCGGCTGTCGGTCGACCTCAAGTTCGGCACGCTGTCGGCGCGCACCGCGTGGACCGAGGTCGAGCGCGCGCTGGGCGCCGCCGCCGCCAGGCCGTTCCAGCGCGAGCTGATCTGGCGAGAGTTCGCCCACAGCACCCTCTGGGATCGACCCGAGCTGCTCGAGCAGCCCGCCCGGCCCGAGTTCGTCGGCTTCCCGTGGCGGCGCGACCGGGCCGGCTGGCGCGCGTGGACCGAGGGCAAGACCGGCTACCCGGTGGTCGACGCGGCCGCGCGCCAGCTCCTGGGCGAGGGCTACGTGCACAACCGAGCCCGCATGACGGCGGCCGGCTTCCTCACCAAGCACCTCGGCATCCACTACCAGCGGGGCGAGGCGCACTACATGAAATACCTCACCGACGGCGACTGGGCGCAAAACAACTTCAACTGGCAGTGGGCGACCGGCTGCGGCCACGACGCCCAGCCCTATTTCCGGGTGTTCAACCCCGTCACCCAGGGCCAGAAATTCGACCACGACGGAGCGTACGTGCGCCGCTGGCTGCCCGAGCTGGCAAGGCTACCCGACCGCTTCTTGCACCGGCCGTGGAGCGCACCGGCGGTGGTGCTGCGCGACGCCGGCGTGCGGCTGGGCGAGGATTATCCGCCGCCGATTGTCGACCTGGCGGAGGGCAGGGCGCGATTCTTGGCGGCTGCGGCGCAGCATATGCTGCGCGCTCGGCGGGATGCCGAGGTGGCGGGGGCGGGGCGGTGAGTAGGGTGGGGCGGCGGGGCAAAGGGCTCGCCGACCATGGACCGCTTCAGCGGACCGCGCGCTCCACTCGCGCGGCCGAGAATTCATCGGCAGAAGGAGCACTGGTTGCAGAGGAGGGGGGCGACGGAATCACTGACCAGTTGAGGGGTGACAGCTACTGACCGATGACAGGGCCGCGACCGGCGCGACCCGGGGCGCCCGTCGGCCGGCTCGAGAGCGCTGGCGACGAACCGGGCCAGCGCGCCGGAGCCGAACGGCTCGCCGGTCTGGCGGGCCATGTCGAACTGGACCCGGTCGAGCACGGTCTGCAGATCGCGCCCGGTCTGGAACCTGTCGTCACGGTGGAACGAGATCGCGCGCAGGATGATCGCCTCCAGCGCGGATCTACCGGGTGCGGGCCCAAGGAGCGGGTCCAGCGCCGACGCGAACGCGGCGAGGCGGGCCACCACGCGGGTCGGGCGCGAGCGCGAGCTCGAGCGGGAAGCCGCTGCGCGATGCCTGTCGCGCGGTGCTGGTCCGCGCCGGCCACCGCTACGTCATCGTGCTTGGCGAGGCCGGGGTCGGCAAGGCGCGCGCGGGCGGCGGGGAGCAGGTCCTGGCCAGGTAGCCATCGGCGCCGTCCGCCGTGCGCGACCCGCCAGTGCTCGCGGGTCTCCTCGCGCAGCTCCGCGACGCCCTCCTCGACGAAGCCGTCGGCGCACGCCGCGAACAGCGGGCCACTTCTGTTCTGTTGCAGGTCAGTGATCTGTCCGACCAACAGCAAAGTGAAAATGTCGTCCGCGTTGGCCTACCAGGTGCTGCGCGCGTACCGACCTCAGTACAACGAGCTATTCGCCGTGCCAGCTGCCGAGTTGCAGCCGGCCTGGCGGAGCGCGCCTTCCGACCATGTGCTCCTGCTGGAGCTCTGCGCGCTCCAGTACGTGAGGAAGGTCTCAGCAACACAGTCCGCGTCGATGGCCGAGTGCTCGAGATCCGGCGTCCGGCAGGCGCACCGGTCCGGAGCTACGCCGGTAAGACGGTCATCGTGAAGCACCTGCTGTCGGGCGACTACCGCGTGCACCACGACGGCGAGTGCATTGCCTGGTGCGAAGGTGAGCGGCCCAAGACGCCGGCGCGGGGGTCTCGTACCGAGTTGGGGTTCATCAAGCGCGAGCGACAACAGCAGAACCACCGGAACCGTCGGCCGCTCGCCGGCGAATGCGATCACACCGACGACGAACGACATTTTCACCGTGCTGACGAGGGGTGACATTTTCACTGTGCTACGACAGGCGCGTCATTCTGTTCTTGACGGGTTCGATGGCAGAGCTCAGTCGGCCGCCGCGATGGTCGAGCAGATGTGGCGTGAGACGCGCCGAGCGGCGCGCTGGTCGACGATCTCGCGGCGGGGCATTTTCGTCGGTGTCGACGAGAGAGTTTGCGGCGCCTGGCGCGACCGGTGGAGCCCAATTTCGCCGTGCTATGGACGGAGGATGGATGGGGAGTCGTGGAGGAGAGTGCACGGCGAGCTGACCCGGCTCGCCGCCGCGCGGTGCCAGCATGATGCCGAGGAGGCGCGCTGGTTGATCGCCGGCAAGCGCGTGCGGGTTCACGAGCCGCTCGGCTTCGGCTCGCT
>DATHKR010000275.1:0-2573 GCA_035489015.1 Kofleriaceae bacterium | reverse complement strand
GACGGCCGGTGAGGCTGCGGGTCGTGACCCTTGGCCTGGCCGAGGTCGAGATGCGCACGGCGCGCGCGTTCCTCGCCATGCGCGCGTCCGCCGCCCGCAGCGGTATCGATCTGGGGATCAACAGCGGCTACCGGACCCAGGTTCCGGTGGACCGGCTCGGAGAACATGGGCAGGAGGTCGGGCGGACTGGCCGAGCCGCCGCCGAAGCAATCGCCGATGATGAAGGCCTCCACGTCGTAAGTGCGAGAGTTCCCGCCCGCCGTGTAGTTGCCCACGATCATGTCCACGTGATCGCCCTGGTTGACGCCGTGGAGGTAGATCTTGTGGGCGCTGTCATGGGTGCTGAGGTCGAAGCTGAACGTGCCCATCGTCAGGCTCAGAGAGCCGACCTCCGCCTCGAGCTCATCGAGCTCCGGCTCCTCGTCGCCGCCCTCGTCGAGGGCGCACGCGGGTGTCGCCAGACTGACCGAGACGAACAAGATGCTGACCAGATGCGGCATCGCCATGGGAAGTCCTCCTGAAAGGGTCCGCGTGCGAGCCAGACGAGTAGCAACGACGATGCCGGCCCTCTCCCAGCCAGCGACGACCCCACTGCTCGGATCCGCGCCGACCGCGTCCTCGGCCTCAGGAGCGGCGCCCGGCCCCGATCCAGCGCGTCCGGAAGCACGACGACTCTGAAAACCGTCCACGCCGCACCGTCGCCGGGCTGGTCCGGCGCCAGACCAGCCTCGCGAGCAATCGGGGCGCCGGCTCCCCAGCCGGACGGAGTCGTCCAGGGAGTGTTCCAGATCCGGATCTGATGATAATCCCCGGCCGCCGTCGGAACACCTTGTCTGTCCATCGCGACATCCGATCTCGTTCCATGCGCGCTTCGGCGACATCGGGTGCCATGTTTCACCAGGCGATCAACGGCGGCTGTATCCGAGTGCCCTGACCAGCCCGGATGCTGATCGGGCGCGGACGATCCCACCCGCGCCAATCATCGAGGATGCGCAACGCCGACGAGGAGTTCGGCCGGCATCACTGACAGGTCGAGTAGAACAGATCGAGGCCAAAGCCCGACTGAGGTGTCGCAACGATCATCTGAGTTTGATCTGCGTTCCACGTCGCCTCGAGGTAGTAGGGGCCTCCAGGCAAGATGTCGGCATCCAGCGGCACGGGCGAGCGAAAGTCGTCCTCGACAGAGTCACGCTCGGCGATGAGGACGGGCGCGTCGTCGTCCTCGTTCGTCAGGAGGAGTCGGAGCTCGTCGGGAGAGACATCGGCCGATTGGTAGCCATCCCCCGGCAGGATCGAGGTCGGAGCGCTCCATGACCCTCCGACCTTCGATCGCGTTCGCCGTTCCACGGTTTCGTTCCTCACGATGTACATGCTCAAGCCGTCACCCGACAGCGATGGGTGAAGTCCGCCCATGTCGGTCGACACAGGAGTGCTGAACGTGGAAGTGGGGGTCTCGCGCGATGCCGTCATGATCGGCCCGAGGCCGAGGCCGGATGCGTAGAAGATCTCGAGGTCGGTGGCGGAGATGTCGGGCCCATATTCCTGCAGCTCATCATCCCGGAGCTCGACGACCTCGACAGGCACACCAAAGGCCTCCGCAGCGGTCGAGCGCGTCGCGACGAAGATGTCGCTCTGGCCGTCCGCACGGTATCGCGCCATGTAGAGCGTCAACCCTTCGGCATCGAGGGATCCGACGCTCTCGTTGTCTCTCGTGTTGACGTTTGCGAGCCGCGAGAATCGGCCCCACCTGCACCCGACCGATGCGTCCCCGGTGGCGTCGTGTGGCGCGGAGGCGTCGCCACTGCCTGCGTCGGCGATATCAGCGCCCGCGTCGAACGGAGACGGGATACACGTCCGGCCAATGCCTTCGGACGCAGGATAGGCCCCGGTCAGATCACAGAACGGACGGGTTGAATCCGTGCATTTCCTGTCCTCATCGCAGTAGAGGGCGTCGTAGGCCTTGCAGCCGCCGAGGAAGATGACTGTGACGAGGCCGAGCCGCAGGAGCGTCCCATCGAGTCTCACCCGCGCAGTATCGGACCCGGGCGCGGTGGCGACCAATCTCGCCCCCTCAAAAACGGTTCGGCTCGGGTGAAGAGGAGAATTGACCACGTTTCCTTCTACTTGCTGCTCAGCCGGGTGGTGTCCGTCCGCCCGACGACCTCTGGCCCTCCCCGCCACGGCCTCACGTTCGCCCTGGCTGCAGCTCGTGGTCGCGGCCCCTCCGCTCTGGTGGCGATCGAGCTCCTGCACGAGACGCCCCGGCGGCGCGCCGCCGCGACCGTGCATGCCGCCGGCGCCTCGGTCGCCATCGTCCTCTCCACTCGCCGGTCGCGCTCCCGCTCCTCGTCCCGATCGCGCCGCCGAGAGTGGCCCGCCGCTGGCGAGCCGACCGTGCCCGGGACGTATGCTCCTCGCATGCGGCACTCCTCGTCCCGGGCGGCGGTCTGCGCGCTCGTCCTCTTGATCTCGTCGGGCGTGGTCGAGTCGCGGCCGGCCAGCCCGTCGGCCGCGCTGTCGGCGCTGGTGACTCGCGAGTGGGAGTATCAGCTCGAGCACTCGCCGACGTTTGC
>DATHKR010000274.1:0-10690 GCA_035489015.1 Kofleriaceae bacterium | reverse complement strand
GGCGGCCCCGGCCGCGCTCGGCTTCGTGCCGGCGGACGCGACCGCCGTCTTCCATCTCGATCTCCGGGTCCTGATGCGCCTCGCCGCTGGCTCGCGGATGGATCAGGCGATCGATCAGCTCGCGCAGGTCTCGCCGGCATGCGATCGCAAGCTCCTCGGGGGCGTCGAGACGGTCACCTTCGCCTTCCGCCAGCTCGAGAGGCCCGACCAGCTCGTCCTCCGCCTCCGAGGCCAGCTGGAGCGCGCGCAGGTCCAGAAATGCCTCGAGGGGATCGCCGCGGCCGTGAACGTCTTCTCCGTCTCCAGCAAGGACGGGGACCTGGTCCTGGGAGACGCCGCGGGCGAGGAGCGGATGGTGGTGAGGTGGCAGGAGGGCGGCGTCCTCGTCGGACCGCGCGCGGACCTGGCCCGAACGGCCGGGCCGGCCAACCCGGCGCTGAAGGACGCCATCTCGCGCGTGTCCCGTCTCGACATCGCGATGTGGATGGCGATGGAGCGGAGCCAGAATCACCTGGGTCCCTCGACCTTCGAGGCCATGGCGGACGACGGGATGCGCCTGCGCTTCGCCGTCCGCTACGACGCGAACGAGAACGTCGAGAGCGAGACGCGTCGCGCCATCGACGACATGACCAAGGGCTTCCTGGAGGGCGCCGCCGCGAAGGGGGCGGCGTTCGATGCGTCGTCGCTGGGCGAGCGCGTCAAGGTCGCGGTGGACGGCCGATGGGGCCTGGCCGAGGCTCACTGGACCGCGGCGGAGGTCACCGACTTCGCCACCCGGATCGCCGAGGCCATGGCCGCGAAGCAGTGAGCCGTCGCCGACGACTCACGCGGCGCTGATCATGACCTGGTAGCCGTCCGGATCGCGCAGCGAGAACTTCCATCGTCTTCGTGTTGGGGCTGAGGTGTCCCGTCGACGCCCCGGCGGGGCATGCGGACCCCGGCCTGCATCTCACCGTTCGTTCGATCTCACGCGGTTGGGTACAGGACCCCGCTGGTACGCAGGGTGCACACAGGTGAGCCCATGCAGGTTGCAGCCGTTCGCGTGGCCCGGGAGCCGTTTCTGTTCTGGGTCGCCGCCGGCATCCTCGTCCTCAACCTCCTCGACGCGATGCTCACCCTCACGGCCGTCCAGTCGGGCGCCGCCTCCGAGGCGAATCCGCTCATGGACGTGTCGCTGGCCTGGGGCGGCGTGTGGTTCGTCCTGGTCAAGCTGTCGCTGGTCTCGCTCGGCGTGCAGCTCCTCTGGCGACTGCGCCACCTCCCGCTGGCTGCGACCGCCCTGCTGGTGATCGGCGCGATCTACGCCGGCCTCATCGCCTACCAGCTGAGCGGGCTGCACATCATCGCCAGCCACGCCGTGTGAGGCGCGCGGCGCGGCGGCGCGCCGCCTGCTACTTCGCGATCTCGCCGAGCAGCTGATCGACTCGCTCGCGCACCGCCTGCTCGGCCACGCCGGTCGATCCGTCGAGCGAGCTCATGTCGGCGCCGGTCAGGCCGAGCGGCATGGCGAACGCGTGCTTGTGGAACTCCTCGACCGCGCGGGCCGGCGTCATCGGCTCCGGCTTGGCCTCGCCGCGGGCGCCGGTCCGCGTCGGCGTCGGCGGGGTCGGCGGCGCGCCCGGCTCCTCCGGCACGCAGCGCAGCTCGTTTCCCTCGGGCGAGCGCAGGCAGATGCGGATCGCGCCGGGCGACGCGTCGACGTCGATGCGGAAGCCGCCCGACTCGCTGCGCAGCCGCGGCGAGCGCTCGAGCATCTCGACCACCTCGGCTGCGCCCGGGCCGCGCCCCTGCACGGTGACCGGCAGCGACAGGCCGAGCCGGCGGATGACGCTGGGATCGAGCTGGTAGGCCGAGGTCAGGAGCTCGCGCTCGAGCGCGTCGTCGTCGAGCTCGTGCGCGGCCATCGCGCCGACCGCGGCGGCGCGTGCGCGGACCAGCACCTCGGTCGGCGGCAGCGCGGCCAGCGCGGCGCGGGCCAGGTCGCGCGACTCGGCGTCGTTCCCGCGGGCCAGCTCGACCTCGGCCTCGATCGACTTCCAGTACGGCTCGAGCGCCGGGGTCTTGTCGCGCTCGCGCGCCTCGCGCAGGACCGCGCCCATCACCCCGGGGCCGGCCACCCGGACCAGATCGCCGACCAGCCAGGCCGGCACCCCGGTGACGCCGCGCTCGCCGAACAGCCGGAGCGAGTCGACCAGCCGGTCGTCGTCGTCGAGCATGCCGCGCACCACCTCGTCGTCGGCCCAGCCGCGCAGCCGGCGGCGCGCGGCGTCGACCACCCCGCCGCCCCCGCCCACGCTGGCCGCCTCGTCGAGCAGCTCGCCGTGCGCGCGGGCGATGGCGCCGCGCAGGAGGACGTGAGCGGCGCGCGCCTGCCACTCCTCGGTGGAGGCGAGGCCGCGCCGGTCGGGGAAGTCGATGGCGCGCTCGATCAGGGCAAGCGCCGGCTCGGTGCGCCCGGCCAGCAGCAGGACGGTCGCGACCACCGCGTCCGACTCGGCCCGATCCTGGTCGCGCAGCTGGGGCGGCTGGCGGGTGCGCCAGCGCTGCATCTCGCGCAGCGCGTTGGCCGCGTCGCCGCCGCGCCCCTGATCGATGTACAGCTCGACCAGGAACCGCCACGGGTTGGCCGGGGTGAAGGCGAGCCGGTGGGTGCCGGCCAGCGCGATCTTCTCGGCGTCGTCGGGGGCGAACGCGGCCCGCGCGGCCAGCGCGGCGTTGTACGCGTGCACCGCCAGGGTCGACTGGTACTGGTTGTCGATCCCGGGCAGGTTCCCCTCGGTCTTCGAGGCGTGGTCGTAGGCGGCGGCGCAGGCGGTGCGGGCGGCGGCGCGGTCGTTGCCGGCCCGGCCGATCGCGCACAGCGCGTTGAGGCCGAGCGAGCGCTCGCCCGGGTCCTTCATCTCGCGCGCCTGCTGGGCCGCGGCCAGCGCCTCGGCCATGCGGCCGACCTTCATCAGCGGCCAGGCGCGCTCGCCCGGGCGAGCCGGCCGGTAGAGCCCGTCGTGGTACTCGAGCATGGCGAGCTGGTAGTCGTACTCGCCCATCTCGCCGGCCAGGGCGGCGATCGAGAGCAGGAGCTCGCGGTGGAACTTCCACGGCGAGCCGGTCGGTCGCGACGACGGCGGGTACTTCCGCTCGTACAGCTCGCGCGCGTGGCCGAGGTGGTAGATGGCGCGGGCGAGCGACCCCTCCGCCTCGTGGAGGACGCGGCCGAGCACGTAGTGCCCGGCGATCGAGTCGGCGTCGCGCGCCAGCACCGACTCGGCGGCGCGGCGGGCGGCGATCGGCTTGTCCTGCTCGAGCAGGGTGATGGCGGCCCGCTCGTCGCCGGTCAGCCACGCGGCCGACACACCGTCGCCGTCGTCGCTGGCCGCGCCGCCGCCGCCGCCGGGATCGCCGGGGCCGCCGCGCACCAGCGCGGAGGCCGACAGGACCAGGCCAGCTGCGAGGCCGAGCGCGGCCCAGCGCCTCACGCGCGCCCCAGGGTGGCGGCGGCCAGGCGCTCGAGCGCCCCCGCGGTGCACTCCTTGATGAGCGAGGTCGCGTCGCCGGCGCCCGGCGCGATCTC
This sequence comes from Kofleriaceae bacterium, assembly GCA_035489015.1. Taxonomy (GTDB): domain Bacteria; phylum Myxococcota_A; class Polyangia; order Haliangiales; family Haliangiaceae; genus DATFRY01. Next base: position 7,122 of record DATHKR010000274.1, on the reverse strand, counting down.
GATCCGGTGGCTGAAGATCTCGTTGGCCATGTGATCGATGTCCTCGGCGATCACGTAGTGGCGCTGGCAGGTCAGCGCGCGCGCCTGCAGCGCGGCCAGGGCCAGCACCAGCGAGCGGGTCGACACCCCCTGCAGGATTCGCTCGTGGGTGCGGGTGGCGTGGGCGATCTCGACCAGGGCCTGGTGGATGGCCGGGTGGATGAAGATCTGCCCCTCGATCACCCGGCGCGCGTCGAGGATCTCGGTGCGGGTGACCCGGGCCAGGTCGTCGCGATCGGCCCCCGCGCGCAGCACCAGGTAGTTGCGGAGGATCTCCAGCTCCGCCTCCTGGGAGACGTGGGTCATGCGGATCTTGAACAGGAAGCGGTCGAGCTGGGCGTTGGGCAGCGGGAAGGTGCCGGCCACGTCGAGCGGGTTCTGGGTGGCGATGACCAGGAACAGGTCGTCGAGCCGGCGGGTCCGGTTATCGACCGTGGTCTGCTTCTCCGCCATCGCCTCGAGCAGCGCCGACTGCACCTTGGGCGTGGTGCGGTTGATCTCGTCGGCCAGGACGATGTGGGCGAACAGCGGCCCCGGCCGGAAGAAGAAGCGCCCGGTGTTCGGATCGAAGATCGTCGTGCCGGTGACGTCGGACGGAAGCAGGTCCGGCGTGAACTGGATGCGGCGCAAGGAGACGATGTTGTCGTCCGGCTTGTCGTCGACGATCGAGTCGCCCAGCGCCTTGGCCAGGGTGGTCTTGCCCGACCCGGGGAAGTCCTCGAGCAGGACGTGGCCGTCGGCCAGCACCGCGACGATCACCAGCTCGATCACCTCGTCGCGCCCGCGCACCGCGGCGCGCAGCCGGTCGCGCAACCGGGCGTAGACGCTGTAGGCGCCGGCCAGGTCGCCGATCCGCGGGGCCGGCTGGTGGGTGATGTGCTTGCTCTGGATCGGCTCGCCGTCGCTGAGGTCATCGGAGGGGTCGCGCAAGGCCATCGGAGGTTCTCCTCGGGGGCTACCGGGCTGCGAAGAAGGAGATCGGGTTGAGGGCGCGGGCGATGCGGCGCCACGGCGACACGGAGGTGGATACCTCGCGGCGGACCTGGCCGAGCAGCTCGCGCCACTCGGTGCGGCTCTGCTCCTCCGCCGGCTGGGGGGCGAAGCGAGCGGCCAGGTGCAGCTCGGTGACCTTGCGGAAGGCCGGCACCCGGTCGACCACCCGCCCGGCGAACTTCTCTCGGGTCTCGCCGCGCTCGCGCCAGCGCCCGCTCTCGGCCAGGACGTCGAGCGCCGACCGGTAGCCGACCCGCGGCAGCACGGCCGGCCCGGCGAACCGCGGCACCAGCCGACGCCACAGCTTGACCGCGTACAGCGCGAACAGGACCGCGGCCAGGAAGGCCGCCGCGGCCAGCGCGATCGGACCGGCGAAGGAGACGTCGTCGCGGGGGGCGAGCGGCGCGGTCACGGTCGGGTCAGGCGTGGCCCCGCGGGCCAGCTCGGCCAGGCGGAGCTGGAGGTCGTCGTCGGGCGGCGTGCCGGGCGGGTCGAGGTTGTTGGCCGGCGCGATGTCGAGCACCGTCCAGCCGACCCCGCGCAGGTACAGCTCCGGCCACGCGTGGGCGTCGCCGCCGCGGATGAGGATCGACGAGCCGCGCCGGTTGTCGGCCGCCGCGGCGTAGCCGACCCCGATGCGGGCCGGGATGCCGGCGGCGCGCCACAGGTAGACCGCGGCGTGGGCGAAGTGGACGCAGTATCCGATCCGGTCGCCGAACAGGAAGTCGGCGGTCGGGTCGGCCACGCCGGCGTGGCGGTGCTTGGTCGAGTAGGTGGTGCTGGCGTCGAGGTAGCGCTTGATCGCCGCGGCGCGCATGAACGGGTCGTCGCGCCGCGCCTCGGGCAGGGTCGCGACGATCTCGCGGGCCAGCGCGGCGAAGCGCGGGTCGGTCGGCCCGCGCAGGTAGTAGTCGCGCACCTCGGGAGTCCAGTCGGCGGCGCCCGCCTCGCGGCCGACCAGCTGATCCAGATCGCGGGTCGACACCACCGTCTCGAACCGGTAGGCGCGCACGAAGCGGCTCGGGTCCGGGTTGGACAGCGGCTCCCACTTGACCGGCGCGCCCAGGTAGAAGAGCCGCCGGTGCTGGACCAGGAGCGCGACGTCGGCGTGGACCAGCGCGTTGCCGGGCGAGCCGGCCGGCGCGGGCGGCGTCAGCGTCCCGCTCGACAGGTCGCCGGGCAGGTCGGCGTCGCGGTCGCGCTGGCGCGGCGCGATGAGGCGCGTGCCGGTGTACTCGCTCCACGCCTCCTGGCGGAAGTAATAGGTCTGCTCGACCGGGGTGTAGTCGTCGCCGAGCAGGACGACCGCCATCGGAGCCGACTGCTCGCCCTGGCTCGGGTCGTTCCAGTCGCTCTCGGCCGGCGGTGGGGTGCCGCCCTGTCCCTGCTGCTGCTGTTGCTGCTGCTGGCCCTGCTGGCCCTGTCCCTGCTGCTGCTGTCCCTGCTGTCCCTGCTTCTGGCCCTGTCCCTGCTGCTGCTGTCCCTGTCCCTGCTGCTGTCCCTGCTGCTGGCCCTGTCCCTGCTGTCCCTGCTGACCCTGCTGCTGCTGACCCTGCTGCTGCTGACCCTGCTGCTGCGACGGATCGCCGCCCGACCCGGCGTTGCGATCGCCCGTCTTGCCACTGTTGCGGGGCGGGTCGCCGCGCCCGTCGGTGGTCAGCCCCAGCTCGTTGGCCGGCTGCGGCGGGGGCGGCGGCGCGATGTGGATGAGCAGCGCCAGCAGCGCGGCCAGCCCGGGCAGCGCCACGAACGAGGTCGGCCCCACCCGCCGCTCCGACTCGAGCATGAGCAGCAGCGCGAGCACCCCGGCCACCACCGCGCCGATCGCCAGCAGCACCAGCGACGGATCGATCCCCTCGTGCCAGGCCCAGTCGCTGAGCCAGAGCGGCCGCACCAGCACGCCGTCGCGGTGGGCCGCGAACGGCACCGCGAACGCGGCGACCATGGCGACCAGCTCGACGATCGCGAGCCAGCCGATCCGCCGCCCCGCGGCGCGCAGGGCCGCCACCAGCGCGAACGCGGCCACCCCGAAGCGGAGCACCGCCGACAGCTGCAGCGCGCTGGCCGGCCCGATCAGGTCCGGCATCGCCTGGTAGCGGGTGGACGCCATCGCCAGCCACCAGCCGACCCCGGTCAGCGCCAGCGCGGCGACCGCGATCGCCCACAGCCGCGCCCGTCGCCGCGCGATCAGCTCGCCGCCGACAACGCCCAGCGCCGCGCCCAGCACTGCCGCGATCGTCCCGGCCCGGCCGGTCACCGCCCCGGCGGCGCACCCGGCCGCCACCGCCACCGCCGCCGCCCGCACCGGATAGCGCGCGCCGCGCCCGATCCGTGCCCAGGTCCGGGCCCGCGAAGGCTCCGCCGCCGGCCCGACCGGCTCGATCACGACGCGACCCCGCGCAGGCTGCGCCCGTGCACCACGCGTCCGCCCGGCCGGTCGACCACCAGCACGTTGGCGCCGGTCGCGGTCAGCGCATCGACCACCGCGACCAGATCCTCCTGGCGCGCGGCCACCGCTCCGTTGCCGGACGGCGACGCCGCCGCGGCCCGGGCCCACAGCGACCGGCGCGAGCTCGGCCCGATCCCGTCGGTGCAGACGATGAACTCGACGCGGGGCAGGTGGCCGGGCCGCGCCGCCGCCGCGGCGGCCACCCGCTGCATCCACGGCCCCGGCCGGGCCGGCACGAACACGACCGCGCGCGAGACCGGGCCGCGCTTCATCCGGTTGAGGAACGCGGCCAGCGCCCCGGTGTCGTCCAGCTCGGCCCGCGCCGACCGGGTCAGCACCTCGAGCGCCTCGCCCGGCGAGCTGGCTGCCTCGGCGCAGCCGTCGGCGCCGAGCACCCACTGGGTCCCGAGCGCGCCGGTGTCGACCGCCACCCGCGCCGCGCCGGCGGCCGGCTCGTCGCCGTCACCGGCCACCAGGTAGGCGAGCGTGCGCTTGTCCGGCGCGATCGCGGTCTCGGGGGTGCGGACCAGGAGGTCGCGGGTGCGGGCGAACACCTTCCACAGGATGAAGCGGATCGGATCGCCGGCGCCGTAGCGGCGCATGTCGAAGAAGTCGCCGGTCGGCGATCCGTCCGGGTGGCTGCGGTCGTCGCCGCCCGACAGCCCGTGCGCGACCTGAACTTGTTGCAGCGCGCCGACCCACGGGGCAAACCGCCCGCCGGTCGCCTTGCGCACGCGGAACGCGACGCGCGCGAAGCCGAACACCTCGGCCACCTCGATGCGCCGCTCCACCGACGAGAAGTGGTCGCGCAGGGTCGGCCGGATCCGCTCGAGCAGGTGGCGGCCGTCGCGCACCGCCTGCACCTCCGCGGCCGGCGACACCCACGACCAGCGCACCTGCACGAACGGCAGCCAGCGCAGGCTGGGCAGGCGAAACCCGGTCGCGGTCAGGTGACCGCACTCGGCCCGGACCGGGTCGCCGGCCGGCGCGCGGCGAGCCGCCCGCCACACCACCAGCGCGGCCGCCACCACCAGCACCGCCCCGAGCGCGACCAGCCCGACGCCGATGACGCCGACCGCGAGCAGGATGTGGTCGAGCCGCCCGCGCCCGTAGTGGAGATAGGCGAGCAGGCTGGCCGCCGCCGCGAGCATGCCGGCCGCGGTCAGCGGGAACAGATCACGAGCGCGGCGCACCCACGGCCACCACGCTCTCACCCGCGCCGGTCCGCGCACGGCGTCAGCAGCCGCCCTCGCTGCGCGCGGGGAAGAACGGCGGAGGCTTCACGTCCGGGTTCTGCCGCGCCTCGTCGTCGAAGCAGCCGATCCGGCGGAACACCGACGGCTCGTTGACCGCCGCGCCGCCGTCGTTGTTGACCGACTGGAACTCGTGCCGCTCCTTCTCCAGGCGGCCGGTGAACTGGTCCGGGTTGTAGCCGATGCCGTTGCGGTCACCGCACAGGATCTCCTGCAGCTCGAAGTCCTGGCCGCCGAAGGCCACCTCGCCGCCGGTGAAGGTCCCGCGCGCCTTTTGCTTGCCCTTCATGCGGCGGTTGCCGTGACACTGGCCCGGCTCCGGGTCGGTCGGGCCGCCGGTCCACGCATCGACGTAGATGACGCCGGTCAGGGCGGTGGCGCTGCCCTCCACGTGGCGCACCTCCATCAAGTACTCGTACCAGGACGCGGTGGCCTCCGAGTAGACCAGCGCCTTCCACTTGCCGGCCACCTCGCTCTCGCACTCGGCGGCCGGGGGCAGGCGAGCGCGCTGCTCCGCCACCGTCGCCGGCGCCTCGCGCAACCGGATGGTCATCGCAGCGAGGAGCGCGGCCACGGCCGTGACCGCCAGCCGGCTCGAGCCTCTTCGCCCGGGCGCCCTCATCTCGTTCCCCGAAGATACACGATGGAGCCGCGCCAGGCCGGCGCTGCCCGTCTTCCCCGGTGGAGCACACAGGCATTACGGGCCCCGCGGCCGGATTGTTCCCCGATCCGCCGGATCCGGACCCTGAAGGCCCGTCTGCCGGTCCGGCCGGGCCAGGCGGCTCCGGCCGGTCGACCCGCGCGATTTCGCGACTCAGGGCCCGACGATCAGGGGTCCAGGTCGCCCGACGCGTCGCGCCACGAGCAGTAGTCGCTGCCCTCGTGCGCCGTCTCGAGGTCGGTCGCCGCGTCGCGCTGCGGGCAGGTCTCGTCCTCGCTCCACGCCACCCACGCCGCCCCGCGCCCGCTGTGCTCGGCGAACCGCTGCCAGCGCGCGTACCCGTCCGCCTGGCTCATGAACACGCTCGGCGTCCGGCACTCGCCGGCGTCGTCCGCCTCGGCGCGCTCGGCCGCGGCCAGGTCGAGCACGATCTGGTGCATCGCGCTCGTGCTCGAGTTCCAGCAGCAGGTGCGCGAGCGGGTGTACTCGAGCTCGGCGTAGAGGTAGTCCTCCTCGATCCGGTACAGCCGGTCCACCTCGGCCCGCTCGGTGGCGAACTCGCGCTCCATGAGGTCGTAGAGGTCGGCGAAGCTGCGCTCGCGCCGCTCGCGGGCCGCGCACGAGGCCGGGTAGCTGCGCAGGTGCCGGCGGGCGTCCTCGATCGCGCCGAGCAGCCCGTCGCGGGCGACCTCCGGCGAGACCTGGCCGAGCAGCTGGGCGAAGCGGTCCGGGCGGGCCGCGATCCGCGCGAGGTCGGTGCTGTTGATCCAGTGGGCCTCGTCGGCCTGCATCCAGGTGTTGGTCCAGTAGCCGTCGACGTTCTTGGTCACCCGCCAGCGCTTGAGACCGCCGCCCAGCGCCGCGTAGGCGTCTCCGTCGCTGTTCTCGCCCTCGCCCCCGGTGCGCTCGTCGGTGAAGTACTGCTTGGAGCGGATCCCCGACTCCCACACGCCCTGCCGGCGCGGCATCGATCCGGACACCAGCGCCACGTCGAGGCTGCCCTCGCCCAGCGCGGTCACCTCCTTGACCACCAGCGTGTGGCCGATCCCGATCCGCTGCCAGCGCTCGAGCAGCGAGTCGCCGGAGCGGACCGCCTCGGGGACGATGTTGAAGGTGTTGGCCGAGTCGGCCACGTTGGCCGAGCCGAGGTAGTTGAGGGCCAGGAGCAGGAAGTGACCGGCGCGCTTGTTGAGGTGGATCTCGTCGGCGTAGGTGCCGAACGTGGCGCCCTCGCCCAGCATCGGCTGCTCGTCCACCCCGCCGGCGAGGGCCTTGCGCCGGAGCGCGTCGTCGTGCGGCCAGTCGCGCTCGACGTCGGCGGGCGGCTGGCCCGAGCGATCGGCGTACTGCACCGCGTACTCCGGCGTCGAGGCGTAGCGGCCGCTCGAGGTGCGCACGCCGTTGTGGCCGAAGAAGACCCGCTTGCCGCTCGAGTCGACCGCCTCCATGAAGAACGGCAGCTCGTACCAGGCGGAGAAGCTGATGCGGAGGAAGATCGACATCTCCGCGCACTCGAGCGCCGGCGACGGCAGCGACTTGCCCCACGGGGTGGTCAGGCGGAACGTGGTGCCGCCGTCGACGCTGCCGGTGGACTCCATCGACTGGATCCAGGCGGCGTACTTCTCGTCCCAGGTCAGCCCCGAGTCCGCGCTCCAGGCCAGCCCGGCCCGCCGCGCCGCCGGCGTGTCGCGGTCCTCCCACCGGTTGCGCGCGGTCCACACCTGGGT
>DATHKR010000273.1:0-112690 GCA_035489015.1 Kofleriaceae bacterium | reverse complement strand
CCGACCACCAGGAGAACCGCCAGGAAGGGACCCATCCGGCGACCGACCACCGCCGCGCTTCTGCTCATGATGGGTAGAGAAGCTCGCCGCTCCGCGTGATCCACCTGGACCGTGATTCCCGGCCGGCCATCCGGCGCACCGCGATAAGGTGCTGAAGGCACGGGCCGCGCGTGTCCCTTCGGCCAGGATCACATCGGGGGGCTCGCGTCTCCATCCATCGATGAACGAGTCCACCCACGAGCTCGGCGACGGCCCGGACGACGACCTGGACGACCCGCTGATCCAGGCGCTGGCGCGCACCCCCGAGGTCACGCCGTTCGCCGGCAGCGAGCGGTATCGAGTCTGCCGCTGCCTCGGCGAGGGCGGGTTCGGGGTGGTCTACGAGGTCGAGGATCGCGAGATGGGCCGCCGGCTTGCGCTGAAGACCCTGAAGCCGCTGCGCAGCGGCTTCGCGGCCAACATTCGCCGCCTGAAGAGCGAGTTCCGCTCGGTGGCCGATCTGGTGCATCCCAACCTGGTCGGGCTGCACGAGCTGTCCACCGACGGCGCGCGCTGGTTCATCGCGATGGACCTGGTCCGCGGGGTGGGCTTCCTCGACCACGTGTGCGGGAACCGGTGGGGCGGAGACCCGTCGGAGCCGCGCCTGCGATCGTCGCTGCGCCAGCTGGTGGCCGGCGTGGCGGCGCTCCATCGGGCCGGCATCATCCACCGCGACCTCAAGCCGTCCAACGTGCTGGTCGAGCGCGACGGCCGCGTCGTCATCCTCGACTTCGGGCTGGCCGGCAGCGACCGGGCGCTGGACGTCGAGGACGCCGCCTCGGCGGGGACCCCGGCCTACATGGCGCCGGAGCAGGCCGCCGGCCTGCCGTCGAACGGCGCGGCCGACTGGTACGCGGTCGGGGTCATGCTCTACCAGGCGCTGGCCGGGGTGCTGCCCTCGTGCCACCGCCCGGCCGCGGCCGGCCTGCCAGAGACCTGGTCGCGCGCGCCGTCGCCGCCCTCGCGTCACGCCGCGGTGCCCGAGGACCTCGACCGGCTGTGCCTCGCGCTGCTCCAGCGCGACCCGGCCGCCAGGCCCGACGCCGCCGCGATCCTGGCCGCGCTGGGCGACAGCGCGCCGCCGCCGGTCCGGGCCGGCCGCGATCGCGACGGCGGCGCGTTCGTGGGCCGCGCGAGCGAGCTGGACACCCTGCGCTCGAGCTGCGCCGCGCTGCGGGCGGGCCGGGCGGCGCAGGTGCGCGTTCACGGACAGCCGGGCGCCGGCAAGTCGGCGCTGCTGGCCCGGTTCGTCGACGATCTCGTCGCCGACCCGGGCGTCGCCGTCCTGGCCGCGCGCTGCCACGAGCGCGAGTCGGTGCCGTTCAAGGCGTTCGATGGGGTCGCCGACGCGCTGGTCCGCCACCTCCGCGGCCTCCCGCGCCACCAGGCCGCGGCGCTCATGCCTCGCGACTTCCACCTGGTCACCCGGCTGTTCCCGGTCTTCGACGCGCTGCCCGCCGGTCACGACGTCCCCCGCCGCCACGGGTCGGTCCGCGACCCGCGCGAGGCCCGCTCGCGCGCGTTCGCGGCGGTGAAGGAGCTGGTCGCGCGAGTCGCCGACCGGCAGGCGCTCGTGGTGGTCATCGACGATCTGCAGTGGGGCGACGTCGACAGCGCCCGGCTGCTGGCCCAGCTGGTCGCCCCGCCCGAGCCGCCCGCGATGCTGCTGGTGCTCAGCTATCGCGACGAGGTGGAGCAGAGCTCGACGCTGCGCGAGACCCTGCGGATGCTGGACCTGGCCGGCGGCGCCGCGGTCGACCTCCCGCTCGGCCGGATGGGACCGGCGGACGCGGAGCGGCTGGCGCGCAGCCTGCTCGGCCCCGAGCCACACGCCTCCCTCATCGACGACCGGACCGGCGACACCGCCCGGCTGATCGCGCAGCGGGGCGAGGGACACCCGCTGTTCATCGCGGAGCTGGCCCGCGCGCAGGTGGTCGGGGCGTCGACCGCCGCGCCGCCGCCGACGCTGATGGAGTTCCTGTGGCAGCGAGTGGTCCACCTGTCGGTCGGCGCGCGCGCGCTGCTCGAGACCGTCGCGGTCGCCGGGCAGCCGCTTCCGTCCGGGCTGTGCTTCGAGGCCGCCGGCCTCCACGGCGACGGGATGGATGCGGTGCGCACGCTTCGCGCCGAGCAGCTGGTCCGGATCGGCCACGGCGGCGCCATCGACGTGTTCCACGACCGGATCCGGGACGCGATCCTCGCGCGGGCCGCGCCCGACGCCCAGCGCATGCGCCACCTGGAGCTGGCGCGCACCATGGAGCGCCGGGCGGACATCGATCTGGAGACGCTGGCGAGGCACTACGACGCCGCCGGCCAGCGCGAGCTGGCGGCTCACCACGCGGCGCGGGCCGGCGACGCGGCCGTCCAGTCGCTCGCCTTCGATCGGGCCGCGGCGCTCTACCGGCTCGCCATCGACCGGGGCGGGGCCGGCGGGCCGGGCGCCGCCGCGCTGCACGAGAAGCTCGCCGACGCGCTGCTCGACGCCGGCTCCAACGTCCTGTCCGGCGAGGCCTACCTGGCGGCCGCCGCGCTCGCCGACGGAGACCGCGTCACCGAGCTGGCTCGCCGCGCCGCCGAGCAGCTGCTCGTGGTCGGCAACGTCGAGGCCGGCCTCGCCGCCCTCCAGCGCGCGCTCGCGGACGTGGGCGAGTCGCTGCCGGCCACCCGCGGCCGCGCCCGGCTCGAGCTCTCCTATCACCTGGCGCGCCTGCACCTGGGCGGCCATCGCCATCGCGAGCGAGATCCGGCGACCATCCCGCGCGCTCGGCTCTTGCGGCTCGACGTGCTCGAGTCGGCCGCCAAGGGGCTCTACCCGCACGACCCGCCCCGCTCGCTGGCGCTCCGGGCCCGCTTCTGCCGCGCGGCGCTCGCCACCGGCGACCCGCGACGGGTCGCGATGGGCCTCATCCACTCGGTGTACGCCCACTGTGGCTATCGATCGTCGCGACCGCCGGCGGTCGACCGGACCCTCGACGCCGCCGAGGCGATCGCGACCCGGCTGGGCGACGCCGCGGTGCTGGCCCAGGTCGTGATGAGGCGGGGAGGGACCCACTTCGTGTTCGGCAACTGGGCGCGGGCGGCCCACTTCCTCGAGCAGGCGGCGGTGATCCTGTCCGAGCAGTGCGTCGGGATGGCGACCGACCACCGCTGGGCGCTCCTGCAGGCCGGCAACAGCTACGTGCGCCTGGGCGATCTGGCCGCCGCGCGCCCGCTGGGCGACGCGCTGCTGCGGGACGCGCTCGAGCGCGGCGATCCGGTGGCCGAGAAGGGCGTGTGCGTGGGGGTGCTGGCGCCGCTCGCCCTGGCCGCCGACGATCCCGAGGCCGCCGGAGCGCTGGTGGCGCGCGGCGGGGCCGACGATCGCTGCGCCACGCTGCTGCTGAGGAGCGAGAGCGAGGCCTCGGTCGCCATGTACCTGGGGCGCCCGGGCGACGCGGTGGCCGCCTGGCGGCGCTCGTGGCCGAAGATCCAGCAGGTCCGGCTCCGCGCGGTGGCCGGGTTTCGCGTCCTGACCGTGCGCTCGCTCGCCACCGCGCTGCTGGCCGGCCCGGACGGCGCGGGTCAGCTGCGCGAGGCGGCGCGCCTGGCTCGCTCGGTCGGCCGTCTGCGCTTCCCGTACGCCACCGCGGTCAGCGCGAGCCTGCGCGCCTGCCTGGCGCTGCGCCGCGGCCGCGTCGGCCTGGCCACGCGCCTGCTCGAGGAGGCCGCGCTGCGCTTCGACGGCGCCGGCATGAGCCTGGACGCGGCGGCGTGCCGGGTTCGCCACGGTCAGCTCGAGGGAGGCGCGCGAGGGGAGTCTCGACGGGCGGCGGCCGCCGACCAGCTGCGCGCGCGCGGGATCGCCTGTCCGGACCGATGGGTGGCGATGGTGCTGCCGCGCGTCGACTGAGGAACGCGTCAGTCGTCGAGCAGGCCCTCGGCGCTGGCGCGCTCGCGCAGCCGCCGGGTCAGCTGGCGGAAGCGCTGGCGGAGGTTGGTCGCCTCGCGCCGGCAGGTCACCGGGGTGAGCTCTCCGTCGTGCAGGACGCGCGCGACCTCCTCCCAGCTGAGGTCGCGGTCCACTCGCAGCACCAGGAGGGACTGCTCGTCCGGCGTCAGCGTCGCGCGCAGCGCCGCGAACCGGTCCTTGAGGTCGGTCCGGAGATAGGGCCGCGTCCGGCTGCGCTCCTGGTGGACCGGGTCGGGCAGGCGCGACAGCGGCTGGCGGCGGGCCGCCTGGTTGGCCGGGGAGCGCTCGAAGCGCACCGCGGCGTGGCGGGTGAGGGTGTAGAGCCAGGTGCGAAAGGAGCACTCCCAGCGAAACCCGGCGATGCCGCGCCAGAGGTCCTCGGTCACCTGCGCGAAGATCTCGTGGGCGTCGGCCTCGCTGCCGAGCCGCGCGCACAGGAAGGAGTAGAGCTCGGTCTGGTAGTGCTCGAGGGCGAGGCGGGCAGCTCCCCCGAGGTCGCCGCGGTCGTGCGCCTCGTGGATGGCTGTCTCGGCGCCCGTCTCCACCCGCCGATGCTAAGGGCCCGCGCATGAACAAGTCACTCGTTCTCGCGGCCGATCCATCCCGGCTGGCGGCGTCGCGGCTCCGCTTCCCCCGGTCTTCGCCGGGGCAACATCGATCGATTCTTGCTGCGGACCGGTGCTCAAGTACGTCGAGTACGTTCCGCGCCGGTTCTCGCCGCTCCTTGCCATCCGGGCGGCTCGACCGCGAGAATCGACCGACTTGTTCATGCGCGGGCCCTAACCGGGCCGGCCCGAGCGCGGTTCGGCTGATTCGACCGAAAAAAGCGCGGGCGGCTGTCGATCCGCGGCCGGGTGGTGTGTCGTGCAGGAGAAGGAGGAGGAACAGACCATGCGATTCTTGATGACCTACCACGGCGAGGACAGGGGACCGCCCAGCCCGGAGAAGATCGCCGCGCTCGGGAAGTTCTCGGAGGAGATGGCGAAGTCGGGCGTGCTGCTCGACACCGGCGGAATCATGCCGCTGTCGACCGGCGGCGAGGTGAAGCAGACCGGCGGCAAGTTCACCGTCACCGACGGCCCGTACCCCGAGACCAAGGAGCTGATCGTCGGGTACGCGATCGTCCAGGTGAGCTCGCGCCAGGAAGCGCTCGACATCGCGCGCCGGTTCATGGCGGTGGCCGGCGACGGAGTGGGCGAGATCCGCCAGCTCCTCGGACCGACCGACGAGCCCCCGCACTAGCAACTGGCCGTTCGCGGGCCCCTGGCTATCCCCGGCCGCGCGGAGGTGCTCTCATCCCCGGGTGACCGGGTCGGACACCCACCGCGCCATCCACGCGGTCTGGCGGATCGAGTCGGCCAGGCTCATCGCGAGCCTGGCCCGCATCGTCCGCGACGTCGGTGTGGCCGAGGAGCTGGCCCACGACGCCCTGGTCGCGGCGCTGGAGAGCTGGCCGTCGGCTGGCGTGCCGGACAACCCGGCCGCCTGGCTGATGACGACGGCCAAGAACCGCGCCTTCAACGAGCTCCGCCGGGGAAAGCTCGTCGCCCGCAAGCACGAGGAGATCGGCGGACAGCTGGAGATCGCGCGGCCCATGGCAAGGGACGAGCTCGACGAGGCGCTCGACGACGAGGTCGGCGATGACCTGCTCCGGCTGGTGTTCGTCGCATGTCACCCGGTGCTGTCGCCGGACGCGCGGGTGGCGCTGACCCTGCGCCTCCTGGGCGGGCTCACCACCGACGAGATCGCGCGCGCCTTCCTGGTGGCGGAGCCGACCATCGCGCAGCGGCTGGTCCGGGCCAAGCGGACCCTGGCCGACAAGCAGGTGCCGTTCGCGGTGCCGCGGCGCGAGGAGCTGGCCGCGCGGCTCTCGTCGGTGCTCGAGGTGGTCTACCTCATCTTCAACGAGGGCTACTCGGCCGCCGCCGGCGACGACCTGGTCCGCCTCGACCTGTGCGAGGAGGCGCTCCGCCTGGGCCGGGTGCTGGTCGGGCTCATGCCGGAGGAGCCGGAGGTGCACGGCCTGGCCGCGCTCATGGAGCTGCACGCGTCGCGGCTGGCCACCCGCACCGGCCCGTCGGGCGAGCTGGTCCTCCTGCTCGACCAGGACCGCAGCCGCTGGGATCCGCTGCTCATCCAGCGCGGGCTGGCCGGGCTGGCCCGCGCCGAGGCGCTGGGCGGGGCGAGCGGGCGGTACGCGCTGCAGGCGGCGATCTCGGCCTGCCACGCCCGGGCGAGCGATCCGGCCGCGACCGACTGGGTCCGCATCGCCGGGCTGTACCAGGAGCTGGGCCGGGTCGCCCCGTCGCCGGTGGTCGAGCTCAACCGCGCGGTCGCGGTCTCGATGGCGTACGGGCCGGCCGCCGGCCTGGCCCTGGTCGACGCGCTGACCTCGGAGCGACAGCTCGAGGGCTATCACCTCCTGCCCAGCGCGCGCGGCGACCTGCTCGCCCGGCTCGGCCGGCTCGACGAGGCGCGCATCGAGTTCGAGCGCGCCGCGTCGCTCGCCCGCAACGACCGCGAGCGAGCCCTGCTGCTCGCCCGCGCGGCCGCGTGCGCGAGCGGGACCTAGCGGCTCACCAGATCTTCACTCGCTGGGCCGGCTCGAGGAAGAGCTTGGTGCCCGGCTTGATCTGGAATGCGTCGTACCAGGGGTCGAGGTTGCGCACGACCGAGGCGCGGAACTCCGACGGGCTGTGCGGGTCGGTGATGAGCCGGTTGGCCAGCTCCTGATCGCGATACAGGCGGCGCCAGACCTGGGCCCAGCCGAGGAAGAAGCGCTGGTCACCGGTCAGCCCGTCGATGACCGGGGCCGGCTTGCCGCCCAGCGACAGCTGGTAGGCGCTGTACGCGATGGTCAGGCCGGCCAGGTCGGCGATGTTCTCGCCCAGGGTCAGCTCGCCCTTCACGCACTGGGCCGGCTTGTCCGCCCCCGCCGCGAACGGGCAGTAGGCGCTGTACTGAGCGACCAGGCGGCCGGTCGCCTCCTTGAACTTGGCCTCGTCCTGCTTGGTCCACCAGTTCTTGAGCGTGCCGGTCGAGTCGTACTGGCTGCCCTGGTCGTCGAAGCCGTGGCTGATCTCGTGGCCGATGACCGCGCCGATGCCGCCGTAGTTGACCGCCGGGTCGGCCTTGGGGTCGAAGAACGGCGGCTGCAGGATCGCGGCCGGGAAGACGATCTCGTTGAGGACCGGGTTGTAGTAGGCATTCACCGTCATCGGCAGCATGCCCCACTCGTCGCGGTCGACCGGCTGGCCCAGCTTGGCGAGCCGGCGGTTGTACTCGAACGTCGACGCGCGCTGGGCGTTGCCGACCGGATCGCCGGCGGTCACCTGCACGCTCGAGTAGTCGCGCCACTTCTTGGGGTAGCCGATCTTCGGGTTGTAGGTGGCCAGCTTCTCCTTGGCCCGCGCCTTGGTCTCCGGGCTCATCCAGCTCAGGCCGTCGAGGCGCTGGCCCATGGCGACCAGGAGGTTGTGGACCAGCTCGTCGGCGGACGCCTTCGTCTCCGGGGTGAAGTACTTCGCCACGTAGATGCGTCCGACCGCCTCGCCGAGCGCCGCGTCGGTGAACTCCACGCCGCGCTTCCAGCGGTCCTTGATCTGCGGGGTGCCGGACAGGACCTTGCCGTACATCTCGAAGTGGGCGTCCACGAACGCCCTGGACAGGAGCGGGGCCGCGTCGGTGACGGCGTGGAGCGTCAGGTAGTCCTTCCACACCGCGACCGGCTGGCGCTTCACCAGCTTCGCGATGCCGATGACGGCCGACGGCTGGTTCACGTTGACCGCGGTCTGGCCCTTCAGCCCCACCGCGTCGAGCCAGAGCTTCCAGTCCACGCCCGACGCGCGCCGGGCCAGCTGGGCGACGGTGAGCTTGTTGTAGGTCTTCTGCGAGTCGCGGTTCTGCACCCGGGTCCAGTGGACCGCGGCGATCTTCTCCTCGAGCGCGAAGACCGCGGCCGCCCGCTTGTCGGCGTCCTTGGCGCCGAGCAGGGTGAACACCGCCGCGCTGTACTTCTTGTAGCCGTCGCGCAGCGGGGCGAACTGCGCCGCCTTGGCGTCGTACATGTCGCGATCCGGCAGCCCGAGCCCGCCCTGGCTGATGATGGCGATGTGCTTGTCCGGCTCGCGCTCGTCCTGCCCGACGATCGTCTGGAACGGGCTGTTGCCGAGCTCGCGCGAGGTGGTGGCGAACAGCGCGATCACGCCGGCCGTGTCGTGAATCGCGGCGATCTGGTCGAGGCGCGGCTGGATCGGGGCGACCCCGCGCGACTCGATGGCGGCCTCGTCCATGAAGCTGCGGTAGTAGTCGCCGACCTTCTGCTCCTCGCTGCCGGGCGCGCCGCTCGCCCCCTCCACGATGCCCCGGGTGCGCTCGTCGCTGCGGTCGGCCAGCACCGTGAACATGCCGTAGTTGGACTTGTCGGGCGGCAGCGGCGTGTTCTTCAGCCACGCGCCGTTGGCGTACTGGTAGAAGCTGTCGCCGGGCGACGCGGTCGTGTCCATGCCCTTCTGATCGAAGCCCCACGCGCCGATCTCCGGCCCGGTGGGCGCCGCGGGCGGCGGGGTCTGGACGGCGGTGGCGGGCGGCTCGGCGGCAGGCGCCGGCGCCTGGCTGGAAGCGCTCTGGCTCGAACCGCAGCTGGCGAGGACCGCGAGGGCGGCCGCGATGAGGAGACTCTTCACTGGGACGCTCCGGGTTGGTTTGAGTGAAGGCTGCGTAGCAGGTCACGGCCGACCACGCCAAAGAAAAAGGGCGCCCCGAGGGGCGCCCTTGTCATCGCAGCGTGTGCGAGGTTCGTTCGCTGGTTACTTCGCGGCCCGGCGGCGGCGACGCACCACGAACGGCAGCACCAGGCCGGCGTACAGGAGCAGGCCAATCGGGCCGCTGGCGCCGGCGCTGCGGCAACCGCAGCCGTCGTCGTCATCGCCGTTGCCGCCACCGTCATTGCTGCCGTCGTCGGTACCGTCGTCGGCGCCATCGTCCGCGCCGTCGTCGGTGCCGGTCCCGCAGCTGCCCGCGTCGTCGATCACCTGGGAGAACGGCGTGTTGGTGATTCCGGCGAACGCGAGGTTGTCGACCTCCCAGCCGGCGTCGCCGGTCGAGATGTCCGACCCGACCAGGAAGCGGATCATCACTTCCTGACCGGCCAGCTGGGTGCCGAAGTCGAGCGAGACCTGGCTCAGCTCCGGGAAACCCTCGCTCTGGGCCACGAAGCCCTGGCGACCGCCCAGCGGGTTGCCGGCGCCCAGGAACATCTCACCGCCGTAGCCCGGGTCGAGCAGGGTGGCCACGTCGGCCCAGGTGGCGCCGTTGTCGGTGGAGACCTCCATGACGCCGCCGTCCCAGAACGCGATCGTCCCGGTGCCGTCGTCGCTGTTCTCGAAGCTGTAGCGGGTGTCGAACGTGACCACGAACGGCTCGTCACCCACGGCGAGGGCCGGGGAGATGAGCTCCTGCTGGGCCGGGACCGCGGGGTCGTCGGCGTGCCACACCATGCTGGCACCGTCGGACGCGCGCGACCACACGATCTCGTCGGGCAGGTCGGAGGTCGACGTCCACGGGGTCAGCTTGCTCTCGACGTCGTCCACGCTGGAGGTGGCCTCGGAGTCGTCGAAGTTGACCCGCTGCACCAGCACCGAGTCCACGGTCGGGTGGAACGAGGTCTCGTTGGCCGCGGTCACGGTGATCGACAGGGTCTGGACCCCCGCGGCGGCGCCATCCAGCTGGATGGCGAGCTCCACGTCGACCGACTCGTAAGCGCCCAGGGCCGCGACGGTGGCCGTCGCGCCGTCCGGGAACGTGACGCCCTTGGGCGGCTCGCTCACCGTGACGGTCGAGTCGCTGAGCGGGATCGGCCCGCCGTTCACCACCGTCACCACCAGGCGACCGCTCTCACCACCGTCGAAGTTGGTGTCGGCGTCGCAGTCGTCGTCGATCGCGACCTCGGTGCCCGTCACCGCCAGATCGCCGGCGACGACGGTGCTCTCCACGGTCCCGAGGAAGTCGAACGAGTCCACGGTCGGCGACACCGCACCGGTGCCCGCGCCGCGCCGCGCGAACGCCTCGGCCGCCACCTGCAGGTCGTTGCCGTTCCCGGCCGCCGCGATGGCGGCGAGGATGGCGTCGCGCTGCTCGGTGAAGGTCGGGTTGGGCGGCGCCAGCTTCATGCCGGCCACCAGGTACTGGCTCATGCGGCGGCGCGCGTCGTCGAACGACTTCGACGACGGGTCCTGGAGCAGGGCGACGTACACCTCGAACAGCATCGACGACCAGACCTCGCCGGCGTTGTGCACCTCGCTGTTCGGCCCGAACACCTGGACCTGCGGCGGGAGCACCGCGTCGTCGGCGATCATGCCGAAGGTGAGCGGGTTGACCTCGAAGGTGGTCGAGTAGGGCGCCCGGCGGATGCCGAAGTAGGCGTTGTTGGTCGCCCACGCGGCCAGGCCGAAGGTCGCGTCGAGGTCATCCCCGTCGCGCAGCAGGGTGTGGAGCGCCACGAAGTCGCCCCAGCCCTCGCTCATCGCGCCGCACTGGGCGGAGCCGCACAGGGTCAGGCGGTGATGCAGGTAGTGACCCCACTCGTGCGACACGACCGCGTTGTCGATGGTGCCGTCGCGATCGATATCGCGATCGCGGCCGGCGCGCGTCATGTCGGCCGACACCGCGCCCCCGCCGATCGCATCGGCGATGAGGTTGCCGTTGGCGAACGAGATGCCGACCGCCGGGATCCCGACCGGGATCTCGGTGTCCACGCCGCCCATCGGCGGCAGCGCGTCCGGGCCCTCCACGTTGGTGTTGATGACCAGGACGCCCGAGGCTCCCGCCGCCTCGGCCAGCTGCGCCTTGAGCAGGAACCCACAGAAGCCGCGGCGGACCACCGCGATGCGGCCGGCCGTCACCGCGAAGGGCTCGCAGCCGTCATCGACGGTGCCGCCCGGATCGCCGACCACGCCGTCATTGACCAGCTGGAGCTGCGCGCTGGCGTCGACCAGGGCGTCCACGCCGAACGAGGAGCCCTGGACCGGGTAGGTCCCGGCGATGTCGGCCGGCGCGGTGACCTCGAACGAGGTCTCGCCGATCGGGGTGATCGGGCCGTCGAACAGGTACATCTGCATGCGCGGGGACAGGCCGTCCGGCGGCGTGCTCATGTTCGCGTTGTTGCGGTCGACCTCGCCGCGGGTGTCCTGCGCCTCGGCCAGGATCGGGTCGCCTTCCTCACCGCCGCGGCCCAGGTTCGACAGCTGAGCGTTGCCGCTCGCCTCGTCGAAGCCGGAGTCGTACCAGTAGTCGTGCAGCCAGTTGTTGACGAAGAACAGCTGGGTGATGGCGGTGCGGACGTTCGGGGTCGTGTCGACCGGGCCGGCCGCCGGGTTGTAGTTGAACGAGAAGTCGCCCTGGGCGTTCTGGGCCGCGACGATGTCGCCGGCGCCGAAGCCGTCCGGCTCGCGGTGGTCGGCGTAGGCCGAGACGTTGTTGCCGGGGCGCAGGTCGGTGGCGCCGTCCGGGAGCCACGCGTCGCCCGACGCGCTCAGCGACTCGATCGAGGCGACGATGCGCGCCGCGACGTTCTCGACCGGCACCGGGTCATTCGGGTTGCCGGTCGGGTGCGGGGTGAGGTCGCCCTGCGGACCATCGATGGGGCGGAGCTCGCCGTCGTTGTCGGCCCAGACGCTGTAGTCGCGCGCCTCGGAGAAGGTACGATTCTGGCGCTCGAGGATGCGCCCGTCCGACGACGAGATGACGTACTGGTACGCGCGGCTCGAGCGCGAACCGGCCGCCGAGACCTCGACCGCGACCTGGAAGGCCGGGACCATGGTCTTGGGCAGGGCGTAGAACACCTCGCGCACGAGGGCCGGCTGGGGCAGGTGGAACCGGGCGCTGCTGGTGCCGGCGAAGCGGGTGGTGTGTCGACCACCGTCCTCGGCGACCACGGCGAGCGCGCTCGCGTCCACGGCGCCGCCGACCACGTCGGCGATGACGCGGGCGAGGGCGGCGCGGCCGTCGACCGAGCCGGACCAGGCCGCCGCGGTCTGTCCGTGCAGGTGGCCGCCGATCGCGACCAGGTCGAGGTCGCTGTCGAGCAGGAAGCTCATGCGGGTGCCGAAGACCTCGCGGTCGTCGATCCGCTGGCCGAGCTGCACGATCCGGCCGCCGCGACCGGTGTCGTGGACGGCGGCCACCTCGGCGGTGGCCAGCGCGGCGCGATCGAGCTGATAGGCCCCGCGATACTGATCGAGGTACGAGAAGGCGGCCTGATCGGCGCGCCGCAGCTGGCGCGCGCGGGCGCCGGCCGGTCCGGCCTTGCGGGCCGCGCTGCGCGCCGCGAACAGGAACGACGGCACCGGGCGGCGCGCGTCGACCGAGGCGACCATGCCGGGGGCCTGGCGGGTCAGGTGGGCCTGGACCGCGGCCACGTCGGCGTCGCGGGTGGCAGCTCGCGAGCCTGCCGCCGGAGCGGCGGTTGGCTCGGCGAGGTACGCGCTGTACGCGGGCACCTCGGGAAGATCGGCTCCGGCGACGCGCGGCGCGCGGCTGGCCGGGGGGGCGCCGAGGACAGCGGGTGCGCTCTCCTTGGCTGCCTTGCCGGCGCTCTTCTCCGCATCCACACCATCACCGTCGGAGCCCTGACAGCCGGCGGCGGTCAGAACCAGGAACGGAATAACCAACAAGGAGACTTTGTCACGCATCAGGCTTGCTACCTCCGGTGCCGCGGATCGATCCGCGAGCGGCCCTCGGCAAATCCCACGGCATCGATACCCTCGTCATCAAAAATCGAACGTCCTGACATCGACAGACAGATCAGCCACCACGCTGGGGGCCGGACGCCGCATTGCTGAAGGAGATTCTGCGAAGGCTTTGCGTCGGTGGAGGCAGATCCGGGCCGATCGAGCTGCCAGCCATCGACGGGCTGCGTCAGCCGCCGCCGGCCATTCCGCGAGCCGCGTCGCCAGCCCGGACCGACCGCTCATCGCAGAATGGCAATCTCGCTCAGCGCCATTCGAGACTGCCAGTCTCACCCGCCCGCCTCGGCTCGCCGGGTTCCGCTCGCGGGCCGGCGAAGGAGAGTACTATTCCCCGGCCCAGCGCCAATGCGCCCGCTCGACACCCGCAGTCCGCCGCTCGTCCACGCCGTGATCGTGGCGCTGGTCGCCGCGACGTTCGTCGCGGACTATCTGACCCCGCTCGGGGTCGCGGTCTGGGTGTTCTACGTGACCCCGCTGGCGCTGTCGGTGAAGGTCCGCACGCCGTCGACGCCGCTCCTGGTCGCGCTCGCCGCCATCGTCCTCATCGGGGTCGCCGCGATCACCGACCCGCCCGGCATGTCGCGCTCGGTCGCGATCACCAACCGGGCGATGGGCAGCGCCGTCATCGCCGCGGTCGCGATCCTGGTCCGCCAGCTCATCGCCGCGCGGCTGGCCTCCGAGCGCGAGGACTGGCTGCGCCGGGCCCAGACGGGGATCCTGGAGGCGGTCCAGGGCGAGCTGGTGTCTGATCAGGTCGGCGAGCGGGCCCTGCGCATGCTGGCCGAGGCGGTCGACGGCGTGGTCGGCGCCTTCTACCTGGCCA
Organism: Kofleriaceae bacterium; assembly: GCA_035489015.1. Lineage (GTDB taxonomy): Bacteria > Myxococcota_A > Polyangia > Haliangiales > Haliangiaceae > DATFRY01. The sequence continues at coordinate 99,132 of DATHKR010000273.1, read as the reverse complement.
CCACCGGGCAGGCGGTGCTGCTGGCCGGCCTGGCCCTCGATCGCACGCGCGTGAGAGAGACCTATGCCCCGGGCGAGGGGCTCGTCGGCGAGGCGCTGCGCTCGCGCGCCGTGGTCGCGGTCGACGGCGCGGCCGAGGAGGGCTTCCTCATCGATGGCGGGGTCGGCGCGGTGCCCTCGCGCGCGCTCCTGGTCGCGCCGCTGTGGGCCGATGGTCATCCGGTCGGGGTCATCGCGCTCGGCTCGTCCCGTCGGTTCGGGGACCGCGACCGCGCCCTGGCCGAGCGGGTGGCCGAGTCGATCGCGGTCGCCGCGCGCACCGCCGACTACCGCCGCCGCCTGCACGAGCTCCTGGCCGAGACCCAGCGCCAGGCCGAGGAGCTGCAGGCCCAGCAGGAGGAGCTGCGTGTCTCCAACGAGGAGCTGGAGGGGCAGGGCAGCGCGCTGCGCGAGTCACGCACGCAGCTCGAGGAGCAGCAGGCCGAGCTCGAGCAGGTCAACGCGATCCTCGAGGAGAAGGCGACCGAGCTGAAGCGCCAGCGCGACGAGGTCGAGGGGGCCCGGCGCACCGCCGAGCGGGCCAACGAGCACAAGTCCGAGTTCCTGGCCAACATGTCGCACGAGCTGCGCACCCCGCTCAACAGCGCGCTCATCCTGGCCCGGCTCCTGGCCGACAACCGCGACGGCAACCTGTCCGAGGATCAGATCCGCCACGCCGAGACGATCTACTCGGCCGGCAACGACCTGCTCGCGCTCATCAACGACATCCTGGATCTGTCGAAGATCGAGGCCGGCCGGGTCGACGTCGAGATCGAGGACGTCGCTCCTCGCCGCCTGGTCGCCCAGCTCGAGCCGGTGTTCGAGCCGGTCGCTCGCCAGCGGAGCCTGGTGTTCTCGGTGGAGGTCGGGCCCGATCTGCCGCCGACCGTCGCGACCGACGGGCGCCTCCTGCAGCAGATCCTCCGCAACCTCCTGTCCAACGCGTTCAAGTTCACCCACCAGGGCGCGGTGACCCTGGCCATCAGCCGGGCGGCCGACGGGGTCCGCTTCGCGGTGCGCGACACCGGCATCGGCGTGGCCCCCGAGCAGCAGCGGGTCATCTTCGACCCGTTCCGCCAGGCCGACGGCGCCACCAGCCGGAAGTACGGCGGCACCGGGCTGGGGCTGTCGATCTCGCGCGAGCTGGCCCGGCTGCTCGGCGCCGACATCGAGCTCGAGAGCGCGCTCGGGCGTGGGTCGACCTTCTCGCTGGTGATCCCGGGCGTGCCGCCGGCCGCGCAGCGCGGCGCGCCCCGGCCCGATCTCCGCGAGCCGGCCGCCCGCGAGCCGGCCGCCCTGCGCTCGCGCCGCGCCGACGGCAACGGGGCCGCGCCCGCCCGCACCGCCGCCTACCTGCCCGACGACCGCGACGACCGCCGCCGGCCCGGCCGCCTCATCCTGGCGGTCGAGGACGACCCGGCGTTCGCGCGCATCCTCTACGACCTGGTCCGCGAGCGCGACTTCGACTGCGTCCTGGCCGGCACCGCGGCCGAGGGGCTGAAGCTGGCCGGCGAGATCGGCCCGTGCGGGATCCTGCTCGACGTCAGCCTGCCCGACGGGTCGGGGCTGTCGGTGCTCGAGCAGCTCAAGCGCGACGGCCGCACCCGCCACATCCCGGTCCACGTGGTCTCGGTCAACGACTTCAGCCGCACCGCCATGGAGCTGGGCGCGGTCGGCTACGCGCTGAAGCCGGTCGAGCGCGACGAGATCTTCAAGGCGCTCGGGCGCATCGAGGACCGGATGAGCAAGAAGGCGCGCCGCGTCCTCATCGTCGAGGACGACGAGCGCCTGCGCGAGAGCACCTGCGCGCTGCTCGGCGGCGAGGGGGTGGAGCTGGTCCCGGTCGGCACCGTGGCCGGCGCCCTCGCCGAGCTGGCCGGCAGCACCTTCGACTGCATGGTGCTCGACCTGAAGCTGCCCGATGGATCCGGCTTCGACCTGCTCGAGCGCATGGCGACCGACGAGGACTACTCGTTCCCGCCTGTCATCGTCCACACCGGCCGCGACCTCAGCCGGGCCGACGAGGACCGCCTGCGCCGCTACTCGCGCTCGATCATCGTGAAGGGCGCACGCTCTCCGGAGCGGCTGCTCGACGAGGTGACTCTGTTCCTCCACCAGGTCGAGTCGACAATGCCACCGGAGCGGCAGAAGATGCTGCGCGAGGCTCGCTCGCGCGAGCAGGCGTTCGAGGGTCGGCGCATCCTGGTGGTCGAGGACGACGTGCGCAACATCTTCGCGCTGACCAGCATCCTCGAGCCGCGCGGCGCCACCGTCGAGATCGCGCGCAACGGGCGCGAGGCGCTCGATCGCCTGGCCCGCGCGCCGCTGCCGGAGCTGGTCCTCATGGACATCATGATGCCGGAGATGGACGGGCTCACCGCCATGCGCGAGATCCGCAAGCGCGCCGAGCTGCACGACCTGCCGATCATCGCGCTCACCGCCAAGGCGATGCGCGACGACCACGAGCGCTGCCTGGCGGCCGGCGCCAGCGACTACATGGCCAAGCCGCTCGACGTGCAGCGCCTGCTGTCGCTGTGCCGGGTGTGGCTGCCGAGGTCGGCTTGACCTCCGACCCGATCGACCTGGAGATCGACCTCCTGCTCGAGGCGATCTTCCGCCGCTACCAGCACGACTTCCGCAGCTACGCGCGGGTGTCGGTCCGCCGGCGCCTGCAGCGCGCGCTGGTCATGCTCGGCTGCCCCAACCTGTCGGCTCTACAAGAAAGGGTCCTCCACGAGGAGGGCGCGTTCGGCGAGGTGCTCTCGCTCCTGACCGTGCGGGTGAGCGATCTGTTCCGCGATCCCGGGTTCTACGCCGCGCTCCGCCAGATGGTGGTGCCGGTGCTGGCCACCTATCCGTCGCTGAAGGTGTGGGTGGCCGGCTGCGCCAGCGGCGAGGAGGTCTACTCGCTGGCCATCCTCCTGTCCGAAGAGGGCCTGTTCGAGCGGACGATCTTCTACGCCACCGACATCGATCCGAGCGCGCTGCGCAGCGCCGAGGCCGGGATCTTCGACGGTGCCCGCGCGGCCGCGTTCTCCCGCTCGTACCAGGCCGCCGGCGGCAAGGGCTCGCTGTCCGAGTACTACATGGCGGCCTACGGCGGGATCAAGTTCGACCGCCGGCTGCGCAAGAACATGGTGTTCTCCGACCACAGCCTGGCCACCGATCAGGTGTTCGCCGAGGTCCACCTGGTCACCTGCCGCAACGTGCTCATGTACTTCGATCGCCCGCTGCAGGATCGCGCGGTCGGCCTGTTCGCCGACTCGCTGGTGCGGCGCGGCTTCCTCGCGGTCGGCCCGCACGAGAGCCTGCTGTTCAGCGCCCACCGCGACCACTTCGACATGGTCGAGCGCCGCTTCCGCATCTACCAGAGGCTCGGATGATCCGCGCTTCGACGAGCGAGCCGGTCCGCGCGGCCCTGGCCGAGCTGGCCGCCCACCCGATCGACGCGATCGTGATCGGCGGCTCGGCCGGCTCCCTCGACGGCCTGATGCGCCTGCTGCCGGCCCTGCCGGTCGGGCTGCGGGTGCCGGTCCTGATCGTGGTCCACCTGCCGGCCGACCGGCCCAACGGCGTGCCGCAGATCATGGCGCCGCGCTGCGCGGTGGCGGTCAGCGAGGCGATCGACAAGCAGGCGATCGCGCCGGGCACGGTCCTTTTTGCGCCGTCCGACTGTCACCTCCTGGTCGAGCGCGGCGCGACCGTGGCGCTGTCGGTGGACGAGCCGGTCCACTACTCGCGGCCCGGGATCGATCCGCTGTTCGAGAGCGCGGCGTGGGAGTGGGCCGCGCGCGTGCTCGGCATCGTCCTGTCCGGCGCGAGCGGGGACGGAGCCGCCGGCCTGGCCGCCATCACCGGCGCCGGCGGGCTGGCCTGGGTGCAGACCCCGGACTCGGCCCAGGTCTCGTTCATGCCGGAGGCGGCGCTGGCCGCGGCGCCGTCCGCCCGGTCCCTCACCACGTCCGACATGGCCGACGTGCTCGCGCTATCCTCCGCCCTTCGCGAGGCCCGATGACCGGCGAGCCCGACATCAAGCTCCTCCTCGTCGACGACATCGAGGAGAACCTGATCGCGCTCGGCGCGGTCCTGCCGCGCGATGGGATCACCCTCGTCACCGCCCGGTCCGGCATCGAGGCGCTCGAGGCGCTCCTGGTCCACGACTTCGCGCTCGCCCTGGTCGACGTCCACATGCCGGGCATGGACGGCTTCGAGCTGGCCGAGCTCATGCGCGGGACCGAGCGGACCCGCCACGTCCCGATCATCTTCGTCACCGCCGACACCGGCGAGACCTCGCGCCTGTTCGAGGGCTACGAGGCCGGCGCGGTCGACTACCTGTTCAAGCCGATCGACGCCCGCCTCCTGCGCAGCAAGGTGGAGACGTTCGTGCAGCTCCACCGGCAGACCCGGCTCCTGTCGCAGCAGCTGTCGCAGCTGCAGCAGATGCTGCGCCTGTCCGACATGTTCATCGCGGTGCTCGGCCACGACCTGCGCAGCCCGCTGCAGAGCATCGACGTGTGCGCCCACATGCTGGCCGGCACCGCGGCCGGCAAGCCGGCCGACCGGGCGCTGGTCGAGAGGTGCGCGCGCGCGATCCAGAGCTCGTCGCGCCGGATGAACCGGCTCATCGAGCACATCCTGGAGTTCGCCCGGGCGCGCATCGAGGGGCGCATCCCGATCGTGCCGGCCTCGTGCGACCTGGCCGAGATCACCCGGACGGCGCTCGGCGAGCTCGAGCCGGCCGCGGCCGCGCGGGTGGAGACGCGAGCGCACGGCGACCTGCACGGCACCTGGGATCCCGACCGCCTCCTCCAGATGCTGACCAACCTGACCCGCAACGCGAGCGTGCACGGCGACCCGGACGGGCCGATCGCGGTGGAGCTCGACGGGGACGACGCCGACCACGTGTTCATCGACGTGTCCAACCGGGGTGGGATCGCGGCCGAGGTGATGGAGCGGCTGTTCGATCCGTTCGCGCGGGCCGACCGGCCGGGCGCGCACACCCGCGGGCTCGGGCTCGGCCTCTACATCGTCGATCAGATCGTTCGCGCCCATCAGGGTCGGGTCGAGGTCGAGTCGGATCCCGAGCGCGGGACCCGGTTTCGCGTCGAGTTGCCGCGCCACGCGTGACGGCAAGCCGCGCGGTCCGGAAAAATGTTCTGACCAGCGCTAACCCGAGGTTGGCAGCGGGCCCGGATTCGTGCAGATTTGCCGGGTTTCAGCGGCTCGGACGGGACGGGATCTCGCGGGGGATGCATCGGACACACCGGCCGGGTGGGCCGGCCGTGCGACACCCCGCTGTCACGGGCGCCGGGGCAGGCATGCCGCTATAGTTCACGCCCCTGGCCGCCCTGGGGGGCCCGGAGACCGCTCATGCGCGCCATCGTAACCGTCATCGTCCTGTTCGTCGTCATCATCGGAGGCGCGCTGATCTGGCGCCACTTCCGCACCGGAGGAGAGTCGGCCGGCGGCCCCGCCGGCGGCGGTGGTCCACCCGGCGGGATGCAGCTCCCGGTGGAGGCCGTCACCGTGAAGGCCGAGCCGCTCGGGCGCGGCATCTCGACGGTGGGCACCCTGCGCGCCGACGAGTCGGTGGTCATGCGCCCCGAGGTGCCCGGCCGCCTGGTGAAGATCCACTTCACCGAGGGCCAGCGGGTCAAGGCCGGCGCGCCGCTGTTCAGCCTGGACTCCTCGGTGCCGCGCGCGGCGCTGCGCGAGGCGCAGGCCACCCTCGACAACGCGCGCCAGTCCAGCACCCGCGCGGTCGAGCTGGCCGGCGGCAGTCTCATCTCGCGCGCCGAGCTGGAGAACACCCAGGCCCAGCTGAGCGTGAGCGAGGCGCGGGTGGCGAGCGCCCGCGCCCAGCTGCAGAAGCTGACCCTGGTGGCGCCGTTCGCCGGGGTGGTCGGTCTGCGCGAGGTCAGCGTCGGCGCGTTCGTCACCGCCGGGCAGTCGCTGGTCAACCTGGTGCGGCTCGACCCGATGGAGGTCGACTTCAGCCTGCCCGAGCGCGAGCTCGGCACGGTGAAGGTCGGCCAGACGGTCGAGATCACCGTGGACGCCTTCCCCGGCGAGAAGTTCGCCGGCCAGCTGGAGGCGGTCGACCCGATGATGGACGTCAACAGCCGCAGCGCCAAGCTGCGCGCGACCATCTCCAACCCGGGCTACCGGCTGCGCCCGGGCCTGTTCGCGCGGGTCAACCTCGGCACCGGCAGCGACGCCAAGGCGATCCTGGTCCCCGAGCAGGCCCTTCTCCAGCAGGGCGAGACCCGCTTCGTCTACCGGGTGATCGACGGCAAGGCGAAGCGGACGGAGGTGAAGACCGGCCAGCGGCTGCCCGGCAAGCTCGAGATCCTCGAGGGGTTGAGCGCCGGGGATCAGGTGATCACGGCCGGGCAGGGCAAGCCGATGATGACGGACGGGATGCCGGTCATGGTGTTGCCGGCAGGTGGACCGGGAGGGCCGGGCGCGCCAGGAGGTGCGGACGCGCCGCCGGCCGGCCAGCCGCCGCCCGCCGGGCAACCACCGGCAGCCGGGCAACCACCAGCAGCCGGGCAGCCGCCGGAAGCAGAAGCCGGAACCAAGCCGGCCGCCGAGGCCGAAGGCGGGGCCAAGCCGCCCAGGCCGACCGGGGGCGCGGCCAAGCCGGCGGAGGCCGCGGCCGAGCCGGCCGCAAGCGCCACCCGAAGCAACTGAGGCCACGCGAGCATGATCCTCTCCGACATCTCCATCCGCCGACCCGTCTTCGCCACCGTCATCAACCTGGTGGTGCTGCTCATCGGGGTCATCAGTTTCACGCGCCTGACCGTCAGGCAGATCCCGAACGTCGACACGCCGGTCATCACCGTCAACACCTTCTACCCGGGCGCCAACGCGCAGGTGGTCGAGTCGCAGGTGACCCAGCCGGTCGAGGAGGCGCTGTCCGGGATCGAGGGCATCGAGTTCATGCAGTCGGTCAGCCGCGAGCAGTCGAGCCAGGTGACCATCCGGTTCCGGCTCGATCGCGATCCCGACGGCGCGGCCAGCGACGTGCGCGACCGCGTCGGCCAGGCGCGCGACTTCCTGCCCGAGGAGGTCAACGAGCCGGTCATCCAGAAGCAGGAGGCCGACGCCCAGCCGATCATCTACCTGGCCTTCTCGTCGGACCGCCACTCGCGGGTCGAGATCGCCGACTACGCCGAGCGCCTGGTCAAGGACCGCATCCAGACCATCCCCGGCGTGGCCCAGGCCCAGGTCTTCTCCAGCACCTTCGCCATGCGGGTGTGGCTGCAGCCGCAGCGCCTGGCCGGTTTCGGGCTGACCCCGGTCGACGTCGAGAACGCGCTGCGCGCGCAGAACGTGGAGATCCCGGCCGGCCGCGTCGAGAGCAGCAACCGCGAGTTCACCGTCCTGTCGGAGACGGATCTGAAGACGCCGGAGCAGTTCGGCGAGATCATCCTGGCCGACGTCAGCGGCTCGCTGGTCCGGCTGAAGGACGTCGCCCGGGTCGAGCTGGGCTCGCAGGAGGAGCGGTTCCGCTCGCGCTTCAACGGGGTCAACGCGGTCCCGCTCGCGGTGGTCAAGCAGGCGATCGCCAACCCGCTCGACATCTCGCAGGCGGTCAAGACGATGCTGCCGCAGATCCAGAGCACCCTGCCCGAGGGCATGAAGATCCAGATGGCGTTCGACACGACCATCTTCATCGAGAAGTCGATCGACGAGGTCTACTGGACGGTGCTCGAGGCGGTCGGCCTGGTCATCCTGGTCATCTTCGTGTTCCTGCGCAGCATGCGCGCCACCCTGATCCCGCTGGTCACCATCCCGGTGTCGCTGGTCGGCGCGCTCGGCCTCATGTACCTGTTCGGGTTCACGATCAACACGCTCACCCTCCTGGCCATGGTCCTGGCGATCGGCCTGGTGGTGGACGACGCGATCGTGATGCTGGAGAACATCTACCGGCACATCGAGGAGGGCATGCGGCCGTTCGACGCGGCCCTGAAGGGCTCGAAGGAGATCGGGTTCGCCATCATCGCGATGACCCTGACCCTGGCCGCGGTGTACGTCCCGCTCGCGTTCTCGACCGGCCGCACCGGCAAGCTGTTCATCGAGTTCGCGCTGACCCTGGCCGGCTCGGTGCTGGTGTCCGGCTTCACCGCGCTGACCCTGTCGCCGATGATGGCCTCGCGCCTGCTCCGCCACCAGAACAACCCCAACCGGCTCTACCTGCTCGGCGAGCGGGTGCTCGGCTGGGTCGATCGCGCCTACCGCGCGGTCCTGACCCGCGGCCTGCGGCTGCGCGCGGTGGTGGCGGTGGTGGCCGCCGCCATCCTGGGCGGCGCGCTGTACCTGTTCATCGGCCTGCCGCGCGAGCTCGCCCCGCAGGAGGATCAGGGCTTCATCATGGGCATCGGCTTCGCGCCCGAGGGCTCGACGATCGACTACACCGACCGCTACGCCAAGCAGATCGAGGGCATCTTCTCCCGCATCCCGGAGGTCGAGCGCTACTTCCAGATCGTCGGCTTCCCGTCGGTGACCCAGACCATCGGGTTCGTCATGCTGCGGGACTGGGACAAGCGCGACAAGTCGACCCAGCAGATCACCGGCCAGCTGTTCCCCCAGTTCATGGGGATCCCCGGGGTGCTGGCGTTCCCGAACATCCCGCCGCCGCTCGGCGGTGGAGGAGGGTTCGGCCAGGCGGTCAGCTTCGTGGTCCAGAGCACGGGCACCTGGGAGGAGCTGGGCGCCACGGTGAAGAAGCTGATGGCCAAGATCGCCCAGAACCCGCGCCTGACCAACGCCGACAGCGACCTCAAGCTGGACAAGCCGCAGCTCAAGGTGGACCTCAACCGCGACAAGGTGGCGTCGGTCGGCAGCGACGTGGCGGTGGTCGGCCACACCCTGGAGACGCTGCTGGGCGGGCGCAACGTGACCCGCTTCAAGAGGGGCTCCGAGCAGTACGACGTGATCGTGCAGGTCGAGAACGCCGAGCGGCGGACCCCGGACGATCTCAGCAACATCTTCGTGCGCGCGCGCGACGGGCAGATGGTGCAGCTGTCCAACCTGGTCGACGTCAAGGAGACCATCGCGGCCAAGGAGCTCAACCACTTCAACAAGCTGCGCGCGGCGACGATCAGCACCGGGCTGGCCCCCGGCTACTCGATGGGCGAGGCGCTGACCTGGATGGAGGGGGCGCTGAAGGAAGTGGCGCCCGAGGCCCAGTACGACCTGTCCGGGCAGAGCCGCGAGTTCCGCGAGTCGGCCAGCGACTTCGCCCTCATCTTCGCGCTCGCCATCGCCTTCATCTTCCTGGTCCTGGCCGCGCAGTTCGAGAGCTGGGTGGATCCGCTGGTCATCCTCCTGGCGGTGCCGCTGGCCGCGTTCGGCGCGTTCCTCGCCCTCAAGCTCACCGGAGGGAGCTGGAACATCTACTCGCAGATCGGGATCGTCACCCTGGTCGGCCTCATCGCCAAGCACGGGATCCTGATCGTCGAGTTCGCCAACCAGCTACAGGAGCGGGGCGAGACCAAGCTGCAGGCGGTGATCGACAGCGCGGCGCTGCGCCTGCGCCCGATCCTCATGACCACCGGCGCGATGGTGCTCGGCTCGCTGCCGCTCGCCATCGCCAGCGGAGCCGGGGCCGAGGCGCGCAACCAGATCGGATGGGTGATCGTCGGCGGCATGGCCATCGGCACCTTCTTCACCCTGTTCGTGGTGCCGGTCATGTACAGCTTCCTGGCCCGCGACCGGGGCAAGGCGGCGGCGCGGCGCGAGCGGCGCGAGTCCCGCCGGATGGCGGCTCAGGATCCGAGCGCGTCGCGGTAGTCGGCCGACAGCAGGCGGTGGAAGTGGTGCTCGCCCATCTCGAGGCGGGGCGCGTAGCGGCCGTGGTCGTACGACGGTGACTGCAGGCCGATCTGTACCGATTCGCAGATCTCCTTGTCCTCGGCCTGGGTCACCGCGCTCTGGGCCATGCTGTCGCGCACGAAGCGCTCGCCGGCCTCGCCCTGGTCGATCGCGAAGAAGAAGTCGTACTCGATGCGGCAGCGGTCGTGGCCGAGCGGCACCACCACGTTGGTGTCGATGCACGGGCCGTAGACGTTGATCATGAAGCAGGGGTGGATCCAGGCGTAGATCGCCCCCTCGCCGATCCGGGCGCGGGCGTCGACCGCGAGTCCCGGGTCCGGGTCCGGCGCGGCCGGCGCGTGCTGGATCGAGTAGTCGGCGAAGATGTCGGTGGTGTAGCGATCCATGTCGATCTGGCCGCGCAGGCTCGGGTGCATGTGCGGGACGTGGTAGCCGCCGTCCAGGTAGTTGTCGACCACGGTCTTCCAGTTGGCCTCGACCACCCACTCGGCGCTGCCGACGTAGCGGTAGCGGTCCCAGCCGCGCGCGACCAGGCGGCGCTCGAGCTCGGGCAAGCGGGGGGCGAGCGGCCGCGCGGCCGGATCGACGTGGAGGAACACCCACGGCCCCCACGCCTCGACCGCGAGCGGGACCAGCGACATGGCCGGTCGATCGAACGCCTCGACGCCGGCCATGCGCGGCGCGGTGCGCAGGCGGCCGTCGAGGGCGTAGGTCCAGGCGTGGTAGCCGCACACCAGCGCCTGGTCGGCGCGGCCGGCGCCGATCACCACCTCGCGGCCCTTGTGCCGGCAGCTGTTGTGGAAGCCGCGCAGGACACCGTCGTCGCCGCGCACGACCACCCACGGGAGCCCGGCGATGCAGCCGCTGGCGTAGGCGCCGGGTTCGGCGACCAGCTCGGCCCGGCAGGCGGGCAGCCAGCTGCGCCCGAACACCGCGCGCCGGTCGAGATCATGGAAGCGGCGGTCGACGTACCAGGAGCCGGGCGGGGTGAAGGCGCGCTCGATGGGCAGGTCCGGATCGAAGCGCGCCACCTCGGCGCGGAGCTGGTCGCGATCGCGCTCGGCTGGCCAGAACATCGGCCGAGTGTACAGCGAGGCGCGCCGCCGCCGGCAGGGCCCGAAAAAGCCGCGAGGGGCGCCCGGCTGGGCACCCCTCGGGGAGATCGGAGCGCCGCTCGGCTCTCGGGGCGCGATGCCCCGCCGGCGGCGGTTCGAGCCTACAGCTCGCAGTTGACCGGGACGAGGACCAGGTCGACCGTGTTGTCGAGCAGGATGTCGCCGTCGCCATCGCCGCAGTCGATGATGTCGGCGTCGGCGTCGCCGTCGATCGCGTCGTCGCCGCCCAGCCCCTTGATGGTGTCCACCTCGGCGCCGCCCTCGAGCACGTTGTCGAGCGCGTTGCCGGTCAGGGTGTCGGTCTCCGCCCCGCCGCGCAGGTTCTCCACGTCGGTGCCGATCTTGTCGCCCTCGCTGGCCTCGCCGCTGCCGGTGGTCGCGTCCATCACCACGACGACCGCGGCGATGCGGGCGCCGTAGCTGACCAGGTCGATGCCGGCGCCGCCGGTGATGGTGTCGGCGCCGTTGGAGGCCGAGCCCTCGTCGAAGGTGTCGTCGCCGTTGCCGCCGGTCAGGATGTCGGCCGCCGCGCCGCCGCGGATCGTGTCGTTGCCGTCGCCGCCGGAGATGGTGTCGATGGCGGCGCCGCCGTCGAGCACGTTGTTCGAGACCGAGCCGGTCAGGGTGTCCACGCCGGCCCCGCCGGTCGCGTTCTCCACGTCGCTGACGACCTTGTCGCCCTCGCCGGTCTCGCCGTCGTTGGCGGTCGCGTCGATGTTGACCACCACGGGGTTGGTGCGCAGCGCGTAGCTGACCGTGTCGGTGCCGGCGCCGCCGTTCATGACGTCCGCGCCGTTGGTCGCGCTGCCCTCGTTGAAGGTGTCGTCGCCGGCGTCGCCGTTCAGGGTGTCGATGTCGCCGCCGCCGGCCAGGGTGTCGTCGCCGGCGCCGCCGGAGATGACGTTGGCGGCCGTGCTGCCGGTCAGGGTGTCGCCCACGGTGCCGCCCTTCAGGTTCTCGATGTCGACCTTGACGTTGTCCAGCTCGCCCGAGACGCCGTCATTGGCGGTGCCCTCGATGGTGGCGACGACGGCCGCGACCCGGGCCGAGTAGTCGATGGTGTCGATGCCGGCCCCGCCGTTCATCACGTCGGCGCCGTCGTCGGCCGGACCGGCCAGGAAGGTGTCGTCGTTGTCGCCGCCGAAGTAGATGTCGTCGCCGTCGCCGCCGCGGAGGACGTCGTTGCCGGCGCCGCCGTAGAGGGTGAGCACCGCGGTGAACGCGGTCGCGCCGGTCGCCGTGTTGCCGGCACCCGAGAAGACGTCCGCCCCGTCGCTCAGGGTGGCGACGAAGGTCTCCACGTTGGCGAAGGTGATGTCCTTGTTGTTGTCGGTGTTGATGGCGATGCCATCGCCAAAGACGTAGTTGTCGACCGCCTTGCTGCCGCGGATCTTGAGCGCATCGGTGCCGCCGCTGAGATCGACGTCGATCCCGGCGCCGCCCGTGGTGCCGAGGGCGAAGGTGCCGCCCATGTAGTCGATGATGACGGTCTGGGCGCCCGAGGTGCCGGTGATGACCAGGTTCTTGAGGGTCGTCGCGGTCGCCCCCTGGCAGGCGAACCCGTTGATGACGACCCGGGCGTCGGGCGCCTTGTTGATCATCGCGATGTCGCCGGTGGCGAGCTCGAGCTCCATGAGGCCGGTGCCCACGGTGAAGGTGCACTGCGAGCTGAGATCGGTCAGCCCTTCGGCGACCTCTTCGATCCCCTCGACGTCACCCAGATCGCCCCCGCCGTCATCGACGGGCTCGTTGCCGTCCGACCCACAGGCTGCTCCCAGGATGAGCGGCCAGATACATGTAATGACCGAACGCAAACGCATCTTTCTATTCCTCCAGTCCGCCACTGGAGGCGGTCACACCTGCATCGACACGGTCCAGGTGAACTTGAGACTGAACTTGGGAGCCAGAACACCGGATCTCCGGCACTTGATCGCACCCACACGCGGATCAGAGCTCGCAGCCGACGATCGACGCGGTGGTTGAATCGAGCAGGATGTCGCCGTCGCCGTCGCCGCAGTCGACGATGTCGGCGCCCGCCTCCCCGTCGACCACGTCGTCACCGCTCCGCCCGTCCAGCATGTCGACCCCGTCGCCGCCCTCGATCAGGTTGTCGAGCGTGTTGCCGGTGAGCCGGTCGTCATCCGGTCCGCCGCGCAGGTTCTCGACGTCGGTGGCGACCCGATCCCCCTCGCCAGCCTCACCGCTGGCCGTGGCCCCGTCCATGGTGACGTCCACGGGGGCGCCGCGCGCGCTGTAGTCGGCTCGATCGACGCCGGCGCCCCCGCGAAGCAGGTCGGCCCCGGCAGGCCCAGCCTCGGCGTCGAGGACGTCGTTGCCCGGCCCACCGTCGAGGGTGTCGCTGCCGGCGCCGCCGCGGAGCAGATCGGCCCCGTCGCCGCCGTTCAGGGTGTCGTCGCCGCCGCCGCCGACCAGGAGGTTGGCCGCGGCCGAGCCGGTCAGTCGATCGTCGCCGCCGCCGCCGCTCAGGTTCTCCACATCGGCGGCGACCGTGTCCCCCTCGCCGACCTGGCCGTCGTCGGCTACCGCATCCAGCGTCACGCTGACCGCGACGCTGCGCGCCGAGTAGTCGGCGGTGTCGATTCCGGTCCCTCCGCCGAGAAGATCGGCCCCGCTGCTCGAGGTGCCCTCATCGAGGCGGTCATCCCCCGCGTCCCCCCACAGGATGTCGCCGCCGGCCCCCCCGCGCAGGGTGTCCCCGCCGGGGCCACCGTACAGCGTCTGCGACCCGGCTCCGCCGACCAGGATGTCGTTGCCCGTTCCGCCCCGGAGCACCTCGATGTCGGCCTTGATGTCGTCGCCCTCGGCCGCGCCGCCCGCGCCGTCGTTGGCCAGGCCGTCGATCGACAGGGACAGCGCGGCGCTGCGCGCGGAGTAGTCGGCGGTGTCGTTGCCGTTGCCGCCGCCCAGCGCGTCGCTGCCGTCGTCGCCGGGGCCGCCCTGGAGGACGTCGCTGCCCTCGCCGCCGGAGTAGAGGTCGTTGCCGGCGCCCCCGCGGATGGTGTCGTTGCCGGCGCTACCATAGATCTCGAGGCGACCCGGGAACGGATCGCCGGTGGCGGCGCTGCCGGCCCCCGAGAAGACATCGTTGCCCGCGCCGAGGCTGACCACGATCTGCTCGGCGCCGGCCACGACGATGTCGGTGAAGGCGTCGGGGTTGATCGCGGCGCCGGCGCTGCCGAACACGAGGCTGTCGACGCCCTCGGATCCGATGATCTTGAACGCGTCGGTCGCGGTCTGGCTGCCGAGGTCGACGTCGACGCCGGCCGAGCCGCTCCGCCCGGCTCCGAACAGGCCGCCGGAGTAGTCGAGGATGAAGGTCTGGTCGCCGGCGGACCGGTCGCGCACGACCAGCCTGATGAGCGTGGTCGCGCTGGCGCCGTGGCAGGGAAAGCCGTTGACCAGGAGCACGCCGCTCGCGCTCCGCACGATCAGCGCGATGTCGCCGCCGTCGAGGTCGATCTCCATCAGTCCGGACGTGCCGCTGAACGCGCACTGTCCGGAGAGATCGGTGAGCGCGTCGCTCGCCTCCTCGACTCCTTCGGCCTCGCTCGGCTCGTACGGGTCGACCTCGTCACCATCGTGCGCACAACCGCACAGGGCGGAAAGGGCGAGGGCGATGGGGATGTACGGTGTGCGCAAGAGGGACCCGAGCCTGTGGCGGATCGGCTCCTGGTGGTTCGAGCTTGAGGGCCGCCGGAGTGAGGGGCGCGGGCGGGCAGGGCGAGGTGTCCTCAGGCCCGACCCAGGCGCGACCCTCACATGTCGGCGCAAGGGGCCGCCCGCCCGACTCAAGGACGCCGATCCGCAGACGAGTCACGAGGGAATGCATCGCTCGTTCATGGTCGCCGTATCCGGGGCGCTGGCTGTCCTCGTCGCCGCGCCCGGCTCCGCCGCCGCCTACAACACCAAGACCACCTCCACCGGCGAGCCGCTCCGCTGGGCCTCCGGCGAGGTGGCGATCGAGCTCGCGCTGTCGGGCGGGCCGGCCGAGGTGAGCGAGGCCGACGCCGAGGCCGCCGCGGTCGGCGCGATCGCCACCTGGCAGGACAGCCTGGTCGGCGCCCCGGTGTCGCTGGCCGTGGCCGAGACCGACGCGCCGGTCACCGTTTCCGGCGACGGGGTCGCCTCGGTGCGCTGGGCGCTCGACGAGACCGACCCGGAGATCGACGTCGGCCGGCTGGCGGTGACTCACATCGCGTACCGCGTGTCCGACGGAGTCATCCAGGACGCCGACGTGCTGGTCAACGCGGTGGAGTTCGAGTGGACCGTGTCGCTCGAGGGCTGCGACGGCGCGTACGATCTCGAGGGCTCGCTGACCCACGAGCTCGGCCACCTGCTCGGGCTGGCTCACTCGCTCGACGAGTCGGCCACGATGTTCGCCACCGGCGAGCCGTGCGAGACGCTGAAGCGAGACCTGGAGCCCGACGACCGCGCCGGGATCGACTACCTCTACCGCCAGCTGCCCCCGCCGGGGCAGGGCGCGACCGATCCGGACGGCGGCGGCGACGGCGACGACACCGGCGAGCCGGAGAGCCCGGTCGCGGCGTTCGGCTGCACCGCCAGCGGACCGGGCGGCCAGCACTCGGGCGGCCGCGATGCGCTGGTGACCGCGCTGCTCGCGGCCGGCCTGGCGATGCTGGCGAGCCGGCGCCGCGCCGGACGATCGGCGCTGGCCGCGCGCGCAGCGGTGCTGGCCCGAAGCGCGGTGCGCGGGCAGGCGCGGTGGATCTCGCTCGTGGTCGCCGGCCTCGCGGCCTCGGGCGCCGGGGTGGCGTCGGCCGGCGAGCTGCGCCTGGTCGAGCTCGACGAGCTGGGCGCGCGCGCCGACCTGATCGTGCGCGGCGTGGTCACCGGCAGCGCGCCCGCGCCCGGCGGCGCGATCGCCACCGACAGCGTCGTGGCGGTGAGCGAGTGCCTGGCCGGCGACTGCCCGGCGCGGGTGACCGTGCGCCGGCGCGGGGGCGAGCAGGGCGACCGCGGGCTGTGGGTCGACGGCGAGGCCGAGCTGCGCACCGGCGAGGAGGTCGTCCTCTACCTCCGCCCGCGCGACCAGGTCCAGCTGGTGGTGGGCGGGGTGCAGGGCGTGCTCCGCGTGGTCGGCCGCGGCGGCGCCGCCAGCGCGCTCCGCGATCTGCGCGGCCACCGCGTCATGGTCGGCGGCCGATGGCGGCAGGGCGCGATCGAGCGGATCGACCTGTCCCGCCTGCGTCGATCGCTCGCGCAGGTCCGGCGCGGCCGCGCGACGCCGTAGCGGGATCGAAGGTGGCGCGGCGCGGCCCGGGCCGTCACGCTATGCCGATGAGCTGGATGCCGGCCGCCGAACCCGCGCCCCGTGATTGCCCCGAGACGCCCGCGCTCCTCAAGATCATCGAGGCGAGGGCGCGCCAGATCGACGACTTCACCGTCGGTCGGCTCCTGCCGGCGGCTGGCCAGCGGATGGTCGGCCCGTTCATCTTCTTCGATCACATGGGCCCGGCCCGCCTGGCGCCGGGGCATGGGATGGATGTGCGGCCCCACCCGCACATCAACCTCGCCACCGTGACTTACCTGTTCGAGGGCGCGATCTCGCACCGCGACACTCTCGGCTCGCACCAGGTCATCCGGCCCGGCGAGGTCAACTGGATGACCGCCGGGCGCGGCATCGCCCACTCGGAGCGAACCCCGCCCGAGCTGCGCGCCGGCGGCTCGCCGCTGCACGGCATCCAGCTGTGGGTGGCGCTGCCGACCGCGCACGAGGAGACCGCGCCGGCCTTCCATCACCACGACGCCAACGCGCTGCCGGCGCTCGAGCTCGACGGGGTGCGCCTCCGCGTCCTCATCGGCTCGGCGTTCGGCGCGTCGTCTCCGGTCGAGACCTTCTCGCCGATGTTCTACGTCGAGGCGATCGTCCCGGCCGGCGCCGCGCTGCCGGTCCCGGACGGCTTCGCCGAGCGCGGCGCCTATGTGGTCGAGGGCGCGCTGTCGTGCGGGGCCGAGCGGGTCGACGCTCGCCACCTGGCCCTGTTCGCCGCCGGCTCGTCGCCGGTGGTCCGCGCCGAGCGTGCCTCCCGCGTGATGCTGATCGGCGGCGAGCCGCTCGATGGCCCGCGCCACATCTGGTGGAACTTCGTGTCCAGCCGCGCCGAGCGGATCGAAGAGGCCAAGCGCGACTGGGCGGAGGGCCGCTTTCCGACCGTCCCCGGCGACGAGATCGAGCGGATCCCGCTCCCGTGAGCGCCCGCGCCCCTGTGATAGCGTCGCGGCCATGAAAGCGCGTCTCTTCTCGCTGGCGGTCCTCTTCGCGGCGGTGGCCTGCTCGGGCGGCTCCGGGTCCCGGCCCGACGGCGCGGGGGCGACCGGCGCCGGCGCCGCCGCCGCTCATCCCGGGCCCGCCCCGGCCACCGGCGACGCGAAGTCGCCCGAGTTCGACCGGTTCGTGGAGGACTTCTTCACCGCTCGCTTCGCGTTCGAGCCCACCAGCGGCACCGAGACCGGCCTCCACCAGTACGACAGCACGCTCGAGGACTACTCGCGCGAGCGGATCGCCGCCCGCGTGCACGAGCTCGAGGAGCTGCGCACCCGCCTGCGCGGGATCGACCGGGCCTCGCTCGGCTTCGACGACGCCATCGACCACCAGGCGCTCGAGGGACAGATCGAGGCCGAGCTGCTCGACCTGGTCACCCTGCGCGTCTTCGAGGTCAACCCGATGCCGTACACCGGGCTGGCGGGGCGCGCGATCGACTCGCTCATCAAGCGCGACTTCGCACCGGCCGCCGAGCGGCTGCGCGCCGTCATCGCGCGGGAGAAGGCGGTGCCCGCGGTCTACCGCGCGGCCCGCGCCGCCGTGAAGAACCCGCCGCGCGAGTTCACCGAGATCGCCATCCGCCGGGCGAAGGGCTCGATCGGCTTCTTCGAGGGCTCGGTCGCCACCTGGGCCAGGAGCGCGGCCGGCGCCGACGCCGGGCTGTGGAAGGAGTTCGAGGACGCCAACCGCGCGGTGGTGGCCGAGACGAAGAGCTTCGCCACGTGGCTGGAGAAGGACCTCCTGCCCCGCTCGAAGGGCAACTACGCGATCGGCGAGGCCACCTTCCTGGCCAAGCTGAAGTACGAGGAGATGGTCGAGACGCCGCTGGCCGAGCTCCTGGCCAGGGGCGAGGCCCAGCTCGAGAAGGACCACGCCGCCTTCGTCGAGGTCGCCCGCGCGATCGACGCCAAGAAGAGCCCGGCCGCGGTGGTGGCGGCGCTGTCGCGCACGCACCCGACCCCGGAGCGCCTGGTCCCGTCGGTCAAGGAGTCGGTCGAGGGAGCGCGCGGCTACCTGGTCGAGAAGGGGATCGTCACCATCCCGTCGGAGGTGCGCCCGCGCATCGAGGAGACTCCGCCCTACGCGCGCGCCGGCGGGTTCGCCTCGATGGACACGCCGGGCCCGTTCGAGAAGAGCGCGACCGAGGCGTTCTACTACGTGACCCCGGTCGAGAAGGACTGGACCCGCAAGCACAAGGAGGAGCACCTCCGCCTGTTCAACCCGTGGGTGATCTCGCTCATCACCATCCACGAGGCCTACCCCGGCCACTACCTCCAGTTCCTGTACGCGCCGCGGTTCCCGACCCGGACCCGCAAGCTCACCTTCTCCGGGACCAACGTCGAGGGCTGGGCCCACTACTGCGAGCAGATGATGGTCGACGAGGGCTTCGGCGGCGACGACCCCAGGTTCCGCCTGGCCCAGCTGTCCGAGGCGCTGGTGCGCGACGCGCGCTACGTGGTCGGCATCAAGCTCCACACCGCCGGCTGGACCGTGGAGCAGGGCGCCAAGCTGTTCGTCGACAAGGCCTTCCAGGAGCCGGCCAACGGCTACGAGGAGGCCCGCCGCGGCACCTACAACCCGACTTACCTCTACTACACGCTCGGCAAGCTGGAGATCCAGGCGCTGCGCGACGAGTACCGGGCAAAGAAGGGGGCCAGCCTGCGCGAGTTCCACGACGCGTTCGTCTCGCAGGGCGGGCTGCCGATCCCGCTGGTGCGGAAGATCCTCTTCCGCGAGTAGCGGCCCGCCTCTTCCGCGAGTAGCGGCCCGATCGGTCGGTCAGGGGATGAGGACCAGCTTGCCCTTGACCTCGCGCCGCTCGAGTCGCTCGAGCGCCTCGGCCGCGCGGGTGAAGGGCAGGGCGTCGTCCACGTGCGGCGCGAGCCGGCGCTCCGCCACCCACGCGAACAGGCGGTCGGCGTTGTCCCGGTTGCGCTGCGGCTCGCGCATGGCAAAGGCGCCCCAGAAAACCCCGACGATCTGGCAGCCCTTGAGCAGGGTCAGGTTGAGCGGGATGCGCGGGATGTCGCCAGCGGCGAAGCCGACCACCAGGTGGCGGCCCTGCCACGCGATCGCCCGCAGGGCCGGCTCGGAGTAGGGGCCGCCGACCGGATCGTAGATGACGTCGGCTCCCGAGCCGCCGGTCAGCGCCTTGACCCGCTCCTTGAGATCCTCGGTCGCGTAGCAGATCCCCTCGTCGGCGCCGTGCTCGCGGCAGAAGGCCAGCTTGTCGTCGGTCGAGGCCGCGGCGATGACCCGCGCGCCCAGGAGCTTGCCGAGCTCGACCGCAGCCAGGCCGACCCCGCCCGACGCGCCGAGCACCAGCAGGGTCTCGCCGGCGCGGAGGTCCGCGCGGTCGACCAGCGCGTGATAGGTGGTCGAATAGGTGAGGAGGGTCGCGGCGCCGGTCTCGAAGTCCACCCCGTCGGGCAGCACCACCGCCGCCATCTCCGGAACGACCAGTCGCTCGGCAAAGGCGCCGTGGAGGACGGTCGCGGCCACCCGGTCGCCCAGCGCCAGCGAGGTGACGCCGGGGCCGACCGCCGCGACCACGCCGGACGCCTCCCCGCCGGGGGAGAACGGAAGCGGCGGCTTGAACTGGTACTTGCCGCGGGTCAGCAGCACGTCCGGAAAGTTCACCCCGGCAGCTCGGACCTGGATCGCGATCTGACCGGCGCCGGGCTGCGGGTCCGGCACCTCGTCGACGCGAAGCCCCTGGGGACCGACGAGCTCGTGACACCTGACCGCGCGCATGGTGGCACCTTACCGCGCGGGCCGCGCCGGTCGGGCGCGATCCGACTGGATTCGTGTTTGGTGGCGCCGGAGTAGCGCGCCGGCGGAGATCGCGAGCGGTGGTCAGCGACGCTCCGCACAGCGCTCACGACCGGGCTTGTCGAGGGGCGGCCGGACGCCCATGATCGAGTCCGGGTGGGACATGATCACGACAGCGAGCGCGGTCGCGACGCTCTCGATCGGGGCGCCGGCGCCGCCGCGCGCCGCCGGGACCGGCACGGCCACGCCCACGGGCACGGCAAGGGCCGCGACGACGGGCACGGGCACGGGCACGACCACGGCGCCGCGGCCAGCTCGCGCCGCCTGACCATCACGCTCGGGCTGGTGGTGGTCTACATGCTCGCCGAGGTGGTCGGCGGGCTGGCGTCGAACTCCCTGGCGCTGCTGGCCGACGCCGGCCACATGCTGTCCGACGCCGGCGCGCTGGCGCTCTCGCTCCTGGCCATGCGCATCGCGCGGCGGCCGCCGTCCACCACCCACACCTTCGGCTACCAGCGAGCCGAGATCCTGGCCGCCATGGTCAACGGGGCCATGCTGTTCGCCATCTCCGCCTACGTCTTCTACGCCGCGTACCGGCGCATCGGCGACCCGGCCGTGGTCGAGGGCGGCCTGATGATGGCGGTCGCGGTCGGCGGCCTGGCGATCAACCTGGCCGGCCTGTGGATCCTGCGCGGCGGCCGCGGGGCCAGCCTCAACATGCACGGCGCGTGGCTGCACGTCCTGTCCGACGCGCTCGGCAGCATCGGCGCCATCATCGCGGCGTTCTGCGTGCAGCAGTTCGGGTGGAACTGGGCCGATCCGGCCGCGTCGGTCGTCATCGGCGTCCTGGTGGTCTACTCGGCCTGGTCGCTGGTCCGGTCGACCGCGCGTGTCCTCATGCAGGCGGTGCCGGCCCACATCGACATCGCCGCGGTGCACGACGCGCTGATCTCGATCGGCGGCGTTCGCGAGATCCACGACCTCCACGTCTGGTCGGTGACGTCCGGCCGCGACGTGGTGTCGGCCCACGTGACCACCGACGACGCCGTCGACCGCGACGCGGTGATGGCCGAGGTGCAGCGACGCCTGCGCGATCGATTCGACCTGCGCCACTCGACCATCCAGCTCGACGTCGATTCGGCGCTGTGCGATCCGTGCCCCCCGCCGATCTCGCTCGGGCCCGCCGCGTGATCGAGGGGCACGGCCTGCACGACGCGCAGCGTCGCAACCGATAGTCCGCGGTCCATCCCACCTCGAGGCACACACGTGGCGGGATCGGCGGTTTCGAGGCCATCCACGCGACCGCCGCAATGGCGGACCTCGCGGGGTCGCGTGCTAGAGTCGCGAGCCATGCGCGGACATGCCCAGACAGCTCACCGGTTCGGAATGCTCTGGATGATGGTCGTCGCGGTCGCTGCGATCGCCTCCGGCTGTGGTCCCACGATGGACGAGGAGGTCGATGCCCAGGACCAGGGGCTCTTCGTCATCATCGATCGCGAGGCGCTCACCGCGGTGCAGGAGCTGCTCGGCCCTGCCGACGACGGCGGCTCGCGCGTGGTCGACGGCGACGACAGCCGGGCGATCCTCAGCGCGCGCGACGGCGAGCTGCAGGGCCTGTCGCAGATGTTCCACGAGCGCTACCGCCGGTGCGGCGGCTTCACCACTCACTCGACCCTGGCGGCGGCGCGCGCCACGCTCCGCGCCGACGCGATCGGCCCGGTCCAGAACGGCGTCAGCGCGCCGCTCGAGCTGGCCGAGCCGGAGGTGGTCGGGCAGCTGATCCCGCTGGTCGACGAGAGCCGCATCCTCGACACCATCACCCAGCTGTCGTCGTTCCCGACCCGCCACTACCAGTCGACCTCCGGCGTGGAAGCGGCGGAGTGGCTGCGCGACCGCTGGACCGAGCTGGCCGCCAGCCGGCCGGGCGCCACCGTCGAATTGTTCCCGCACGCGAGCTGGTTGCAGCCGTCGGTGGTGATGACCATCCCCGGCGACGACCTGTCCGACGAGGTCGTCGTGATCGGTGGCCACCTCGACTCGATCTCCGGCGGCAGCGTCGCGCCGGGCGCCGACGACGACGCCTCCGGCGTGGCCACGCTGACCGAGGTCGCCCAGGTCCTCCTCGCCCAGGACATCCACCTGCGCCGCACGGTCAGCTTCATGGCCTACGCCGGCGAGGAGGCCGGCCTGCGCGGCTCCGCCGAGATCGCCGCCGACTACGCCGCCCGCGGGGTGCCGGTGGTCGGCGTGATGCAGCTCGACATGACCAACTACGACGGCTCTCAGTTCGACATCGTGCTCATCACCGACAACGTCGACCCGGCCCAGACCGACTTCCTGGGCGAGCTGGCCACCACCTACCTGCCGCAGTTCCCGCTGTCGAGCGACGCCTGCGGCTACGCCTGCTCCGACCACGCCTCGTGGACCCGCAACGGCTTCCCGTCGGTCCTGCCGTTCGAGGCCACCATGTCGACCTACAACCCGACCATCCACACCCCGAACGACACCCTCGCGGTCAGCGACAACAACGCCAGCCACGCCTCCAAGTTCGCCAAGCTGGGCGTCGCCTACATCGTCGAGATGGCCGAGGTGCCGGATGGCGAGGAGCCGCCGCCGGCCACGTCGGTGCGGCTGGCCCAGGTCGCCTACGACGTCCCCGGCCTGGATCGGCTCGGCGAGTTCGTCGATATCGAGAACACCGGAGACGCGGCCGCGTCGCTGGCCGGCTGGCAGCTGTCGAACGGCACCTCGACCTGGACGTTCCCGGCCGGCGCGACCGTGGCGGCGGGCGGGTTCGCGTCGGTGGCGTCGAGCGCGTCCGGCTTCACCTCGCTCTACGGCGAGGCGCCGGAGATCGGCGGCGTGTCCATCTCGCTGCCCAACGGATCGGGTGAGCTGTTCCTCATCGACCCGACCGGCACCGAGGTCGATCACGTGGGCTGGGAGCGGACCGGCTGGTCGCTGTTCGCGGCGACCGGAATGTCGATCGTCCGCACCGCGGCCGAGGACACCGACGTCGTCGCCGACTGGCAGGTCGCGGCGACCGATCCGCGCGGCGTGTCGCCGCTGTCGGCCTCGCGCTAGGTCGGGCGACGCCGTATGGTAGGGCCTCCTCAGGGAGGCCCACCATGACGCGCGCGATGTGTCTGCTCGTGACTTGCCTGTCGCTCCAGGCCTGCGGGGCGAGCAGCGCCACCAGCGGTGAAGCGGCGGCGCCCGGCGCCGCCACCAGCTACCACGACAACACCGGCAGGTCGGACGTCCTGTCCGGCGGGGTGCGGCGCATCTCGATCCAGACGCCGCGCGGCCCGTTCACGGTGTGGACCAAGCGGGTCGGCAACAACCCGACCATCAAGGTCCTGCTGCTGCACGGCGGCCCGGCCATGACCCACGAGTACTTCGAGGCGTTCGACAGCTACTTCCCGGGCGCCGGCGTCGAGTACTACTACTACGACCAGCTCGGCTCGTATTACAGCGACCAGCCCGACATGCCCGAGCTGTGGGAGCTGCCCCGCTTCGTCGAGGAGGTGGAGCAGGTGCGGCAGGCGCTCGGCCTCGACCGCAGCAACTTCTACCTGCTCGGTCACTCGTGGGGCGGCATCCTGGCGATGGAGTACGCCCTCAAGTACCAGCAGAACCTGAAGGGCCTCGTCATCTCGAACATGATGTCGAGCATCCCGGCCTACAACGAGTACGCGACCAGGGTGCTGATGCCGCAGATGGACCAGAAGGTCCTCGCGGAGATCAAGCAGATCGAGGCGGCCAAGGACTACCAGAACCCGCGCTACTTCGAGCTGCTCATGCCGCACCACTACGCTCTCCACATCCTGCGCATGCCGCCGGCCGAGTGGCCGGATCCGGTGAACCGGGCGCTCAAGCACCTCAACCCGAAGATCTACATCCCGCTGCAGGGGCCGAGCGAGCTGGGCGCGAGCGGGAAGCTGGTGAACTGGGACCGGACCGCCGACCTCGGCAAGATCCTCGTGCCCACCCTGGTCATCGGCGCCGAGCACGACACCATGGACCCGAAGTTCATGGAGAAGATGTCGCACGCGCTCGGCAAGGGCCGCTATCTCTACTGCCCGAAGGGCAGCCACATGGCGATGTACGACGATCAGGGGACGTACATGCGCGGTGTCATCCAGTTCTTGAAAGACGTGGACGCCGGGCGGTTCTGATACGTTCGATCGACATGCCCCACATCCGCGTCATCGACAGCGACGAGGCCACCGGCGAGCTGGCCGAGGCCTACCGCGCGATGGCGGAGCGCCCGATGCCGTCGGTGTACCGCCCGCCCCACGGGGGAGCCCCGGGCATCATCCGCGCCCACAGCCTCGACCCGGTGCTGCTGCGCACCACCTTCGCCATGTCGGCGTCGCTGTCCACCGACGCCACCCTGTCCTGGCCGGCGCGCGAGCTCATCAACGCGGTCACCTCGCGCGTCAATCAGTGCCTGTATTGAACCTCGGCTCACGCGGAGTTTCTGCGTGTCGCTGCCGGTGACGATCGCGTGGCCCGCGCCATCGTCGAGACCCCCGACCAGGTCGACTGCGATCCGGTATCGAGGGCGCTCTTCGACCTGTCGCTGGTCCTGTCCGACGAGCCGTGGCGCTTCGGCGCCGGCGAGCTGGAGGCCGGCCGCGCCGCCGGCCTGTCCGACGCCGCGCTGCTCCACGCGGTGGTGCAGTCAGCTTACTTCAACTACCTGAACCGCGTCGCCGACGCGACCGGCATCGACTTCGACTACGAGTCGCCGCTGCCGCGCATCCCGATCGACCGCGCCCGCGATCCCCACCCGCGCCCGCCGCCGGCGGCGTGGCCGCGGCCGCCCGCGGTGTTCGCGCTGGCCGATCGCCCGCAGACCGCCGAGCGATTCACGGCCTGGCGCCAGCTGCTGTTCGACCGCGACCAGCCGCTCACGCGCCGGGATCGCCGCCTGGTCGCGCGCGCCGCGGCGCTGGCCACCTGCGACGCCGCCGGTGCCGACGCCCTGGCCACCGGCGAGCCGACCACCCCGCGCGAGCACGCGCTGGTCGCCTACGCCGACCTCCTGTCGCGCGCGCCGTGGCGGCTGGGCGCGGCCGACCTCGCCCCGCTCCGCGCCGCCGGGCTCGACGACCGCGCGCTGCTCGACCTCATCACCGTCGCCTCCTTCCAGAACACCGCCTCCCGCCTCACCCTGGCCGGGGTCGCGCTCGACGAGGGTGAAGCCGGGTCGATCGCGTAGCCGGCGGCGCGCTTTGCCGCCCGGGCGGAAGGTCCGGCACCGACACCGTCGTAGAATCGGCGACCAATGAGCGGCCCAGATCGTGTGGTGGTCGTGGTCGGAGCCGGCTTCTGCGGCGCGGTGGTGGCCGCGCGCCTCCTGACCCGCGGCGCCGGCGCACACCGGCTCCGGGTCCTCATCACCGACAAGTCGGGCCGCATGGGGCGCGGCCTGGCCTACGGGACTCGCTCGGAGCAGCACGTGCTCAACGTCCCGGTCGGCCGCATGAGCGCGCTCGAGGAGGACGCCGACGACTTCCTCCGCTTCGCCCGCCAGCAGGACACCGGGATCACGCCGGCCTCGTTCGTGTCGCGCCAGCTGTACGGCGAGTACCTCGAGGCGATGCTGGAGCGGGCCGCGTGCACCGCCGCGCCCGGCGCCACCCTCGAGCGCCGCGTCTGCGACGTCACCCACGCGACGCCGACCGACGACGGCCACGGGGTCGTCCTCACCCTCGACGACAGCGAGCAGGTGGTCGCCGATCGGGTCGTGCTCGCGGTGGGAAACTACGCGCCCGCCCACCCGCGCCTCGCCGACCAGGCCTACGTCGGCAGCCCGACCTACGTCGGCGACCCCTGGATCCCGGGCGCTCTCGAGGTCGTGCGGCGCGATCGGCCCGTCCTGCTCATCGGCACCGGCCTCACCATGATCGACATCGCGCTCGAGCTGCGCTCGCGCGGCCGCACCGCCCCGATGATCGCGGTCTCTCGCCGCGGCCTCCTGCCCCAGGCCCATCGCGGTCACGGCAGCGCGCCGCCGCCGCTGGCGCTGCCGCCCGATCTCCTCGACCACGCGACCGCCTACCACCAGATGCGCGCGGTGCGGGCCTGGATCGGCGAGCTCGACGCCGCCGGAGTCGACTGGCGCGACGCGCTGGTCGCCCTCCGCCCGCTCACCGCCGCGATGTGGCACCGGCTCGACCGCCCCGAGCGGGCCCGCTTCCTCCGCCACGTGCGGCCGTTCTGGGACGTGCACCGCCATCGGGCCGCGCCGCGCCCGGCCGCCCTCCTCGACCACATGATCGCGGACGCCGAGCTCGAGCCGATGGCGGCGCGCCTGATCGCGATCCGCCCGGTGCCGGACGGCTTCGAGGTCGAGCTCCGCCGGCGCGGGCAGGTCGACCTCTCCTCGATCGAGGTGGCGTCGGTGGTCAACTGCACCGGCCCCTGCACCGATGTCCGCACTCTCGACGATCCGCTGGTCGGCGCGCTGCGCGGGCAGGGGCTGCTCTCGCCGGATGCCCACGGCCTCGGCGTCGAGGTCGACGATCATGAGGCGCTGGTCGACGCACACGGTGCGCCGTCGCCCGCCTTCGTGGTGGTGGGCCCGCTCCTGCGCGCGCGCGACTGGGAGGCGACCGCGGTGCCGGAGCTGCGCGCGGTCGCTCACCGGGTCGCGACCCGCCTGTGCGACGACCTGGGCGGGATCGACGCGCCGGTCGCGCGCGCCCCGCTCCGCGGCTGAGCTGAAATCGCAGCCACGCGCCCAACGCCCCGTTCTCGCGCGGTTTGCCGCGTCGACTGGTCCGCTGGCCCGACCGCAGAAATCGCGCACCTCGGCCGCGTCAGGTTCGGCCCCCGCTGGCTGACACAACCGTGACCCGCGGGAAGAGTGACCGGCGGGGTCAGCCGGTCTACGCTCCCCTGCGATGGCGATCATCCACGATGTGATCATCATCGGCGGCGGTCCGGCCGGCAGCACCTGCGCCCGCTTCCTCACCAGCGGCGGCGCCCGTGTCGCGCTGGTGGACCGCGCCGAGTTTCCGCGGGTGAAGCTGTGCGCCGGCTGGCTGTCCGCGCCGATCTGGGACGCCCTGGCGATCGCGCCGCGCGACTACACCGGCGGGCTGTGGCCGTGGAGCACGTGCCACGTGCGCTACCGGGGCGAGAGCCGGGCGGTCTCCTGTCGCGGCTGGTTCATCCGCCGGTTCGAGCTGGACGACTTCCTGCTGCGCCGGAGCGGTGCCGAGCTCCACCTCGGGGTCTCGGTGCGCGGCGGCATCGAGCGGGACGCCGACGGGCTGTGGTCGGTGGCCGGTCTGCGCGCGCGCCACCTGGTCGGCGCCGGCGGCACCCATTGCCCGGTCGCCCGCCTGCTCGCCCCGCCGCGCCCGCTCGGCCCGGTCGGCGTGCAGGAGCACGAGTTCCAGGCCGATCCGGATCGAGTCGCCCGCACCCGCGCCGGCGGCGACGGCGAGCCGGAGCTGCTCATCCACGACGACCTGCGCGGCTACGCCTGGAACGTGCCCAAGACCGGCTGGCTCAACGTCGGGTGCGGCACCGTCGATCCGACCGAGGTGCGCGCGGCCTGGCGGCGCGCGCGCAGCGAGTTCCGCGCGGTCGGCCACCTGCCCGAGGAGATCGAGCCGGCCCTCGACGCGGTCAAGGGCCACTCCTACTACCTGTTCGACCCGGCCCACCTCGACGGAGCGGCCCGGGTCGACGGGCCGGGCGGGGCCTACCTGGTCGGCGACAGCCTCGGGCTGTCGCAGCCGATGACGGCGGAGGGCATCCTGCCGGCGGTCCTGTCCGGACGCCTGGTGGCCGAATCGATCCTCGCCGGGCAGCCGGCCAGCTACCCGGACCGGCTGCGCTCGCACCCGATCCTGGCCGACTACCGCCGGCTCCACCGCATGCGCGAGGCGGGCGGGGCGCTGGCCAGACGGCGCAGGCCGGCCCCGGTCGACCACCCGGCCGCGCCGGGGCGACGCGATGGGTCGCGGCTGGGCCGCCGCGCGGTCGCGACCGGGTTCGCGTGGATGTTCTCCGGGGCGCGCCTGCCGGCGCCGAGGCTGATCGATCTCGCACTTGCTGGGGCCGAGCGCTTCTTGCGCTCCGAGGAGACGGGGGGAAGACCATGATGACCAGCACGGCTCAGAAACTGTTCTCCGCGCTCGACGATCGCCGCGCGGCCCAGATGGTGCGCGATCTCCTGGCCAGCGCCGGCGTCACCGTCGGAGGCGACGCGCCGTGGGACATCCATGTCCACGACGAGCGGCTGTACGCGCGGGTCCTGCGCGAGGGCAGCATCGGCGCCGGCGACGCGTACATCGAGGGCTGGTGGGACAGCCCGGCGCTCGATCAGATGATGGACCGGGTGATGCGCGGGCGGGTCGATGTGGCGGTGCGCGACAGCTGGACGCTCCTGGCCCACGCGGTCAAGGCCCGCCTGTTCAACCTGCAGGCGCTGCACGCGTTCGAGCCGGGCGAGCGCCACTACGACATCGGCAACGATCTCTACCGGGCGATGCTGGGCGAGCGGATGATGTACACCTGCGCCTACTGGCGCGACGCCGAGACGCTCGACCAGGCCCAGGACGCCAAGCTCGACCTGGTCTGCCGCAAGATCGGCCTGCGCAAGGGCATGCGGATCCTCGACCTCGGCTGCGGCTGGGGCGGGTTCGCCGCGTTTGCCGCCGAGCGCTACGGGGCCGAGGTGGTCGGCATGACGGTCTCGCGCGAGCAGGTCGCGTGGGCGCGCGAGCACTTCGCCGGGATGCCGATCGACATCCGCCTCGACGACTAC
This sequence comes from Kofleriaceae bacterium, assembly GCA_035489015.1. Lineage (GTDB taxonomy): Bacteria > Myxococcota_A > Polyangia > Haliangiales > Haliangiaceae > DATFRY01. The sequence continues at coordinate 70,272 of DATHKR010000273.1, read as the reverse complement.
CGCAACGCGACCGGCACCTACGACGCGGTGGTCTCGATCGGGCTCATGGAGCACGTCGGGCCCAAGAACTACCGCAGCTACATGCAGCTGGTCGCGCGCTGCCTGGCGCCCGGCGGGGTCGCCTTCATCCACACGATCGGCGGCAACCGGGCCCGCGCGCAGCTCGACGCCTGGTTCCACAAGCACATCTTCCCCAACGCGGTCCTGCCCACCCTCGGTCAGCTCGGCACCGCGATGGAGGACATCCTGGTGCCCGAGGACATGCAGAACATCGGCGAGCACTACGACCGCACCCTGATGGTCTGGTGGGAGAACTTCGAGCGGGCCTGGCCGGAGCTGCGCGCGCGCTACGGCGAGCCGTTCTACCGGATGTGGAAGTTCTACATCCTGACCAGCGCGGCCGGGTTTCGGGCCCGTCAGTTCCAGCTCTACCAGATCGTCGCGACCCCGCTGGGAGCACCGCAGCCGGACTGCCGCGCCAGCTGATCGCCGGGGCTGCGCCGCTCGCTCGATACGAGACGGCGCAGCGTCCGGTCACGCAGGGTCAGCTCCTCGTTTCAATCCACCCCGCCGACCGGGAGGGCGTCGGCGGGGAACGGCAGCAATCCGCATGCCGTGGGGGGGACGGGTTCCGGGCTCAATAGACGCGATCGTGGACCTCGACGCCGGGTGGGGCGGCCGCGACCGTGACCGCGTAGTCGGCGTAGTCACGGGGCGGGCGGACCGGGTCGACCCGCGCGACCCTGACCAGCTCGAACAGACGATGGGCCGGCGCGCTGCCGAGCGGGGTGGCGTGGCGGAAGATGACCAGGCGGCGGAGCGACATCAGCCCGCGCGCCGCGCTGCGATCGTGCTCGAACATCGCCTCGATCGCCTGCCACAGCACCTCCAGATCCTCCTCGGAGAAGCCGGTCTGCGCGGCCAGGGCCGGCGAGACGAACCCGTGCGCGCGGTACAGCCCGTACGGCACGGTGCTCTTGCGCCCGATGGTGCGGTTGGTGCCGGACTGGGCCGCCGAGTCCTCGAGCGTCGTCACCGCCACCCGCGTGATCGAGTGCTCGAGCGCCATGATCGGATCGATCGACCGGGCGAAGGTGAGCTGGACCGGCCCGCGCACCTGGCCGGCGTTGGCGCCGGTGGTCATGACCGCGCCGAAGCAGCGCACGTCGAAGAAGGCGCGACACATCTCGCCGCGCGCGCGGTCCACCTCGGCCCCCTCGCCGTGACCGCGCTCGTGGCGCCGCTTCTTGCCGGCCGGTGGCTGATCGAGGTCGATGCCGAGGTTGGCGTAGGCCTTCTCGATGACCTGGTTGAGGATCGCCCGGTCCTTGACGAACAGGTCGTAGCCGGGCGCGCGGCCGCGGGTCAGCGACACCGCGTTGCGCAGCTTGCGCTTGAGGCAGACGTCGGACACCAGCCCATGGCCGGTCTCGGGGTCGATGCGGGGCAGGTTGCCGGCGTCGGGGTCGCCGTTCGGGTTGCCGTCCTTGACGTCGAACAGGAGGACCAGATCGTACCGGTTGCGGATCTCGTGCGTGGTGTCGGTCATGCACCAGGACCGGTCGGGTCGGGCGCGGCGACGAACGCCTCGCGCTGGTGGTAGTAGCCGACCGCGAACAGGCCCTGGTCTTCGATCGAGAGCAGGACCGGGAACCCCGAGGCCGGCAGGCGCGCGACCATCCGGGCGATGGTGTCGTCGACATCGGGGCCGGGGCCGGATCCGCGCGCGCGCCGCGGGTCGGCCCGGTGCTGGGCCAGGCGGAGCAGGCGGGGGAAGACCTGGGCCGGGGCCATCGACGCGGCCGAGAAGTAGCGATCGCGCATGCTGGCGTTGGGGTCGGACAGCGCGCGCTGCTGGGCTCGCTCGAGGGCGGCGAACAGGCGGCCGAGCGAGTACGCGGCCTGGGTGCTGCCCTCGTCGAGAGACACGGGGACCTCCTGGAGGTGGGACATGGTCGGGTCGGCGCGGCCGATCCCGCGCAGGGTGGCCCTGATGAGCGCCGCGCGCGCGTGGAGCAGCGCGGCCGGGTGACGCCAGCGGTCCGGCGAGGTGCGCATGCGCTGGAGCGTCTGGCGCAGGACCTCGCGCGGCAGCGGCGAGCCGCGCAGCGACGACAGGAAGATGCGGCAGGCCAGGTCGGGCGCCAGCCCGGTACCGCCGGGCGGCTCGACCGCGGCGAGCAGCTGCCACACCGCCAGCGGCCGCGAGTCGCCGGCGATGGCGAGGTCGTCGGCGAAGCGGCGGGTGGCGCGCTTCACCGCGCCCAGGCTGGTCTCGAACCAGTCCCTGACCACCGCGCGGGCGGCGTTGGTGCCGAGGATGACGGCGTAGAACCGCTCGCGGTCGAGCGCGGCGGGCGGCTCGCCGTTCCACGGCGCGGCGTGGAACGCGTCGGCCGCGCCGGGTCGCGGACCGTTCCAGAGGTCGGCGAAGAAGTCGAGAGTGTGCATCGGCGCGGTGGTCCAGAACACCGCGACCAGGTCGCGGCCCAGGCGGACGCCGTAGCGGTGGGCGCGCGCGGCGTGGTCGTCGCGCTCGAGCAGGCGGTGCAGCGCCGCCACGTACGCGATCGCGGCGTCGGGCGCGACCGGCGCGTTGGCCCCCTGCTCGAGGCCGTGCGAGCGGAACGCGTCGGCGTTGAAGCTGACCAGCGACGCGCCGGCCGGCTGGCCGCCGGGCAGTCGGATGACCGGGTGCAGCCGGGCAGGCGGGACCACCCGACCGGTGACCAGGCAGCGGGCGGCGGCGCCCTCGTCCTGGCCGTCCTGCGCGCGCATCCACACCTGGCGGGCGGCCGCGCGATCGTGGGCCGGGCCGAACCCCTCGATGGAGAAGCCGAGCACCTCGCTGCCGCTCCACTCGGCGCGCGGGCGCTCGCCGAACAGCGCAGCTCGGTTGGGGGCGAAGTCGGCGTAGAAGCGCGCCACCGCGGCGAGCGCGGGGTCGTCCTCGCCGGTCAGCGCGCGCTCGATCCGGTCCGCGAACGCCGACCGGCACCGCTCGGCGCGGAGCGGCGGGTCGCCGACGCCGAGCACGTAGCGCGCGTTGTCGACCAGGAAGCCGGGGCACACGTTGACCGACCGGCGCGGCGCGCGCGGCGCGAGCAGGGTGCGCGGGGCTCCGCGCGCGTCGCGCAGGCAGACCAGGCGGACGAAGCGACCGGCCCGGTCCAGGCGGATCTCGAAGTCGACCGGGCGGGGCTCGAACCCGGAGCTCGCGACCAGCCGCTCGCGCTCGGCCAGCTCGACCAGGGCGCGCAGCATCACGAGCGCGCCTCCACCGGGTCGTTGGCGCGGCGGACTTCGTCCTCGGAGGGGACCCGCAGGACCCCGCGATCGAGCGCGGCCTCGAAGAAGAGCGGGCGGGGCGGCCGGCTGCGGTAGTCGAAGTCCCAGAAGACCAGGCCGAGCGGCTTGCTGAGGCGGATCGGCGGCCGCCCGCCGGTGGCGGGGCCCACGTCGGCGGCCATCTCGCGGCAACCGAGGTATGGCTGGTGGAAGGTCTGGCCGCGCGACAGCCGGCGCGCGAACATCTCCTCGAACTTGGCGACGTTGTCGCCGGCGCCGGCGCGCCCGGTCAGCGACAGGTGAGCCGACACCACGTACGCGACGTCGCGCAGGGCGACCGTGTTGCGCTGGGTGCGATCGTCGTCCGCGAAGTAGGGCAGGCGCGGCCGGCTCGGCATGCGCGAGCTCACCTCGTTGCGGCGGAACGAGGTCCAGCGGATCTCGCGCAGGACGGCGATCTCCTCGACCACCCAGCGGACGGCCGGCCGCCACAGGATCGCCTCGAGCACACCGCGCGCGGCGGACGGGGTGAGGACCTCGTAGGACACTCGCTCGACCTTCATCTCCGGGCGCGTGAACACGGCCAGAGGGCCGCTCACCTGCACGCGGAACGTTCGGCTTCTGCGCATCTGGCGGCGCTCCCGGTGAAAGACAGGAGCACCATAGCCAGGGACCCATCGCGGGCGCGGGGTCTCACCGCCCCCTCATGCCGAAGCCGGCGGCGGCTCACTCCTCGAAGATCGCGCGGCTCAGCCGGGCCGGCGCGAGACCCGGCGATCGCGCGACTTCTTCTTCTTCGCCTTCACCTTGTCGAGCGCCGGCTGCTCCACCTTGACCTCGAGGTGGATGTGGTCGCCGTGCGATATCGGGTCGACCGCGGGGCTGAGGATGGCGCGGAACCCGCCGCTCGAGCGAAGCGCCAGCTCCGCCACCATGAGCGCCGGGCTGGTCCAGTAGTCGCTCTTCACCGCCAGCCTGGTCCCATCGTCGAGGACCACCGCGAACACGTCGACCGCCAGGCCGAGCGAGTGGCGGCTGAGCGCGCGCTGCACCTTGTGGTACATGCGGACGCGCCGGTAGTCGTAGATGCTGGAGAAGTAGACCTCGCGGATGCCGACGGTCGACAGGATCTGCGCGTAGCTGGCGAGGGCGCGGGCCAGCCGGCAGTCCATCACGAACGGCGGCTTGCGGTAGGTCGGCTTCAGCGTCACCGAGCCGAACTTCATCTCCGGGATGAGCACCGGCGTCGCGATCATGCGGCGGCGCGGCGCGCGCTTGTAGCGGATGCCCATCTCGCGGAGATCGCGCATGCAGCGGCGACCCTCGCGCCTGGTGTCGCGCGTCGGCGGCCACGACCACCCGTCTGGCAGGTTGGGGCGGTGCACGCGGCGCTTCTCGGCGTGGGCCGGCGGCGCGGCGGTGGCCAGAAAAACAGCCGCCAGCGCGGCGACCAGGAGCGAGCGCTGGACCATGGTCCATTCTCGCCCGCACCGCCCCCGGCGCAAGCACGAGAAGGTGGGTCAGGCAGACGACGCTGGACGGCGACGGAGGCGAGCTAGGCGGGCCGCGCCGCGGTGGCGCGACCGCGAACCGCGAGCGCGACGCCGCCCAGGATGGCGGCGCCGGTCATGAGCAGCCGAGGTGACAGACGCTCGTCCAGGAGACCCACACCGCCGCCTGCGGCCAGCACCGGGACCAGGAGCTGGAGCACCGCGGCGCGCGTCGCGGTGAGCCGCGGCAGCGCCGCGTACCACAGCGAATAGCCCACCCCCGACGCCACCGCGCCGGACAGCACGGCGAGGAGCACACCGCGCCCGGACGCGTGAAGCCCGGCCAGCCACGCGGCACCGACCAGCAGGACGGCCACGAATGGCATGCTGTACGCGAAGTTGGCGGCGTTGGCGGCGATCGGCGAACCGGACGACAGGCGCCCGCGCAGCGAGTAGACCCCCCATCCGACGCCGGCGGCGGTCATCGCCGCCATGCCGACCAGGTCGGGCGAGGTCGCACCCGGAGCCGCCAGCCCGGCCAGCCCGCCCAGCGCCAGGACCAGGCCGAGCCAGACCAGCGGCCCGGGCCGCTCGCCGCGCGCCAGCCCCCAGCCGATCATGGTGGCCTGCACCGCGCCGAAGAGGATGAGCGCGCCGAGCCCGGCCCCGAGCCGCAGGTAGGCGAACGAGAACGGCGCCGCGTAGGCGAACAGCACCACCCCCGACAGCGCGCTCCCCGACCGCGGCGTTGCGCGCCCGCGGGCGAGCGCGAACAGGACCAGCGCGCCGCTGGTCAGGCGAACGGCGGTGAAGCTGACCGCGTCGATCGAGCGCGGCGCCAGGGCGAGGCGACAGAGCAGCGAGTTGCCGGCGAAGCAGACCAGCGCGAGGGCGGTGAAGAGGACGGTGCGCCGGAGGTGCGGCGCGGCGCTGGCATCCGGCGGCTGGGTCACCTGGGCGCGAGCATAGTCCGCTCTGGCGTCGCGATCGACGCCAGGGCGCGGCCCGCGACCCGGGCCGATACCGGCGGCTCACCGGGCACGTCGTCCCAGCTCCGGCGCAGGTAGCGGGTCACGTCGGCGACACCGGACGCGTAGGGGATGCTCTGATGCGGGACGCCGAGCCGCGCGCACCAGGTCCGCGCGATCGCGCTGGCGCGGGGCAGGTGCTGGTGCGGGATGCGCGGGAACATGTGGTGCTCGACCTGGAAGTCGAGCCCGACGAAGAACCAGGACAGCGCGCGCGACATGTGGAAGTTGCGGGTCGAGGTCAGCTGGTGCAGCCAGGGGTTGTCCTGGTCGAGGACCACCGGCAGCCCGATGTGAGCCGGCGCGAAGATGAGCCCGAGCAGGAGCCCGCCCACCGCCCAGATGCCGGCGTAGAAGGCGAGGACCGGCAGCACGCCGAGCCAGATCGAGGGCACCACCAGCCACAGCGTGTAGTGGGCGACCAGGCAGCCGACGTCGAGGGCGACCTCGCGGTCGATCCCCTTGGAGCGGATGCGCCCGCGCAGGTGGCGCAGGCTGGCGAGCCGCATGGAGAAGGCCAGGAAGAGGGTCAGCGGCCAGAACATGTAGGCCTGGGCGCGGCGCTGGAACCAGCGGCGGAACGCGTTCGACTCGTCGTAGGTGGCGCGCGACAGCGCCATCGGCCAGATCTCGAGGTCGGGGTCGCGCCCTTCGATGTTGGGGTGGCCGTGGTGGAGGTGGTTGTGCTTGTTCTTCCAGTGCAGCGCGCTCAGGCCGCCGAACATCGGGAACACCAGGTGGAGCACGATCTGGTTGTGGCGCTGACTCCCCGAGAAGCTGCCGTGAGCAGCCTCGTGCGCGATCATCGCCAGCGAGACGGCCGGGATCGCCGCCAGCGGGGCCAGGAGGAAGCACCACCACCACGGCAGCATCAGCGCAGCGACGATCAGCGCCGAGAACCCGATCAGCAGCAGGACCAGCTTTGCCCAGGTGGCCGCGGTGCGGTGCTCGAAGAGGCCCGCGCCAGTCAGCTCGGCGCGAAGCGTTTTGAGATCGGTCGAGGAAATCACTCGGACATGATGGGACCTGCCGGGCGCCAAAGGAGGATCCGACGGCGCTTGTGGTCGAACCGTGACGCGAGCCTGACCCAATCATGATGACGCGTGCCGATGCGGCTTGGCGCCATCGCAGACCGGCCCCGCCGCCCGGCCGGTCGCGCGCGATGGCGTCAGTCGGCGCCGAGCTGGTCGATGATCGCCGCGAAGTGTCGGTCGCGCACCCCCCATGTCGTGGCACCCCGCGCGGGGGGAGCCGCGCCGTCGCCGACCTCGGCGTCACCGACGAAATCGGCGATCGCGTCGAGCGCGAGCGGGCTGGACAGAAGGCGAGTGTGGCCGAGCCCGTCGGTGGCCAGCATTCGGGCCCCCGGCCAGGCGCGGACCAGCGCCTCCCCGTCGCCGAACGGCACCTCGCGATCGCCGCGGTCGTGGATCACGAGGAGGGGGGTGGACAGGCGAGCGCCGAGGTCGATCGGGCGAACCGACTGCACGGCCACCCCGGCGCGCTGCTCGATGGCGGCGATCAGCTCGGGCGCGGCCGACGCCGGCAGGCCGACCGCGCGGCCGAAGCGGAGCAGCCACTGGTCCGGGCTGACCGGCGGGGCCAGGAACACCGCGGTCCGGGCGGGCAGCCCGCGCGACAGCGCGAGGGTCGCGGCGACCGCGCCAAGCGAGTGCGCGACCACCACGCGCGCGCCGCCGAGCTGCGCGCCGACGTCGCGGATGGCGTCTGCCATCTCCGGGATCGTGACGGTCCGGCCGCTCGAGCCGCCGTGACCCGGGTGATCGAACGCGACCGCGCGATACCCGCGCGCGGCGAGCGCGCGGCCGATCGCGGCCAGCTGGACGCCGCGACCATTCCATCCGTGGACGAGCAGCGCGAGCGGACCATGGCCCCACGAGCGGGCGGTCAGGCGCTGGCTGCGCGTCTCCAGGGTCAGCCGGTCGCCCGGATCGAGGAGCGCTCGCGCCCCGTCCGAGGCTCGCCACGAGGTCGCCCGGTCCGGGGTCGTGAACCAGCGCGCCGCCAGGTGCGCGGCGCGGCCCGGTGCGATCGGATGGATCGAGCGGATCGCGACACGCCGGAGAGCCGAGACAGGAGAGCGAACGGTCGTGCTTTTATTGACTCGCAGAGATGACATGGATGCCTCCTCCAGGTGGAGCTCGTCAGGTGCGGCTGCGCGCGACGAGCGCGTCGAACGCGGCCCGGGTCAGGCGCTCGGCGTCGTCGGAGCGCAGGAGCCGGTGCATGTGGTGAAAGCCGAGCAGGATGCCCATCAGCTCGAACGCGAACAGGCGCGAGTCCAGGTCGGCGCGGAGGCGTCCGGCGTCGACCCCGGTCCGCGCCACGGTGGCCAGCGTGTCGATCAGATCGCGCTGGGTCTCGACCAGGTAGTCGCGCACCGGGCCGGGCTGGTCGTCCAGCTCGTCGGCGGCGGCCTGGAACGGGCAGCCGCCGGGGAACTCGATCGTCTCCCAGCGCAGCCAGTTGTCCAGGAGCGCGCGCAGCCGCGGCTCGCCGCGCGGCTCGCGCAGGGCGGGGGCGATGACCTTGCCCACGAAGCGATCGGACGCCTCGCGCAGGACGGCCAGCTGGAGCTGCTCCTTGGAGCGGAAGTGGGCGAACAGGCCGCTCTTGGACAGCCCGGCGGCCCCGGCGAGCAGGCCGATGCTGACCTGGCCGAGCCCCTGGATGCTGGCAAGGCGAAGCGCCTGGTCCAGGATCGATCGCCGGGTCTCGTCGCCCTTGCCCGTCGTCATGAGGAAGAAATAGAACGACCGGTCGTACGTGTCAAGCGCGACTACTCGCCCGCGATGACGAAATCGCGGACGACCGCCATGTGCTGCATGTTCTGGGCGCCGCTGTCGCCGACCTGGGCCGGCGCGACATCCGAGAGCGGCTGGTACAGGCGAGTGTCGAGCACCAGGCCGCTGGCGAACTCCTGGCTGCCGATGACGGTCGGCACCTCGAGCGCGTCGAGGTCCGGGTCGGCCAGCACCCAGTCGTACGGCTCGCTGCGCGGCTCGTTGGTGTTCTCCTCGCCGCTCTGATCGACGGGATAGGGCCCGCTGGTGGTGACCACCTGACCGAGCCGCTGGATGCACGTCTCGCCCCGGCTGCGCGTGTTCATGTCGCCGCCGACCACGAGCAGGTCCGTCGCCGGCACCTGCGCGCTGACGAAGTTGACCAGCGCGCTCGCCGCGGTGGCGCGGTTGGCCGAGCTGGCGCCGCTCAGGTGCACGCTGATCGCCCACAGGTCGCGCTCGCCCGGCACGTCGATCCGCGCGAACGACAGGTCGCGATCGGTCAGGGTCGGGTCGTCGATGATCCCGGAGTCGATGATCGGAAAGCGGCTGACCACGCCGCACGGGATGTTCACGTCGTCCTGCCGGGTGAAGACGAACTCGGGGCCAAAGGCCTGATCCACGAGCTCGCGGATGTCGGCGCTGGTGTTCGCGCCGAAGTTCATCTCGGAGACCAGCGCCACATCCGGCGCCAGGCCCTGCAGGATGCGAATGCCGTGACCCGGGTCGTAGCTCTGATCATTGCCGGAGGTGAGGTTGGCGGAGACCACCCGGATGCGCGTGTCGTCGCCCGGCGGCGGAGGAGGCGGCGGCGGGGGAGGCGGAGGAGGAGGCGGGGGAGGCGGCGGTGGCTCGCCGTCACCGAACGGGCTGCCGTCGACACGCGTGCCGGGCGACGACGGCGCGCTGGCCAGCTCCGTGTGCAGCACGAAGCTCGCGTCGGTGTCGCCGTCGGTGCTGCGGTTCATCGACACCCCATCGGTGTCGGACAGCGAGCCGGCGTACGACAGGCTGTCGACCGCGCCGCCCGCCGCGTCGGACAGGGTGACCGAGTCGCCCCCGTTGGACAGGCCGAGCGCGCCGCTCGACGCGGCCACCGCGCCGTCCACATCGGAAGGAATGCCGCTGGCGCCGCCGAAGACCACGATCGCCTGGCCCGGCGCCAGGGACGCGCCGGCCGCGAACACGTGGCGGGCGCCGGTGCCGTCGGCAAGGCCGAAGCCGCTCAGGTCGGCGGATGCATCGCCGACGTTGACCACCTCGACGAACTCGCCGGCGACGCTGGAGCCGGACTCGTTGGCCAGGACCTCGTTGATGAGGACCGCGGGCCCGGCCAGCTCGGCGCCGGTCTGCTCGTCGCCCGCATTCGACATGTCCGTCCCACACGCGGCCAAGGCAGCGGCCGCGACGGCGAGCACGACCGACCGCAGCCAGCCAGCTCGAAAGGATCCAAGGGAGACGGACACAGGCAACGACATTGGCACTCCTGGCACGAGTGGGGCGCAGCGTAGTGATCAGGGTCCGTGCACATCAACCGCGATCGTCCCGGGGGATCGCGTCGGCGCTCACTTTTCGGCCGAGGCGAGAGCTCTTCCGTCACGTTCTGGCACGAGACCAGCGCGGTGCAGGCAACGACAGGCGGACGCCCGTCGGGCAGCGCATCCCGGGGGCGAGCGATCCTCGACGCCACGCGCGGATGAACCCCCGACCGCGCGCCCGCCGCGGTGCAGAGAGGGGGAGGGTGCTTCGCGTCGGGCCAGATTTTCGGCCATGCGTGCCGGTCTCATGGAGCGGGTCTCTCAGTGCTCGACACACTGCGAGCGTGTTCCGCATCGCACGCCTCGCGAGCATAGAAGTCCTTCGAAGAGACGCGCCGCGTCGCGCCCTCCGGCGCGTCATCGATCGCATCGCCGAGGGCCGCTCGAAGCTCGGCAGACCGACGCTCGACGCGCCGCTTCCTCATCGCACTTTTCGAGCTCGCAGAGCGCGCCCGCGAGGCGCTCGCGATCGACGAAAAACCCAGTCCCTGTGTCGGTTCCCCACCCCGCACAGGTGGGTGAGAATCCTTGCGCCCCCAGAACCGCCGTGCTAGTCCATACGGCGAACGTTTCTGGCATATCGGCTTCCTGCTCTTGATCGATGGGGATGGAAGATCGTTTCCTCCGGTGACGCTCACACGACGCAGCACTCACGCTGCGCCCCTCGATCGAAACGGTGCGGCTCTTCGAACGAGGAATGCGTCAAGAGAGCCGCTAGTGAGAGAGACAGATGAATAGCCGACTGTTCGTGGGCAACCTTTCGTTCAACACCAGCGAGGAAGCGATCCGGGACGCGTTTGCGGAGTTCGGAGAGATCGTCGAGGCGAAGCTGGTCACCGATCGCGACACCGGCCGCTCGCGCGGCTTCGCGTTCGTGGAGATGACGTCGAATGAGGCAGCCCAGAAGGCCATCCAGGAGATGAACGGCGCCCTGCTCGACGGTCGCCCGCTTCGCGTGAACCTGGCCGAGGCTCGCCGCGACAGCCGCGGTGGTGGCGGCGGCGGCGGTGGCGGTGGCTTCTCGCGCTCGCGCGGCGGCGGTGGTGGTGGCGATCGAGGTTCACGCGGGTCGGAGCGTCGCAATCGCTGGTAGACGCGGTCGCTCCCTCCCGGGGGCTGACGGCCGGGTCGCTCGCGCCGGTGCCATTCATGGCCCCGGCCGCGACCTTGCCTTGGCGTCGCCCGAAGAGATTGACAGGTGGCGGGTGCTGGAGCATCTCGCCGCAGCCGAGGGGTCTGCCTGGGCGTCGCGCTCGTGCGACGAGCTCCGGCAGCAGGGCCGGAGCATCGCAGGCGGCTGGCCCGGTACAATGTCGCAAGCGCGCCTTCGGGTGCGTGTGTGCATGACCGTGCCAGGACGGCCGGCCGCGTCGCTCACGACGGCCGACCTCGACTGGCTGGCGCGCACCGTGTACCTCACCGCCAAGGCAGAGTGGCTCGCGCAGGTGGAGCCGGGTAGCGAAGAATGACCTGCACGAAAGGACGGGACTTGCCTATGGAGAGCGCGTCAAGGAGCCTTCGCCACGGGGGGTCGCGGTGAGCGGGCGCAGCCGGCCATCGCTCGAGAAGAGGCTGCGCGAGCAGCAGCGCCAGCAGCGGGCGCGCGAGAAGGAGCAGCGCCGGGCCGAGCGCAAGCGAGAGCGCGACCAGCGGCCCGACGGCGCCGCCGCAACGGTCGACCCCGACCTCGAAGGCATCGTGCCCGGGCCGCAGGAGCAGCCCTGGATGGACGAGTCCTAGGTGGTGACGCGGTAGCTTTCGCGGCGCCGCGATGCCGATCGGCGTCGCGGCGATGCAGCCCAGGTTGCGGCGCGGCTGGCGCGGATCATCCGCGAGCCCCGCCGGTGATCGGTGGCGAGCTCGGCGACGGATCCACCAGCTCGTCGTAGCCTCGCCCGCGCATCTCGAGCAGGCACAGGCCGTGGCCGAACGGGTCGGACAGGAGCGCGATGCGCCCCCACTCGCGCGCCTGGATGTCGCGCTCGACGGTGGCGCCGGCGGCGCGCGCTCGATCGAGCGCGCGATCGAGATCGTCGACCACGACGTCGATGTGGATGGGCGTCCAGTGGCGGGCGTAGTCGCGCAGCGCCGGCCCCTCGGCGTTCGCGCGGCTGCCGGCCGGCTCGACCAGGAGATCGATCGGCGACGACGCGCCCAGCATCTCGGCCCAGCCGGCCCCCAGCCGTCGACCGAGGGTGAGCCCGATCGCCTGGCGGTAGAACTCGATGGCTCGGTCGAGATCATCGACGTCGATGCACACGCGGAGCTGGATCATGGCGCCAGGATAGATCGGTGATCGCGGCTCGGCCCGTCCGACTCGCGATCACCGCGGTGGGTGGCGCGCCCCCCGCTACTCGGCCAGGTCGAAGGCGTCCTTCTGGTTGTTGCGGATCTGCGCCTTGCCCTTTCGATCGCGCTCGCGCTCGTCGGCGACCGCCGCGGGGGTGTCGGCGGCCGGCGCGGCCGAGGCCGGCGGCTGCGCGAAGCCGGTGTCGGCCTGCTCGAGCGCCTTGGTCTGGCGCTTGAAGGAGTCGTCGAGATCGCCGGCTCGTCCGCTGGCGACCGTGACGCGCGCGCTGTCGAGGCGCTTGTTGAGGACACCGGCCTTGTCCTGGACCAGCTTGCGCGCCGCCTCGGACTGTCCGGCCCGGAACAGCGCGTTGGCCTGCTCCAGCGCCTCGGCGGTCTCGCTGCTCGACAGCCGCGCGGAGACCAGCCCGTCGAGCGGGGCCACCTTCGACTCGTCGTCGGTGAGCTGGGCGACCAGCGCGCCCTCGCTGGCGCCAGGCTGGCCGCGGGTCAGATCGTCGAAGCGCAGGCGGACGGCCGCGACCGGTCGCTCGCCGGCCGAGCCGCGCGGCACGCGCAGGCGGACCAGGACGGTCTTGTGGTCGCTGGCGGCGAACGCGCCCAGCGGGACGACCACCTGGCTGCCGCTGGCCGCGGAGCTGCGATCGTAGACGTGCTCGGCGAAGACGCCGGGGGCGAAATCGACGGTGAGCTCGGCGTTGTTGGCGACCGTGCTGGCCAGGGTCTCCATCTCGCGGTCGAAGATGCTGGCCAGGCCGCTCGGGTTCTCGACGAAGAAGTGGCGGCCGTTGGAGTCGCGGGCCAGCGCGGCCATGATGCGCTCGTTGTAGTCGACGTCGACCCCGATGGTGGTGATCGACGCGCCCATGCGGCGGCAGTCCTCGGCCACCCGGCGGAAGCCCTCCACGTCGCGGACACCGGCGGTGGCCTCGCCGTCGGACAGGAGCAGGACGCGGCCGACCATGCCGGCGCGCTGGCCGAGCAGGCGCATGCCGGCGTCGACGCCGCACGAGATGCAGGTGTCGCCGGCGGCGCGCAGGCGGCCGAGGCTGCCGAGCAGGCGCGCGCGCGAGGTGGAGTCGATCGTCGTGGGCGGCGCGAGCACCTCGGCCGCGGTGTTGTAGGCGACCAGGCTCACCACGTCGCCGTCGCGCAGCCGCTGGATCGCGGAGCGGGCCGCGGCCGTCGCGTTGGCGAGGCGCTTGCCCTTCATCGAGCCGGACCGGTCCATCACGATCGAGAGGTTGAGCGGCGCGGGGACGGCGGCGCGCTGGCTGCCGTCGGCGCCGATCTCGACGAACAGATAGGTCTGGCTGTCGCTGGTCGACGGGAGCACTGGATGGCCGAGCCGGCCCTCCATCACCAGGGTGCTGCCGGCCTGGAAGTGGGCGCGCTCGGTGTCGAGAGCGGCCGGGCGGGCCGGCTTGCGCGGGCGCCGGGGCGTCGCGCCCGGGTCGGCGGCAGGGTCGGGTGAGGCGGACCGGGCCGCCACCGACGCGGAGGCGTCGGGCTGGACGGCGGTCCACACCAGGCCACCGCTCGCGGCCATGCCGCTCGCGCTCAGGAACAGGAGGGTCGTCCACTTCATGCTCGGGTCTCCTCGGGGCGGTCCGCCCGCCGGGCGGGTTCGTCCGGTTTCAACGATCCAGCCGGCCAACCGGTCTCACGCGGCGCGATGCCGGCCTGACCGATGAGCTCCGCCGATGGAATGGAACCGATGAACACCAGCAGCGCATCGCATTGAATTTCCAGGAGTCCTTCCGGCGACCAGACCATCGCCGCGGCCGGGGTGAAGGCGCGTATCTCGCTCTGCCAGAGGACCCGCACCGCGCCGGCGGCCATGCGTCGGCGAAGCTCGGCGATGTTGCGGGCCTTGCCGCGGGTGAAGTCGGCCGCGCGACAGGACACGGTCACGTCGGTGCCGGGCTGACGCGACAGCGCGACCGCGGCCTCCATCGCGACGTCGCCCAGGCCCACCACCAGGACGCGTCGGCCGGCGAAGCTGCGCGCGTCGGCCAGCGAGTAGTGAACCCGGTCGGCCCACCCGGGCGGGACCTCGACCGGCAGGAGGCGCGGGGTGCCGCGGCGGCCGATCGCGAGGAGGAGCCGCGCGGCCCGGTAGACGGACACGTCGCCGTCGCGCGAGGTGGAGGCCACGGCGAAGCCGTCGGCGTCGCGCTCGATCGCGGTGACCCGCTGGCCCTCGCGGATGGCTGGTTGCTCGCGGCGGACGATGCGCAGCCAGCGGGCCAGGAGCTCCTCCTTGGTGGCCTCGGCCAGCCACAGCCGGCCGACCTGGGGGAGATCCGGGTCGAGCACCAGCTTGCCGCGCGGGAAGCTGCGGATGCTCTCGGCCACGCTGCCCTGCTCCAGCGCCAGATGGCGCAGGCCGAGCGCCTGCGCCTCGAGGGCGGCGCTCAGGCCGGCCGGGCCCGCGCCGATGATGAGGACGTCGAGGGCGCCGTCGGGGCGCGGTCGGCCACGCGCGGCGGCGGCGGCGATCGCGCGGACGGCGAGCGCGCCCTGGTTGACGGCGTTGCGGATGAGGCCGAGGCCGGTGAGGTCGCCGGCGACGAACAGGCCGGGGACGTCGCGCGACTCGAAGTCGTCGGTCAGGGGAAGGGCGGTGGACTCCGGCGCCGGCGACGACGGTGAGCGCTCGGCCATGATCAGCGATCCGTTCGGGCAGCGCTGCTCGCACAGGGTGAGGCCGCAGCAGTCGGCCGGGCGGGCGACCACGGCGACGTAGCGCCGGATGTCGAGGACGTCGTACGGGCAGGCGTCGACGCACGCGTGACAGCCGAGGCAGGTGGAGGTGTTGATGGTGGGAAGCCGCGGGAGCTCGGCCGAGCGCGGGGCAGCGACGATCGCGGTGGCGGGTGAGGAGACAGCCGAGAGCGTGGGCCGGGGAGCCGCGGTGGGGAGCGCGGCGATGGCGGCGGTGGCCGGCGCCATGCCGGGGGAGGTGACCGACGATCCGACCGGCGTCGCGGGCGAGCCAGCGACGGCGGCGCCTCGGGCTGGTCGCTCGCGCCGTCCGGCGCGTCGGTCGCGATCGAGAGCGCGCCGCAGCGCCCAGGCGGCCGCGGCGGCACCGGCGGCGAGGAGCAGCCACAGGGCGGCGTGAGTCAGGATCGGGTGGGCCGCGGCGGCCGGCGCGAGCGGAGCGAGCCCAGCAACCTCGCGCGCGGCCTCCCACGCGGCGCTGCGCGCGGCAGCGGCTCCGGACTCGCGGCCGGCCGGGCGATGCTCGTCGAAGCAGACCGTGGCGCGGCGCGGACCGAGCGCATCCTGACCAGCAATCAGGCAATCGCGCACGGCGTCGCGCGGCGAGGTGGGGTCGTGGCAGCGGCTGCAGGCGCGGACGGCGACGAGCGGGACGATGACGTCGGTGGAGGTGGCCCGGTCGCCGCGACGGTCGGTGCGCGGGTCGTTCCCGCGATCGGCGCGTGGCCGGTAGCGGGGCGCGCCGGTGACGAGCTCTTCGCCGCCGGGGCCGTAGCGCACGACGCTCCCCTGGCTCGCGAACACGACACCGCCGTTGTCGCCGTGGCCGCTGTGGCAGTCGGCGCAGGTGAGCTGGCCGCTGGCAGCGAGCTTCTGGTGGGGAGCGCGGGTCGACCGATGAGGACCGTGGCAGCCGGTGCACGCGGCCGCGACGCTCTGGCCGCCCTTGTGGCAGGCCGAGCAGGTCAGGGCAGCGCGTCGGTGGGGAAGCGGCAGCGGACCCGGAGCCCCGCCCAGCCCGCCGCGTCCGGACAGCGCGGCGACCGCGATCGCCGAGACGACGGCGGCAGCGGCAGCGGCCACCGCCACGCCGCGGAACCTCGTCACGTCGCTGGTCGGCTCGGCTCGCGGCGCCTGGCGTGGGCGGTGCTGGCGGGTCACCGGGTCACCGGATCACCGCGCCGACCACGTGGACGACCAGGAGCGCGAGCACCATCGCCGCCGCGATCATGTGGAGCGGCAGCCAGGCGCGCAGCCCCGCGGTGAGGGCCCGGCGGGCCGGCAGAGCCCGCAGCTCGACCGCCGTGCGAATGAGCGCGTCGACGCCATCGAGGCGGCCTTCACCGCGACCGGCCAGCGCCGCGCCGATGCGCTCGCGCAGCCGGTCTTCCTCGCCCGCCAGACTCCGGCCGGACAGGACCAGGGCGATCCAGCCGAGCGACGCGCGCGCGTAGGGCAGGAGCAGCCGGCCGGCGATCGCCTTGATGAGCTCGTTCTGGCCGGTGGCCTCGCGGTAGAGGCGAGTGAGCAGCGCCTCGCGCTCGCCGGCGAGATCCTCGGGCAGCGCGCCCCGGCGCTCGAGGCGAGTCAGGCGGGCGGGGAGGCCGCGGTAGGCGAGCGCGCCGGCAGCGCCCAGCAAGGTGGCGAGGATCAGCGCGACCGCGAGCGCGCCGCCCGGAGACGCGGGTAGTCGCGCGCCGGCGTGGGCGATCGCCGCGGCGGGGCAGACCAGGCCGAGCGCGAGGTGGGCGAGCAGGTGCGGCCGGGTGCGCGAGCGCGGCGGTGGGCGCCGATCGATCGGCAGCTCGATGCCTCCGGGGCCGCGCTCGCGTCGCCGCATCGAGCGGCGGATCAGCCGCTTCGGCGCGGCGTAGGCGGCCAGCCCGGCCAGGATCAGCGCGGCCATCACGCCGGCGGCGAGCCCCGGTCCGTGGCCGGGCACCCACGCGCCGCGCTGCTGCTGCACCCAGCCGAGCGCAGCGAGCAGCACGGCGGCCGCGCCCGCGCCGGCCAGGACCATCGACCGATGCGCGACGAGCTTCGCGCCCGGCGTCGCGCCGGCGCCCGGTATGCCCACGGCAGCAGGCTCGCGCGAGGGGATCGAGAGCGGAGGTAGGCCCGGCGCGATCCCCGGCACCCCGACCGAGGCGGAGCGACGAGACCGATCGGCGGGCAGCGCGCCGATTCCGGCCGGTGGCGCGAAGGCTGCCGGCCTGCCGGTGAACGGCCACCCGGCGATCGGCGAGCCGCCGAGCATCGAGGCGACCTCGGCGAGGTCGCGGGTCGGGTCGAGCCGAACGAGCGCGTCGGTCGGGCACGATTCGACGCAGACCGGCGCCTGGTAGCCGCGGCACAGGTCGCACTTGACCGCGACGTCGACCGACAGGCCCGGCCCGCCCGCGGTGCGCGGCGCCATCTGGATGTTGTCCCACGGGCACGACTTGGCGCAGTTGCCGCAGCCGGTGCACAGCTCCTCGCGCACGAACACCTCGCCCTCCGGGTCGCGTCCGATGGCGCCAGTCGGGCAATCGATCATGCAGGCGGCGTGGCGACAGTGCTGGCAGGTGCTGGGCAGGAGCAGGCTGGCGGCCGCCGCCTCCGCGACCAGCCCGGTCACCACCTTGTCGCCGCGGCGAACCAGACGGCTCACCCCGTGCGCCTCGGCGCAGCTCCACGCGCAGTGCCCGCACCGCACGCAGCGGTCCTGATCGATGACCAGGAGCGAGCGCGCCATCTGCATCCGGTAGAGATCGCGGAACACGTGCTGGGTGGAGCGCGCCGACGCGGCGCCGACCAGTTCGCCCTGCGCCTCGCGCTGCGCGTCGGACAGCCGGCGCAGCCGGGCCATGAGGCCGGGGTTGCGATCGGCGAGCGTGCGGAGCAGGTCGACCGGCACCACCGCGCACCAGCTCTCGCCGGCCGCGACCGCGGCGGCGCGGCGCGGACGCCCGGCCAGCGCCTCCTCGTCGCCGAACAGGTCGCCGCGGCCGAGGTAGGCCACCACCGAGATGCGGTCGCCGTCCTCGGTCTGGATCTGGATCAAGCCGTCCACCAGGACGTAGCCGCGGTCGGCCCGGTCGCCCGGCTCGAACAGGTGGGCGCCTCGCTCGAACCGCTCCAGGCGCATGCCGTCGACCAGGAGCTCGGCGTCGTCGGCGCCGAGGTCGCGGCCGAGCGCGCTGGCCGCCACCAGATCGCGGGCCGCGGCTCGCTCCAGGTAGCGCGCCTCTCGCTCGAGCGCGGGCGAGTCGCCGCGCGCGGTCACCCGGCGGAACACGGCGATCGGGATCTCGACCACCCGCGCGGCCTCGACCGCGCAGGCGGTGACCCGGCGGCGCAGCCCGCCGAGCAGCGCCTCCTCCCCGAACGAGTCGCCCGCGCGGGCCACCCGCAGCACGCTGGCCGCCTGGTCGCCGCGGCGGACCGCCTGGAGGGCAACCGCCCCGGCCGCGACCAGGAAGAACGCGTCGCTGTCGTCGCCTTCGCGGAAGATCACCGCGCCGGGGGCGAGGTCGACCAGGCGCGCCCCATCGGCCAGCTGTGCGCGCGCGGCGCCGTCGAGTCGCCCGAGGATCGCCCCGTCGAACAGCGCCGGCGGCCAGGTGAGCGCCGGCGCGGTCATCGGACCACGGCGCTGGCGGCGGCGATCTCGACCACATCGAGCCGCTCCAGCGCCGACGGCTCGACCAGCGGTCCGCCCGGGCGCAGCCCGCGCCGCTGCTGGCCCGCCTCGTAGTCGATGAACGCGCGCACCAGGAAGGGCGGGAAGGCGCGGAACAGCAGGCGGGCCTCGACGGTGAACGGCCCCGCGCTCCGATCGACCTCGAGGTCGTAGACGTAGCGCAGCGGCTGACCGGGCGGGGCCGAGCGCGTGTCGATGATCGCGTCCGGACCCTTGACCAGGCCGCGCTCGGCGTCGAGCGCGCCGACCGGGAAGTAGGTCTCGAGGAACGCCTCCTGTCCGCTCAGGTTGGAGCGGCACAGGCCGGTGTCCTGATCGTAGTCGCCGTCGTCGTAGCGCGCGGCGCGGCGGCCCTCCTGGCCGGGCCCGGCCTGACAGCGGCCCAGCGCGTCGACCACGCCGATGCAGCGCACGCAGCGGAGGAACCCGTTCTGCAGGTTGATGAGGCCGCGCCCGCGGAAGCGGGTTCCGCCCAGGTTGGGCGGCGGGCTCCACTGCGGGAGGTCGGGTCCGTCGGCGACGTCGGCGCCGAACAGCCCGACCGGGCGGCCCAGCCCATCGACCCGGTCGCCGGAGGTGTCGACCCGCAGGAAGATCTTGTCGCGCAGGTCCTGGTCGCCGCGCTCGACCCGGCCCACCTCGTAGACCACGCGACCGCGCGCGTCCTTCACCAGCAGGTGGATCCAGAACTCACGCTCCTGGCTGAAGCCGGCCGGGACGCGGTGGCCGGCGCCGATGTTCTCGACCACGAGCGGGACCTCGAGCCGCCCGCCGGCCAGCCGGGGCGGATCGAGCGTGAGCCGGAAGGTGCGCGCGAGCAGGAGATCGCGCCGCTGGCTGGCGCCGAGCGGGACGCCGTCCAGGTCGAGCGTCGGGTCGTCGATCGCCTCGCGACCGAAGCTGTCGGACAGCGGCACATCGACGCCGGAGAAGTAGTGGGCGGTGATGCGCGCCGACGGTGAGCTGGTGGCGACGCGCCCGCGCGCGTAGCTGCCCGGCTTGCGGTCCTCGAACACCGTGCCGGGCGGACACGCGCGCCGGGCCGCCGAGGACGCGGCGGCGAGCGAGCCACGACCCGCGCCGGCCGGGCCGGCTGGCACGCACACACCCGGGTAGAGGCTCATGTGACAGTCCTGGCAGCTGGCCGGCTCGCGCCCGGCGCGCCGCTCGCCCTCGCCCCACGCGGCCCACTCGCTGTACGCGTTGCGCAGACGCTTGAAGTGCTCGCCGCGCTGGGCGCCGCCGAGCGCGTCGGTGCCGAACAGACGGACGTCGTGGCAGGCGCCGCAGAACTCGCTCGACGCGAGGTAGCGGCGCGCGTCGGCGTCGGGCGCGCGGTGGCGCTGGCCCCGGACCAGGTCGCGGTTGCCGGGGCGAGCGACCAGCGCGAACGGGTCGAGGAAGTAGCCGCTGTTGCCGATGCCGTTCAGCCCGCGCTGATCCTCGGGGCGCATGAGGAAGCGGCGGCCGGTGTCGGGCGAGGTCCACGATGGATTCCCCTCGTAGAGGCCGAGGCCCTGGTTGCCCGGGTGCGACGGACCGACGGTCTGGTGGCAGACGGCGCAGCCGATGCCCTCGAGAGAGGAGGCGGGCAGGAGATCGCGGAGCGGCCGGCGCGAGGATGGATCGGTCGAGCGTCCGTCCCACGCCGGGAGGTAGGCGGCCAGGTTCTCGCCCGGCGTGTGGCAGTTGACGCACCAGAGCGCCCCGCCCGAGCCGGTGATCGGCTGGCCGGTGACGCGGCTGCGGCACGCGCCGGGCCCGGCCTCGCGCAGGATGCCGGCGCCGCCCGGGCAGTCGCGGTCGCGGCCGACCTGCTCCTCGATGAGGATCTCGAGCGACTGGAAGAGCGGGCTGCGGGCCGCGTGAGCCATGACCGACCGGGTCCACTCCGCGGCCTGGCGCGGATGACACGACGAGCAGTCGGACAGCGACCGGGCCGAGCCGAGCGCCGCCCGAGGTCCAGCCGCGTGAGACGGCGATGGCGCCGCATCGACCGAGCCGAGGATCCACAGTGCTCCCACCGCCGCCGCGGCCAGCGGCGCAACCCACGCGAGCGAGCGCCACCGACCCGCGCGAGGCCACGACCACGCATCGGCGCGCGCGCGCCCGGGCGGCGCCGGGGAAGGAGGGAACGAAGCCCGAGGCAGCGAGGCCGACGGCGCGGAAGTGGGCGGGCGCCCTGCTGGCGCACCGAGAGCCGCGCGGCCGTCACCTTGCCCGCCACCCACGAGCAGCGGTTCGCCGGGCGCTTCCGCAACATGGCCGATGCCGACCGCGCGCTCCTCCAGAGGGCGGCCGGAGCTCGAGCTCGGGCTCGGCGCGTCGCCGTGTACGGCGGCCCGGCTCGCCGGCGCCATGCCGCGGAGGTGGGTCGCGATGTCGGCCGCGGTGCGCGGGCGTGCGGCCGGGTCGGGATCGAGGAGGCGCAGGCAGTAGCTGTGCAGGCCTGGCGGCAGCCGCGACGCGATCGGGTCGGGGAGGGGAGGCGCACCGCGCTGGGCCTGGTCGTCGAGGCCGCGGCGCAGACCGCGCCCCGCGAACGGGTGCTCGCCGGCGAGGAGGTGGTAGAGGACGAGCCCGATCGCGTAGCGGTTGGTCGCACCGTCCGACGGCTGGCCTTCGGCCTGCTCGGGCGCCAGCCAGCGCCTGCCCGGCGCGGCGGGGCGCGCGCTGGCCTCGCCGACCAGCGCGGCCACCAGGGCATCGCCGCGCAGCTCGATCGCGTCGCCTCGCACCACCAGGCCGGTGGGCTCGATCGCGCCCGGGAACAGCGCGGCTTGCTCGCACGCCGCCGCGGCGGCGGCGACCGACGCGGTCAGGACGGTGGCGAGGCCGCCATCGACGGGGCCGGCCCGCCCGGCCAGCCACGCGGCCAGGGTGGGCATCGCGGCGGGCCGGGCCAGCCACACGCCGTCGCGATCGACGCCGGCCGCGGCGAATCCGCCGACGCCGAGGCGACCCAGCTCGACCAGGCGCGCCGCGACCCGCTCCGCCTCGGCCGGGAGCCGCCAGAGCTCGCCGGGGTGGCCGCCGCGGAGCTCGGCCGACCAGCGCGCCGCGCGCCCGCACGGCGAGAGCGGCTCGCCGATGACGTGGCCGTGGGCGACCGGAGCGGGCGCCGCGGCAAGCGAGAGCGGCTCCGGCCGGTCGTCCATCGTCACCGGGGCGCCTCGCCGGCGTCCGCGCGGTCGCCGGCGTCCGCGCGATCACCGCCGTCGCTGTCGCCCGGACCGGCATCGGCGGCGATCCCCGCGGCGATCGCCGCGGGCTCGGCGTTCGCCCGATGAGTGCGGATCGCATAGGTCGTCAGCCCGGCCACCAGCGAGAGGCCGAGCGCGATCGCCAGGCCCACCCGGGTCGAGACCTCGCGCGGCCGGCTGGCTCGCTCGATGAGCGCGATCGTGTCGAGTCGCGCGGCGCCCACCGCGGGAGGCGCCCCGCCGCCCGGCGAGAAGGATGGCCCCGGCCCGACCGCGGAGGCCGGCATGGCGGCCATCCCGATCATCGACCCGGCCCCGGCCATCCCGACCACGGAACCAGACACCGGCATTGCGGTCATCCCGACCATCGACCCGCCGCCCGCCATCCCGACCATCGAGCCACCACCCGCTCCCTGGGCCATGCCGATCATCGACCCGCCTACCGCGGCGCCGTGGCCCGGCCCGCGGGCGACCGCGCCCATGCCCTCCGCGGCGGTCACGAACGGATCGAGCGCGGCGAGGACCTCCTGCGCCGACCGGGGCCGCGCGTCGGGCGCCTTCTCCAGCATCTGCAGGAGCACTCGCTCGACCCCGCGCGGGAGCTGGGCCCGCACCTCGCCCGGCAGCGGCGGCGCCGGCGCCGTGCACTGGAGGTTGAGGAGCTCGCGCGGCGACTCCGACTGGAACGGCGGCTGCCCGGCCAGCGCCTCGTACAGGATCAGCCCGAGACAGTAGATGTCAGCCCGGTGATCGACCTCGGCCGCGTCGATCTGCTCGGGGCTCATGTACTGAAGCGTGCCGATGCTGTGGGTCGTGCTCTTGCGGATCGCCTGCAGCACCTTGGCGATCCCGAAATCCATCACCACCACCCGCTCGCCCCGGATCATCAGGTTCTCCGGCTTGAGATCGCGGTGGACGATGGGCGGCTCCTGCCCGTGCGCCGCCACCAGCGCCGCCGCCACCTGCGCGGCGATCGCCACCGCCTGGGGCCACGGCAGCCGCCCGCGCGCGGCCAGCCGCTCGCGCAAGGTCTCGCCCTCGAGGAACTCGAGCGCCATCACCAGCTCGCCGTCCACCTCGGTGCAGGACAGGCTCCGGACGATGTTGGGATGATCCAGGTGGGCCAGGATGGTCATCTCGTTGAGGAACATCCGCCGGCCCTCCTCCGAGCGACCCAGCTCCGGCCGCAGCACCTTGAGCGCCACCCGCCGGCGGGAGAGCCGTTCCTCGGCCTCGTAGACCTTGCCCATGCCGCCCTCGCCGATCAGGCGGCGGACGAAGTACTCGCCCTTGCGCTCCATGATCGCGATCCGACGCACGAACCGAGCGCCCGATCTTGCGAGTCCCAAGGTTCGGGCGGACAGTCGAATCCGCGCGCCTTTTCGCAGGATCGAGCGCGGGCGACAGCCCGCGCCGTCTCCGTGGTGTAAACTGGATTCTTCTCAGGAGAAGTCATGGCAACCGGTTCGCGGCTCTACGTTGGAAATCTCGCCCACAGCACCACCGAGAGTGGGCTTCGCGCCGCCTTCGAGCAGGACGGACGCAAGGTGGTGGAAGTGAAACTCATCACCGACCGCGACACCGGTCAGCCTCGGGGTTTCGGCTTCGTCGAGATGTCGAGCCCGGCTGACGCCGAGGCCGCCATCGCGGCACTCGATGGAAGGCCGCTCGACGGCCGCACCATCAAGGTCAACATCGCCCAGGAGCGCACCGGTGGTGGCGGTGGCGGCGGCGGTGGCTTCCGCGGCGGCGGCGGTGGCGGCGGCTTCCGCGGCGGTGGTGGCGGTGGCGGCGGCGGCGGTGGTCGCGGCGGCGGTGGTCGCGGCGGCGGCCGCGATCGCTACTGAGCCGACGACGAGCCCGCGCTCGTCTCTCCGCCGCGCTCCGCGCCGGCGGCAGGGCGGTGATCCGGCCGCGCCAGGACTTGCAGCAGGAACGCGTAGTCCCTCGCGGTCTCGCGGTACTTCTCGTACCGCCCCGACTTGCCGCCGTGCCCGGCCGTCATGTTGACGTGAAGTAGCAGCGGATTGTCGTCGGTCTTGAGGGCGCGGAGCTTCGCCACCCACTTGGCCGGCTCCCAGTACTGCACCTGGCTGTCCCACAGCCCGGTCGTCACCAGCATCGACGGGTAGGCCTGGCGCCGGACGTTGTCGTACGGCGAGTACGAGAGCATGTACTCGTAGTACTCCCTGCGCCTGGGATCGCCCCACTCCTCGAACTCGTTCGACGTGAGCGGGATCGAGTCGTCCAGCATGGTCGTCACCACGTCCACGAACGGCACGTAGGCGATCATCCCGCGGTAGAGGTCGGGCCGCATGTTGGCGACCGCCCCCATGAGCAGCCCGCCGGCGCTGCCGCCGGCGGCGAACACCTTGCCCCGCGCGCCGATCTTCTGGTCGAGGAGGAACTCGGTCACGTCGATGAAGTCGGTGAACGTGTTCTTCTTGGTCAGGAGCTTGCCGCCCTCGTACCAGCGCCGGCCCATCTCCTGGCCGCCTCGCACGTGGGCCATCGCGATGACGAATCCGCGGTCGAGCAAGCTCACTCGATCCGGGTTGAACGTCGGATCACTCGACACGCCGTACGAGCCGTAGCCGACCACCAGGAGTGGCGCGCTGCCGTCGCGCGGCAGCCCGGCGCGATGGACCAGCGACACCGGCACCATCACCCCGTCGCGCGCGGGCGCGTGCAGGTACTCGGTGACATAGCGCGACTGCTCGAAGCCGCCCAGCACCGGGGTGCGCTTGAGCAGCGCGCGCGCCCCGGTGGTCATGTCGAGCTCGTACGTGCTGCTCGGCGTGGTCAGCGAGGTGTAGACGTAGCGCAGCTGCCTGGAGCTGGCCTCTGGCGTGTCGACCGGCACCATGGTGTAGGACGGCTCGCCGCCGTCGACCACGAACGCCACGCCGTGGGCGGGCAGGACGCGGACGACGCGCAGCCCACCGGACCGCTCGCCGACCGCGGTGAAGTCGTGGTAGAGCGCCATCGACTCGACCAGCGCGTCGTCGCGATGGGGGAGCAGATCGCGCCAGGCGCTGCGATCCGCGTGCGCGGCCTCGGGCGCCACCATCAGGCGGAAGTTCTTCGCCTTCCAGTTGGTGCGGATGACCCAGCGTCCGTCCAGGTGATCGGCCTCGTACTCGTGGTCGTGCTCGCGGGCCAGGAACAGGGCCGGCGGCGCGGTCGGCCGGGTTGCGTCGAGGATGTGGAGCTCGCTGGTCAACGTGCTCGACAGCTCGATGACGACGTAGGCGCGCGACTTGGTCTTGTACAGGCTGGTGTAGTACGAGGTGTCCTTCTCCTCGTAGAGCAGCGCGTCCTGGTCGCCGCTGGTGCCGCGCTGGTGCCGGTACACCCGGTACGAGCGCAGCGTGGTCGGATCCTTGCCGACGTAGAACAACGTGCGGTCGTCGTTGGCCCACTCCACCGCGGTCTCGACGTTCTCGATCTCGTCGGGCAGGAGCGCGCCGGTCTCGAGATCGCGGACATGGAGCTCCCACTGGAAGCGGCCGACCCGGTCCTCGGTGAAGGCGAGGAAGCGACCGCTCTGGCTGATCCGGAGGCTGCCGGTGCGGTAGTAGGTGAGCCCGGCCGCGCGCTCGTTGCCATCGACCAGGATCTGCTCCGGTCCGCTCATCTGGCCGGCCTGGTCGCGGCGCCGGCAGTAGATCGGATACTGCTTGCCGGTCTCGTAGCGCGAGTAGTACCAGTACCCGCGATCGAGGACCGGCACCGTCGAGTCGTCCTGCTTGATGCGGCCGACGATCTCGCCGTAGAGCTGAGTCTGCAGCTCCGCGGCCGGGGCGAGCATGGCGGCGGTGTAGTCGGTCTCCGCCTGGAGCTGGGCCAGGACGTCCTTCCTCGAGCGGCTGTCGTCGCGCAGCCATTGGTAGGGATCGGAGCGCGCGCCGAACGCGGAGCGATGCTCGTACGGCCGCTGCTCGGCCACCGGCGCGGCGGGCTGGGCGTCGTCGGCGCCGGCGCGTCCGTCAGCCGAAAGAGGCACGTTGGCGGCACCACAGGCGGTCACCGCGACCGCGCAGAGGGAGGAAAAGAGTCGTTGGCGCATCGGTCGCGAGACTACATCGCGGTCGGAGGCGGGGGGTGACGGCCGGTCGGCTCATGGTGCGGCGCGGCGGACCTCGATCTCGCCACTCACCAGGTTGTGGACCAGCTGCCAGCGGACGCCGTCGGGATCGCGAAACTTCGCGGTGTGATCGATGCTGGACCCGGCCTCGGCCAGGAGGAACTTGAGGTACTCGCGGTTGCTGTCGACCATCTTGCGCAGCGCGGCGATCCCCTCCGCATCCCCGACCAGTCGCATCGGTCGAGCGTACCGCGGTCGGCCGGTCGAGGGGCGACGGGGGACGAGGGGCCGGGAGCGCGGGTCAGACCGGTCCCGCAGGGGACGCATTGCCCACCAATGCCCACCCTGGGAGCGGTCAGCGGGGCAGGCGGTCGCGGACTCGCCGGGCTCGCACTCGCTGGCGCGGGCTGGCCGAGCGCATGGCCTGCTCGAGGCGCGGGACGGCGGCCCGGCCGAGCTCCTTCCTGATGATCTGGGCGGCCTTGGCGTGGGCCAGATCGCTGGCGAGAGCCTCGACCACGTCGCTGATGAGGCGCGAGTCGCGCCGGTAGGCCGGTTCGAGCCGAAGCGCGGCGCCGTACGCGTCCACCGACGGGCGCCACGCGTTCAGCTCCGCGTACAGGTTGCCCAGCGCGTAGGCCACGTCGGCCCGCTGCGGGGAGCGCACGCGCAGCCGCTCGAGCGCGCGAGCCGTGTTGCGTCGATCCCCGGAGGCGGCGCGTCCGCGCAGACGGGCGACGTCGGCTCCGTCGGTCGGCAGCGCGGCATGAGTCGACTGCGCGCGGTCGGGGCTCGCGCCCGGCGTCACATCCGCGGCGCTCGCCGTGGCTGGGTCCGGATCGCGACTCTGCGTGGCGGTGGGATCGGAGCCTGGCGTCGCCCCTGGCGCGGCGGCGGCGCGCTCGTCCGAGCCGGAGGGATCCGTCGCGCCCGTCGCGCCGGTGTCATCGGCCCCGCTCGTGGCCGGGTCCGAGGCACGGGCTGGATCGTCGGTGGCGGCGCCGGCGGAGCGGGTCGGAGCGGGCGCGCTGCTCGCGGTGGTCGCGGCCGCCGGATCGGGGCTCGCGGCCGCCGCCGGTGCCGTCACCGGTGTTGCCGCGGGTTCCTGGGCCGGGTCGGCGGGGCGCGGCGCGGCGGCGGCTGGCTCCGCCCGCGCCACCGCGTCTCCGCTGCGCCCGTCGCTGGTCTCGCGGGTCAGCAGCCAGAACACCGCCGTCGCCGAGCCGGCCGCCAGCGCCACCGCGGCGCCGACCGCGACCATCACGCGGCCGCGGCGATGGTCCGCCGCGCGCGCGTGCATGACCGACGATCCATCGGCCTCCGGGGTCGCCTCGATCGCCTCGAGGAACGCGCCGGCGGTGGCGAACCGCTCGGTGCGCGACTTGGCCAGCGCCCGTCGCACCACCGCCTCGAGCTCCTCGGAGATCGAGACCCCGGGCGCGGCGGCGGCGAGCGGCGGCACCGCGGCCTCGCGGTGCATGCGCATGACGTCGAACGGCGACTCGGCCTGGAACGGCTTCCGCCCGCTCATCAGCTCGAAGAGGATGATGCCGGTGGCGTAGATGTCGGCGCGTTCGTCCACCTTCTCGCCGACCGTCTGCTCCGGCGACATGTACCCGGGCGTGCCGACCGCGAGGCCCGAGGTCACCGAGTTCTCGTCGCGCAGCTTGGCCAGGCCGAAGTCGAGGATGCGGACCTGCTCGCCGTGGCCCTCGACCGACGACGCCACGATGTTCTCCGGCTTCACGTCGCGATGGACGATGCCCTGGCCGTGCGCGTGGGTGAGCCCGGCCAGCACCTGGCGGACGATCGCGACCGCGCGCGCCGGGCGAAGGCGCACCTCGGCCTCGAGCAGATCGCGCAGGCTGCGCCCGGTCACGAAGTCCATGACCAGGTACGGCGCGCCGTTGTCGAGGCCGTAGTCGGTCACCGCCACGCAGTTCGGGTGAGTGAGGCGACTCATCGCGCGGGCCTCGACCTCGAACCGCCTCATCCCGTCCTCGGAGGAGGCGTAGGACTCGTGCAGGAACTTGATCGCGACCTGGCGCTTGAGGCCGACGCGCTCGCCGCGATAGACGACGGCCATCGCTCCCTCGGCCACCCGCTCGGAAACCAGGTAGCGGCCGTGCAGCACCGTCCCGAGGTGCGGGTCCGGGCCGATCATGCGGCCAGACTACCAGAGGAAGCTCGTAACGGTATACTGTTGCACCGGATCTATGGAGGACCGCCGACGGTGGCTCCGGCAAAACCCGCCGGCACGAGATCGAGGGCTCGCCGCGCCCGACCCGCGCATCGGCAAGGTCCTCGACGAGCGCTACCGGCTGGAGGAACGGCTGGCGGCCGGCGGGATGGGCGTGGTCTATCGCGCCGAGCGCCTGGGGCTGGCCCGCCAGGTGGCGGTGAAGTTCCTCCACCGAAGCGCCGCGTCGGTGCCGGGCCACCGGGCGCGGTTCGAGCGCGAGGCCGCGGCGATGAGCCGGGTCACCCATCCCAACCTGGTCTCGATCATCGACTTCGGATCGGCCGACGGGGTGCCGTACCTGGTGATGGACTTCTATCCCGGGATCACGCTGCGGCGCGCGCTCAAGGCGGGCGCGATGGAGCCGCGCCGCGCGGTGTTCGTGGCCCGCCAGATCCTCGCCGGGGTGGGCAGCGCCCACGCCAGCGGCGTGGTGCACCGCGATCTCAAGCCCGGCAACGTGCTCCTGGTCGGCAGCCCGGGCGAGGACCTGATCAAGATCCTCGACTTCGGCGTGGCCAAGCTCCTCGAAGGAGGCGGTGGGCCGAGCGATCTCAGCACTGTGGCCGGCTACGTGCTGGGCACACCGGAGTACATGGCGCCGGAGCAGGCGCGCAGCGAGCGCATCGATCACCGGGTCGACCTCTACGCCGTCGGCGTGCTGCTGTACGAGATGCTGGCCGGGCGGCTGCCGTTCCAGGCCGAGGGTGACCTGGCGATCCTGCACAAGCACATCGAGGAGACCCCGCGCCGGCTGCGCGCGCTGGTCCCGGAGGTGAGCGACGAGCTCGAGGAGGTGGCCTCGCGCGCCCTCGAGAAGGACCGCGCCCACCGCTGGCAGACGGCGGCCGAGTTCTCGCGCGCGCTGTCCGCGGTGCCCGAGGGGGGCACCGCACCGCTGGACACCGAGGCCGCCCCATCGCCGCCCCGCCTGACCGACGATCTCGGGGCGCCGCCCCCGCCGCGGCGGGGACGGGCGCGGGCCGGAGACGAGCCGGCCACCGTGGCGCGGCGAGCGCCGGCGCGCAGCGCAAACGAGGCCGGGCCGGCCGCGCGAGAGGCGAACGACGAGCCCCGGCGCGGTCGCGCGGCCAAGGGAGCGACGAAGGCAGCGGCGAAGGGCTCGACGAGGGGAGCAGCGAAGGAAGCCGTGCCTCCGCCGACACCGGCCGGGGCCGCGCGATCGTCTCGCGCCGCCAACGAGGCGGCGCCGTCAGCGCGCGGTGCGGTCGAGGCCGGGCCGGCGGGACGAGAGGCGAGCGACGAGCCGCGGCGAGGACGCGCGGCCGACGAGGAGGTGTCGCCGGCGCCGGCCGCGGGCGCCCCGCGGCGACGCGGAGCGCAGCCTCCTCCTCCGCCTCCTCCGGGCCGCAAGGCCGGCGGGCGCAGCGCGGGACGAGGCGCGAGAGCGGCCAGCGAGGCGCCGACCACCCGCATGGAGGCGCTCGTCCGGCCCGAGACCAGCGCGGCGGCCACCAGACTGGCACCGCTCGGCGGGCCCGAGGCGAGCGCGGCACCGACCCGACTGGCCGCCACCGTGCACCCGGACGCGAGTGCGTCGCCGACCCGCCTCGCTCCGGTGGTCATGCCCGACGCCAGCGGCGCGGCGACTCGACTCTTCCCCGCGCCCGGACCGGACGCGAGCGCGGCGCCCACGCGCGTGGCGCCCCTGGCGGAGCCGGACGCGAGCGCCGCGCCCACCCGCCTGACAGCGCGAGCGCGAGGCGATGGCACCGGAGCGACGGCCACCGCAAAGTCCGACGCGGCGGGAAGCACGTCCAGGACGGCGCGCGCGGGCGCGCGCAGGCGCCGCCGCGCGCGCGGATCCTCTCACCGGATGATGCGACCCCGGGCAATCGTCACCGGCGTCGTCGCGCTGGCCGCGGTCGCCGCCGGTGTGTGGTACGCCGCGACCCACGGCGCGATCGACTGGCCGTCCTGGATTCCCTGGTCCTGACGGGCTGCAGGTGAACGGCGCGACCGCCCCGAGCAAGCACTCATTGGTTTCGGGTTCCCAACCCACCACCTGCCCAGTCAGCCCACGCCGACCGCGGCGGTCACCGGCGCGCCCGCCGGCGCCGCGCCGGTTCTCGCCACTCCCTGTCATCCGGGCGGCTCGACCGCGAGGATCGATCGGCTCGTTCACTCTCGTCGGACCGTTCGACGCGGGCATCTCATCGCGGGCGTCGTCGCGCGGGCCGCGATCGCCGCCGGCGCGCGGATTCAGCGAGGAGCCGTCGGCGGCGTCTCGTCGTCGATCGCCTGACCAGCCTCGTCGTACTGGACTGGCGGGGCGGGCTTCACCGGCGGGGAGGATGGCTCGCGGGGCGCGGTGGGCTTCGGCGAGAGCGAGGCAGATCGAGCTCCGCCCTTCGCCACGACCGGCTTCTTCGCCACGACCGGCTTCTTCGCCACCACCGGCTTCTTCGCCACGACCAGCTTCGTCGCCACGAACGGCTTCTTCGCCACGACCGGCTTCTTCGCCACCGCCGGCTTCTTCGCCACGACCGGCTTCGTCGCCACCGCCTGCGGCTTCTTCGCCACCGCCGGCTTCTTCGCCACCACCGGCTTCTTCGTCACCGCCTGCGGCTTCCGCGCCACCACCGGCCTCCTGTCGCCCCCTCGCCGCGCCGCGGCCCTTCTCCGCTCGCGGTCAGCCTTCCCGGCGCGGTGCGCTCTCACCTGCGCCCGCTCGCCTACCACCGGCGGCTGCTCCGCAGGCGGGGGTTGCCGCGTCTCTTCCGGCGGCGGGGCCGGCACTGACGCCAGCAGCCGGCGCTCGAGCGCGATCTCGCTCCGCCTGCCGGCCCGGCCGCGGCGCAGGAGGACGCGGTGCTTCTCGATGACCCGGCCGGTGTCGCCGGCTCGCACGTAGATCGTGACGACCTGGCGGCGCGGGCGGGATCGATGGTTCGCGCCGTGTCGTCCTGGTCCGGTTGCTTCGAGACGACCGTGCACCACGGCGGTGGCGCCGATCGCTCGCGCGACCCTGGCCACGTTGGGGGCCGTCAGCGGGCGGGCTCCGAGCCTCGCCGCCATCACCCAGTAGCTGTCGGCCGGGATGACCGCGAAGCGGCGGGTCTCGACCAGGTCGGCGACGCGGCGTTGCCAGGTGTCGTCGGCCGCGCCCTTGACCTCGAGCACCGCCACCGACGGGCGAGCCGGCTGTCGCGCGGCACAGCCGGCGGCCGCAGCCGCCGCCGACAGGGCTCCGACCAGCGCGACCGTCCACCGCCCGGCGACGCTCATCGTGCGAGGATAGCCCATCATGCTCGTGGTCAGGACCTTCGAGGTCGCCCTCGACCGGGCCGAGAGCGTGGGCGATGCGATGCGGCGGGCGCGGTCCGGGCTGGCCGCGGTCGGGTCGACCGACGCGCCGATCCGGGTCTTTCTGTCCGACACCCGGACCGGCGCGGTCAGGAGCTGTGCCCGCGTGATCCGGGCGTTTCCCGAGCTGGCCCGGCTCGCCTGTACGGTGGAGGGCGGCGATGTGGTCTCGAGCTTCGACGAGGGCGTTCCGGGCTCGAGCGCGCACCTCGACTCTGCGCTCGAGCTCGAGCGCGCGCTGGCCCTGGCCGACCGGGTTCCGCGCTCGCTGCGCCTCAACGACACCGACTTCTTCTTCGGCCCCGTCCCCGCGCTGGTCGGCTCGTCGGCGCCGGTCGCGTCGCCGGCGGTGCGGCTGAGCGGCCGCCCCCACACCGACTCGGTCGCCGGCGAGATCGCGATCCTGAGTCACTGGTGGATCACCGGCCGGCGCACGCGGCTGTTCGCCGCCGCCAGCGAGGGCCTGCCGCCCGCCGACGCCGCCGACCTGCCGCCGGTCGCCGATCCGGTCGGCGCGCTGCTCGACGCGATGGGATCGGTGCGGGGCGAGCGGCGCCGGCTCGAGCCGTCCACGGCGGCCGAGCGGGCGGCGCTGTCCAGCGCGACGGCGCGGGCCGAGGCCCTCCTGGTCGCGCTGCGCGGTGCATGGACCGGCGCGCGCGCCAGCCTCCGCTTTCCCCACCGGCTCGAGCCGGATCCGGTCACCGGCGAGTTCCTGCCGCTGCGCGGCGCCCTGGCCGAGCTGCTCGGGCCGCACGGCTACCGCGTGCGCTCCAGCCGTCGCCCGCACCCGGGCGGCATGTGGATCCTCCACAAGCGCACCGCTCGCGCCAACGAGCTCGAGCTCCGGGTCGATCGCGGCCCGATCAACGGCCGCCTGTCCGCGCGCCTGATCCTCGGCGGGCCGCTCTGGCGCCACGACCTCGGCGCGGTGCCGCTGTCGCCGGATCGCGTGGAGGTCGAGGTCGCCAGCGAGGCCAGCGCCCGCCGTGCCCTCCTCAACCTCGCGTTCGCCGCCGGCGCGGCCGAGCAGATGCTGGTCCCGCCGCTCGAGGAGATTCACGGCGACGGGTTCGCCTGGCTGTACCGCTGAGCGATGATCGAGGCAGCGCGCCGGATCAGTCGCCGACGGCGGCGCCGATCCGGTGGCCGACGAACGGGGAGGGCAGCGGCACCGCGCCGACCCCGTCCACCTCCACCGTGCACTGCCAGTTGCCGCTCTCGATCCGGTCGACCAGGCCGTCCTGGGCCCCGCCGTCCTCGCCCGCGTCGCGCAGCACCGCGTCGCCCTGCGAGAAGCGCATCTCGGTGAAGTCGATCGACGTGATGCGCTCCTCGATCTGGGCGACGACCAGGTCGAGCCCGCTCTCGCAGACCGCCTGGACCTCGTCGCGGTGGCCGACGCAGATCGGCCCGATGCAGCGCGTCGCCACCGACTCGGCCAGCCCGGGGCAGTCGACCACCGCGCCGAGCGCCGCGCGCAGGTCCTCGACGCCGAAGGTCTGCTGCACCGCCAGGTCGATCCCGATCACCGCGAAGTCGCCGAGCGGCAGGTGGAAGGCGTGGTCGCCGAGCTCGAGGACGCCGTCGCCGCCGCCGAACGTGGCCGAGCCGGCGACGTCGCGCGCGATGGTGAGCTCGTCGAGCAGGGCGGGCGTGTCGACCAGGAGGCTGTCGCCGCGCCAGCCGAACCGGACACCGGAGAGCCGGTGGGTGCCAGTGCTGACGCCGTCCGCGTCCATCGGCGACAGCTCGAGCGCGCTCACCACCTCGAACTGGGTCAGGATGCCGGCGAGATCGGCGATCAGGTCGGTCATCACCTGCGTGGCCGGGATGCCGTCGATCAGGCGGTCGAACACGAAGTCGTTGATGAACCCGGCGAGCTGATCGACCAGCAGGTCCGGCAGCACCGCCAGCAGCTGATCGAGGACCGGCAGGTTGGCCTGGTCGAGCACCGCGATGAACGTGCCGGCCGGGTCCTCCGAGAGGCTGGTCAGCGCGGACAGCGAGCCGCCGATCACGCCGGGCAGGAGCGGGCTCGAGGCGACGTCGTAGGTGGTGACGATCTCGTACTGGCCGGCGATCGGATCGGGCGCCACGGCGCCGTCGTCGCCGGACTGGTCACCGCTGTCGTCGCCGCCCTGGTCGCCGTCCCCGGTGTCTCCACCCCCACCGTCGCTGCTGTCGTCCCCGGCGCTGCCGCCGTCGTCGTCACCCGGCTGGTCGGGATCCCCGGAACATCCGGCCAGGAGACCGCAGAGGACGGCGGCGGGGAGGGCCAGGCGGAGGCGGGCTCGCATGAACCCTGGTGGAAAGCAAACCACGTGCCCTCGAGCACACCGTTCATCCAGGCGACTTGGGACCACCCCGGGCCGGGCTGATTGCCCCCTGCCCACGACGCGCTGCGGTCAACACACCGCTTCACCCACCCGGAACCAGGTGGAGTCTGGTCTAGACTTCCGGCCCATGTCCTCCTTCGTGGTCGGCGCGACCGGGTTCACCGGTCGGGAAGTGGTGCGCGTGCTCGCGGGTCGGGGCGAGCCGGTGGTGGCGCACGTCCGCTCCGACTCGAGCCGCGCCGACGAGTGGCGCCAGCGCTTCACCAGCATGAGCGCCGAGGTGGACGACACCGCCTGGGAGGTGGAGGCGATGACCGCGACGCTGCGCCGCCTGGCCCCGTCGCTGGTGTTCGCGCTGCTCGGCACCACTCGCAAGCGCGCGCGCGGCGAGGGCATGTCGCGGGTCGAGGCGTACCAGCGAGTCGACGTCGGCCTGACCCTGCTCCTGCTCGACGCGGTGCGCGCGGCCGGCCTGCACCCGCGCTTCGTCTATCTTTCGTCGGTGGGGACCAGCGAGCGGTCCGGCTCGGCGTACCTCAAGACGCGCGCCCAGGTCGAGGCGGCGCTGCGCGCCAGCGGCGTCCCGTTCACCATCGCGCGCCCGTCGTTCATCAGCGGCTCGCTGCGCGACGACGGGCGCCCGTTCGAGCGAGCCGGAGCGGTGGTGGCCGACGGCATCATGGCGGCGATCGGCGTGCTCGGCGCGCGCCGCCTGCGGGCCAAGTACCGGCCCACGACCGCCAGCGCGCTGGCCCAGGCGCTGGTGCGCGCTGCCTTCGATCCGACCGCCGAGGGTCAGGTCCTCGAGGGCGAGGCGCTGTTCCCGCCTCCGCCGCGCTGATCGCGCACCGATTGCGGCTCGCGCGCACCTCGCTCCGTTTCGCGCGTGTCGCCGCGCACGCGCGCTCGGGGTGCCGATCGATCTCGCGCGCACTGCGGGGCGCGACCCGCGGTGGGTGCCGCGATCGCAAGCGCGACCTTGGTCCGGATCGCGGGGCGTGTTAGGCCATGGTGATGGCGCACTCGGCTCCGGTCCTGGTCGTCGAGGACGACCGCGACGTGCGCGAGTCGCTCGTGGCGGTGCTCGAGGACGCCGGCTATCGGGTGATGAGCGCCGCCGACGGCCGCGCCGCGCTGGATCTCCTGCGCGCCGGCCCGCGCCCCGCGGTCATCCTGCTCGACCTCATGATGCCGGTCATGGACGGCTTCGAGTTCCGCGCCGAGCAGGTCCGCGATCCGTCTCTGGCCGACGTCCCGGTGGTGGTGTTCACCGCCGGGTGGTATCCGGTCGAGCTGGGCGGACGGCTGCAGGCCGACGGCTACCTGACCAAGCCGATCCGGGTCGACGCGCTGCTCGACCTGGTCTCTCGCTTCCAGTGAGCGCGGCGGTCAGAACGTGCGGCCGGAGACCGACATGACGATGTGGACGTCGGGGAAGCCCGGAGGGACCAAGGCCAGATCGGTCGGCTCCACCAGATCGCATCCGGCCGCCGGCGCCCGGATGTAGCTCGGCCCGCGCTGGGGCTGGTCGTTGGTGCCGATGAAGAAGAGGCGGCCCACGTCCGAGTCGGGGACGAACAGCTCAACCGCCACGCGCGAGCCGGCCGCCACCGTCGCCTCGATCGGCACGTCGATCGTGCCTCCGCCCTGCGACTCGATGGCGACGTCGACGGTGGCCAGCTGGGTCATGTTGGCGAGCTCGAGCTCGCCGGCGACCGCGTGCAGCCGCACCGTCGCGGGCTGCGCGGCGCCGTCCTCGGTGCTGGCCGACTCCACGCCGATCCTGACCGAGCTCACCTCGAGGTCACCGGTGATCCCCTCGGCGGTCAGGTCGAACATCCGGTAGTAGCTGTTCTCCCGGTTCTGCACCGGGTTGCCGTCGTCGTCCTGCTCGACGCAGCCGATCGAGTGGAGGTCGAGGATCTCGTCGCTCTCGTTCTGGCTCAGCGTGACGTCGTCGGGGCCGGCATCAGCGGCTGGCTCGACCGGGATGGAGGCGTCGGGTCGGGTCGGCGGCGGCGGCTCTCCGACCGCCGCGTCGGGCATGGCGACCCCGCCACCGATGTTCGGGGCATCGCCGATGGTCGGCTGGCAGGCGACCAGCACGGCCGCGGCGACCGACAGCAGCATGCTCTGGCGCGCACCCATGACCCCACCCCCACGCGGAGCAAGCGCCAGGCCACCTGGCGCGGGCCTGCCGTCCTGCCAAGCCCGCGACTTGTCGATCGAGCCCAGGGCCGCGCCTGGGACTCGACTTCCTCGCCTGATGCATCCAAGGACGAACACGGTCGCGCACCGAGGTAGGGAGACCGGCGCCTCCCTCGCACTCGGACACATGTTACCTCAACACAGGGACCAGGCGCGGTCGACCGACGCGAGCAGGCAGCCGAGGTCGCTGGTGGTGCCGAACCATCAGTTGAACTTGCGCGACGGCGACAGGCGCCACTCGCTCTGCCCGCTCGCTGGCCCGTCCGGCCAGTGCCACGAGTCGAGGTTGTACTCGCACGAGCGGAGCAGCTCGGCCGCGGTCTCGCCCAGCGAGGTCGCGTCGTCGCCGCGCTGGCGCTCGGCCCGGGCCGCGCGCACCACCATGCCGCCCACGTCGCAGGTGTGCTCGATGTCGCCGGACGGCCCCTCGTCGGAGAGCTGCATCAGGCTGGACGACAGGTACCAGGGCACCAGGGGTCGCGGCCGGCGCCGCGCAGTACTCGAGCTCGCCTGCCGGGCACGGCCGTCCCTGCGCGTCAATGGATGCATCGGCTCGCTGGCCGGCCAGACGAGGGCAAAAGCCGAGTGGGATTAAATTCTTGGGAGAGATTGTGCGTGCCGGCGTCACGGCTCGGGACCGTGCGCTCGAACGCGAGATCGCCCGGGTCGGGCTTCACGGGTACCTTCGTGGCGGCCCATGCGTCGGATGCTCCGCCTTCACAACCCGGTCCAGCGCTACGCGTGGGGGTCGCGCACCGCCATCCCCGCGATCCTGGGGTCGCCGCCGGTGCCGGACTCGGAGCCGCCGGTGGCCGAGCTGTGGATGGGCGCGCACCCGCGCGCGCCGTCCCGCGTGGCGTGCGCGCCCGGCGACGAGATCGGCCTCGATCGGCTGTTCGCCGAGGATCCCGCGCTGCTCGGCGCGCGCGTGTCGGCCGCGTTCGGCGGCCGGCTGCCGTTCCTCTTCAAGGTGATCGCCGCGGCCCGGCCGCTCTCGATCCAGTGTCATCCGGATCCAGCCGCGGCGAGGGCCGGCTTCGAGCGCGAGAACCGGCTCGGCATCCCGCTCGACGCGCCCGAGCGCAGCTATCGCGACGCCAGCCACAAGCCCGAGCTCCTGGTCGCGCTGGGCCGGTTCGAGGCGCTGGTCGGGTTCCGCCCGCCGCGCGAGATACGCGACCGCCTGGCCGCCGCCGGCGCGCGCGCGCTCGACCGGGCCGCGGCGGGGCTCGAGCGGCCGCGCGGCCTGGCTGATTTTCTGGCCTCTCTGCTCCGCCTCGACGACGGGCAACGGCGCGCGCTCCTCGAACAGGTCGCCGCCGGGCTGGCCGGCGACCACGGCCGCGAGGCCGGGTGGGTGCGGCGCCTCATGGTCGACTACCCGGGTGACGCGGCCGCGCTGGCCCCGCTCTTCCTCAACCTGGTCGAGCTGTCCGCCGACGAGGGGCTCTACCTCGGCGCCGGCGTGCTGCACGCCTACCTCGACGGGGTGGGGCTGGAGATCATGGCCAGCTCGGACAACGTGCTGCGCGGCGGGCTGACCGACAAGCACATCGACGTCGACGAGCTGTGCCGCATCGTGCGCTCCGAGCCGCTGTCGCCGGCGGTGCTGACGCCGCAGCCGGTCGACGCGCGGCTGCGCGTGTATGCCACGCCGGCGCCGGAGTTCCAGCTCGGCTTCGTCGACCTCGCCGGCGGTGCCCACGAGCGCGTTCGCACCGCGCAGGCCGGGCCGGAGATCGCGTTCAGCCTTGCCAGAGATTGCCGGCTGAGCGATCCCGTGAGCGGCGACGAGGTCGTGCTGGAGCGCGGCTCGGCCGCGCTCGTCACCGCGCCGGTCGAGGCGTATCGCGTCGAAGGCGAAGGCGGTCGAGTCTACTTCGCGGATGTTCCATGAGCGCCCCAGCTCCCGGCCGCGCGGGCTCCATTGGCGTGGACGGATCGGGGATCTCGGATGATACTGACCGGTATATGCCCCCCAAGCGCACTCTCTTGTCTACGATCCTCGGTGCGGCGCTCCTCCTGCCCCTCTTCGGTGCGACCACGGGTTGCCTCGTCCGCACCGAGCCGCACCGGCACTACCGTCGCGACCGCGACCGCGGGCACTACCGCTGCCACCAGAACGACGGCCCGCATCGCAAGCGTGTCTGTCGCTACGAGCGCTACTGACCGGACGTGTTCGTCCCGGTCCTCAACATCGCGATCGGCATCGGCATGGTGCTGGGTGGGGTCAGCGGGAAGCTGGCCCTCCTCGGTACCGGCAGCGCGACGGCGCTCATCGTGGTCGGCGCGGTGTGCGCCGGGCTCGGCGTGTTCCAGCTGGTTCGCGCCGCGCGCGGCCGGTGAGCGCTGCGACCCGGCTCATCGCCGGGTGGTGGCGACCTCGATCCATCCGTTGGCGTAGCCGGTGACCACCACGGTGCCGTCCCACGACGTGGCGTAGATCGCCGCGCTGAGGGTCTCGCGGACGAACTGCGACTCGGTGCCCTTCCACGCGCCGCGCTGGCCGATCCACACCTGGATCGGGCGCGGCCGGGTCCCGCTGACGCCCACCTTCGGCTGGAGCAGGTGGTCGATCGACACCTGGCTCGGGTGGCCGAACGCGCGCGCGGTGTACTCCTCTTCCTCGCCGAGGTGCCGCTCGTAGGGGCCGGCCGAGATCACCGCGACCTGCGGACTGACCCGCGCGACCAGCTCCGCGGTGCTCGAGTGGCGCGAGCCGTGGTGAGGCACGACGTAGACGTCGGCGTCGAGGAGCCTCGGGGCGGCCGCGTAGCGGGCCAGGAGCCCGGCGATGCCCTTG
The DNA here is from genome assembly GCA_035489015.1 of Kofleriaceae bacterium. Classification (GTDB taxonomy): domain Bacteria; phylum Myxococcota_A; class Polyangia; order Haliangiales; family Haliangiaceae; genus DATFRY01. Next base: position 31,199 of record DATHKR010000273.1, on the reverse strand, counting down.
ACCTCGATGTCGCCGGTCAGGAGGAACGACGCCTCGCCGAAGTCGACCCGCAGGATCACGCTGTCGTCGTTCGGATCGTGATCGGCTGTCTCGCGCCCGACGTCGCCGCTCCACAGCGCGCGCACGACCGGATCGACCTGGGACGCCGCGCATCCGCCGATCGGATCGACGATCGGCCCGGTGGCGCCGTTCCTGGGATCGATCTCGCTGCGGGTCAGGTCCAGGTGACCGACCTGCGGGTGGCGGCTCAGCCACTCGTGCATGGCCAGCTGCGGCCGCCCGCCCTCGTCCTCGCGCACGTCGCCGTTGTCGATCACGTTGCGCACCCGGTAGCGGGCCAGCACCGCCGCGATGCCGCGCGTGTGATCGATGTGCGGGTGGGTGACGACCAGGAGCGCCAGGGTCCGGTCGAGGTCGGGCCGGCGGGCGAAGAAGGCGTCCAGGTAGGCGATGAGCGGCGGCTCGCTGTCGAACAGGCGGTTCTTCTCGCCGCCGGTGTCGACCAGCACCGCGCCGCACGGGAACTCGAGCAGCGCGGCCGCGCCCTGGCCGACGTCGATGACGTGGAGGCGCATCGCGTCCGCCTCGCGGGTGTCGGCCGGGCGGCGAAGCCTGGCCGGCTCCGCGACCGCCAGGTACTCGTCCATGGTCTTGCCGCGCGGCGGCGGGGCCTCGTCGCGGGTCGACGCGCGGAAGCATCCGCCGGTCGCGGCCAGGGCGCCGACCAGCGCGGCGACCCAGAGCAGGCGCGGGCGCATCGGCGGGCTCATTCGCGCCGGCGGCCCGGGCTCCAGTCGACGATCTGATCGACCCGGGTCTCGAGGAAGCGGGCGAGCCGGTGAAAGTCGCTGCCGTGCTTGATGAAGCGGACCTCGGTGCGGAGGTTGTCGGGGTGGATCAGCTCCGCGAACGGCACGTAGCGGAGGTCGAGCTGCCCGGTGACGCTGACCATGTGGCCGTCGAGGTTCTCCTCGACCAGCGCGCGGTACGCGCCGATGCCGAGCTGGCTGCCCAGCATCACGTCGAACGCGTGCGGCGGGGCGCAGCGCGACTCGTAGCCGAGCTGGACGCCGGCCAGCTTCTTGCGCCGCCCGGTCCGCTTCTCGTAGCGCTCGGCCACGATGCGGGCCATCAGCTTGCCGAGGTCGATGCGGCCGAGCGAGATGTGGCCGTGCTCGTCGCGCGGCAGGTTGTCGAGGGTGTTGGTCGGCAGGAGCTCGGCCAGCCCCTCGGCCAGGACCACCGTGCCGTAGTACTTGCCGCGCCGCTCGCGGGTCAGGATGAGGTCGACGATCCGGTCGGCCAGCGCCTCGAGCGAGAGGCGCTTCTCGACGGTGGTGGAGCCGGGCGGGCACACCTCCTCGATGACCAGCTCGTCGCGCACGTCCTCCGGCGCGACCACCAGGTTGGCCTCGCCTGCGATGGCCACGCCGTACGACAGCCAGCCGGCCTTGCGCCCCATGGTCTCGATGATGAAGTAGCTGCTGGTCGCGATGGCGTCGGCGCGGAGGTTCTGCACCTCCTTGGCCATCACGTCGACCGCGGTGAAGAACCCGAACGTGAAGTCGATGCCGCGGTAGTCGTTGTCGATCGTCTTGGGCAGGTGGATGATCTGCACCCGCCGCGCGTCCGGCTCGAGCTTGCTCTGGTACATGTAGAGCAGGTTGGCGGTCTTCAGCGTGTCGTCGCCGCCGATCGAGATGAGCGCGTCGATCTCGAGATCGACCAGGCCGTTGTAGACGTTGCGCAGGCGGGCGGTGCGCTTCGGATCCTCGAAGTCGTCCGGCGAGCGGATGTCCTTGCCTGGGTTCGAGCGCGCGGTGCCGATGATGACCCCGCGGCTGTTGCGCAGCCCGCGCAGGTCGCGCTCCTCGAACACCCGGTAGTGCTCGTCGGGCAGGAGGCGGCGGCTGACCGGGTGATAGTCCTGCAGGTTCGAGTAGCCGTGGAAGAAACCGACCACCTGGCGGCCGTCCTCCAGGAAGGACGTGGCCGCGGCGGTGATGACCGCGTTGGCCGACGGGGCCGGGCCACCGGCGAAGAGGATCGCGGCGCGCTTGACGTGGTCGCCCTTGGGCGGTTGAGGACGGATCACGGTCGGCAGGCTACCGTAACCGACACGATCACGCGAGACGGCGACGCCCGCGGACGTATCGACTGTAGGGCCGCTCACACCGATTACCAAGTGTGCGAAATTCAACGCGACTTCGTCAGGCATTCGCGCGACTCTCCCGCTGATGCACGGGAAGGTCGTCCTGGTCTGCACCGACCGGACGCGCACGTGGCGGCAGGTTACCCCGCCGCTCGCGGGCGCCGGCAACCAGCTGGTCCATGCCGAGAGCACGGAACGCGCGGTGTCGCTGCTGCTGACCGGGGTCGTCGACCTGGTGGTGGTCGAGTGGCCGAGCGGCATCGAGCTGGACCCGCTGCTGGAGGCTGCCGATCGGATCCCGGTGGTCGTCCTGGTCACCGAGACCGGCATCCGCTCGCTGGAGGAGCTGGTCTGTCGGCGCGGGATCTTCCACATCTGCGCCGCGCGGCCCGATCAGGAGGCGAACGCGGCGCGGGTGGCCGACCCGACCGAGCTGGTCGTCACCTGCGAGAAGATCCTGCGGCGTGACCTCTTCGGCCTGAACAAGTACCTCGCCTCGTTCGGCCTCGAGCGGCCCAGCCGGGTGGTCATGCACGCCAGCGAGCGCGACGGGCTGGTCGCCGAGCTGGGCGACGCGGTGCGCGTGCTGGGGGCCGGGCGACGGGTGGTGGAGTCGGTGACCCTGGTCGGCGACGAGCTGTTCACCAACGCGGTCTACAACGCGCCGCGTGACGGCGACGGGAAGCCGCGCTACGCGCACGTGAACCGGCGGGAGAAGATCGCCCTCGACCCGTCCGAGTACGTCGAGGTCCAGTTCGGCTCCGACGGGCGGATGTTCGGGCTGGCGGTCACCGACCGGTTCGGCGGTCTCGCGCCCGAGTCGCTGCGCAGCGGCATCGAGCGGTGTGTGTCGCGCCACGACCCGATCGAGCACAAGGAGGGCGGGGCGGGGATCGGGCTCTACGCGGCGCTGTGTCACGCCGATCAGCTGATCTTCAACCTCGAGGCCGGTGTGCGCACCGAGGTGATCGCGCTGTGGAGCCTGGCCCGCAAGAGCGGCGGGCGCGGCGCGGGGGTGGCGTCGCTGCACGTGTTCGAGTCGGGCGGCGCTGGCGGCGAGGCCGAGGCCGAGGAAGACGACGGCCCGGCCGACGGATCGCAGGTCAGCGTGCAGCTGTCCGACTCGGTCAAGAGCGAGGTGCTGTCCGCGTTCGCCGCCGAGGGCGGCCCGCGAACCGGCGGGCGGATCCGGCTTTCGGCCTCGGCGGCGCGGGCGGCGGCGCGGGCGGCGGCAGACCAGCCGATCGACCAGCCGGCCGACCAGCCGGCCGACCAGCCGGCCGAGCACCCGATCGACCAGCCGGCGATCCTGGCGGTGGATCCCGACGTGGACACCTCGGTCAGCGAGATGTCCGACGGTGCTGTGGCGGATGGTGACGCCGACTGGGACGGCGCGGCCAGCGAGCTGGGCATGACCGAGCGCACCGAGACCGAGATCCTGCTCGAGGTGGAGACCGGCGAGGTGCTGGCCGCGGCCGACGAGACCCCCGCGGCGGGGACCCACGATCCGGACCGGGATCCGTCCCATCGCCGCGACAGCGAGCCGACCCTGGACGGCGACGGGGCCGATGAATCGAGCCAGGGCCGCGAGCTCGCCGATCTCTACGAGATGGCCACGGTGATGGAGGCGACCGGACTGCTCGACGCGCCCCATCCGCCGTGGGTCGGGCCGCTGACCTGTCTGCGCGGGGTCCAGATCCCGCGCCGGCCCGACTCGGTCGCGCTCGACGCCGCGCTGGCCAGCCTGCGCGGCGCGGCGACCCTGGCCGACGCGATCGAGGTGCTGCTCGCCTACCTGGTCGCGGAGTGGTCCGCCGCGATGCTCCTGTGCCGGCTCGGCGACTCGCTCATGCCGTGGACCGCGGCCGGCGACGTGGACAGCTGGGAGGAGCTGTGCGAGATCGAGGTCCCGCTCCAGCCCGGCTGGCTGAGCGCGCGCACCCGCTCGCCCGGCGTCACCCTGGCCGCCCTCGACGACGATGCCAGCGCGCGGCGGCTCGGCGACAGCCTGACCCTGCCGCGGGTCGATGACGGGCTGGCGATCTCGTTCGTGCTCGACCAGGCGGTGCTGGTCGTGTTCGCGTGCCGGCCGCGCTCGAGCGGGCTGAGCGACGAGGTGCCCGGCTACGAGGAGCTGCAGCGCGAGCTGGCCGAGCTGACCGCGCGCATGGACCGCTTCTCGCGCCAGCCGACCGCGCGCCGCCAGTCGGCCCGGGCCGGGGCCTGGTGAACGCGCCGGCACCGGCCGGACCGGTGCCGATCAGGGGATCAGGACGGCGGCGCCGTCGAGCGCGCCGGCCCGCAGATCGGCCAGCGCGCGGCTCGCCTCGGCCAGCGGGTAGCGGGTCACGCGGGTGTGAATCGGCGCGCGAGCGGCGAGCGCGAGGAGCTCGGCGCCGTCGCGGCGGGTGAGGTTCGCGACCGAGACCAGCTCGCGCTCGCCCCACAGGAGCGCGTACGGGAACGAGGGGATGTCGGTCATGTGGATCCCGGCGCACACCACCCGGGTGCCCTTGTCGGCGCAGGCGAGGGCGGCCGGCACCAGCGCGCCGACCGGGGCGAACAGGATGCTCGCGTCGAGCGGGGTCGGTGGCCGCTGGTCCGAGCCGCCCGCCCACGCGGCGCCGAGCTCGCGCGCGAACGCCTGCGATCGCGTGTCGCCGGGCCGGGTGAAGGCGTGGACCTCGCGCCCCTGGCCGACCGCGATCTGGATGACGATGTGGGCGGCGGCGCCGAAGCCCCACAGCCCGAGCCGTCGGCCGTCGCCGGCGGCGCGCAGCGCGCGGGCGCCGATCAGCCCGGCGCAAAGGAGCGGGGCCGCGCTCGCGTCGTCTCCGATCGCGCCGGGCAGCGGCAGGGTGAAGCGCGCGTCGGCGACCGCCAGCTCGGCGAACCCTCCGTCGCGGGTGTAGCCGGTGAACAGCGGCTGGTCGCACAGGTTCTCCCGGTCCGACCGGCAGAAGCGACACGAGCCGCACGAGCGCGCGAGCCAGGGAACCCCGACCCGGTCGCCGGGCGCCAGGTGATCGACGCCGGGACCGATCCGGTCGATGGTCCCGACGATCTGGTGACCGGGCACCAGCGGCAGCGCCGGATCAGGCAGCTCTCCGTCGACCACGTGCAGGTCGGTGCGGCACACGGCGCATGCCGACACCCGCAGGCGCACCTCGCCGGGACCCGGTTCCGGATCCGGCAGCTCGCGAGGGCGAAGCGGTTCGCCCGGGCGGTCGAGGACCATGGCCAGCATGCGGCGCTCACCGGCGAAGATGACACGGCGGATCGCGCGGGGCGAGCCGACCCGGCCAGGACGCCTCGGCGCCCGGCCCGGCTGGCCGCCCGGCTCGCGGCGAGGCCGACGCGGTCGTGTCATGATGCGCGCTTGGTCGCCCTGTGGCTCATCGGCGCGTCCGGCAGCGTCGCCACCACCGTGGCGGTCGGGCTGGCCGCGCTGCGCCGCCGGCTCTCCGAGCCGATCGGGCTGGTCACCGAGCTGCCGGTCCTGGCCGGGGCCGGGCTGGCCGCGCTCGAGGACATCCAGCTGGGCGGATGCGACCTGCGCCCGCCCGACGTGGTCGCGCGCGCCCGCCGCATGGCCGAGGTCGACCGGGTGCTGCCCGAGCGGCTGATCGATGCCGTCACCGACGATCTCGAGGTCTACGCCGCCGCGATCCAGCCCGGCGCCGCGGCCGCGACCTGCGCCCGCGATCCGGCCGCCGCGCTCGCCGCGATCCAGGCCGAGCTGCGCCGGTTCGCCGCGCGATGCGGGGTCGACCGCGCGGTCGCGATCAACCTGGCGTCGACCGAGCCGCCGTGGGACGGCGAGGTGCCGGCCGACGCCGACGGCCTCCTTCGCCACGTCGCGGCCGGCGGCGCGCTGCCGGCCAGCGCGCTCTACGCGCTGGCTTGCCTCGACCTGGGCTGGGGCTACGTCAACTTCACCCCGTCGGTGGGAGCCAGCCTGCCCGCGCTCGACCAGCTGGCCGGACGGCGCGGCGCGGTCCACGCCGGGCGCGACGGCAAGACCGGCCAGACGCTCATCAAGACCGCGCTCGCCCCGCTGTTCGCGTCGCGCAACCTGCGCGTCCTGTCCTGGTTCGGCCAGAACCTGCTCGGCAACGACGACGGCCGCACCCTGTCGGATCCGGACGCGCGCCGATCCAAGCAGCGCAGCAAGGGCGAGACGCTGCCGGCGCTGCTCGGCTATCGCCCGGCCGCGCCGGTCGAGATCGAGTACCTGCCGCCGCTCGGCGACTGGAAGGTGGCCTGGGACCACATCCTGTTCGAGGGCTTCCTCGGCACCCGCATGACGATGATGACCACCTGGCAGGGAGCCGACTCGGCCCTGGCCGCGCCGCTGGTCATCGACCTGGCCCGGCTGTGCGATCGCGCGCTCCGCCGCGGCGAGCGCGGGCTGCTGTCGTACCTGGCGATGTTCTTCAAGGAGCCGATGGGCGCGACCGAGCAGGCGCACGAGCGGCAGGTGGCGCTGCTCCTCCGCCACCTGGCCGCCGCCGAGGAGACGCCATGACCTTGCGCGCGTTCCTGTCGCTGTGTCGCATCCCGAACGTGTTCACCGCGTTCGCCAACGTCGCGGCCGGCGCGCTCCTGGCCCGCGGTCACTTCGAGGAGCGCGACCTCCTGCTCCTGGCCGCGTCCGGTTGCCTGTACCTGGCCGGCATGGTCCTCAACGACTACTTCGATCGCGACATCGACGCGATGGAGCGGCCTGGCCGGCCGATCCCGGCCGGGCAGGTGTCGGCCGGGTCGGCGCTCCTGCTCGGGCTGGCGCTGGTCGGCGCCGGCGTGGGGCTCGCGGCCAGCTTCTCGCCGCTCGCCGCGGCGGTGGCGGCCGCGCTGGCCTGCGCGATCCTGCTCTACGACGGCGGGGCCAAGGCCGGCTCGATCGGCCCGCTGGTCATGGGCGCGTGCCGCTTCCTCAACGTCTGTCTCGGCCTGACCGTGGCCGGCGCGGCGGTTCCGGCCGGCTGGATGTGGATCGCCCCGCTCACCATGGGCGCGTACACCGCGGCGATCACCTACCTGTCGCGCGACGAGGTGGGCGGCTCGAGCGCGGCTCGGGCGCGGCGCGGAGTGGCCTGGGTGGCCGTGACGCTGATCGGCGCGCTGGTCGCGCTGGCGGCGGCCAGCCCGGCCAGCGGCCTGGCCGGCTTCGCGTGGCTGACCCCGTTCGCCGGGTTCGTGGCCTGGCGGGCGCGCGCGGTTTTCGGGCCGGCCCTGGCCGCGCCGACCGGCCCGGCGATCGGGCGCGCGATCGGCGGCGGCATCCTGCTCATGCCGGCCATCGACGCGGCGATGGTGGCGGCGTCCGGGCTGCCCGGCGCCGGCCTGGCGGTGCTGGCGCTGATGCTGCCGGCCTGGATGCTGAAGCAGCGCTTCTACATGACGTGACCGCGTGCGGCTCGGCTACAACACCAACGGCTTCGCGTCCCACTCGCTCGCCGACGCGCTCACCGTGCTCGGCGGGCTCGGCTACCGCTCGGTCGCCATCACCCTCGATCACGCGGCGCTGAACCCGTACGCGCCGGCGGCGGCTCTGGCCGCGGCGGTCGACTCGGTCGCCCGCCAGTGCCGCGAGCTCGATCTGGTGCCGGTCATCGAGACCGGAGCGCGCTTCCTGCTCGACCCGTGGCGCAAGCACCGCCCGACGCTGCTCGAGGACGACGAGCCCGGCCGATCGCGCCGGCTCGACTTCCTGGCCCGCGCGATCGACCTGGCCGCCGCGATCGGCGCGCCGGTGGTCAGCCTGTGGTCCGGCGCGCGCCCGGACGGCTCCAGCGCCGCGCCCGGCGAGCTCGACCTCCGCCTGGTCGACGCCCTCGAGCGCCTGTGCCGGCGCGCCGCGGCGGTCGGCGTCCAGATCGGCTTCGAGCCGGAGCCGGGCATGCACATCCAGTCGATGGCCGACTTCGATCGCATCGCCGCGGCGGTGAATCACCCGGCGCTCGGCCTCACCCTCGACGTCGGCCACGCCCACCTGACCGAGGACTCCGCGCCCGACACCGTGCGCCGCCACGCCGCGCGCCTGGTCAACGTCCACCTCGAGGGGATGCGGCGACCGGTTCACGACCACCTCCTGCCGTGGGAGGGAGACATGGACCTGCGCGGGGTGCTGGCCGCGCTCGACGACGTCGGCTACGCCGGGCCAGCCACCTTCGAGCTGTCCCGTCACTCGCACGCGGCGGTCGAGGTCGCCCGCGCCGCGCTCGCGTTCGCCGCGTCCCCGGCTCAGCCGGCCAGCTGATCGAGCAGGAAGTCGCGCACCGCGGTCATCGCCATGCGGTCGACCGCGCCGCGCCGGTTCGAGCAGATGAGGAGCGGGCCGTGCTGCGGGTCGACGTCGGCGCGCCCGTGCGTGCCCTTGACCAGATCGGCGCGCAGCGGGATCACGTCCATGAGGTAGCGGAAGCCGGCCTTCTTGCGAGCCAGGTTCCACAGCACCCGCCCGGCGATGAGCGGGCGGTCCGGGTCGAGGAACAGCTCGACCGGGTCGTAGCCGGGCTTGCGGTGGATGTCGACGGTGCGGGCGAAGTCGGGCGCGCGCGCGTCGTCCAGCCAGTAGTAGTAGGTGAACCACGCGCCCGGCTCGGCCACGGCGACCAGCTCGCCCGACCGCTCGTGGTCGAGGCCGATCGCGCCCTGCGCCTCGCGGCCCAGGACCCGGGCGACGCCCGGCTGGGCCGCGACCAGCGCCGCCACCCGGGCGAGGTCGGCCGGATCGGCCACGTAGACGTGGGCGACCTGGTGATCGGCGACCGCAAAGGCGCGCGACGCGCCGGCGTCGAGCATCTCCCAGCCGAGCGTGTCGCGCACCGCCAGGAGGCCGGCGTCGCGCAGCGCGCGGTTGAGGTGGACCGGCGTGCGGGCCGGCTCGATCCCGTACTCCGACACCACCACCACCTCGGCGCCGTCGCCGCGGACCGCGTCGATGAGCCCGCCGGCCACGCGGTCGATGGCGCGGATCTCGTCGCGGATGCGCGGATGGTCGGGGCCGAGCCGCTGCAGGTCGTAGTCGAGGTGGGGCAGGTAAACCAGCATCAGGCCGGGCCGCTCGCGGCGGAACAGGGAGGCGGCCGAGCGCGCGATCCAGTCGGACGACGGCAGGCCCGATTTCGGGCCCCAGAACTGGAAGAACGGAAACGGACCGAGCTCGGCCTCCAGCTCGCCGGACAGCGCGGCCGGATGCGAGTAGAGGGCCGGGATCTTGCGCCCGTCGGCCGGATAGATCGGCCGCACCGTCACCGAGCGCTCGGCCGAGCCGTACATGTTGAACCACCAGAACAGGACCGCGGTGGTGAGCGCCGGGTCGCGCCGGCGCGCCGTCTCCCACAGCTTCTCGCCCGCCACCAGCCGGTTCGACTGCCGCCAGAACATCACCTCGGCCTGGTCGCGGGTGTACCAGCCATTGCCGACCACGCCGTGCTCGCGGGGAAGCGCGCCGGTCAGCATGGTGGCCTGCGCGGTGCACGTGACCGCGGGCAGGACCGGATCGAGCGCGGCGCGAAAGCCGTCCAGCGCCAGCGACGAGAAGCGCGGCGTGTCCGGCCCCAGCATCGACGGAGTCAGCCCGACCACGTCGATCACCACCAGCGGTTTGCTCATCCGGCGCCCAGCTCCTTCTCGACCCAGCCGAGCTCGGCGGCGATCCCGGCGGCCAGCGACGCCGCGTCGCGCGGGCGCTCGTCCTCGGGCAGGACCGACCAGGTGTAGGTCTCGACCTCGAGGTGGGGCAGGGCGCGCCCGGGCGCGCGCAGCCAGGCCAGCGCGTCGCGCAGGAACTCGCGGGTGGTGGAGACCTGGCCGACGTCGGCTCGGTGGATCGGCACGTGGAAGTGGACCCGCCACGCCCGGTCGACCGGCAGATCGTCGACCCGGTCCAGATCGTCGGCCGCCGCCAGCCCCGCGCCCGCCCGCGCGCGGACCTGGTGCAGGAAGCGCGGCTCGGCGAAGCGCTCGCGCGCGGCCCGCCCGGCCGGCGAGCCGGGCGCCGGGATGACCAGCGCGCTCGACAGCTGCATCTTGCCGACCGGCACGCCCGCCGCGGCCAGCGCGTCGAGGCTCTCGGCCGCGTCCTCGAACGCGACCGCCTGGTGGCAGGTGTCGAAGCAGATCCCGAGGTGGGCCGCGACCTGCGCGCGGTCCACGCCGGCCCGTCGCGCGGCGTCGACCAGCGCCCCGGTCCACCACGCGATCGCGTCGGCGGTGGTCTCGAGCAGACAACCCGGCTCCGGCTCGCACAGGACCCGCACGCGCCGCCCGGTCCGATCGGCCAGCCGGGCCAGGTCGGCGGCGAGCCGGCACAGCTGCTCGCACGCGGCGGCCATCGCGGCGTCTGCGTCAGCCACCTCGCCGCGGTGGGCGAGCGGCAGGGTCGAGATGGTCCCCTCGGCCACGTCGCCCGGCATCACCTCGACCAGGACCTCGGCCAGGGCGAGGGTGTAGTCGCGCCGCTCGGCGGTGGTCCAGTCCGGGTGATAGACCGCGCGCTTGACCACCGGGGCGTGGAAGTTGCCGTACGGGAAGCCGTTCAGGGTGAAGACCTCCAGCCCGCGCGCGACCAGCTCGTCGCCGAGGCGCGCCGCGCCGCCGGATCGGCCCAGCTCGTCCAGCCCGGGCCGGCTCAGCCACACGCCCAGCGCCATGCGGGCCAGCCCGAGTCGCTCGCGCACCGCGCCGGCCGCGTCGAACGCGGCGAGCAGCTCGGCCAGGCTCTCGCCCGGGTACACGTTGGCGCAGTAGGTGAGGAGCGCGGTGCGCTGCGCGTCGATCGCGACCCTCACCGTCGGGCTCCGGGGCTCACGCGCTCTTGACCGGAGTCTGGCCGCGCAGCACCGAGTTGCCGGCGAACAGCTGGCTCTGGTCGACCTCGACCCCGTCCAGGAGCGCGCGGTCGAGCCGGCCGGACTGCGCGAAGAACTCGATCGGATTTCGCCACACCACCCGCTCGATGTCGTCGTCGCCGAAGCCGGCCCGCGCCATCGCCTGCGCCGTCTTCGGCACCTTCAGCGGATCGCTCTTGCCCCAGTCGGCCGCGCTGTTGACGATCATGCGGTCGACCCCGAACTTCTGCAGCAGGGCGACCATCCGCTCCTCGGTCATCTTGGTGTCGGGATAGATCGAGTGACCGGCCCAGCAGCCGGTCTCGCGCACCAGCGGCAGGGTCTCCTCGTTGTTGTGATCGATGAGGACCAGCCGCTCGTCGATGCCGATCTCGCGGACCAGGGCCAGCGACCGCTCGGTGCCGCGCTTCTTGTCGCGGTGCGGCGTGTGGATGAGGGCGGGCAGGCCGCGCTCCCTGGCCAGCTCGAGCTGGGCCGCGAACGCCACCTCCTCGGCCGGGGTGACGTCGTCGTAGCCGATCTCGCCGACCCCGACCACGCCGTCCTTCTCGAGGAAGCGGGGCAGGAGCGCGATCACCTCGTCGCGCAGGCGGTCGTCGTTGGCCTCCTTCGGGTTGAGCGCCATCGTGCAGAAGTGGGCGATTCCGAACTGACGGGCGCGGAAACGCTCCCACCCGACCAGCGACGCGAAGTAGTCGCTGAAGGTGCCGACCTGGGTGCGCGGCTGGCCCAGCCAGAACGCCGGCTCGAGCACCGCGGCGATGCCGGCCGCGGCCATCCGCTCGTAGTCGTCGGTGGTGCGCGAGGTCATGTGGATGTGCGGGTCGAACATCTTCACGGCGGGGTCTCCTCCAGCGCCCGCGCGATGGCGGCGCGCACGGCGCTGTCCGGTTCGATCGCGGCCCGGTCGATCAGGAACGGGCGGGCCCGGGCGCTGCCGGCGCGGCCCAGCCCGCGCGCGGCGCCGCCGCGCACCTCGGCGACCGCGTGGTTGAGGTAGCCGATCATGCGGGCCAGCGCGGTCGCGTCCAGGTGGGCCGAGGCGACCAGCCAGATGTCGGGCGGGAACCGCCGCCCGGCCGCCTCCTGCTCCGACACGAAGTCCATCGCCATGCGGGCCAGCTCCGGGTTGGCGCGCCGCTCGAGCCCGACCATCCGCGCCAGCGGCGCTCCGATGAACGCCGCCTTCATGACCAGCTTGTTCCACTCGAGCTCGCCGTGGTGGCGGGCCGGAAACGGGTTGGCGCAGGCCAGCGCGGCGAAGAGGTCGCTCTCGTTGGTGCGGCCGGCGTCGAGCGCCACGCCGGTGAAGCGACCGGCGCCGGGCAGGAGCGGCAGGGCGCGCACCACCCCGCGCTTCTCGCGGCTGTCGCCGCCGCGGTAGAGGTCGTCGACCAGGTCGACCAGATCGCCGGGCGAGCCGGCCGCCGCCGCGACCAGCAGCGCGGCGCGGGCCGCGTCGTCGATCGACCAGCCGTCGGTGGCGACCGGATCGTCGGGCCCGGGCAGCGGCTCGCCGGCGGCCAGCGGTCCGCGGCCGAGCCGCCGGCCCGCCGCCACGAACGCCGGCGCGCACATGTCCGACGACCGCGCACCGCCGGCCAGCGCCTCGGTCGCGCCGCGCAGCCACGCCATCCCGTCCGGCGCCGGCGAGCTGCGCTCGATCCGCTCGCACAGGTGGCGCGCCGTGGCCGGGACCGACATTCGCCTCAGGATAGGCCGCGAAAAAAAGCGGTGTCAAACCGCACTGCCGGGCCGACATTTTCGCCGGCAATCGCTTTCACGATCGCCTGCGAGTCAGCATCACCGACGGGCGCGCGCCCGCGAGTGTGCGCAGCCTTGCGCATGCCGAGCAGCCAGAAATCCAGCCAGCGACGCGCCTGGCGACGCCGACCCGGGCGGCTACACTGCGACTCCAGACAAGCAAGGAGGTCGAAATGACCGCGAGGAAGTGGCGAACTGGTTCTCTCGTGATCGGTGCCTGGCTCGTCATGCTGGGCCTGTCGGCGACGGCCGCGCCGAGCATCGCCTCCGCCGGTGAGAAGGAGTGCACGCCTTTCTGCTACAAGCACCCGGTCACCGGCGAGATCATCTGCACGCCGCCCTGTCCGTGACCTGACGTCGACGCGGCCCGGCCCGGCTCGTACCGCTCCGGGCCGCGCCTCGTTGACATCGGTGGCACCGCCGGGCACGGTCGAGGTGGTGCGCCTCCTCCTGGTCCGCCATGCCGACGCGCTGCCCGAGAGCGCCATCCTGCCCGACGAGCACCGCCCGCTCTCGCCCGCGGGTCGCGATCAGGTGCGAGAGCTCGCCGCGCTCCTGGCCGAGGCCGGCCTCGAGCTCGGCGCGGTGGTCACCAGCCCGCTGGTCCGCGCGGTGCAGACCGCCGAGCTGCTGGTCCGCTGGCTCGACTGGCCCGGTCCGGTCGATGTCACCCATCACCTGGCGCCAGCCGCGGTCGCCCCGAGCGCGGCGGCCGACTGGCTCACCCGCACCGCCGGGTCGCTGGGTGGCCCGCTCCTCGCCGCGGTCGGCCACGAGCCGTCGATCGGTCACCTCGCCCGCATCCTGTCCGGCGACGCCAGGGCTCCCTCGTTCGACAAGGCCGAGGCCTGCCTCATCGAGGACGGCGCGATGCGCTGGCGCCTGCAGCCGGACTGAGCCGCAGCAGCAGGCTCAGGACAGGCGGTTCTTGTAGTCGTCGTAGCCGAACCGCCGCACCACGCGGATCGAGCGGTCGGCCGGGTCGTGGATGGCGATCGATGGCAGGCGCACGCCGTTGAACGTGGTGTTCTTGACCATCGTGTAGTGGGCCATGTCGCGGAAGACCAGCTGGTCGCCGATCTGCAGCCGGCGCGGGAACGAGTAGTCGCCGATGACGTCGCCGGCCAGGCAGGTGAGCCCGCCCAGCCGGTAGGTGTGCGCGTGCTCGCCCGGCTCGCCCGCGCCCTCGATGACCGGGCGGTACGGCATCTCGAGAACGTCCGGCATGTGCGCGGTCGCCGAGGTGTCGAGCAGCGCGATGTCGACGTCGTTGTGGACGAGGTCGAGCACGCTGGTCACCAGCACGCCGGTGCCGAGCGCGATCGCCTCGCCCGGCTCGAGGTAGACGTCGACCCCGTGGCGGGCGCGGAAGCCGCTCACCAGCCCGACCAGCAGATCCAGGTCGTAGCCGGGCCGGGTGATGTGGTGGCCGCCGCCGAAGTTGACCCACTCGACTCGCGCGATCTCGCGCGCGAACCGGTCCTCGAAGACCGCCAGGGTCCGCTGCAGCGCATCGGCGCCCAGCTCGCACAGCGTGTGGAAGTGCAGGCCGGTCAGCCCGTCCATCAGGTCGGGGCGGAACCCGGCGTGCGGCACGCCCAGGCGGGAGCCCGGCGCGGCCGGGTCGTAGAGCGGCACCTCGACCTCGGAGTGCTGCGGGTTGACTCGCATGCCGGCCCGCACCGCCGGCGCCGCCCGCACCATCTCGCCGAGCCGCTCCCACTGCGAGAACGAGTTGAAGACCACGTGGTCGACCAGCGTGAGGATCTCGGCCAGCTCGGCCGGCGAGTAGGCCGGCGCGTACGCGTGGACCTCCTTGTTCATCTCCTCGCGCCCGAGCCGCGCCTCGGCCACCGAGCTGGCCGCGATCCCGCTCAGGTACTCCCCGATCACCGGGAACAGGCTCCACATGGCGAAGCCCTTCAGCGCGAGCAGCACCTTGCACCCGGCCTGCGCCTGCACGTCGGCGAGGATCTGGAGATTTCGGCGCAGCGCGCCGAGGTCGACGATGTAGGCCGGCGTGTCGACCCCGGAGACGTCGATGTCGAGGGGGCGCGTCGCCGGTGGCGCGTGCACCACCCGGGTTCCGGTCATGGCCGTGGTCCGGCTAGTGCTCGGTGACCTGCCACGGCAGGCCGTGGCGGCCGAGCGCCTCGAGGAACGGATCCGGATCGAGCTGCTCGATGTTGAAGACGCCCTCGCCGCGCCACTTGCCGGACAGCATCATGAGGCCGCCGACCATCGCGGGCACGCCGGTGGTGTACGAGATCGCCTGGGCGCGGACCTCCTCGTAGCAGGCGGCGTGATCGCTGACGTTGTAGATGAAGACCTTGCGGCGGGCGCCGTCCTTCTCACCCTCGATGAGGCAGCCGATGACGGTCTTGCCCTCGTAGCGCTGGCCGAGGCTGGACGGATCGGGCAGGACCGCCTTCAAGAACTTGAGCGGCACGATCTGCTGCCCCTCGAAGTCGACCGCATCGATGCGCGTCATGCCCACGTTCTCGAGCACGCGCAGGTGGGTGATGTACTGGTCGGAGAAGGTCATCCAGAAGCGGATGCGCTCCAGGCCGGGGATGTTCTTGACCAGCGACTCCAGCTCCTCGTGGTAGAGGAGGTACGCCTTGTACGGCCCGACCTCGGGGAAGTCGAACATCATGCTCTCGGACAAGGGGTCGATCTCGCGCCACTCCCCCTTCTCCCAGTAGCGGCCGCGCTGGGTGATCTCCCGGATGTTGATCTCCGGGTTGAAGTTGGTCGCGAACGGATGCCCGTGCTTGCCCGCGTTGCAGTCGAGGATGTCGACCGTGTGGATGCGGTCGAACAGGTGCTTCTGGGCGTAGGCGCAGAAGACGTTGGTCACCCCGGGGTCGAAGCCGGAGCCGAGCAGCGCCATGAGACCAGCCTTGCGGTAGCGCTCGTGGTACGCCCACTGCCACTTGTATTCGAACTTGGCCACGTCGGGCGGCTCGTAGTTCGCGGTGTCCAGGTAGTCGACGCCGGTCTCGAGACAGGCATCCATGATCGACAGGTCCTGGTAGGGCAGGGCGGTGTTGATGACCAGCTTGGGCTTCACCCGCCGGATGAGCTTGACCGTCTGGGCCACGTCATCGGCGTCGACCTTCTCGATCTCGATCTCGCGCCCGCGCATCTCGCGCACCTGCTTCTGAAGCGCCTGGCAGCGCGACAGCGTGCGGCTGGCCAGCACGATCTCGCCGAACACCTCGGGCACCTGGGCACACTTGTGTGTGACCACGCCACCGACGCCGCCGGCGCCGATAATCAGGACCTTGCTCATCGCCACGCAACCTCCGTAAGGGCGGGCGAAGGCTAGCACAGCCGCGACGGGGGGTGCTCCGACCTCAACGCAAAGTCGGAAGTCGGAGCAACGGCCTCTACATCAAGATCTCACCGGCAGATCTACACCGGAGAGCGACCGATCAGAGAGAGCGCTTGCGCGCGCGCAGGCCGCGGCGACTGCCCTTGCTCTTGAACCGCCGCGGAGCCGGAGCGTCGGCACCGCCGCTGCCGCCGGTGGGAGCGCCGCCGCCGCCGCCGCCCTCCTCGTCGGGCTGGTACCGACCGCCCTCGAAGCCGAACGGGGGCTCCTCGGTCGGGGGCGCCGCGAAGCCAGGCGCGCCGCCGACACCGAAGGGCCGACCAGCGCCGCCGTAGCCACCGCCGCCGGCGCCGAAGCTGCTGCCACCACCGCCGCCGCCGAAGCGCCGAGCAGGAGGTGCGCCGCCGCCGCCGCCGTAACTGGGCCGCGGAGCACCGCCGTAGCCACCACCTTCACCAGGCGGTCGACGAGGCCGCTCTTCGGCCTGGTTCACGTTGAGCCGGCGACCACCGACGTCGCGCTGATTGAACAGCGTGATCGCCTTGCCGGCTTCCGCCTCCGACGAGAACGTGGCGAACGCGAAACCTCGCGGTCGACCTGTCACTCGATCGGTGGGGATGTATACATCGACGACCTGTCCCGCTTCCGAGAGAACCTGAGTCAGCTCCTCTGCTGTCGTGTGATAGCTCAGGTTCCCGACAAAGACCTTGGCAGAAATGGCAACACTCCTTCTGGCTGGCAGTTGACAGGGCCACCCTCGCAGAGGAGTGTGTGGCCGCTACCACGAAGCTACCAGGAGCTAGCCGAAAGCGCCTCTCAATTCGGATGCAAATGACCAGGCTGCCTGAACCCGTTCGGCGAAGGAGAACCTTCGCCATCATCTCTCACCCCGACGCGGGAAAGACCACCCTCACAGAAAAACTGCTGCTTTTCGGAGGGGCTATCCAGCTGGCAGGCGCGGTCAAGGCGCGAGGCGCAGAGAGGCGCGCGCGCTCCGACTGGATGAACATCGAGAAGGCGCGCGGCATCAGCGTGACCGTCTCGGTGATGACGTTCGAGCACGGCGGCTGCACCTTCAACCTGCTCGACACGCCCGGCCACGAGGACTTCAGCGAGGACACCTACCGCACGCTGACCGCGGTCGACTCCGCGATCATGGTGCTCGACGCGGCCAAGGGGATCGAGGCGCAGACCCGCAAGCTGTTCGAGGTCTGCCGGCTGCGCGACGTCCCGATCATCACCTTCATCAACAAGCTCGACCGCGAGGGGCGAGAGCCGTTCGAGCTGCTCGACGAGATCGCGTCCGGCCTGGCCCTCGACGTGACCCCGGCCAGCTGGCCGGTCGGGATGGGCCACGACTTCCAGGGCTGCTACGACCTGCGCGCCGACCGCCTGATGCTGCTCGACCGCGGGTCCAAGTCGGTGGTGAGCGAGGGCGAGACCGCCCACGGGCTCGACGACCCCCGCATGGACGAGCTCATCGGCCAGCGCGCCGCCACCCGCCTGCGCGACGAGGTGGCGATGGCGCGCGGCCTGTGCCCGGCGTTCGATCTCGACTCCTATCGCGAGGGGCACCTGACCCCGGTCTTCTTCGGCAGCGCGCTCAACAACTTCGGGGTCGGCGAGCTCCTGGCCGGGCTGGAGGAGCTGGCGCCGCCGCCGCGGCCGCAGCGCGCCGCCAACCGGATGGTCGACCCGGGCGAGCCGGAGGTGTCCGGGTTCGTGTTCAAGATCCAGGCGAACATGGATCCGCGCCACCGCGACCGCATCGCGTTCGTCCGGCTGTGCTCGGGCCACTTCAAGCGCGGCATGCGCCTCACCATCAGCCGCAGCGGCAAGAGCCTGGCGGTCGGCAACGCGGTGCTGTTCCAGGCCCGCGACCGCGAGCTGGCCGAGGAGGCGTTCGCCGGGGACATCGTCGGCATCCCCAACCACGGCATCCTCCACATCGGCGACACCCTGAGCGAGGGCGAGCAGCTGCGCTTCCCGGGCGTGCCGCGGTTCGCGCCGGAGCTGCTGCAGCGGGTCCGGCCGGACGACCCGCTCCGGGCCAAGCACCTCGGCCGCGCGCTGTCGGAGCTGGCCGAGGAGGGCGCGGCCCAGGCGCTGCGCCGGCGGATCGGATCCGAGTGGGTGGTCGGCGTGGTCGGCCGGCTGCAGTTCGACGTGCTGGCCGACCGCATCCGCACCGAGTACGGGCTGCCGGTCCACTTCGAGAGCGTGCCGTACGTGACCGCGCGGTGGGCGGTGTCCGACGACCACCGCCTGCTGGCCCGGTTCTGCAACGCCCACGAGCAGCACATCGCCGACGATCACACCGGCGCGCCGGTCTTCCTGGCCCGCAACGACTGGCAGCTCGAGCACGCGTGCGACGACTTCCCCGGGGTCAAGCTGCTCGAGGTGGTCCAGCCCCACGCCGCCGCGGTCGACGCCCACGCCGCGATGTGAGCCCGCGGCCCGCGCGGTAGACTCGCCCCGTGGAATCGGTCGAGTTCCTGGTCGTCGGCGCGGGCGTGAGCGGCCTGTCGTTCGCCTGCTGGATGCGCGAGGCGGCCGCGGCGCGCGGCGCGCGCCCCCCCGAGCTGCTGGTGCTCGAGGCCGAGGCCGAGCCGGGCGGCTACTGCCGCACCGTCCGGCGCGACGGGTTCGTGTGGGACTACTCGGGCCACTTCTTCCACTTCCGCCGGCCGGAGATCGAGGCGTGGCTGCGCGAGCGCATGCCGGGCGCCGACGTCCGCACCGTCGTGAAGCGCTCGTTCATCCGCTACCGCGGGCGCGACGTCGATTTTCCGTTCCAGAAGAACATCCACCAGCTCGACCGCGACGACTTCATCGACTGCCTGGTCAGCCTGTACTTCCGCGACCAGGGCAGCGCGGGCGGGCCGCGCTCGTTCAAGGAGATGCTGGAGCAGCGGTTCGGGTCCGGCATCTGCGAGCGCTTCCTCGTGCCCTACAACGAGAAGCTGTACGCCTGCGACCTGGACGCGCTCGACCCGGACGCGATGGGCCGCTTCTTCCCGCACGCCGATATCGCCGACATCCTGCGCAACATGAAGCGAGCCGACAACGCCAGCTACAACGCCAGCTTCACCTACCCGCGCGAGGGCGCGTTCGAGTACGTGCGCGCGCTCCTGCACGACCTCCCGGCCGGCGCGGTCGCGTGCGGCGAGCCGCTGGTCGGGCTCGACCTGGCCGAGCAGGTCGCCACCACCCCGTCGCGCCGGATCCGCTACCGCCGGCTGGTCAGCTCGGTCCCGCTGCCGCACCTGTGCCAGCTGGCCGGGCTCGAGCACGACGCGGCCGCGTTCACCTGGAACAAGGTGGCGGTGTGGAACCTCGGCTTCGATCGCAAGGGCGATCCGGCCGCGCACTGGATCTACTTCCCGGACCGCGCGCTGTCGTTCTACCGGGTCGGCTTCTACGACAACATCCACGGCGGCGACCGTATGTCGCTCTACGTCGAGGTCGGCGCGCCGGCGGCGGCGGAGCTCGACCTGGAAGCGCTGCGCGCGCGAGTCCTGGCCGACCTCGCGCGCGAGCGGATCGTCGAAGCGCACCAGCTGGTCGCGTGGCACAGCGTGGTGCTCGACCCGGCCTACGTGCACATCACGCGGCGCTCGCTGGCCGAGACCGCCCGGGTGCGCGGCATCCTCGAGGCGGCCGGGGTCTACTCGGTGGGCCGCTACGGCGGGTGGACCTACTGCTCGATCGAGGACAACATGATCGAGACGCGCGAGCTGGCCGCCCGCTTCGCCCCGCTCTCGCGCGGCGCCTGATCGGGCCGGCCGATCCGGCGGCTTCAGGCGCGCGGCAGGCGGACCCGGAAGGTCGTGCCGCGCTCGGCCTGCGAGTCGGTCTCGACGGTGCCGCCGTGGGTCACGGCGATCTGCTTCACGATGTAGAGGCCGAGCCCGATGCTGCGCTGGCTGGTGCGCCGGCCCTTGCCCCGGGAGAACGGCTCGAACAGGGTCGGGACCAGGTCGATCGGGATGACCGGGCCGACGTTGTGCACCTCGAGGGCGACCCAGTCGCCGTCGCCCGCGGTCCTGACCGCGATCGGTGACCCGGGCGCGCTGTACGACAGCGCGTTGGAGACCAGGTTGGTGACCACCTGGGCCAGGCGGTCCGGATCCCATGATCCGCGCCCGTCGCCGCTGGCCTCGAACAGGACCGTGCGATCCGGCGCGCTCATCTGCACCTCGCCGACGGTGTGGCGGGCGACCTCGTGCAGGTCGACCGCCCGCCTGACCACCGGCAGCCCGCCGCCGGCGCGCGCCTTGGTGAAGTCGAGCAGGTCGCCGATCATCCGCGCGGCGCGCTCGCCGCTCGACAGGATCCGCTCCAGCGTCCTGGCCAGGGCCGGATCGACCCCCTCGCGCATGAGCGCGGCGTGCGCGCCCATCATCATGGCCTGGAGCGGGTTGCGCAGGTCGTGGCTGACGATGCCGACCAGCTGCTGCTCGAACTCACTCTGCCGGCGGGCGCCGTCCTCGTAGCGCTTGCGCGCGCTCACCTCCTGCACGGTGCCGATCAGCCGGCGGGCCGAGCCCTCGCGGAAGAACACCCGCCCGGTGGCGCGCACCCACCGCTCCGGCTGGCCGGACGACTCGCGCAGGCGGTACTCGACGTCGCAGTCGCCGCCCGAGGACGGATCGAGCGCCCACTGGATCGCGTCGTGGGTCGGATCGCGGTCGTCCGGGTGGAGGCTGGCCAGGAACAGGTCGTAGGTCAGCGGCGCGTCGGGGGCCAGGTCGAACAGCGCCTTGGCCCGCGGATCGGCGTCGATCGCGCCGGTGCCCGGGTGGTAGTCCCAGATGCCGAGCTCGGTGGCGTGGAGCGCGACGCGCAGGCGCTCCTCGCTGTACTCGAGCGCCTTCTGCGCGCGGGCCGCGTCGCGCTCGGCCATGTGCACCCGCATCGCCGCGCGCACCGCCGCCACCAGCCGGTCGCTCGACAGCGCGGCCTTGGCGAGGTAGTCGGCCGCGCCCGACTTCATCGTGCTGACCGCGGTGTCCTCGTCGCCGCGGCCGGTCAGCATCACGATCGGCGTGTCCACGCCGGCCGCGCGCGCGGCGCGGAGGAGCCACAACCCGTCGCGGCCGGGGATCTGGTAGTCGAGCAGCGCGCAGTCGAACCGGCCGGCCACCAGCGCGGCCAGCGCCGCGTCGGCGTCGCTGGTCTCGGTGAGCTCCGCGTCGAGGCCGCCCTGGGCCAGGGCCCGGCGGACGAACTTCCGGTCGAGCTCGTCGTCGTCGACCAGGAGCAGGCGTACCGGACCGGGGGCGGGCGCGTCGCTCATGGCAGCTCGGCCAGCGTCCAGTACCTGTCGAGCGTGGCCATGAGGTCGACGAAGTTGGAAAAGGCGACCGGCTTCAGCAGATAGCCGGCCACGTTGAGGTTGTAGGCGTCGATCTTGTCGCGCTCGTCGTTCGAGGTGGTCAGCACCACGACCGGCAGGTGGGCCAGCTGCGGGTCGGCGCGCAGCTCGCGCAGGAACTCGATTCCGCTCATCCTCGGCATGTTGAGGTCGAGCAGGACGATGCGGCGCCGGGCCGGCACCTTGCCGCTGCGCAGCGCCTGCAGCGCGTCGAGCCCGTTGGAGGCGACGTGGACGGAGGTGGTGATGTTGTTGCGCTCGAACGCGCGCCGCACGTTCATCACATCCACGTCGTCGTCGTCGACCAGGAGGATGTGGAGGGCGCGGTCGATCATGGTCGATGGAGGAATAGCGGATCGCCGGGGCGGGCGAAAGAGAATCTCACGCGGCCTCCCGCTCAGTCGATCATGCCGACCGGGGCGTCGCGAAAATCGCGCGCGGTCTGGTCGGCGTCGTGCTGGTGGCGGAAGCCGGTGGCGGCGCGGAACGCGGATCCATCGATCACGACCGGGTACTTGACGTGCATCAGTGCGCCGGGCGGGAGCCGGGGCAGGCCGAAGCGGCCGAGCAGGAGGCGGAACAGCAGCTCCGGGATCGGCACCTGGCTGCGCCCGCACAGGTCGATGAGCAGGGACAGGGGCAGCGGCTCCGGTCCGGCCACGTTGAACACGCCGCGCAGGCCGCGCTCCTGCTCCAGCGCCAGCGCGATGGCCTCGGCCGCGTCGCGCTCGTGCAGGAACTGGAACAGCGGGTCGAAGCCGAGCAGGGTCGGCACCCGCCGGCCGCCGAGGAAGCCGGCCAGGGTGCCGGTGCGCGACGGGCCGAGCGTGTAGCAGATGCGCAGGACCGAGGTGTGGATGTCCGGCATGCGCCACAGCGCCGACCCGGCGTAGAGGTCGGCCGCGACCAGATCGGCCAGCTCCGGGAAGCTGGTCACCGCCATCGGCGGGTCGTCCTCGCGGTGGTAGAGCGGTGCGTCGTGGGCCGCGCCGTAGTAGGTGTGGCGCCCGACGAACACCGCCCGGCCGACCCCGTACTGGTGGCAGCACTCCCACACCGCCCGGGTGCCGTGCAGGTTGATGCGGTCGCGGTCGGCCGAGCGCTGGGTCAGGTGGGTGACCGTGGCCATGTGCACGACCGCGTCGGGGCGGCCGGTGCGGAACACGTCCTCGGCCGCGCGCTTGCGGATGTCGACCTGGTGGACCTCGACCCCGGGCGGCGCGTCCGGCCACGGGCGCCGGTCGATGCCGATGACCCGATGGCCGCTGGCGACCAGGCGCAGCGCGACCAGACGACCGACCTTGCCGGCCATGCCGGTGATGAGGACCTTCACGCCGCCACCTCCGCGCGGGTGCCGCGCATGATCATCTCACCGCCTCGCCGCGGCCGCGGCGGATGCTGGCGCCGGTCTCGATGAGCGCGGCGATGCGGTCCTTGATCCGCTCGACGTGGCCGTGGATCACCTCGTCCTCCTCGTTGCCGGTGCCCTCGAGCAGGAACGGCTCGTCGTAGTAGATCTCGAGCCGCACCGGGCGGGGGACCGGCAGGAGCCACGGCGTCACCGGGACGTAGGGCGCGCCGAACAGGTGACCGAGGCGGACCAGGTTGACCACGGTCGGGATCGCGTCGCCGCCGCCCAGGAACGCGAACGGGATGATCGGGGTGCGGGTGCGGAGCGCGAGGCGGACGAACCCGGTGCCGAACTCGACCAGGCTGTTGCGGTCGCCGTAGAGCTTGGCGGTGCCGCGCGCGCCCTCGGGGAAGACCATGAGCAGGCGCTCGTCCTCGAGCAGCGAGAGGGCGTGCTCGGGCAGGCCGGTCAGCTGGCCCAGCCGGTTGGTCCAGGTCGACGCGAACGGGACCCGGTTGAGGAACTTCTCGGCCATTCCCTGGCCCAGGCGAGGCGGGTCCATGTCGAGGAACAGCGACGCCAGCACCATGGCGCCGTCGAGCGCGACCCCGCCGGAGTGATTGCCGACCAGCATGGCGCGCCCGCGCGGCGGGACGTGGTCGATGCCGTTGACCGTGGTGTCGAAGTAGCGGCGGTAGAACCAGCTCAGCACGGTGAAGAAGCGGGCCAGCGGGCGCTGCGAGATCCCGAACCGGTCGATGCCGTGGCGGTCGAAGGCGATCTCCAGGCGGCGGACCCGCTCCTCGACCTCCGGGTTGATGAGGAACGCCACGGTCAGCTCTTGCGCGCGCCGGACAGTGACATCGGGATCAGGCGCAGCGCGTCGTCGGTCAGGGTCACCAGGGTGGGCGCGCCGGCCCACGGCACCAGCCCGACCAGGCGCTGGCCCCTGGGCAGGCGCGCGATCGCGACCGGCGCGAACGGCTTGCCGCGGTCAGGATCGCCGCTCCACACCACCACCAGCCCCTCGCTGGCGAACGCGATCAGCGGGCCGTGCTTCGGGTCGAGCGCGAGGGCCGGCTCGGCGTCGCGCAGGCCGGGCAGCGCGGCCGACTTCGAGCACCCGCCCGGGCGGCAGAGCAGGATGCGAGCCGTGCCATCCGGCGCGGTGGCGATGGCGACCAGGCGATCACCGGCGCAGCGCCACGGGCCGGCCAGATCGGCGGCGCCCGGCACCGGCTCGGCTGGGCCGTCGGCACCGGCCACGTGGAGGACGCCGTCGATGTTCCACCAGGCCAGGTCGCCGGCGACGCACGGCTCGGGCAGGAGGGTGGTGCCCGGCTCGAAGGCGCCCCCGCTGACCAGGATGCGCGGCGCGAAGGGCCCGGACAGCCGTCCCGGCGCGAGCGGCAGCCAAAGCAGGCCGCCTGCGGCCGGCGCCCACACCAGATCGATCCGGTCGAGCTCGGGCTGGGCGTACCAGGCCAGCACCTGGCTGGCCGGCGGGGTGACGAGGAGCCGCTCCGGCCAGGTTGCGCCGTCGACCGAGCGCGAGATCCAGTGGCGCCGGCCCTGCGGTCGATCGGTCGGCCCGGTCTCGTGCAGGACCACGCGCACCGGTCCGTCGGTCAGCGCGGCGAGCGGCAGCGAGCTGGCGCCGCCGGGGCCGGGCGCGGCCAGGAGCGCGCCGTCGGTGGCCGGATCGCCCACCGCGTCGAGCGGACCGACCCGGAGCGCGCCCGACTCGCTCCATGCCCCCCAGGGCTGTCCGCGCGCCGCGACCACCTCGGGCCCGACCGCGGTCAGCTCCGGCGCCGCCGCGCCCGCCTGGCGGATGATCCAGATCTGCCCGCCGACCTCGCCGCGCGCGACCAGCGCGCTGGCGCCGACGCGCAGGTCGAGCGGCTGGATGGTGCGCCCGCGCGGATCCGCGAGCGGGCGGCCGGCGGCCAGCTGCTCGAGCTCGGGTCCGGCCGGCGGGTCGGTGGTCATGCCCGCGGACTCGCGCAGGGCGACGTACGCCTGATCGAGACCGGCCACCGCCTGACCGAGCGCCCGGCGCAGCTGGGCCGGCTCGCGGTTGGGCCGCGGCGAGACCCGCCAGGCATGGGCCTCCGCCACCGCCGCGACCTTGCCGATGACGGCGGACCACGCCTTCTCCAGCGCGGCGCCGGTGTCGATGCTGTCGGGCCCGACCTCGCGGCGCAGCTCGCGGAGCCCGGGCTGGCAGGCGCGCAGCGGGGCGACCAGATCGGCGTCGGCGATCATCTCGCGCAGGATGAGCGCCTCGAACCCGTCGACCGAGCGAGGCGCGTCACCGACCAGGCAGCGGCGCGCGTCGTGCCAGCGCCCGCCCCAGCGGTCGATCTCCGCCCGCACCGAGGCATCGCGCGACCGCGGCGCCACGACCTTGAAGTAGATCCCGGCGAGCGCGGCCGCGCTGGCCACGCCGACGCCGACGACGACAAGGAGGCCCTTGTTCGAGGCGCTCATGCCGGCTTGCTGGATCGTTCACCGCTGCCGACGGGTGAGCGCAGAATGTTCGGTTCGGTGACGAGCAGCACGGCCAACGGCTCGAATTGGTACCACATGTCGCGGACCGCTCGTCGGCGAAAGCGGAACCGATTGCGCGGGCGCCAGGCCGCAGGCCATTGTGATTGGATGGGGATGGGCGAGGCCGCGGTGCGATGAGCTCGCGGCCTTTGTTCGTTGCTGCGGGCGATCGCCACTCCCGGACGCGTCGCCCCCCGACCACGATTGGAAAGCAGAGGACGACCATGCGGGCGGTCGGGTGGAGCGTGAAGGGGCTCGGGCTGGTCCTGTCGGGGTTCATCCTGGTCGCGTGTGGCGGCGACGACGACCCGCACGGGGCGGACGCATCGCCCGGCACCGGGGCCGATGGATCCGTCGTCGACGCATCCGTGCTCGACGGGTCGGTGATCGACGCGGCGCCCGACGACAGCGGGCCGGGCGACGCGGCGCCGGGTGATGACGGCGGGGCGGCCTTCGACGCGGCCCCGCACGGGGACGCCGGCCCGGGCGGCGTCGCGATCGACGCGGTCGTCACCAGCGACGGCTTCACCCAGATCCGCCAGGGCGTCCTGGCCCGGCTGATCATCACCGGCAACCAGCTGGAGGAGATCGACAGCGTCGCGCTCGGCGAGCTGCCCGCGACCGTGGTCAGCACATCGCCGACCGAGGTGGTCGCCGACCTCGGCGTCCCGCACGGCACCGCGCCGGGGCCGCGCGCGCTGACGGTGTCGGGCCCGGCCGGCTCGGCCACGCTGGCCGACGCGATCGAGACGACCGTCTACATCATCGCGGCCGGCGCGGCGCCGGGCGGGCACGGCACGTTCCAGTCGCCGCTCCAGCTGTGCGAGGAGGAGACCACGACGGCCCGGGCCGGCGACACGCTCTCGCTCTTGGCCGGCGAGCACGTGTGCGACTTCGACGAGCAGCTCTCGCTGGTGGGAGGATTGACCGTGGTGGGGCAGGGCGCCGGCGTCACCATCGTGCGCGGCGGCGCGGTCCCGTTCCAGGGCATCGACGTGGTCGGGACCGCCGGCGACCCGCCGACCGTGTTTCGCGCCCTGACCGTGGTGGGCGTGCCGTCGGGCCCGAACGCCATCCGGGTCTCCGTCGGCGGACCGTTCGTCGCGGACGATCTCGCCATCGAGGGACCGGGGCTACTGCTGCTCGGGGCGGCCAGCGCCACCATCACCGGCTTCGCGCACAGCGGGCCGGGGATCGGGATCGACGGGGGCCTCGTCTTCCTCGACGTGTCCGGCTCGGGCTTCACCTCGAGCGACACCGGCATCGTGGTCGGCGCCGGTGGCGCGATCATCGACGACTCGGTGTTCGACGGCTGCGGCGTGGGCATCCAGGTCGGCAACATGGCGCCGTTCACCTCGCCGAGCGCCCAGGTGGTCGGCTGCGAGCTGGTCGACAGCGCCGAGGGCATCGTGGTCGCGAACGCCTCGGTCGAGGTCACCGACACGGTGATCCGCGACATCGAGGTGACCGAGCCGGCCAGCCTGGCCGGCGTCCGGGTGATCCGCGGCGTCCTCACGATGACCGGCGGCGAGGTCAGCGGTCAGGACCAGGTCGGGATCTCCGTCGAGGGCAGCTCGTTCAGCGAGGGCGGCGCGGTCGCCTTCCTCGACGACGTGCTGGTCGTCGGCGGCCCGATCGGCGTCGATGTGACCGGCTTCCCGGACAACGAGCAGGTCCGCATGCGCGACTCGATCGTCCGCGACCAGACGGTGGCGGCGGTGCGGATGGTGGCCGACGGCGCCAACGCGCGGGCCGATCTCGGCAACGGCGGCGGGCCCGGCGGCAACCAGCTGTCGGTGGTGAGCGGCGTGGCCCTGCTCGACGCGCGGGACGAGCGGACCCCGTTCGATCGCATCATCGATTGCGCCGGCCTGACCCTGAACGGGCGCTCCTACGCCGGGCAGCTCGTCGAGGGGCCGGCGAGCCTCTTGCCCGACTACCAGATCATCGCCGCGAACGCGCTGCAGTTCTGACTACTGAAGGGTGACCTGGACCTGGCGCGGCTGTCCGAACCAGCGCGCCACCGCGCGCACCTGGCGGTCGCGATCGCGCACGAAGAAGGCCTGCACGTCGAGCGGCAGCGCCTCGAGCGCCGCCTTCATCTGAGCGGTGCGGACCGCAGGCGGCAGCTTGACCCAGCCCTGGTCGCGCAGATCGCCGCTGACCTCCGGTCCCTGTCGCTCGGCGGCGCCGATCGGGATCTCGCCGGCGAAGCGAGTGGACATCTCCTCCCACGAGGTCGTGCTGCAGCTGTGCTGGAGCTGGAGCCCGGCCAGCGAGAAGCCGGCCAGGCCGAGCGCCATCGCGGTGATCTCGAGGATCCGGCGCTGGCGGGGGGTCAGGCGGCGCAGCCGCCGGGTCCGTGTGGTCTGCGGCACCGGCTCGGGCACGTCGGAAGGGCGGGACGACGCGCGGGACGGCGCGCGCGTCGGCGGGCGGATGGTGCCCTCGCTGCGATCGACCGCCGCGGCCTCGGGATCGTCGGGCGGGACCAGCGCTCCTCCGAAGACGCGGCGGCGCTCGTGCACCGGCACATGGACGTGGGCAGCCAGATCCTTGATCTCGAACTCGTTGAGGCCGGTCATTGACTCGGGCATGCGCACGGTCACGCCGAGGTGCGCCTCCCAGGTCTTGAAGCGACACAGCGCCGGGCGCACGTGCTCCGCGGCGAAGCCGGGCTGCTGGGCGAGGAGCTGCCACACCGGCTCGAGGTCGAACGTGCCCTCGTGGAGGAGCTCGCGGTACTGACCGGAGAGCACGCTGCGCAGCGCGTCGGTCCCGACCAGCGCCTTGGCGCGCGAGTGGGCGAACGAGAGGATCAGCGCCTCGAGTGGCACACGACCGCTCGGTCCAGCATTCCCCATGGGACGGCTCATTATCGCGGGCGAGCCGCAGCCGGGTCAAACGGGGCGCGTCGGGATATGCTGCGCGCCATGAGTGAGCGCGCCCATCCGCTCCGCGGACGCACGGTGGTCGTCGGCGTGGCGGGGGGAATCGCGGTCTACAAGGCGGTGGAGCTGGTCCGACTCCTCACCAAGCAGGGCGCCACGGTCCGCGTGGCGATGACAGCACGTGCTCGCGAGTTCGTCGGGCCGCTCACGTTTCAGACTCTGTCCGGTCGGCCGGTGATGACCGACCTCTTCGACCTGACGCAGGAGTCCGAGATCGGCCACATCCAGGTGGCCGACGGCGCCGATCTGGTGATCGTCGCACCGGCCACGGCGAATGTCATCGCGCGGATGGCCGCCGGAATGTCGGATTGCCCGGTCAGCGCGGTGGTGCTGGCGACGACCGCGCCGGTCCTCCTGGCGCCGAGCATGAACGTCAACATGTGGAACAACCCGCTGACGCGCGCCAACCTGCGCCGCCTCACCGCCGAGGCGGGCATGAACGTGGTCGGTCCGGGCGACGGCTTCCTCGCCTGCCGGTGGACCGGTCCGGGGCGACTGGCCGAGCCGGCCGACATTGTCGAGGCGGCCGCCAACGTGCTGACCGGGAAGGACCTGGTCGGCCGCCGCGTGCTGGTCACCGCGGGGCCGACCTGGGAAGCGGTCGACCCGGTGCGGGTGCTGGCCAACCGCTCGTCGGGGCGCATGGGGTTCGCGCTGGCGCGGGCGGCGGTGCGGCGCGGCGCCACCGTCCACCTGGTGCGCGGACCGGTATCGATCGATCCGCCGGTCGGCGTCGAGGTGGAGGCGGTCGAGTCGGCGCTGGAGATGGCGGCGGCGACGCGGCGCGCGGCGGAGTCTGCCGACGTGGTGATCATGGCGGCGGCGGTGGCCGACTTTCGCCCGGCCCAGCCGGCCGCGCACAAGATCAAGAAGCGCGACGCGAGCACGGCCCCGAGCATCGCGCTGGCGCGAAACCCGGACATCCTGGCCGAGCTGGGCGCGGCGCGGGCGGAGCGCGGCGCGCGCCGGCCGCTCCTGGTCGGCTTCGCGGCCGAGACCCAGCGGCTGCGCGAGGAGGCACGCGCCAAGCTGGTCGGAAAGCGATGCGACCTGATCGTCGCCAACGATGTGACGCAGCCGGACGCAGGGTTCGCGGTGGAGACGAATCGCGTGGTGCTGATCGATGCCGGCGGCGATCGCGAGGTGGCGCTCGCCAGCAAGGACGAAGTCTCGCACGCGATCCTGGATCGCGTGGTAGAGATGCTGGCCGCTCCATGACCGAGACCGACTCCCGTCCCAGCGCCACCGCGGCGGATCCCGACGGCGGCGATCGCGATCCTCGGGTCGAGCTCCGCTCGCTGGCCGGCGCGCTGCGCCGACACGCCGAGCGGTTCGAGCGAATGGGAGTCTACGCGGCGCGCGGGGCGGCGGCGGGCGAGGGCCAAGGCGAGGACGCCGCGACGGTGGACGTGCCCCCGGCCGAGGAGGGCGCGCGGGCCGACCGCGCGGCCGATCACAGGGTCGCGCTCCAGGTGGTGCGCGACGATCTCGGCGAATGCACGCGCTGCAAGCTCAGCCCGACGCGCACCAGCATCGTCTTCGGGGTCGGCGCGGCGGGCGCGGACCTCATGTTCGTGGGCGAGGCGCCCGGCGCGGAGGAGGACCGGCGCGGCGAGCCGTTCGTCGGCGCCGCCGGCCAGCTCCTCGACCGGATGATCGCGGCGATGGGCTGGACGCGCGACGCGGTCTACATCGCCAACGTGCTGAAGTGTCGACCGCCCGGCAACCGCGATCCGGAGCCGGACGAGGTGGGCCAGTGCCTGCCGTTCCTTCGCCGGCAGATCGAGGCGATCGACCCGCGGGTCATCGTGGCGCTGGGCAGGCCCGCGGCGCAGGCGCTGCTGCAGACCACCGCGCCAATCAGCGCGCTGCGCGGGCGATTTCACAGGTTCGGCGAGATTCCCCTGATGCCGACGTTCCACCCGGCGTATCTCCTCCGCACACCCGAGCGGAAGCGCGACGCATGGAGCGATCTGAAGCAGGTGATCGACGAGCTCGAGCGGCTCGGCGTGCGCGCACCGAGCCCACCCCGGCCTTGACCCGCGTCGCCGCGACCGACGGTGACGAGCTCGACGAGTCGTGACGCGCAGAATCCGGACCGCACGGCGCTCACCCTTGACACGCTCGCAGGCTGTTCCCTAGAGTCTTGCCTCCGTCGACCGAGCGGGGCCCGCGGATCCGGAGAGAGGCGATCGAATGACGAAACAAGAGCTCATCGATCTCATCTACCGCAAGCGGGGAGCCCGCAACGGGCTCACCAAGAAGGCGGTCGCGGACATCATCGACGGTGTGTTCGCCGAGCTCGGTGACTACTTCGTCAAGGCGCGCGTCCGGCGCAACGGCTCCAACCCCAAGTTCACGTACCCGGGCTTCGGCACCTTCGCCAAGCGCCGCCGGCCCGAGCGCGACGGCCGCCACCCGCAGACAGGCGAGCCGATCCGCATCGCAGCACTCGAGACCGTATCGTTTGCCATTGGCAGCGATCTGAAGTCGCTCCTGAACTCCCGCAAGTAGAGCCCCCATGGTCCGCGGGTGAGGCCCACGCGGTCACGCGGCTTCGCAATCCCCGGCGAAGCTCGGAGCGAGGGCCGGGCCAGAGACGAGGCGGCGAGGAGAGGCGGGAGGCCGGGCGCGAGGCTCGGCGCGAGGCCGGGCGCCAGGCTCGGCGCGAGGGCGGGCACGAGGCTCGGCGCGAGTGCGGGCACGAGGCCCAGAGCGGCGACGTGGGCCGCAGCGCGCTGCCTCGCGGCGATGGCGATCCTGGCCGGCGCATGCGGCGGCGCGAGCGGCCGAGCGAACCGTCCGGTCGACGCGGCCGGGGAGGGCGCGCTCGAGCAGCGGATCGCCGACCTCCGG
>DATHKR010000272.1:0-3036 GCA_035489015.1 Kofleriaceae bacterium | reverse complement strand
CCGTCCGCGCCTGCTCCTGCGTGCTGGGCCTTGATGGTCCGGGCGCGGCGCGCGAGGGAGATGCCGACCTGGAGGCCCGCGCCCAGGAGCTGCTCGCCGACCAGCTCCATGAGCATGGCGTGGCGGACGCCGGGCGGTGCGTTCGGATCGATGCTGGCCGCCGCCTCGAGGAACTGGGCGCCGGCGAGGGCGACGCCGAGGCCGTCGGAGCCCAGGCCGATCATCATGAGGCCGCCACCGACCGAGACGTGGCGGAGGCCGGTCCCCAGCTGGGCGATGCCGGCGGCGCTGCCGACCAGGTTGACGATGTCCATCGCCGCGGCCAGGTCCAGGCGCAGGGTGGCGGCCGAGGCGCGGTCGGCGAGGCGGTAGGCGGACGGGATCGCGCCCATCGCGGCGACCGGGAGGAGGATGGCGAGAGAGGCGCCTCCGGTGAAGGGGGCCGCCGCCACCGCCGCGACCGAGAGCGCGGTGGTTAGGTTGTCGATGCCCTCCATCGCGATCGCGGCGAGGTCGGCGTCGATCCGGATCGTCCGCATCGGTGGGCCGCTGGCGACGTGGGCGAGCGCGGCGAGGGGCCCGGCGGGGGCGGGGATGTGGATGGTCACGTGGCCGCGGCCGTAGCCGCTCGCCTTCTCGAGCAGGCGCTCGACCGCGTCGGCGATGGCGTCAGCCCGGCTCGCGCGCGGCTCGCCGGTCCTCTGGCTCGAGTCCACCGTGGTCGCGTCGGTGACGTGATAGACGCACTGGTCGCCCTTCCTCGGCTTCTCGAGCGCCTCGAGGGTGAGGCTCAGCTTTCGCCCGTCGTCGCCGACGAACACGGCGGGAATTCGCACCGGTCCCTCGAGGCCGCTCGCTCCGTGCTCCTGGTGGCGCACGCGGCGGATGTGGAGGAGCTCGGCGATCTCGCCCAGACGCCGGTCGATCGCCGCGAGCTCGTCCTCGGTCGCCCTGGTCCGGGCCCCGTCGCCATCCACGCGGTCGGCGCCGAGCTGGCGGCGACGCTCCTCGAGCGCTTGCTGCTCGCCGAGCAGGACCGCCTCCACCGATCCGTGGAGCGAGATCCTGAGCTCCCTGCGCTCCTCCTCGAGCGCGGTCCGCTCGGCTGGGGCGAGAGCACCGCCGGCCAGCTCGGCCTCGATCTCCCGGAGTCGGCTCTCGCCCCGCGCCCGGCCATCGAGCTCGAGCTCGAGTCCCGCCCGGGCCATCGCCTCCGGCTTGCGAGCGAAGACCGGGTGCCATGCGACGCTGGTGGCGCGAATGAACCGGGCATCGTCGCTCGCCTTGCCGTTCACCCGGCAGCGGACGACGTAGAGGCCGGGCTTCTCGAACGCGATGGTCTGCTCGCTGACCGGCTGGGTGATCCTGCGGATGAAGGTCCGCATCACCTCGCCGACCACGGCGAGGCCGCGGTTCGCGGCGACCAGGCTCTCGGCGCCGGCGGAGACCGGCCCCAGAGTGGCCTCCAGGCCCCTGGTCGCGCCGCGCACCTTCTCCCGGTCGGCATCGACGTAGCTCATCTGGCGCGCCGCCCCCTGCCGGGCCACGTCGGTCCAGCTGGGTCGGTATCCCCTCGCCTTCTCGTCCTCCGCCGTCCGCTCGAGCGCGGCCCATGCGTCGTTCGGGATCCGGATCAGCTCCCAGGTGTAGTGGTTGGCGAGGTGAGCCGTCACCCCTTCGAGCGTGGTCGGATAGACCAGGCGCATCTGAAACGCGTGCGAGGCGCTGGATGCCACCTCGAACGGAGGCGGCAGCCCGGGGTACGCGGCCAGGCTCGACGGGACCGGCGGCGCGTTGGCCCGGCTGGTCGCGTCGCGCAGCTCGGCATCGCCGGTGGACACCTCCTCGGCGCCTCGCTCCTGCGCGGCGCCCAGCATTCCGTCGAGGAGAGCGCGGCGCGCCGTCGATGCCGCCGACCCGTCGCCGCGAGCGCGGGCGGCCGCCGCCGGGCTGGTCCGCGCCTGCTGAAAGAACAATCCAGCCATGCGATCGTCCACCTGGCTGTCGTCCGCCACCGGCGCGATCCGCGGATGCGCGCGGTCGACCGCGGGGAGCTGCCACAGCCCGCGATAGATCCCGTGATCGGTCAGAGTCGGATCCGACCGCACCCGGTCGAGGAGCTCGGCGTCGGGGCGCAGGATGCCGACCAGGGCGCCGAGCGACGTGTCGACGGCTCGGGCGGTGGCGGGGCCGGGGGCGGCCTGAAAACCGGCCAGCCTGGCGCGGAAGTCGAGAATGCGCGGCTGGTGCTGCTCGGCCAGGATCTGGCTCCGGAACAGCTTGTCGCTGTACCAGGGTGGGAGCCGCGGCTGGGCCCGGTGCACGATGCTCCACGCGGTCTCCACGTCGCGACCGAGGAGCAGCTTCTCGATCCGATCCTGCGTGACGAGGAGCGCGAGCTTCTTCTCGTCGCGCAGCCAGTGGATGAGCTCGAGCGACAGACCGAGGCTGAACGTGAACGGGGCGATGTCCTCGCCTTGCCGCGCGCGTCCCTCGAGTTCGGCCGTGCCCTGAAACCCGCCGCTCGCCCCGCGCAGAAACCCGAGCGCCTCGCGGGCGAGCGCCGACGTGTAGCGGCCGCCGGCCAGCGCCTTGACCGCGATCGCGACCCCCTGCAGGGCCTTGTCCATTCCGGCCAGCCACCTGGCTCCCTGGGCGGGCGTGAAGACGAGCCCGTGGAACTGGACGCTGAGCGTCGCCGGCGGAGGACTGGCCAGGACCTGGTCCTCGGGTGGCGGGGTGGACGCCTCTTCGCCCTCGCCGCGGCGCTGGACGGCGACGTGGCCGTCTCGACGCCGGGCGGCGCCCGCCCCTGCGCCGACCACGACCTGGTTCAGCAGCGCCTCGGCGCTCTCGCCTCTCACGACTCGATCCGCCACCGCGTCGGCATGCCGCTCGTACATGTCGCCGGAACGCCCGACTCCATCGGCAAGCTGGACTCCGCCGCGCTGCTGGATGACGTGGGCAGCCTCGTGCGCCGCGGTGTGGAGATCGGGTGACCTCGCGAACGCGACCCGATCGCCGATCGCATAGGCC
>DATHKR010000271.1:0-37601 GCA_035489015.1 Kofleriaceae bacterium | reverse complement strand
GCGGCTTCCTCCGGCTTCGGGTCGGGGGTGGGTCCTCGCCTGGAGGCGGCGACCTGCTCCTTGCTGGCGGCCTCGGCCCTGGCGTCCTCGGCCTTGGCGGCGGCGGCCAGCTCCTTGGGGATGGGCGGCATCTCCTCCATGTCCGGCAGGATCATGATCTCGATGCGGCGGTTCTTCTCGCGGCCCTGCTTGTTCCGGTTGCTGGCGACCGGGTCGTGCTCTCCGTGGCCCGATGCCATCAGCATCTTCGGGCTCAGGCCGACGCTGATCAGGAACTGGGTCACCGTCACCGCCCTCGCCGTCGACAGCTCCCAGTTGTCCTTGTAGGTGGCGCTCTTGACCGCCTGATCGTCGGTGTGGCCGACGACCATGAAGCGACGGCCGGGCAGCTGCTTGAGGTTGATGCCGACCTCCATGACGGCCAGCTCGCCGGCGCGGGACAGGGCGGCGCTTCCGGACGGGAACAGCACCTCGGCCGGCAGGGCCATCAGCATCACGCCGTTGCGGATCTTCACCTCGATCTTGCCGCTGTCGATCATCTTCTGGAACCGGTCGGTCAGGCTCTTGAAGGCGGCCAGGCGGAGGTCGGTCTCGGCGCGCTGCTTGCGCAGCGCCTCCAGCTCCTCCCGGGTGGCGGTGAGATCGGCCTGGGCGGTGGTCGCCAGCGACTCGGCCTCCTTCTGCTTGAGCGCGCTGCCGGCGACCTCGCGGTTGAGCACGTCCTGCTGGCCCTTCAGCTTGCCGAGCTCGGCGGTGCAGGTGATCGCGGTCGCGGTCTGGGTGATGAGCTCGTCGGCCTGGGCGTCGCGCTGGCCGCGGTACTGCCAGGCGTAGTAGCCGGCCACGCCGGCGCCGGCCAGGCCGAGCAGGCTGAGCAGGGTGAGGCGGAAGACGGTGCGGCCGCGGTAGCGAGGGATGGGGGTGAGGTCGTCGAAGTCTTCCTTGGCCATGGGTCCGGCATTCTAACGTCGACCGCGCCGGGCACCGATTCGCTGGGCTTGACGACTGAACGTCCGTTCCGTAGGGTTACCACCCTATGCCGACGTACCCGCCGGGCTCGGTTGGCCGCGAGCCGGATTTCATCTCGATCAAGGGCGCCCGCGAGCACAACCTGGCGGTCGACCACCTGGAGATCCCCAAGCGCCAGCTGGTCGTGGTCACGGGGGTTTCCGGCTCGGGCAAGTCGTCGCTCGCGTTCGATACGCTCTACGCCGAGGGCCAGCGCCGCTACGTCGAGTCGCTGTCGGCCTACGCCCGCCAGTTCCTCGGCCAGATGGAGAAGCCGAAGTACGACCACATCCGCGGGCTGTCGCCGACCATCGCCATCCAGCAGAAGTCGGCGTCGTCCAACCCGCGCTCCACGGTCGGCACCGTCACCGAGATCTACGACTACCTGCGCGTGCTCTACGCCCGGGTCGGCGAGCAGCGCTGCCACCTGTGCGGCGGGGCGGTGTCGGCCCGCTCGGCCGACGAGATCGTCACCGAGCTGATGTCGCTCGACGAGGGCGCGAAGGTCACCCTGCTCGCCCCGCTGGTCGAGAACCGCAAGGGAGAGTTCCGCGAGCTCTTGACCGACGCGCGCAAGGCCGGCTTCGCCCGCGTGCGCATCGACGGAATGATCGTCCGCCTCGAGGACGTCGAGCAGCTCGAGAAGCAGAAGAAGCACAACATCGAGATCGTCGTCGACCGGGTGGTGATCAAGGCGGCCGAGAAGCCGCGCATCACCGACTCGGTCGAGACCGCGGTGCGCGAGGGCAAGGGCAAGCTGGTCGCGCTGGTCGAGGGGGAGCGCACCCCGCGCGCCTACTCCCAGGACAACGCCTGCCCGACCTGCGGGGTCGGCTTCCCCGAGCTGTCGCCGCAGTCGTTCTCGTTCAACTCGCCGCTCGGCATGTGCGTCGACTGCAACGGCCTGGGCGAGCGCATGCAGGTGGATCCGGACCTGGTCGTCCCGGACCCGGACCGCAGCATCCGCGACGGCGCGATCGCCTCGTGGGGCGACTCGGTCGAGAAGGACCAGGGCTGGACCGCCAACATCGTCAAGGCGCTGGCCAAGCAGTACGACATCGACCTCGACAGGCCGTGGAAGAAGCTGGGCGCCAAGCAGAAGAGCGCGCTCCTGTACGGCACCAGCGGCGACCGGGTCCAGGTCAAGTGGAACGGGCGGCACAGCTCCGGCTCGTGGGCGATGAAGTTCGAGGGGGTGCTGGCCCAGCTCGAGCGGCGCTACCGCGAGACCAGCTCGGAGCGGACCCGCGCCCAGTACGAGGCCTTCTTCCGGGCCATCGCGTGCAAGACGTGCGGCGGGACCCGCATGCGGCCGGAGTCGCGCGCGGTGTTCGTGGCCGGCAAGGCGATCACCGAGGTCACCGGCATGACCGTCGGCGCGGCCTCGCGCCACTTCGACGCGCTCGGGCTGACCGGGGCCAGGGAGCAGATCGCGTCGGAGGTGCGCAAGGAGATCCGCGCGCGGCTGTCCTTCCTGCTCGACGTCGGGCTCGACTACCTCACCCTCGACCGCAGCGCGGTGTCGCTGTCCGGCGGCGAGGCCCAGCGCATCCGGCTGGCCTCGCAGCTCGGCTCGGAGCTGAGCGGCGTCCTCTACGTGCTCGACGAGCCGTCGATCGGGCTGCACCAGCGCGACAACGAGCGCCTGATCCGCACGCTGCACCGGCTGCGCGATCTCGGCAACAGCGTGCTGGTGGTCGAGCACGACCAGGCCACCATCGAGGCGGCCGATCACCTGATCGACTTCGGGCCGGGCGCCGGCCGCCACGGCGGCAAGGTCGTGTCGCAGGGCACGCCCGACGACGTGCGGCGCGATCCGACGTCGCTGACCGGGCAGTACCTGTCCGGGGCGCGATCGATCGCGGTGCCAGCCGAGCGGCGCTCGCCGCGCGGCGCGATCCGGCTGGAGGGCGCGACCGAGCACAACCTCAAGGACGTGGACGTCGAGGTGCCGCTCGGCTGCCTGGTGGCGATCACCGGGGTGTCCGGCGCGGGCAAGTCGTCGCTCATCAACGGGACCCTGCACCCGGCGCTGTGCCGCCAGCTGTACCGCTCGCTCGACCGGGTCGGGCCGTACCGCAAGCTGACCGGGCTGGAGCAGATCGACAAGGTCATCGTCATCGATCAGAAGCCGATCGGGCGCACCCCGCGGTCGAACCCGGCCACGTACACCAAGGCGTTCGACATGGTGCGCGAGATGTTCGCCCGCACCCAGGAGGCGCGCACCTACGGGTACGCGCCGGGGCGGTTCTCGTTCAACGTGACCGCCAAGCAGGGCGGCGGCCGGTGCGAGGCCTGCGAGGGCGCCGGGGTGCGCGAGGTCGAGATGCACTTCCTGCCCAACGTGTTCGTCACGTGCGAGGTGTGCCGCGGCCGGCGCTACAACGACGCCACCCTGCGGGTGCGGTTCAAGGACAAGACCATCGCCGACGTGCTCGACACGCCGATCGACGAGGCGCTCGAGCTGTTCGCCAACATCCGCCCGCTCGCCCAGATCATGCAGACGCTGGTCGACGTCGGGCTCGGCTACATCCAGCTCGGCCAGGCGGCGACCACGCTGTCGGGCGGCGAGGCCCAGCGGGTCAAGCTGGCCCGCGAGCTGGCCAAGCGACAGACCGGGCGCACGCTGTACCTGCTCGACGAGCCGACCACCGGCCTCCACTTCGAGGACGTGCGGCGCCTGCTGGAGGTGCTGGGCCGGCTGGTCGCGTCGGGCAACACCGTGCTGGTCATCGAGCACAACCTCGACGTCATCAAGACCGCGGACTGGATCATCGACCTCGGCCCCGAGGGAGGAGCGGCCGGCGGCCAGGTGATCGCGACCGGGACGCCCGAGCAGGTCGCGGCGATCGACACCTCGTTCACCGGCCAGTTCCTGCGCCCGATCCTGGGCGCCGCGGTCCGCCCGCGCCGGTCCCAGTCGGCCCGCCCTCCCGCCGCGCGCGAGCGGCGGACCGCGCCCTGACCGCCTGATCGCCCGATCGATCGAGCCGGCCGCTCGGTCGTCCGCTCCGGCGTATCATCGCCGCGTGCCGTGGCAGCCGCTCCTGACCGGTGAGCTCGCCGCACGGGCGGTCGACGCGATCCGCGCCATCGCCGGCGACATCCCGCGCCATCCCCTGCGCCAGCCGGGCCTGGCCGGCGGCGACGCCGGCCTCGCGCTGTTCTACTGGTACCTGGCGCGCGCCGGCGAGGGCGGCGACGACCTGGCCGAGACCTACCTGGAGCAGGCGGCCGATGCGATGGCCGAGGTGGCGCTGCCGCCCGCGCTGTTCGGCGGCTACGCCGGGGTGGCGTGGACGGTCGAGCACCTGTGCTCGCCGCCCGACCAGCCGCTCGACGAGACCGCCGATCCCGGCGCCGACATCGACGACGCGCTGCTCGCCCTGGCCTCGCGCTCGCCGTGGACCGAGAGCTACGACCTCATCAAGGGCCTGGTCGGCATCGGCGTCCACGCGCTGGAGCGGCGCCGCCGGCCCGGCGCCGCCGCGCTGCTCGATCGGATCGCCCTGCGCCTGGCCGAGCTGGCCGAGCCATCCGGCGACGGGCTGGTCCTGTGGACTCCACCCGAGGTGCTGTCGGCGCCGGCGCGCGCGCGCCACCCGGACGGGCACTGCGACCTCGGCGTCGCCCACGGCATGCCGGCCGCCATCGCGCTGCTCGCCAGCATCGACGGTGACGAGGCGCGCCGGGTGCGCGAGGGTCTCACCCGTTCGATGGCCGCCGCGCGCCGCCGCGCCGCCGACGGCTCGCTGTTTCCGTCGTCGATCGATCGGCGCGATCCGCGCCCCGACACCCGCTGCCGCGCGGCGTGGTGCTACGGCGATCCCGGGATCGCGGCGGCGCTCCTGCGCGGCGCGCGCGCCGCCGCCGACCCGTCGCTGGAGCAGCTCGCCCTCGAGGCCGGTCGCGCGGCGGCGGCGCGAACCCCGGTCAGCGCCGGCGTTGTCGACGCCGGTCTGTGCCACGGCGCGGCCGGGCTGCTCCACGTCTTCAACCGCCTGTACCAGGCCACCGGCGACGACGCCTTCCGCGCCGCCGCGCTCGGCTGGGCCGAGGACGCGCTCGCCCGCCGCGCCGGTGGTGTGGGCGGCTATCGCTCGTACCAGCCGACCGAGCCGTCGCCGTGGTTCGACGACGCCGGCTTCCTGACCGGCGCCGCCGGCATCGGCCTCGCGCTGCTCGCCGCCGTCAGCGACGTCGAGCCGCGATGGGACGTCGCGCTTCTGTGCGACGTCCCACCGCGCTGAGCGGCCTCAATCACCGACCGGCGCGACGCGCGACTTACCGGAATCTTCTCCGTTGTACCGCCGGGGCACTCCGATGTTGTCTGTGGCCGCCGCCTGCCAGGGGGGAGCGCGACGCAGCTCACGGTCCGAGTCGCGCCGCGCGTTCGCCCGCGGGCCCTCACCGACGAGAGGAGACCACCATGAAGAAGCTCACCAGCAAGAAGCTCAAGCTCACCCTCAACACGGTTCGACCGCTCAACCCCGGCACGACCGAGAGCGCGGTCGCCAACCTGACCAAGTGCACGTGCACCGATCTGTGCACCGACTTCCCGGTCTCCTGCGTGGACTGACATCCGACCGATCGCCGGCGCCGCGCTCGTCCACACTTCTCAGGAGCGAGCGCCGCGCCGGCGCTGCTACAGCTCGTCGGCGGTGAACCAGACCACGTCGCGAATGTCGGCCCGATCGGTCATCAGCATGACCAGGCGATCGATGCCGAGCGCGTTGCCGGCCGACGGCGGCAGCCCCTCGCTCAGCGCGGCGAGCAGCTTCTCGTCGATCGGGTGAACCGGCTTGCCGGCGCGCGCGCGCCGGGCCTGGTCGGCCTCGAACCGGCGGCGCTGCTCGGCCGGACAGGTCAGCTCGCCGAACGCGTTGCACAGCTCGAGCCCGCCGGCGTAGACCTCGAACCGCTCGACCACCTCGGGGCGGCCGGGCGCCTCGCGGGCCAGCGCGCCGAGCGCGACCGGCCAGTCGACCAGCACCAGCGGGCGCTCGAGCGCGGCCAGGCGCGGCTCCACTCGCTCGACGAACGCGGCGAAGAAGAGGTCGTCCCACTCCACCGCGTCGCCGGCATCGACGCCGGCAGCGCGCACCCGCCGACCCAGCTCGTCGGCGTCCTCGTCCCCGCGCACCGGCACGCCGGCCCACTCCGCCATCACCTCGGCGACGGTGCGGCGCGGCCACGGCGGGGTCAGGTCGAGCGCGCGCCCGCCGTACGACAAGAGCGTGGTCTGCCACAGCGCCATCGCCACCTCGGCGACCAGCTCCTCGGTGTCGCGCAGCACGTCGTCGAGCTCGGCCCAGCCGCGGTACCACTCGAGCATGGTGAACTCGGGCTGGTGCTGGGCGCCGACCTCGCCCGCGCGCGAGCAGCGGCACAGCGAGTAGATGCGGCCCAGCTCGGCCGCCAGCAGGCGCTTCATCTGGTACTCGGGAGACGTGATCAGCCACCAGTCCGGCCCGGCCGCCACCGCGTCGAGGTGCACCTCGAGCGCGGGCGCCCTCACCCGCACCGGCACATCGACCTCGGCGAAGTCCCGCCGGTCGAAGAAGCCGCGCACCACGCGCAGCACCGCGGCCCGGCGAGCCAGCGCCTCGAGCCGGCGCGGGTTCAGCCGGGCCACCTCGCTGCCGGGCGGCGGATACTCGTCGCCGGGGTAGCGCCGCACCACCACCGGCGGCTCGCTCGCGCCAGCCGCCGCCACCAGATCACCCGCGCGAGCCTCACCGGCCGGCGCGACCACCACGTCGCCGACCCGCGTCCTCAGCCCGATCGATTCGCCATCACGCCAGAGCACGCGGCCGCACACGCCCGGCCGCGCGGGGAGCGACGCGCTACCCCTTGACCCGCTCGACGTAGGCCTTCTCGCGGGTGTCGATCTTCAGCAGGTCGCCCTCGTTGATGAAGAGCGGCACCTGCACGCTGGCGCCGGTCTCGAGGAGGGCCGGCTTGGTCACGTTGCCCGCGGCGGTGTTGCCGGCCACGCCCTGCTCGGTGCCGGTGACGCGCAGGAGCACGAAGTTCGGCAGCGTCACGCCGACCGCGCGCTCGTTGAAGAACAGCACCGACACGCTGATGTTGTCCTTCAGGAGGTCGTGGTCGTCGCCGATGATCTCGCCCGGGATGGTGACCTGCTCGTAGTTCTGCGGGTCCATGAAGACGAAGTCGTCGCCTTCCTTGTAGAGGTACTGCATCTCCTTCTCCTCCACGTTGGCAGGCTCGAGCTTCTCACCGGAGCGGATGTTTCTCTCGAACACGGCGCCGGTCAGAAGGTTCTTGAACTTCGTGCGCGTGAACGCAGCACCCTTGCCGGGCTTCACGAACTGAAACTCGACGATCGTGAACGGGTTGCCGTCCATCAAGACCTTGAGACCCTTGCGGATGTCGGACGTGTCGTACATTGCAAGGCTTGATACCCGGAAGCCGCGGTCACTGTCAAACCCGCTCGTACGACCAGTTCT
This sequence comes from Kofleriaceae bacterium, assembly GCA_035489015.1. Lineage (GTDB taxonomy): Bacteria > Myxococcota_A > Polyangia > Haliangiales > Haliangiaceae > DATFRY01. The sequence continues at coordinate 30,120 of DATHKR010000271.1, read as the reverse complement.
GACCGCGGTCGATCCAGCCCCGGGCCAGCCCCGGAGCCGTCCTACCCGCCGCCGACGTCGATCGGGACCCCGCGCCCGATCTCGTCGGCAAAGAGCTGGCGGACATCGCCGGGTCGCGAGTCCACCGCCGGCCCGTCGCGCCCCGGCTGGCCAGCCCCGCCGGACGGGCCGCGATGGCCGGTCCGGCCGTTCGTGCCGCGCTGCCCGGTCGGCGAGTTGCCGCCGGCGCCGCCCCGGCCGCCCTCTCCCGCCGCGCCGCCCGGGCCGCCCGGCCCTCCCGCGCTCTCGAACACCACCGACTGGAGCAGCTCCTGGTGGTTGCCGTCGTACTGGACGCGAATCGCGCCGCCGTCGCCGCCGGCGCCTCCTCGGCCGCCCGCCCCGCCGTCGCCGCCGTCGGATCCGTTACCTGCCCGTCCCTTGTCCCCGTTGGTGTCGCCGCCCTCGCCGCCCTGTCCGCCGGGGCCGCCGGCGCCGCCCTGCCCGCCCGCGCCGCCGCCGGCCCGGACGTGGAACTTCTCGCCGGCCGGATCGAACAGGTACGACCGGTCGCCGATCCGGACCAGCACCAGCTTCCCGTGCTTCCGGGTGGTCACGTAGGCCAGCGCGACGTCGACCGCCGGGCCGGCACCGCCGGCGCCACCGGCGGCGGCGTCCTGGCCCTTGCTGCCCAGCTCGCCGTTCTCGGCTTCACCGGTCGCGCCGCCCGGTCGCCCGGCGCGGCCCTTCTCGCCGGCCATGCCGGGCGCGCCTGGATGTCCCAGCGGCCCGCGTGCGTCGGCGGTGCCGCCGCAGCGCCAGGTCGGGCTCAGCTCCAGCTTGCCCTCGATGTCGGGCTTGCCGACCACGCGCGCGGTCACCGTCACCGTGTGGTCGACCAGCGCCAGCGAATCCGCCGGCGGCTGGAGGCGGCCCTGGGCGTCGACCTGGCCGGCTGCCGCGCTCCACTCGAACCGGTCGAAGCCGAGCTTGCCCTCCTCCGGCTCACCGGCGGCCCAGGTCTCGAGCCGCGCCCCGCCCTCGGCGGTGACGATCGCCTTGAGCTGGAGCGGCGGGCCGCCCGGGCAGAACGCCGCCTCACCACCGACGGCGGCCACCTCGATCGCGGTGACCTTGGCCGGATCGAGATCGGCGCCGCGCCCCACACCTGACGACGTGGCGCATGCGGAGAGAAAGACTGCGGCAGTGACTGAGGCGTGGTGCGTCTTGCGTCGGCTCATTGGCATCTGCTACCCCAGCGGCAGGATGACAGAAGACGACTTCGAGCCCGCACGGCGCGAGCTGTGCTCTGATGACAAGTGCACCGGGCTCATCGGCCCCGATGGACGCTGCAAGGTCTGCGGAACCGTCTCCGTGTCTGCGGTGGCCGACCCGCGGCACCGGGGCATGCGCCTGCCGCACGAGCTCGAAGGCGACGAGCCGGTCGAGCTCGACGACGAGCGCGAGCTCTGTCCCGACGGCGCCTGCGTCGGGGTCATCGGTCCGGATGGCCGGTGCAAGGAGTGCGGTGCCCAGGGCACCGGCGCGCCGCGCGCGCGACCGGCTGTCGCGGAGATCGAGCGCGTCGCCGCGAGCGCCGTCACGGTCGGGCGCGCCGACGACGTCGCCGCGTTCGAGGACGACGACCGCGAGCTGTGCCCCGACGGCGCCTGTGTCGGGCTCATCGGAGAGGATGGTCGATGCAAGGTCTGCGGGACCGCGGCGCGCCCGGCCAGTCCTTGACACCCGCGTTGGCGTGCGGCACGGTCAGATTGTCCCGTTTCCCGATAGGCAATACGAACTAGCGACCCCCGCATGCGACTGTCGACCAAGACGCGGTACGGAGTCCGGGCGATCTTCGACATCGCCTATCACGGGCAGGACTCGGTCCACGCCTCCGCCCAGGCTCGCGACATCGCCCGCCGAGAAGACATCCCGCTCCGCTATCTGGAGCAGATCTTTCAGGATCTCAAGCGCGCGGGGCTGGTCGATTCCAAGCGCGGCCCTCGCGGCGGCTACTACCTGAAGCGCACCCCGGAGGAGATCTCGCTGGCCGAGGTGGTGCGCGCGCTCCAGGGGCCGATCGAGGAGATGTTCCTGGTCGAGGAGGGAGAGCCTACCCCGGCCCGGCTGGCGTCCACCGAGCCGAGCTCGCGCCAGATCACCGCCGCCCTGTGGAGGGAGCTGGCCGAGCACGTCCTCACCTGGTTCGCGGGGATGACCGTCGCCGACCTGGTCAAGCGCGGCAACCAGCTCGGCGTGCCGCGCGCCGGGGCCGGCCAGCCCATGTACTACATCTGATGCCTCTCCACCTCGTCGCTGCAGGCTGACCGTGACCCCCCCCGCCCCCGCCCTCGCCCCCGTCGTGCCTCCGCCGCTGCTGCAGGCGTCGTCGCTGCTCGATCTGATCGGCCGGACGCCTCTGGTCCGCCTGCACGCGGTGGTGCCGGCCACGAGCGCGGAGGTGTGGGTCAAGTGCGAGCAGTACAACCCGGGCGGCTCGGTGAAGGACCGGATCGCGCTCGCCATGATCGAGGCGGCCGAACGGGACGGCCTCCTCACCCCCGGGCGATCGATCATCGTCGAGCCGACCAGCGGTAACACCGGCATCGGGCTCGCCCTGGTCTGTGCGGCCAAGAACTACCGCCTGGTCCTTTGCATGCCGGAGTCGATGTCGCTCGAGCGGCGCGCGCTGCTCCAGTCGTACGGCGCCGAGATCATCCTCACCCCCGAGGAGCAGGTGATGGAGGGCGCGATGGCGCGCGCGCGCGCGTTCTGCGCCGACAACCCGGACGCGTTCATGCCGGATCAGTTCGGCAACCCGGCCAACCCGGAGGTGCACCGCCGCACCACCGCGCGCGAGATCCTCGAGCAGCTCGACGGCGACCGGGTCGACGCGTTCGTGTCGGCGATCGGGACCGGCGGCACCGTCACCGGCGTCGGCGGCGTCCTGCGCCGCGAGTTCCCCGAGTGTCGGGTCATCGGGGTCGAGCCGGCCCGCAGCGCGGTGCTGTCCGGCGACCGGCCCGGCCCCCACAAGATCCAGGGCATCGGCGCCGGGTTCGTGCCCGACACGCTCGACCGCTCGGTCCTGACCGAGCTGCGCACCATCGTCGATCGCGACGCCTACGAGATGGCCAGGCGGCTGGCCCGCGAGGAGGGCCTCCTGGTCGGCATCTCGTCCGGCGCCAACGTGTTCATCGCCGCCCAGGTGGCCCGCGAGCTGGGCCCGGGCCGGCGCGTGCTGACGCTGCTGTGCGACACCGGCGAGCGCTACTTCTCCCTCGACGAGTACTTCCGGTAGGCGAGGCGATCGAGGATCGAGGGATGAAGAGCGCGGCGGACACCTGCTTCGCCCTGGTCGGCGCCGGCGGGCTGGGCGGCCCGGTCGCCTACGCGCTGGCCGCGGCCGGCGCGCGCCGCCTGGTCGTGTGCGATCACGACCGGGTCGATCTGTCGAACCTGCAGCGCCAGATCCAGTTCACCACCGCCGACGTCGGTCGGGCCAAGGTCGAGGCGCTGAGCGACGAGCTGGTCCGGCGCGGCTACCCGGCCGCGCGGCTCCGCCCGCTCGCGCTCCGCTTCACCCGCGAGACCGCCGGCGACCTGCTCGACGGGGTCGACGTCCTCATCGAGGGCTCCGACGATCCCGAGACCAAGTTCGCCGCCAACGACGAGGCGATGGCGCGCGCGCTGCCGTTCGCGGTCGGCGGGGTCGAGCGCTACGGCGGCCACGTCGTGTCCGCGGTGCCGGGAGCGAGCGGCTGCTACCGGTGCCTGTTCGAGGAGCCGCCCGATCACGCGCCGAGCTGCGCCGACGCCGGCGTGCTGGGCGCGGCGGTCGCGGCGATCGGCGGCCTCCTGGCCCGCGCCGCGCTCGCGCTGGCCGCCGGCGCCACCGCCGGTGAGCTGGTCGTGGTGGACGATGTCGGCGCGCGCTCGACTCCCCGGCGAGTGCGCTATAACCCCCGTCTGGGCTGTCCCGCGTGCGCATCGAACGGGCGCGAGCGGGCGGCCGAGGTGCCTTCGTGAACGCGATCTACACCAGAGGTCTCCGCTGCCGCGAGTGCCGGGCCGAGGTCCCGCACGGACCGGTGCACGTGTGCGAGCTGTGCTTCGGGCCGCTCGAGGTGGACTACGACTACGACGCGCTGGCGCGGGCGGATCTGCGCGCGCGGTTCGCCGAGCGGCCGCTCAACATGTGGCGCTACGCCGAGCTCCTGCCGCTCGCCGGCGAGCCCGCGGTCGGCCGCGCGGTCGGCGGCACGCCGCTCCTGCCCGCCCCGCGCCTGGGCGCGCGGCTCGGCGTCGACCAGGTGTGGATCAAGAACGACGCGGTCTGTCACCCGACCCTGTCGTTCAAGGACCGGGTCGTGTCGCTGTCGATCTCGGTGGCGGTCGGGTTCGGGTTCGATCACATCGCGTGCGCGTCGACCGGGAACCTGGCCAACGCGGTCGCCGCCGGCGCCGCGGCGCTCGGGCTCAAGGCCACCATCTTCATCCCGCGCACCCTCGAGGGCGCCAAGATCGTCGCCACCCAGGTGTACGGCGCGCGGGTCATCGCGATCGACGGCACCTATGACGACGTCAACCGCCTGTGCGCCGAGGCGGCCGACCGCTACCGGTGGGCGTTCGTCAACGTCAACCTGCGCCCGTACTACGCCGAGGGCTCCAAGACCTACGCGCTCGAGATCGCCGACCAGCTCGGCTGGCGCCTGCCCGACCACGTGGTCGCGCCGATGGCGGGCGGATCGCTGGTCGCCAAGATCGACAAGTCGTGGAGCGAGCTGGCCAAGCTCGGCCTGATCGAGGAGCGAGCCCGGCCGACCCGCATCCACGGGGCCCAGCCGGTCGGCTGCTCGCCGATCGCCGACGCGGTCATCGCCGGGCGCGAGCTGATCGTGCCGGTCAAGGAGCCGCGCACCATCGCGCGCTCGCTCGCGATCGGCAACCCGGCCGATGGCTTCTACGCGGCCCGCGCCATCCGCCAGAGCGGCGGCTCGGCCGCGGCGGTCACCGACGCCGAGATCGTCGCGGCGATGCGCCTGCTGGCCGAGACCGAGGGCGTCTTCACCGAGACCGCGGGCGGAGTGACGGTCGCCGCCGCCCAGCGGCTCGTCGCCCAGGGGGCGATCCAGCGGGACGAGTCGCTGGTCCTCTGCATCACCGGGCAGGGCCTGAAGACCACCGATCCGCTCCTCGCCGAGCTGCCCAGACCTCCTGTCATCGGGCCCCGGCTGTCCGAGCTGGCTGCGATCGTGTAAAGGACGAGACCAATGGCAACCATCCGCATTCCCACTCCGCTGCGCAAGCTCACCGAGGGCCGCGAGGAGGTCGCCGCTGCCGGCGCCACCGTCGGCGAGGTGATCGCAAACCTCGAGGCCGCCTACCCGGGCATCAAGGCGCGCATCTGCGACGACAGCGGGGCGGTCCGCAAGTTCGTCAACATCTTCGCCAACGACGAGGACATCCGCTTCCTCAAGAACCTCGACACGCCGCTCAAGGAGTCGGACGAGGTCTCGATCGTCCCGGCCATCGCCGGCGGCGAGTAGCGGCGCCCGCCGGCCCGCCGATGGCGCGCATGCGCAAGCGGATCTACCTGACCTATCCGGCCGGCCTGGTGCGCGAGCCGCTGGTCTGTCGCATGTACGCCGAGCTCAAGGTCGAGTTCAACCTGCGCACGGCGAGCGTGACCGACGAGATCGGCATCATCGGGCTCGAGCTGCACGGCGAGCCGGGCGAGATCGACGCGGCGATCGAGTTCTTCCGCAGCCGCGGGGTCCGGGTCGAGCCGATCGAGCTCGACGTGGTCGCCGGATGAGCGGCGCGGAGGCGCGAACACCGGTGGCGCTGCGCGACGATCAGATCCGGCGCTACGCCCGCCACGTGCTCCTGCCCGACGTGGGTGGGCGCGGCCAGGAGCGCCTGCTCGCCGCCGCGGTGGTGGTCGAGCTGGGGGCCGAGCGCGCGGCCGAGGTGGCGGCGCTGGCCTACCTGGCCGCGGCCGGGGTCGGGCGGCTGATCCTGGCCGGCGACCCGGGCGGCGCGCTGGGCGAGGCCGAGATCGCGCGCGGCATCCTGTACGGAGCCGCCGACCGCGGGAGGTCGCGCGGCCAGGCGGCGCGGGCGCGCATCGCGGCGATCAACCCGGACGTCGAGGTGGTCGAGGGAGCGGGCGCGCCGCCGGCCGAGGCCCTGCGCCTGGCCGACGAGCTCGAGCCCCCCGAGACGACAGTTGACGCGACGATCGACACCACGACCGACGGCGGCGCGGGGATCGCCGTCGCCGACGCGCTGGCCCGGGGCGGCGCGGCCGCCTGCCGGGTGCTGGTCCGCATCGCGAGGCGAGGATCGTCATGAGCCTTCACAGCAACCGCCGCGTCCTGTCGGTGGTCGACCTCATCGGCAACACCCCGCTCATCCGGCTGCGCTCGGTCGAGAAGCGAGCCGGCGACGGCGTCGAGATCTGGGCCAAGTGCGAGTTCGAGAACCCGGGCGGCTCGGTCAAGGACCGCGCCGCCCGCCAGATCATCCTCGACGGGCTGGCCGACGGTCGCCTGCGCGGCAAGACGCTCATCGACTCGACCAGCGGCAACACCGGCGTGGCCTACTCGATGATCGGCGCCGCGCTGGGCATCCCGGTGACCCTGGTGATGCCGGCCAACGTGTCGGTGGCGCGCAAGAACATCACCCAGGCGTACGGCACCGAGCTGGTCTTCTCGTCGGAGATGGAGGGCTCCGACGGGGCGATCGTGCTCGCGCGCGAGATGGCCGACGCCGAGCCGGAGAAGTATTTCTATCCCAACCAGTACGCCAACCCGGCCAACCCCAAGGCGCACTACCTGGGCACCGGCGCCGAGATCCTTCGCTCGCTGGGCGATCGGCTCACCCACTTCGTCGCCGGGATCGGCACCACCGGGACGATCATGGGGACCGGGCGGCGGCTCAAGGAGCACAGCCGCGCGATCCAGGTGGTGGCGGTGGAGCCGGACGACTCGTTCCACGGGCTCGAGGGGCTGAAGCATCTGGCCAGCTCGCTGGTCCCGCCGATCTGGCAGCCGGACGGGATCGTCGACCGCCGCCTGGCGATGTCGACCGATCAGGCGTGGGACGCGGCCGACCGGCTGTGCCAGGAGGAGGGCGTGTTCGTCGGTCACTCGGCCGGCGCCAACGTGGCCGGCGCGTGCGAGGTGGCGCGCCAGGCCGGCAAGGGCTCGGTGGTGGTGACCGTCCTGCCCGACCGCGGCGACCGCTACTTCGCGCCCATGAAGTGGGAGAAGCAGTATGTCTGGTGAGGCGCCGGTGGCGATCCCGCCGCCGCTCCTGGCCGAGGTCTACCGCGAGGCGCGCCGCGCGTTTCCGTCGGAGTGCTGCGGCTGGCTGGCCGGGCCGCGCGCCGAGCCCGCGGTGAGCGAGCTGCGCGCCTGCACCAACCAGCAGGTCGACGGCCAGCACCCGACCGCCCCGGCTCGCGGCGCGGAGACCGCGTACGTCATCGCGGGCGACGACCTCCTGGCGCTGGTGCGCAGCCTCGACGGCGAGCGACCGGCCCGGGTCATCTATCACTCGCACCCGAACGGGCGGGCGTACCTGTCGGCGGTCGATCGCGAGGTCGCGACCAGCCCGTGGGGCGACGGGCCGACCTACCCGGTCCAGCAGCTGGTGGTCGGGATCGACCAGGTGACGGTGCGCGAGGCGGCCCTGTTCGGCTGGAGCGACCAGCGCGGCGAGTTCGTCGAGCTGGCCCGCTTCGCCGGCATGGAGGTCTGAGCCCGTGCGCCGAGCGCCGGCCACGGGTCACGGGGCCGGCTGATGCGCGGCCGGCGGCTGGCCATCGTGGTGTCGACCGCGGGCGAGACCGGCGATCTCGAGGCGGCGTTCGAGCTGGCCGGCGCGGCCGGCGCGGCCGGCGCGTACGTGTCGCTGTTCTTCATGTCCGACGCGGTGGCCGGCTTGCCGGCGCGGCGCGCCGTGATCGCCGAGCTGGCCGACGACGGGTGCGAGCTGGCGGTGTGCGCGGCCAGCGCCGCGGCCGCCGGGCTGGGCGAGGACGACATCGGGCTGCCGCTCGGCGGACAGGACGATCACGCCGCGATGGTGAGCCGGGCCGACCGGGTGGTGGCGTTCACATGATCCTGGTCGTGGTCGACAGCGGCGATGCGGATCGGGTGAGCGAGGCGCTGCGGGCCGGGCTCGGGCTCGGGCTGCGCGGCGATCCGGTGGCGGTGGTGCTGACCGGCGCCGCGGCCCGCTTCGCCGGCGGCGCCGACGACCCGCGAATCGAGCGGGCGCTGCGCACGCTGGCCGAGCTGGGTCGGCCGGTCGAGGTGGTCGACCACGCGGATCTGGCCGGGCGGATCCAGCGCGCACGCGCGGTGGAGGTGTGGACCTCGGGCGGCCGCTCGGCCGCGGCGGCGGCGATGTCGGAGGCGGCCGCGACGCCACCGGTCCGCCGACTGCGAGTGGGCGGCGCCGAGCTGGAGATCTGGCCCGAGCCGCCGCGCTTCCGCCGCCGCGCCGACGGCGCCAGCGGCGCGATTGACGCCGCCGACCTGTTGGCGCAGATTCTCGCCAGCGATGGACCGATCGTCGTCAGCTGACCGCGAGCTCGACCTGCGCGGCGAGATCTGCCCGTACACGTTCGTGCGGACCAAGCTCGCGCTCGAGGCGATGCCGGTCGGCGCCACGCTGCAGGTGCTGGTCGACCACGAGCCGGCCACCCGCAACATCCCGCGCAGCGCCGCCGAGTGGGGCCAGGAGGTGGGCTCGGTCGATCCAGCCGAGATCCCCGGGACCTGGCGCATCGTGCTGGTCAAGCGGCGCGACTGAGCCGGCGCCGGCGCGCCGTTGGGACTGGTCCGGCGCGGTCCGAGCTGGCATGGTTCCCGGTCATGGGCAGTTCGGCGGCCAAGCTCGAGCGACTACAGGCGATCCTGCGCGGCTACGACGGCCTGGTGGTCGCCTTCTCCGGCGGCGTCGACTCCACCTTCCTGCTCAAGGTCGCGGTCGACCAGCTCGGCCCCCGCTGCCACGCCGTCACCTGCGTGTCGGAGACGATGGCCAGGGCCGAGTCGGAGGACGCGCGCCGGCTCGGCGCCGAGCTGGGCCTGGCCGACCGCCACCACATCCTCGAGTCGGCCGAGCTGGAGCGGCCCGGCTTCGCCGACAACCCGCGCCACCGCTGCGCCATGTGCAAGACCGAGCTCATGGAGCTGGCCGGGCCGCTGGCCGAGCGGCTCGCCATCCGGTTCATCGCGCTCGGCACCGTCACCGACGACCTCGGCGACGACCGCCCCGGCATCGCCGCCGCCGCCGCGCGCGGCGCGGTGTCGCCGCTGGTCGAGGCCGGGCTGACCAAGTCGGACGTCCGCGAGCTGTCCCGCGAGCTCGGCCTGCGCACCTGGAACAAGCCCCAGCTGGCCTGCCTGTCGTCGCGGTTCCCGTACGGCACCCGCATCACGCCGGAGCGGCTGCAGCGGGTCGACCGGTTCGAGGACGGTCTGCGCGCGCTCGGCTTCGCCCAGCTGCGGGTCCGCTTCCACGACGACATCGCCCGCCTCGAGCTCGACGGCGACGACCTGGCCCGCGCGGTCAGCCCGGACATCCGCCGCGCCATCCTCGAGCTGGGCGCGTCGCTCGGCTTCACCTACGTCGCTCTCGACCTGCGCGGCTTCCGCTCCGGCTCGCTCAACGAGCGCCCGCCGGCGCCGCTGATCTCGATCCGGAAGAGCGGCTGATGCGCGCCGGGCGCCGGGTCGCGCTCGCGAGGATCGTCGCGGTCGGCGTCGTCGTCGGTGCGGCGCTGGTCGCCACCCGGCCCGCCGCGGCCGCAGCCGGCAAGAAGGAGCAGCTCCTCGGGGAAAAGTCCCGGGCGCGAGCGGCGGCGAGCGCGGGCGCGGCGGAGCGAGCCCGGTGGAACAAGGCGCTGCGCCGCCGGCTCGGCCAGAAGCCACCGGCGCTGATCAACGTCTACAACACCTGGACTCACGAGTTCCTCGCGGTCGACGCCAGCACCACCGCCGACGCCCCGGTGCCGCCCGATCAGATGAGCCGGTTTCTCCGCTGCCACTTCACCAGCCACCGGATCGCGATGGACGGGCGCCTGTTCGGCGTCCTCATCAAGGCGGCCAGGAAGTTCCGGGTGGACCGGGTGGACATCGTGTCCGGCTTCCGCGCGCCCAAGTACAACCTGATGCTGCGCAAGAAGGGACGCCGGGTGGCGCGCCAGAGCGAGCACACCTTCGGTCACGCGGTCGACTTCCGCCTGCCGGGCGTGACCACCGAGCGGCTGCGCAACTGGGCCCGGACGCTGCGTCTCGGCGGTGTGGGCTACTACCGGGACGACAAGTTCGTCCACGTCGACGTCGGGCCGGTCCGCTACTGGGCCGAGTGAGCGCCGGCGCCGGGGTCGCGAGACCTCGCGCGGCAACGGGAGTAGCCGGGGACGAGTGACCGTCGGTGGCGGGTGCTACCGAGTGTTTCCCGTGCCCTGGCCGCCATCGCGCGCCACGTCGGAGCGGCACGCAGCTTGTATTACCTGTCGTCGCTGGACGCCTTCCGCATCCCCGCATGCCCCCGCCCGGATGGGTGGTGGTCTCCCCCCGCGCATAGCGCCCCCCGCGCGGGATGCGGAAGAGCGATCCAACTACAGGCCCTGACGCTCGCAGCTGAGCTCGATGGCCTCGACGTGGCAGCGCAGGCACATTCGCCGCGCGCCGCGCAGCAGGGCCTGACAGCGGCGGCTGCCCCGCCAGCCCGCCGGATGCGGGTTGATCCGGAAGCTGCTCGGCTGAGCCGAGTGACAGGTCAGGCAGAAGCTCTCGCGATGACAGGCGGCGCACTGGCGAATGTTGCGCTGGGCCTCGAAGGCGTGGTGATTCTCGCCGCGGGTGCCGTCGCCGGTCACCGGCGCGCCGCCCGCGAAGTCGACCCAGCCTGACGGGTGGTAGCCCCGCCCGGCGCCGCCCAGCGACGGCGGGACGAACTGGCTGCCCTTGCCGTCGGCGGCCACGCCGGTGCGGCTGTGGCAACCGACGCAGAACGTCTGCAGGCGGTGACACGCGCTGCAGTCGGGGCGGCCGCGCCGCGCGTCGATCGCGTGCAGCGACACGTAGTCGTTGCCGTGGAAGTCGAGCGGCTTCATCGAGCCCTCGTGGCAGTCGACGCACTCGGATCGCCGGTGGCAGCTCTCGCAGTAGGCGGTGTCGGCGCGCGCGGCCGCCGCGTGATCGGCGCGGAACGCGAGACCGTGGGCGTCGTTGCCGCGCAGCGAGCCGGACGGGGCCAGGCGCCCGTCGGGGAACTCGGTGATGATCCTGCCGCCGCCCCGGGTGAGGTGGCAGGTGGTGCACTGCTCGGGCGCGCGGCGGCCGTCGTGACAGCGCAGGCACGAGCCCATGTCGGGCAGCTGATCGCGCGTGGCCAGGTCGATCCGCTCGGCGGCCAGATCGCCGTGGCACTCGCGGCAGCCCATCCCGATCCGCCGGTGGGCGCGGTGATCGAACTTGATGCGCGCGGTCGGCATGATCACCCGCGCCACCGACGCGCCCTGCCCCGCGCCCATCCCCGGGTGGCACGCGGCGCAGCGCGCTGGAGGCGTCCCCGGCGCGGCCGCCCGCTCCGGCTGGGCGCGATCGATCGGATGACAGACCCGGCAGCGCTCCTCGCCCGGGACCAGCGAGTCGAGCGACGAGCGCGACTCCGCCGCCCCCGGGTGACAGCTGGCGCAGTCGACGCCGCGAAGCGCGAGGTGGCGGGCGTGCGAGAAGCGGAGCGGGATCGACTGCGCCGGGTACACGATCGGCGAGACCGGCGCGCGCTCGACCACGGGCGCGCCCGGACCGGCCAGCGCCGGCAGCGCGGCCACGACGACGAGGGCGAGGGCGGACAGGAGCCAGCTGGGTCGGTTCACGGTGACGTCACAGCTCCGGTTGAAAGGCCAGGTCGAGCAGGAAGAAGACCGCCAGCTGGCTGCGCGCGATCTGGCTGGAGGTCTCCTCCGCGATCACGCTGGTGGCCATCCCCTCGTGGATGCGATAGGTGGCGCCGACCTGGGCGCCCAGGCTGGTCGCGTCGAGCTCCGGCCGCAGGTCCTCGGCGAAGTCGATGACGCTGAGCCGGGTGCTGACGAGGAGCGGCGCTGCCACCCGCCAGCTGACGAGCGCGAACCCGCCGGTGCGGCGCCCGCCGTAGCCACCCTCGTGGAAGAGGTCGACCCGGGCCACCCGCTCCGGCGCCATCACCCAGCGGGCGCCGACCTGGGCGCCGCCGGCCAGGGCCCCGGAGTCGACGTCGGCGCCGGGCGCGGCGGTGCCGGGATCCTCGATGCGAAACCGGCGCATCCAGCCGCGCGCGTAGCCGGTCCACGGCGCGCCGCGCGGGGACAGCTCGTAGGTGAGGCGCCCGTCGACGTATGGCTGCACCGAGAACGCGTTGAAGATCGAGTCGCCGTCGAAGGTCGGGAACGAGTAGAAGAGCTCGGGCTCGAGCGAGTGAGCGCCGAGCTTGACCCGGGTGCCGGCCAGCGCCTCGTCGACCAGCGCGTGGAGCAGGCTGTAGCGGGCGGCGCCGTACGGGGTGACCTGGACCCGGTCGCCGGCCAGGTCGATCGGCGCACGCGCCTCGAGCGACACGTGCTCCTGGTTGGTCCCCCAGGCGGGGGCCTGGCCGATCTCGTCCGGGTAGTAGCCGACGTCGCGCTCGTCGAAGCGATTGGCCGGCCCGATCAGGTCGGGCGTGCGCGACATCGTGCGCCGGTACGACAGGCGCGCGCTCACCCGCGAGGCGCCGTCCAGGGCGATGGCGCCGCCGAAGGTCGGCATCAGCTGGTCGCGCTGCGGGCACACGTCGAGGTCGTTGCGGAAGCGGCTGTTGTGGTCGGGCCGGCCGAGGTCGATCGGTCGCCACGCCCCGCTGCCCGGCACCCCGCTCTCCAGATATTCCTGGCACTCGCCGGACGAGGTGCCGTCCGGCTCGAAGGTGGGCGAGCCGACCGGCGATGCGTCGCGCACCTGTAGCCCGCCGAACACCTCGCCGGCCAGGTGCCAGGGCGAGCGGACCCGCACCGCGGCGCCGTCGAACGCGTACCAGTCGAGCGACTCGAGCCCGAGCTGGCGGCCGGCGTAGAGGTCGACCTTGCCGTCGAGCAGCCCCTCGGCGGCGAGGAACGCGTACAGCACGTCGAGCTGCATGCTGTCCGACTCCAGCTCAGGTACGAGGTCGACCGCGTCGACCGAGCGAGTGCCGAGGAACAGGTCGCCGCCGGTGTAGTCGCCGAAGTCGTGATCGAGGCGGACGTACGACTGGAACGACAGGCGAGGTCCGCGCCGCGGCTTCGGGTCGTAGAGCCGCCACCACTCGTCGTGCGGGCGCCCGATGTCCCACACGTGGAGCGCGAGGGTCTGGGTGAAGCGCCGGCGCGCCAGGGTCAGATCCGGGCCGAGCAGCCGGAGCGACCGGAGCTCCTCGGCCTGGCCGATCGAGCGGGCCAGCAGCTCGAACTCGTACGCGCCGGCCGGCGCCGGCGCCGAGGTCGCGACCATCACCAGCGCGGCCAGCCACCACCGGGACATCTCAGTCGACCTCGAGGGCCCGCGAAACGACAAGACGATCGATTCTCGCGGTCGAGCCGCCCGGATGGCAAGGAGCGGCGAGAGCCGGCGCGGAACGGTGGCGCGATGACGTCGCGGCTGTCACCGGCTCGCGCTGATGAGGTCGAGCCGCAGGACCGCGCCCTCGCCGCCGAGCGGGGCGACGCCGACCATGCCGCGCGCGGGCGGGTCGACGCGGCAGCTGAGAACGGTGCGCCCGTCGAGGCTGGCGACCAGCTCGCCGCCCGACGCCTCGATCGCCAGCTGATGGCCGGCGCCGGAACCGGGGGCGAGATCGTCGGCGGCGAGCGTCTCGCCGGTGCAGGTCCCCAGTGCGCGCGCCTCGCCGGCCTCGACCGCGAGCAGCTCGGCGGTCTGGCCGGGCCGGAGCGCGAGCAGCGCGGTGGTGGCCTCGTCGCGAAACCAGAGCAGCACCGCCGCCCCGCCCTGCTCGGCCGCGATGCTGGCCTCGAGCGAGAGCGAGGTGAAGCGCGGACCGGCCAGGATCGCCCACTCCGACAGGAGCGCGTCACCGGCCCCGCTCGACTCGATCCGGTAGTGGGCCGGGGCGGTCCCCTCGGCCGCCACGATCCGGGCGCGGCCGGGATCGCGCGGCACCATCGGCGCCGCCGACGGCAGGGTCGCGAAGGTCGCCGACCGCCCCGCGCTCCACGGGCCGATCAGCGCCGGGCGAAAGATCCACGCGTCGGCCAGCGCGGCCCCGTCAGCGCCGCGGCCGCCGATCACCAGCACGCTTCCGTCGTCGAGCGCGACCGCGGCGGCGCCGCGCCGACTGACGCCCGGGCCGTCCGGCAGCGGCTCGAGCGCGCCCTGGGCCGGGGTGTAGAGGGCCGCCTCGGCGGCCGGCTCGCCGTCGGTGGCGGCGTCGCTGCCGCCGACGACGAGCACCTGTCCGTTCTCGAGCCCGGCCAGCGCGGCGCCGGCGCGGGCCTCGATGCTGTCGACCGCGGTGGCGCGGGTCGCGCCGGGCGGGACCACCGCGGCCGCCTGGCTGGCCGGCCCATCCGGCGGGGCGAAGCCGGTCAGCGCCCCGCCGCCGGCCAGGAGCGAGGCGGCCGCGCCGGTGTCGGCGACCAGCTCGCTGGATCCGGCGCCGGAAAGATCGATGCGCTCCGCCTCGGTCACCGGGGTCCCGTCGGCGTCCACCCCGCCGACCAGGAGCACGCGGCCGTCGGCCTCCCGCACCGCGCTGCCGCCGACCCGCAGGCGATCGAGCCCGGGCCCGTCGGCCAGCTCGCCGGTCGACACGGTCAGCACCACCGAGGTGGACAGCGCGCTGCCGGGGGCGCAGGCGACGCCCTCGAGGCGGGCGCAGCCGCCGGCCAGGAGCAGGTGATCGGCGTCGAGCGGGACCGCGGCGTGGAGCGCGCGGGCCTGGCGCAGGAACTGGGGCGCCCCGAACCCGCTCGTCGCCGGGTCGTAGACCTGGAACGCGGTGGCGGCGCCCCCGGCCACCACCACGCGGCCGTCCGGCAGCGCGGTCATGGTGGCGCCGGTCAGCCCGGCGTCCAGGTCGGATCCGTAGAGCGGCGCCCCCAGGCCAGAAAACTGGCCCGTGGACGGATCGTAGAGCTCGACCTCATCGACCGGCGCGCCGTCGTCGCCGGAGCCGCCGGCGATGAGGACGGCGGGGCCGGCGCGGGCGGCCAGCGGCGCGTCGCGCGCCTGGCCGGGGGGGCCGGTCGGGCAGAACCCGTCGAGCGGGGCCATGAAGACCGGCACCGACGCGCCGTCGTCCAGTTCGTCGATCGAGAACAGCCCGGTGCGGCCGACCGCGCGCACCGCCCCGCCGAAGCCGCGCACCTCCACCTCGAGGCTGTTGGTGGCGAGCGGGAAGCCGTCCACCTCGATGGCCGGCCCGTCGTCGCCGACCTCGATGGCGCGGGCGGTCGCCTCGGTCGCCGGGAACTCGCCCAGCGCGGTGATGACCAGGGTGCGCGCGTCGGCCGGCGCGCCACACGATGGATCCGACGCCGGCTTCACCCGCTCCAGGTGCACGGTGCGATGGTCGGCGCCGGAGCATGCGCCGGCCGAGGCCGCGACCAGCGCGACCAGACCGGCCCGCGAGGCCGCGCGACAGAGGAGCGGCGCGCGCGTTGCGCGATCCGCCGATCGTCGGGCGCGTGTGGGCCGCTTCGCCACCGCGCCGCCCCGACGGCCCTCCATCGCCCCATGGTACACTCGCGCCCGGATGGCCGGGCTGCCGGGTTCGTTCGGCAAGTACTTCCTGTGCGAAAAGATCGCCGCGGGTGGGATGGCCGAGATCTACCTGGCCAAGCTGATCGGGCCGGGCGGCTTCGAGAAGCAGCTCGTGGTGAAGCAGATCAGCCCCGAGCTCAGCCGCGAGCGCCGGTTCGTCGAGCTGTTCGTGGCCGAGGCCAAGACGCTGGTCTCGCTCAGCCACGGCAACATCGTTCCGGTCTACGAGCTCGGCGTCGTCGACGACACCTACTTCATCGCGATGGAGTACGTCGACGGCCCACCGCTGGGCGAGGTGCTCGCCGCGCTCGAGGCGCGAGGCGAGCGGCTCGAGCCGGCCGTCGCCGCCCACGTGGCCGGCGAGCTGTGCAAGGGGCTCGACTACGCCCACCGCAAGGGTGAGGGCGTCGTGCACCGCGATCTGTCGCCGCGCAACGTGCTGCTCTCGCGCGAGGGCGAGGTCAAGCTGGTCGACTTCGGGCTGGCGGTGGCCGCGGATCGCGCGCAGCAGGGGCCGCCGGGCGCGGGGCATCCGGCCGGCTCCTTCCCCTACATGTCGCCCGAGCAGGTCCGGCGCGAGCCGCTCGACGCGCGCAGCGACCTGTTCTCGCTCGGCGTGCTCCTGTGGGAGATGCTGACCGGAGAGCGGCTGTTCGCTCGCGGCGATCCGGACTCGACGCTGGAGGCGGTGCTGAGCGCGCCGATCGCGCCGCCCTCGCAGCGGCGCGCGGAGGTGCCCGCCGAGCTCGACCGGATCTGCCTGCGCGCGCTCGACCGCGACCGCGACCGGCGCTACGCGACCGCCGGCGAGATCCTGACCGCGCTGGCCCGGTTCGTCTACTCGGTGGAGCCGCCGGTGACCCAGGCCAGCCTGGCGGCGCTGGTCGCCCGGATCTGTCCGCCGGTCGCGCGGCGCGAGGACGGCAGCCAGGCCGAGGCGAGCGAGCCGGCCCGCCCGGTCGTCGAGGGCGAGGCCACCCGGCCGACCGGCACGCGACGCGCGAGCCGGCACCCGGAGTCGGTCCGCACCTTCGCCACCAGCGCACAGTTCAGCGAGGCTCTGGCCAACGCCACCCCGCTCATGCCGTTCCCGGCCCTCGGCGACGCGGCCGCGCGGCGAATGGCCGAGCTGGCCCCGAGGGGCAAGAAGCAGCGCGCGCTGGCCGCGCCGCCCGCCGCGGCCCCGACGCCAGTCGAGCGGCGACGCGCCGGCCGCTGGGCCGTCCTCGCGATCGCCGGGGCGGCGGGGATCGCGGCGATCGCGCTCCTCACGCGCGAGGGCGCCCGCTCGTCCGACGCGCGGCCGGCGGCGGAGGCAATCACGAGCACTCGCCCGGTCCCGCCCGCGACCGGCACATCCGCCGGCGACCCGCCCGCGACTGGCACCTCCGCCGGGCCCCGGACACCGCGCGCGACTGGCACGTCCACCGCGCCGCGGACGCCGCTCGCGACTGGCACCTCCACCGCGCCCTCCGATCCCGGCCGCGCGACCCGCGCGAGCGCACCCGCCGCGGCGCCGACCGGAGCCACCGCGACCGACCCCGCCGCACCCGGCAAGGATCGCCGCGCGCGCGGCCGCGGCACGCTGCAGGTCGGCGCCAATCCGTGGGCCGATGTCTACGTGGATGGCGCCCTGCTCGGCCAGGCGCCCGGCGCGTGGCCGATCGCCGCCGGTCCCCACGCCGTGGAGGTCCGCCACCGCGACCAGCGGCGCACGTTCCGCGTCGCCATCGAGCCGGGCGAGACCGAGTCGCTCGGCCTGGTCGACTTCAGCGCGCCTTGATCGCCGCGCATCCCGGCCCCGTCAGCAGCCGCCGAACTCGCACCGTCCGATCGACGGCGACCACTGCCTCTCATCGTCGCCACCGACGCCGATGAGGAAGCCCGCCGCGGCCGCCGACAGCGCGGCGCCGCCGACGCCGACCCACAGCCACCGGCTCTGCCACCAGCGCCCGCCCTGGTCGCCGCGCCCGACGCCGCGCGGATCCGGGCCGGCCTCGCGGCGCACCAGCCGCGCGTCCCCGAGCAGCGTCAACCCGGGCGCCGGATCCGCGTCGGTCTCCGCCGCCCGCACCGTTCGCCACAGCGCGGCCGCCGCGCGGTCCAGCCCGTCGCGCGCGCCATGGCCGATCTCGACCGGTCGCCCGCACACGAGCGGCGCGCCGCCGCAGTACTGACCGAGCAGCGCCGGCTGACCCAGACGCCACACCGACGCCACCACCAGGATCCCGTCCAGCTCGCCGGCGCCGATCAGCGCCTGGGCCACCTCGCCCGCGGCCGCCGCGCCCAGACCGATTCGCAGCCCGGCCGCGCCGCTCGCGATCGTCGCCGCCAGCGGGTCTCGGTCGAGGCGGAGCTGGATCGCCGCGCCGCTCGAATCGACCAGGACCACCTCCGCCCGCGCGGCGCGCCCGGCCGCGCGCGCCACCACCACGTGCCGTCCCTCTTCCAGATCCACCCCGGCGGGGGCCGAGCCGGCCGGCCGACCGTCCACCTCGAGCGCCGCGCCGGCCGGATCGACGTCGATGCGCCGGCGGAGTCGCGCGCGCGGCCCGGCCGCACGGCGGTGGCGCTCCACCACCGCCGGCTTGAACTCGGCATCACTGACCGTCCGTTTCGGGTCCAGCCGGGCAGCCAGCCGGAGATCCAGCTCCGCCTCGCGCTCGCGCCCGAGCGTCAGCTCGACCGCGCCCAGCCGCAGGCAGACCTCGGCGTACACCTCGGGCCCGCCGTCCAGGTCGAGCAGCCCGGCCGCCTCGACTCGCGCCTGCTCGAGCGCCGCCGCCGCGTCGCCGAAGCGAGCCTCCAGGTAGCCTCGCCAGCCCTCGCCCGCGAGGCGCTCGACCCGGGCAAATCCCTCCAGCCGCTCGGCCCGCACCGAGCCGCCGGCCAGGAGCGCCGCCGCCCGCGCGAAGGGCCGCTCCTCGAGGCGCACGCCCGCCCGCGTCGCCGTCCGCGTCAGGGCGGCCCGCACCGCATCGACCGTCGCTGGCGATCCGGCCGGCGCGTGCACCACCAGGCCCACGTCGGCCCCCTGGGCCCGCGCCGCCGCCGGCGACAGCATCACGGCCCCGAGCACCGCGCCGAGCAGCGCGGCCGCGCGCGCCGCACCAGCCGACCCGAGAGCCAACGCCACGGCGCCATCATATCGTCGGGCCGCGAGCCCTGTCGCGACCGCCGCCGCCCTGCCGCGCCCCGCTGACTCGCTCTGTTATAGTGCGCCGGTGACTGCGCCCGCGTTCCCCTGGCTCGCCTCCGGCTCGCGCCGTGGAGCGACTCACCCCGCAAGGGTCAACGATCCCGCCCAGGCCGAGCGCCGAGCCGCGATGTACCGCGCCGAGCTGCTCGATCGCGCCGGGCTCTACTTCCGCCTCGGCTACACGACCAAGCGCGCCGTCGCGCGTCTCAAGGCCAACGTCGCGTGGGACTTCGAGGCTGGCGACGCTGGCGCGGCCGGCCTCAGCCGCCCGGCCGGCCTCACCGATCGAGAGATCGGAGAGATCGTGAAGACGGCCTATCAGCGTCGACCCGCGCGGTAGCGCGCCGACCCAGCAGAGCACGACGCGGGCGGATCGCGTCGCGACCCAGCCCGCCGTGGGTGTGAGTCGCGGACTGCGAATCAGCGCGCTTGCAGCCAATCACGTGCTCGCGCACACTGGAAACTCAAGTGGAAGATCTGCCTCAGCGGTTCGGCAAGTACTTCCTGCTCCGCCGCGTTGCCGTGGGTGGCATGGCCGAGATCTTCCTGGCCGTCGAGAAGACCACTCACGGCAGCCATCGGTTCGTCACCATCAAGCGGATCAAGGCCGACTTCGATCGCGACGACGAGTACGTCCAGTTCTTCCTCACCGAGGGCCGCGTCTCGCTCAAGTGCGCCCATCCGAACCTGCCCCAGGCGTTCGAGATGGGCGCGGTCGACGGCAGCCACTACCTCGCGCTCGAGTACATCCACGGCCACACCCTGCTCGACGTGGTGAGGGCGGGCGCGCGCCACGATCGCCCGCTCTCGATCGAGACGGCGGTGCACGTCGGCGTGTGCGTGGCGGCCGCGCTCGAGCACGCCCACGGCCTGCGCGACCTCGACGGTCAGTCGCTGCTCGTGGTGCACCGCGACGTCACGCCGCAGAACGTGATGATCTCGACGTCCGGGGCGGTCAAGCTGATCGACTTCGGCATCGTGCGCTCGGCGGTGCAGACTCATCGCACCGCGAGCGGCGTGGTCAAGGGCAAGTTCTCGTACATGGCTCCCGAGAGCCTGACCAGCGGGCACGAGTTCGATCACCGCGCCGACCTGTTCTCGCTCGGGATCGTCCTCCACGAGACGCTGACCGGCCGCTCGCTGTTCCGCGGCGTCACCGACAACGACACGCTGCGGCGGGTGCGGACCATGCCGATCCCGGACGTCACCCGCCTGCGACCGGACACCCCGCCCGGGGTGGCCGCGGTCATCGCCCGCGCGCTCGAGCGCGATCCGGACCGCCGCTTCCAGACCGCCACCGACTTCCTGCACGCGCTCGAGGAAGCAGCGGAGGCGGCCCACATCCACCGCTCGATGACCCGGCTGCGCGACGAGGTGCTGGACCGCTGCGGCGAGGCTCCGTTCGCGTCGCTCACCGAGGAGGAGCACGCGCTCATCGACGCCGGCGGGCCGGGGCCCGACGAAGCGCCCGCCGAGGCCGTCGAGCACGCCGCCGTCTCGGTGGGCGAGCCGACCGCGAAGCTGCTGCACGACGCGCTGGCCCGGGCGCTGGTGCCGGCCATCCCGCCGTACGAGCCGACCGCCGCGCCTCCCCACGATCCGGTGATGACGCCGCCGTTCGGCGTGCAGAGCGCGCCGCTGCCGGCAACCTCGCACCGGCCGCCGATGCGGCTGCCGCTCCTGGCCCCGCCGGAGCCCACGCCGACGGTGCCGGCCCGCCTGCCGCCCGCCTCGCCGTCGCGCATCATCCAGACGATCGACCCGGTGTTGATGCCGGTGCCGCTCGCCCGTCGCGATCCGCAGCTCGCCTACTTCCTGCGCAAGGCCGGCATCCTCCCGCCCGGGCGCCGGTTGCCCGGCGAGCCGTCGGATCCGGATCTGGCCGCGCTGCTCGCCGCGCTCGATCCGTAGCCGGCCGTAGCCGGCCATAGCCGGCCGCCGCCGACCTCGACCTCACCGCGCCGTCGGGCGGTCGAGCGTCAGCACCAGCAGGCCGCGGTGGGTGTCGGCCAGCAGCACGAGATCGCGCCCGGCGTCGTGGTCCACGCCGATGCCGCCCTCGAAGAAGCCGCGCCCGTAGTCAGGCCCGACACCGGTCCACGAGTCGAAGTGAGCGATCTCGACCGGGTCCTCCGGATCCGACAGGTCGAGCACGCGCAGCCCGTCCTGGTAGTAGGTGACCAGCGCGAGCTCGTCGATCGCCATGATGTTGTGCACCGACACCTGCGGCCGCGTCCGGTACGACCCGATCTCCTGGAACGCCGTGCTCGAGCCGGGATCCACGTCGATGATGCGGACGTGCGCGTCGAAGTCCTCGTCGCCGTGGACCGCGATCCGGCGGCCGCCCACCTCGGTCACCCAGTTCGAGTGGCTGGTGCGGCGCGAGTAGTCATCGAACTCGCCCACCCGGTGCGGCTCCGCCGGATCGCTCGTGTCCACCACCACGAGGCCCAGGTTCCAGTAGTCGAGGTACGCCACTCCATCCCGCACCGACAGATCGTGGACGAACCCGCCGAAGGTCCCGACCGTCGGGTGGACGTAGGCACCGAGCGCGACCGGCTGGTCCGGCGCGGCGATGTCGAAGATCTGGACCCCCGCGATGGAGATGTTGGCGACGTAGAGCCGATCCCCCTCGAGGAACAGCGTGTGTACGTTGACCCGGCTGGTTCCCACCGACGGAGACGGGAACGCCAGGACCTCGATCGGGTCGGTCGGGTCGGTGACGTCCGCGACCACCACGCCGCGCAGATCCGAGGCCAGGAACGCGTACACCTTCCCGTCGGCGGCGTCGTACACCTTCACGTCGTTGAAGGACTCCTCGCCGGGAAAGGCGACCGGCAGGTGGCCGAGATCGGCCGGCTGGGCCGGGTCCTCGAGGTCGACGATGTGGAGCCCGTCGCTCACCCCGACCAGGTACGCCACCGTGCCGCGATGGCGGACGTTGACCGTCAGGGTCTCGTCCCAGGGCGCGTCCTCGGGTCCGCGCCACTCCGAGACCAGGGTCATGTTCTCCGCCTCCGGCTCGTCGAGCCGCGCGACCCGGTACCCGTGGATCTGGCCGACCGAGCAATCGCCGCCGTAGCACTGCGCCATCTGCCCGCTCACGCTGCCGTCCTCCTCCACCCGGCACAGGTCGATGGCGAAGACCTGGTTGACCCCGTCGAAGTCGACCTCGCGGCGCAGGAACAGATCGCCGCCGGCCAGGCGCACCGCCTCCGCCTCGGAGCTGTACACCAGCCCGGTCAGCTCGCCGGCCGACGCGCCCGGGTCGACCCGGAACGTGGCCACGCCGGCGCCGTCGGGGAACGACAGGTCGGCGTGCCAGATGCCGATCGGATCGATCGCGTCGACCGCAGCCTCGGGCCCGCATGACCCGCGGTCGAAATCCGACGGGTCGTCGAACAGCCCGCCTCCGCCGCCGCCTCCGTCGCCGCTTCCATCTCCGCTTCCATCTCCGTCGTCGTCGCCCGAGCAGGCCGCGGCCGGGGCCAAGGCGGTGAAAGCAGCGGCCAGGATCGCGGCGTGAGAGAGGTTGCGCACCCTGGCAACCTACGCCGTCTCCTCGACCGACACCGGGGACCGAAGCTGACAGCGGATCACGCGAGCCCCCGCCCGGGGTCCTGGTCCAACGCACATTCCCTTTTGCACCTGGAGAGATGGCGGGTAGGATCGAACCCGTGGGCCAGGCCGTGCGCCGCGACGCTGATGAAGCGAGCGAGCTCTTCCGCGAGGCGGTCCGCGATGCCACCCCGCTGGTGGACCGCCACCGCGTGCGTGTTGCCGGCCCGGCCGGCAGCGGACCGCGGCCCCGGCCGCCCGAGGCCCCGCCGACCAGCGCCGGTCTGCGAGCCGACGGCAGCGGCGCGCGCGCGTTCGGGGTGAGCCGCAAGACCATGCGCGAGCTCAGCGCGGGTCGGCTTCCGCCAGAGGCCAGCCTCGACCTCCACCGTCTGACCTCGCAGGCCGCGCGCGAGCGCCTGGTCCGCTTCGTCGGCGAGTCGCGCACCGCCGGGCTGCGCGTGGTCCTGGTCATCACCGGCAAGGCCGAACGACCAACCTCGCGGGTGGGCGAACGCCTGCGCGACCTGGTCCCCGGCTGGCTGGGCGGCCCGCTCGCCACCATCGTCCTCGCCTACACCCCTGCCCGCGCCCGGGACGGCGGGGCGGGCGCGCTCTACGTGCTGCTCCGCTCGTCCTCGCCATGACAGATCGCCGCCACCTCGTCGCATCGCTGATGTTCCTGTTGCTCGTCTCCTGGCTGCCCGACGCGGCGGCCAGCGGAGGTCGGCACGACCGGCGCGCGCGCAACCCGGTCAAGTCCAGCGCGCGGCGAGCCAGCGCGCGCCAGGCGCTGCGCCGCCCGACCCCGCGGGCGCGCCGGTCGACCGCGACGACCCCGGAGGGCCGCCTGCGCGAGGAGCTCGAGGGGATCTGGGCCGGCCGGATCCTGCGCCGCGGCGTCACCGCGATCTACGTGGTCGACGCCCGCACCGGCAAGGACATCTACGCGATTCACCCGGACGACAAGGTCAACCCGGCGTCCAACGTCAAGCTGCTGTCGACCGCGACGGTGCTCGACCTGGTCGGCCCGCGCTGGCGCTATCTCACCCGGCTCTTCGGGCCGGCCCCCGACGCCGCCGGCGTCGCGCGCGGCGACGTCTACCTGCGCGGCAACTCGGATCCGACCCTGACCCGCGCGGCGCTCGACGAGCTGGCCGCGGTGGTCGCCCGCAGCGGGGTGAAGAAGATCGAGGGCAACGTCCTGCTCAGCGACGACTCGCTGCGCGAGACGGTCGCCCCGCCGCGCATCGGCATCCGGGTCCAGGCCGCCGCCCGGGTCGGCGCCGCTCCGTCGGTGTCGGTCGATCCAGCCGACAGCTTCGTGCAGGTCCACGTCACCGCGACCACCACCAGCAGCCGGCGCGCCCGGCTGGTCATCACCGCCGAGCCGATCGCCATGCCGGCGCCGGCCGCGGGCGAGGGCGCGGCGGCGGCGACCGGCTGGGACGGGCCGCGCGTGCTGGTGCGGGTCGGCGGGACCATCCGCCGGGGCCGGAGCGGCACCTACGTGCGCAGCCTCGGCATGCGGTCGTCGTTCACCGGCCACGCCCTGCGGCAGGCGCTGCGCGCCGCCGGGGTCGAGGTCACCGGCGGGATCCGCCTGGCCGACTTCGACGGCTACACGCGCGAGGCGCTCGCGGCCGGCTACCTGCCGATCGAGCTGGGCCGGCACCGCTCGCAGTCGATCCAGGAGCTGATCACCCGGGTCAACAAGCGCAGCCTCAACTGGCTGGCCGACCGGCTGCTCATGACCGCGGGCGCCGAGCTGGCCGGCGGCGGCCCGCCCAGCATGGAGCACGGGCTCGAGGCGATGTACGGCTGGCTCGAGCGCAGCGGGCTCGATCGCCGCCAGATCGTCGTCGACACCGGCTCGGGGCTCTCGCATCGCACCCAGCTGACCGCGCGCAACCTGGTCCGCGTGCTGCGCACCGCGGCCGGCTACACCACCGAGCTGTCGCGCCAGGGCCTGCTCGATCCGGCCACGTTCCTCGCGTCGCTCGCGGTGGGCGGAGTGGACGGCACCCTGCGCGGACGGTTCCGCGGCGACGCGCTGCGCGGCCAGGTGGTCGGCAAGACCGGCACGCTGCGCGACAGCATCGCCCTGTCCGGCTTCCTGTCCGACGCGAGCGGGCCGGCGCTGTGCTTCTCGATCGTCACCAACGGCAACCAGTGGGGTGCGCGCTACCGCATCCGCCGCGAGCACGAGCTCATGGTCGCCGCGATGAAGCGCTACCTCGACGCGCGCGCGGCGGTCGCGGGGCCGAGCCGCCCGGTCGACGACGCCGACGCGCCGGAGCCGCCGGTGGTGGAGCGGGCCGCGGCGAGCGAGCCCGAGGCCGCTGACGTCGAGACCAGCGGCGAGGAGGCGGCCGAGGACGGCGAGAGCGGCGGCGTGGGCGCCAGCGAGTCGAGCGAGGCCAGCGAGTCGAGCGAGGGCGAGGGAGACGCGGCGCCCGCGACCCCGGCCGGACCGACCGGCGCGGCCGCCCCTGCCCGGCCCGCGCCGGCGCCGCTGCCAGCGCGCTGATCGCCGCCTACTCCTCTTCGCCGCGCTCGGCGGCCAGGCGGGTCAGCACCCCGGCGTCCTCGAGGGTCGTGGTGTCGCCCTGGGTCTTCGACCCGGCCGCCACGTCGCGCAGGAGCCGGCGCATGATCTTGCCCGACCGCGTCTTCGGCAGAGCGTCGGCGAAGCGCAGCTCCTGCGGCCGGGCCAGCGCGCCGATCTGCCGGACCACGTGCTCGCGCAGCTCGTCGGCCAGCGCCTTGTCGCCGGTGATGCCCTGCATCGGCGTCACGAACGCGACGATCGCCTGCCCCTTGAGCTCGTCCGGCTTGGCCACCACCGCCGCCTCCGCCACCTTGGGGTGCGAGACCAGCGCGCTCTCCACCTCCATGGTCGAGAGGCGGTGACCCGACACGTTGATGACGTCGTCCACCCGGCCCATCACCCAGAAGTAGCCGTCCTCGTCTCGCCGCGCGCCGTCGCCGGCGAAGTAGACCCCGTCGATCTCGCTGAAGTAGGTCTTCACGAAGCGCTCGTGGTCGCCCCAGATCGTGCGCAGCATCGACGGCCACGGCCGCCGGATCACCAGATAGCCGCCCTGGTTGGCCGCGCAGCTCTCGCCCTGCCGGTTGACGATGTCGACCGCGATCCCCGGCAGCGGCAGCGTGCACGAGCCCGGCTTGGTCGGCGTGGCCCCGGGCAGCGGCGAGATCATGATGGCTCCCGTCTCGGTCTGCCACCAGGTGTCCACGATCGGGCAACGCTCGCCGCCGATGACCCGGTGGTACCACATCCACGCCTCGGGGTTGATCGGCTCACCGACGGTGCCGAGCAGGCGCAGGCTGGACAGATCACAGCGCGCCGGGAACTCCTCGCCCCAGCGCGAGAAGGCACGGATCGCGGTCGGCGCGGTGTAGAACACCGACACCTTGTACTTCTCGATCATCCGCCAGAACCGGTCCTGCTCCGGGTGGTTGGGCGCGCCCTCGTACATGACGCTGGTCGCGCCGTTGAGCAGCGGGCCGTACACCACGTAGCTGTGCCCGGTCACCCAGCCGACGTCCGCCGTGCACCAGTAGACGTCGTCATCGCGGAGATCGAACACCATCCCGGTGGTGTAGTAGGTGCCCACCATGTAGCCGCCGGTGGTGTGCAGGATGCCCTTCGGCTGACCGGTGGTGCCGCTGGTGTAGAGCGTGAAGAGCGGGTGCTCGGCGTCGAGCGGGACCGCCTCGTGCTCGTCCGACGCGGCGTCGACCAGCTCGTGCCACCACTGGTCGCGTCCCTCCTGCCAGGCGATCTCGTTCGCGCACCGGCGCACGACGATCACCTTGTCGACGTCGAGCCCCTTCACCGCCTGGTCGACGTTGTCCTTGAGCGGCACGATCTGGCCGCGCCGCCAGCCGCCGTCGGCGGTGATGGCGATCCGCGCGCCGGCGTCGCGGATGCGGTCGGCCAGCGCCTCGGCCGAGAAGCCGCCGAACACGACCGAGTGGGTCGCGCCGACGCGCGCGCATGCCAGCATCGCGATCGCGGTCTCGGGGATGAGCGGCATGTAGATCGCGACCCGGTCGCCGGCGCTGACCCCGAGCTTCACCAGCGCGTTGGCGAACCGGCACACCTCGCGGTGGAGCTCGGCGTAGGTCAGCTTGCGCTGGTCGCCCGGCTCACCCTCCCAGACGAGCGCCGGCTTGTCGCGGCGCGGCCCGTCCAGGTGCCGGTCGAGGCAGTTGTAGGCCAGGTTGGTCTTGCCGCCGACGAACCAGCGCGCGTCGGGCAGCTTCCAGTCGAGCACCTGCGACCACGGCTCGAACCAGTGGAGCTCGGATGCGATCTCGGCCCAGAACGCGTCCGGGTCGTCCTCGGCGCGTCTGGCCAGCGCCTTGTACTCGGCCATGCTGCCCACCCGGGCGCGCGACGCGAACTCCGCCGGAGGCGGGAACTGCCGCTTCTCCTGCAGGACGGACTCGATCTCTCCGGCCATGGCGCTCTCCGATGATGGAGGTGGAGCTCAGGGGGCGATCGCGAACACCGGCGGCCGCTTCAGGTCCGACGGCTTGCCCTCCCCGAGCTTGATGAAGCGGTACTTGCCGCGCCCACCGGGGAGCGGCTCGAAGCTGAGTCCGAGGTCGAACGCGGTGCCGCCCCCGCCGCGGACCAGCCGGATGGTCGGGCTGATCGCCCAGGCCAGGTCCTGGCTGACCTCGGGATCGCCGAACACCGCCGTCTGGCTCGACAGTGCCTTGCTGTGGCCCTCGGGGTCGATGCCGATCAGCTGACCGAGGTCGTCGAGCTTGGACGGCACGAAGCTGGGGTCGTTGGCGAACAGCTTGCGGTGGACGGTGGAGATGAGCATCGGCGCCTGGCGGACGGCCGAGCGAGCCCGTCGCCCGATCGCCAGCCCCACCGGCAACCCGGTCGCGTTCTTGATCTCGACGGTGCGCTCGATCCGGGCCCGGCCGGTCTCCCAGCCGACCAGGGCGAGCCGGGTCGGCCGCGGCTCGGCGGCCGGAGCGGCCGGCCGATCGCCGAGCAGCACCCACAGCTCGCCACCGCCCGGCGCGTACTCGAGATCGACCGCGGCCGGCTCGCGCTCGCCGGGCAGAAGGTCGATCGTGCCGTCCATGCGGGGCGCCTCGCGCTGGCTGACGTTGACCGTGGTGAGGACGTTGTCGTCCGCCGACAGGAGCGCGATCTGCTTTCCCTCCGCGTTCACCGCCATCGCGGTGGCGTCGGCGATGAGCGGGAACGGCGCCATCGTCTGCGGGCGAAGCGAGCTGTCCAGATCGAGCAGGACCAGCTGCCCGCGCCCCACCACCGCGCCGATCGGCGCCCGCTCGGCCACGCCGAACGCGGTCACCTGGGCCAGGTCGAGGTGGAGCGCGCGGACCTCCTTGGGTCCACCGCCCGAGGTCAGCGAGATGACGCGGATCGACGCGGTCTGATCCGCCGCCGCCGGGTTGGCCACGACATAGGCAGCGCGACCATCGGGCGCGATCCGGACGTCGATCGCCCCCGGGATGGACAGGCGCGCGCGCACCTCCCCCTCGCTGCCGCCGCCCAGCGCGACGAAGTACACCTGCCCGCCGTTGCGATCGAGGAGCGCCGCGTAGCGCTCGACGCCGACGCTGGACGAGTCGCGGCCGCCCTCGTGCGACACCACGATCTCGATCGTGCCGGAGTCGATGCCGGTCGGGATCCGGCACACGATGCCGCCCGCCCCGGTGCGGGCCAGGACGCGCGCCGCCTGGCCGCCGATGCGCACCGCGGGCAGCTGGCCGAAGTCGTCTCCCTCGATGAGAACCAGCTCACCCATGACGAACCGATCGTCGCTGTCCGGCTGCGGCATGACGCCGCTCTGCGGGAGGGAGCGGATGTCGCCGAGATCGATGACGCGCGAGATCTTGGGACCACCCTCACCCGGCGAAAGTTGATCCCGTTGGACGATGTCGCGCGCGCCGGGACCCCCGCATCCTGCCACCAACACCCACACCCCGAGGATTCCCGCCGCCGCGCCTGCGAAGCGCTGGCCAGCCATTGCGCCCCAGTATAGGAGCCGACCGCTCAGTCGACCATCGCGATTGCCTCGATCTCGACCCGAGCGTCGCGAGGAAGCCGCCGCACCTCGACCGTGGCCCGGGCCGGCGGCTCGCTGGCAAAGCTCTCCCCGTACACCGCGTTCACGGCGGCAAAATCCCCCATATCGACCAGGAAGATCGTCGTCTTCACCACCCGCGACAGACTCGTCCCCGCGGCCTCCAGCACCGCGCTCAGGTTCGCCATCACCTGCCGCGTCTCCGCCGAGACATCGCCACCGCCGACCAGCTGCCCACTCTTCGGATCGAGCGCGATCTGCCCCGAGCAGAAGACCAGGTTCGCCGTCCGCACCGCCTGCGAATAAGGACCGATCGCCCCCGGCGCCGATCCCGTAGAAACCACCACACGAGCAGCCGTCATGCCCTCTCCCTAGCACACATAACCAATCGAGCGCGATTGACAGCCCGAACCGCTCTCGCTAAAACGCCGACTCTCGGTCCACACCGAGCCATGCGAGCGTAGCTCAGCGGTAGAGCACTGCTTTCACACGGCAGGGGCCACAGGTTCAATCCCTGTCGCTCGCACCAGATTGAGAGGCGACGGCGCGATGCTGGCGAGTCCCTCGGAGGCGGTTGCCACGCGGTTGTCACGGCCGTTATCGGCACCAACCCGCGCACCGAGCATGACCAGGATGCGCTCGTCGGGGTCGGCGATCGACGCGCCAGCGGCGAGGACCTCGGCGGGGATCGATCGCCGATGCGTCTCGGCGTGGTGCACGTAGCGCATCGTCTGCGAGATCGTCGTGTGGCCGAGCCATGCCTGAAGGCGCCACGGGTTCACGCCGAGCTGGGCCGCGTGCGTCGCGAACGAGTGGCGGAGTACGTGCCAGCTCCGCTCCGGCAGGCCGGCCAAGCGGCAGATGCGATAGATCCGGTGGCCCTTCACCAGCCCCTCCGAGACGCCCTCCTCGCCTGGGTGGCGGACGACGCGGCCGCGCCGGACGGTCGGCAGGTTGGTTAGCGCCCGGAGAAGGTGCGGCGTCACCGGCACGCGGCGCGACCGGCCCCCCTTCGTCGGCCCCTCGATGCCCTGACGGATCTGCCGCGCGATTGTGATCGTCCCGGCCACCAAGTCGAGGTCCTCCCATCGCAGCGCGACCACCTCGCCGATGCGGAGGCCCGCCTCGCCGGCCAGGAGCACGGCGGCGAGCCACTCTTCCCCTTCGCGCTCGGCCGCGGCGGCAATGCGCGCGTACTCGGAGAACTCCCACGCCTGGATCTCCGGCTTCTCGCTGCGCCCCAGCTTCACGCGCGGCGCCTGCTCGAGCACTCCGGCCTCCTCGGCGTAGCGGAGGGTCTTCGAGAGGATGGCGAGGAGGTTGCTCCTGGTCTTGGGCGAGAGGGGCCGGCCGGCCCTGCCCTTCTTGGCGATGAGCTCGGCCTTGAACCGCTGGATGGCCGCGGCGTCGATCTGGTCGAGCGGCACGTCGCCGAACGCTGGCCGAGGTGGTGCTCGAAGGCGCTCCGCTTCTC
>DATHKR010000270.1:0-32673 GCA_035489015.1 Kofleriaceae bacterium | reverse complement strand
CGGCACCGTCGATGCCGCGCGGGTGCGCTCGACCACCCTGCACAACGGGCGGGTCGAGGACTGCGTGGTCCGCCAGATCCAGGGGCTGCGCTTCCCGCAGCCGCGCGGCGGGCAGGTCGCCAACGTCAGGAACTTCCCCTTTCTGTTCGGGGCCCGGTGAGGTCACTCATGCGTCGAGCTCCATCGCAGGTCGCGCTCGTCCTCCTCTTCGACCTCGCCGCGGGCGGGCTGGCCGGCTGCGCCGACGATCCGATCTACGTGCAGCCATCGGCCGCGCTCGAGCTCGTGCCCGGCGAGGGGGACGAGGCCGCCGCGGTCACCGCCCAGCTGGTCCTGCCGGTCCGGCTCGAGCGCGAGGACGAGGCGGCGGCGCGCACCACGCGCTCCGGCGAGCTCGGCATCCAGGTCCCCTACGTCACCCGCGACGACCTCGACCTGTCGATCGAGTGGACCATCAAGAACCTCGACCAGGAGCCGGGTGTGGCGCGCATCCAGGTGAACGGCGCCAACGAATTCTTCACCTACGTGCCGACCGCGTTCGTGACCGATCCGGAGGACGAGGAGGAGCCGCCGCCGCTCGTCGGCAACGTGCCGCTCGAGATCCCGGCCGGCGGCGAGCGCAGCGGCGTGTTCCAGGAGGATCTCCTGGCCGAGGCCAGCCTCGACCTCGAGCTCATCACCCGCGGCGGCCGCAGCCCGTTCGCCGCGCTGCTCAAGATCGACGAGTACCGCGTGGAGATCGACGCCAGCGACGGCACGATCATCCCGGGCGACGCCTTTGCCAGCCTGGTCCGGTTCGACCTCGCCTTCCTGGCCGACCGCCACATGGTGCTCGAGTACGCGGTGCGGGTACGCGACCACCGCGACCCGCCGCTCCTCCACGACGAGCTGACCGACGCGCCGCCCGACCAGCTGACCGCGTTCGCGCCGGCCGACTTCGCGCCGCCGCCCGAGTGACCCGATTCATGCGCCTCCGCGTCCCTGCCCTGCTCCTGCCGGTCGTGCTCGCCACGCTGGCCGCCGCGCGCCCGGCCGCCGCCGATCCGCGCGCCGCCGCCACCGGCCCGTACGCGGAGGCCAGCCTGGGCGCGACCAGCTTCATCGGCTCCGGCAGCGAGTACTCGCGCCCGGGGCCCGCGTTCGCCGTGCGCGCCGGGCTCGACGTCTTCTCGTGGCTGTCGCTGGGCGGCCGGCTCGAGCTAGAGAGCCACCAGGCGGACGTCCCGCCCCCGCCCGAGGGCGAGTACTTCCAGCTCTACGTGGCCGCGGCCGAGGCGCGGCTCGGCTTCCAGGTCGGGCGCTTCGCCGTGTTCGCCGACGGCGGCCTCGGCCTCGCGTTCCTGTCCACCAACGTGCTGGCCAAGGTCGACCTGGTCGATCCGGGCGAGAGCTGGAGCCCGCTCCTGTCGGCCGGCGGCGGGCTCGAGTACCAGCTGCAGAACCGCCACTATGCTTTCGGCGTGGCCGGCCAGTGGATGGTCCTGTCCAGCTTCGCCGCCATGCAGTCGGTCGGCGGCCGCGCCTACCTCCGCTACACGTACTGAGGCACCCGCCTCACACGGGGCGGATCGAGGAGCGCCGCGCCGCGTCGTCGTCGCGCCAGTAGAGCTCGACCCGGTTCTTGCCGGTGCGCTTGGCGCGGTAGAGCGCGCGATCGGCCAGGCGGATGAGCCCCTCGGCCTCTTCGGCGCCGCCGTCCGGGTGAGACGCGACCCCGAACGACGCCGTCACCGACAGGGTGTCGTCGCCCTCCTGGAAGCGCAGCGCGGCGATCTGGCGGCGGACCCGCTCGGCGACCGCGTAGGCGTCGACGATCGACGTGCGCGGCAGGATCACCGACACCTCCTCGCCGCCGTAGCGGGCCGCGGTGTCGGCCGCGCGCATCTGTCCGCGCACGGCCTCGGCGATCGCGCGCAGCAGCCGGTCGCCGACGGTGTGGCCGTAGGTGTCGTTCAGCGCCTTGAAGTCGTCGATGTCCATCAGAAGGATCGAGAAGTCGGTGCCGAACCGGCGCGAGCGCTGGATCTCCTCGACCAGCCGCGCGTCGAAGTAGCGGCGCACGAACAGCCCGGTCAGCCCGTCCACCATCGCCATATCGTAGAGGCGCGCGTTCTGCAGCGCGACCGCCGCCTGGCCCGCGATCGCCTCGAGCAACCGCACCCGGTCCGGCGCGAACGCCTCCGGCGCGCGGCTCTCCACCGCCAGCGCGCCCTCGACCGCGCCATGGATCTCGACCGGCACCCCCAGCCACGAGCGCGCCCCCGCCGCCGCCGCTCGATCGGCGGGGTCGATGTCCGCGGTCAGGATGGTCCGGTTCTCGCTCATCACGCGACCGACCAGCCCCTCCGGCTCGGGTGCCGGCGATCGCTCGCCCCGCTGGCCGCGCTCGAAGCGATCGATCACCGGCCCGCCCTTCCCGTCCGGTTCGTGGGTGAGCGTCAGCGCCGACGCCTCCGGGATCGCGGCCAGCGTCTCGCGCGCCACCGTCTCGACCAGCTCGCGGGTCTGCAGCGACGAGGCCAGGCGGTGCGCCATGATGTTCAGCGTCTCCAGCTCGGCGACGCGCTGGCGCAGCGCCGCGCCGGTGCTCGACAGGCGGTGGAACGCATAGTTGATGAGGAGGTAGGTGGTGCCGACCAGCGAGAACTTGAGCGGCCGGTCCGGGTCGTAGAGGAACGCCGTGATGGCCGCCAGCGGCAGCAGCGCGGCCTCGGCCAGGAGCGCCGGCACCGCCAGCCGCACCATGTAGGTGCGCACCGACTGCCCCAGCCACCACAGGCGCAGGCCCTGCAGCGCGTAGTGCGCGACCAGGAACACCGCGCCGGTGCCCATGACGACGCCGAGCACCGCGGCCTCGCTCGCGTCGGCGCCGGGACGGACCGCATCGACCGCGAACAGCCACGACGACAGGGTCAAGAGCGCGCCGCTCATGCCGCCGAAGTAGAGGATGAAGGCGAACGACTCGCCCCAGCGCGCGGCGCGGGTCGCCGGCGCCCGCTGCTCGGCGTGGATGACGCGCCACACCGAGTCGACGGTCAGCGCCAGGGCGACCAGACGGCCGGCGGTGACCGAGCCGAGCGACACCGCGGCGGCCACGTAGAACGCCGAGTCGAGGGCGACCGGCGAGCCGGGCAAGAGCCGCGTCGCCATCGCGCGCGCCGCCACGATGACGACCAGGAACACCACGAACGCGAGGGCGTCGGGCCGGGCCAGCGCCGTCGGGGCCAGGCCCGGCCAGTAGGTGGCGAGCCCGAGGAACCCCCACCCGACCAGGCCGACAGCGAGGGTCGCAGCGACGGCCGTCGGCCTGACTCGCCCGATCTCGCTTACGCCCTTGGTCTCGGTCATGTGCGATCTCGACGGGGCGAAGCGCCGCCCCGTCCAGGCTTCGATGCAACGCGCGGGCCGCCGGTTTCCTGACACGGGAACCCGGCTGGTGAGTAGATTCTTCCCGAGGTGACTCGATGGATCTGCTGAGAGGAAAGGTCGCAGCAATCACCGGCGCCGGCGGAGGAATCGGCCGCGCTCACGCTCTTCTGTTCGCGTCCCATGGCGCGCGAGTCGTGGTGAACGACGTTGGCGGAACTCGCGATGGCTCCGGCGGTGGGCACGCGATGGCCGATCATGTGGTGCAGGAGATACAGGAGGCCGGCGGCACCGCCGTCGCCGATCATGGCGACGTGTCGGAGCCTGAAGGTGCCGAGGGCATGGTGCGCCGGGCGATCGACTCGTTCGGCAAGCTCGACATCCTCGTCAATAACGCGGGCATCCTGCGCGACAAGTCGCTGCGCAAGATGACCGTCGAGCAGTGGGACCTTGTGGTCAAGGTGCACCTGCGCGGCACCTTTCTCTGCACCCAGCTGGCCGCGGCGCACATGGCCGAGCGCGACGAGGGCGGGCGCATCATCAACACCACCAGCGTGTCGGGCCTGATGGGCAATTTCGGCCAGGCCAACTACTCGGCCGCCAAGGCCGGCATCTACGGCTTCACGATGACCTCGGCGATCGAGCTCAGGAAGCACCGCATCACGGTCAACGCGCTCGCGCCGGTCGCCTTGACCCGCATGACCGAGGACCTGCCGATGATGGCGGCGATGCCCGACGCGCCCGACCACCTGTCGCCCGCCTTCGTCTCGCCGGCGGCCCTGTTTCTCGCCTCCGAGCTCGGCGCCGACATCACCGGCGCCATCGTCGCGGTCGAGGGCAAGCGAATGTATGTCTATCGCATGGTCCAGACCGCCGCCGTGCTGCCGCACGATCCGGACGGCTGGTCCGCCGTCGAGATCAGCGAGCGCTGGGGCGAGATCTCCGGCGGCAAGTAGCCGGGGTCGCTCCCCGGTCGGCCGAAACGACAACGGCCCGCCGGGAGGCGGGCCGTGCCAGACGCGGGCCGCGAGCCGACCGGAGCAGCGACGCTGCCCGGTGCAGGCTCGGTGGGCCTTCGGTTGCTCGAGACCCTACATGTCGATGACAGTCACCCCGCGCTCGTTTTCCTCGGCGGGCGGCGGAGGAGGAGCCCCACGGTCGTGATACCTGGGCGACTCCAGTGGGAGCTCGACACGACCAGCCTCCTGGTCGCGCTTGCGCTCCTCTTCGCGGCGTCGAATCTCTTCGATGATCCAGGGATCCAGCATCGCGTCACCTCTCTGTGGTCCTTCGAAGCTTCCTGTAGACCGCGGTCGAGAGAGTCAAAATCACTGGCCCAGTCTGACCGCCTTGAGCAAGAGACCTCTGGGTCCAGCCTTCAACAATGCAAACTCCGCGCCCCAGCGTAATGGCGCTCGTCTACGTAGTGTAACGCGCCAGGATGTTGTTGGTTTGGCTAGTGCCTGGCCAAATTCGAGAACCGCGGAATGCGTGGGGAAAGCGACATTTCCGTCCGTACGATTCTGCCGAGATCCGAGTTTACCCGTTTCAAGCAGCCGTAACCGCTCTCATTCGCAATCGGCCGGGGGCGTGAAAACTTTACCCACTGCGAATCCGGGTTCACGGTCCCCGACGGGTGCCGAGGCCCCACGTCCGGGACTCACTACACAGGAGCCCACGCACGGCAAAGTGGGTCACACGCGCTCGGCGCGGCTAATCCAGATCCTGGATCTTCCAGCGCCCCTCTTCGAGGACGAACTTCACCTCGAAGCGATCCCCGTAGGGCATCCGCGCCTCGTTGCCCTTGTCGGTGATGGGCTCGTCGAGGTTCGCCTGGATCATGTTCATCATGCTGTCGAGCTCTTCGCGGTGATCTCCCTCGAACTGCTCGCGCATCTTCTCGACGCTCATGCGCTCGCGGTACTTGGTCGGGACGAACCGCATCATCACGTCCCAGCGGCGCAGCGAGTACGCGCGAACGAACGAGCGCAGCGCCTCGCGCGGGGTCCCCTGGCTGTAGAAGGCCATCGGGTTGCTGGCGATGCGCCACTCCCCGTCCTCCTGGACCAGGCGCATGGTGTCGCCGATACCGAAGTTGAACTCGGCCGTGACGTCGACGCTCTTGTGCTGGCTGCCCAGCATCTGCGCGGTCTGGGCGACCTCCGGGCCGCTCTCCTTCATCATGCGGACGAAGTCCTCGCGCGAGTGCTTGGCCTGGAAGCTCTCCGACATCATGTCGTAGGCGGCCGAGTAGTCGTGGGCGCGCAGCGCGGCGCTGTAGTCGTGGAGCGCCGACACCGGGCCGGCCTGGCGCGCGCCGCAGCCGAGCAGGAGGGCGGCCATCGCCGCGGTCGTCAGGGCAGCGCCGTGCCGCGTCATGCGGGACTGGTTGTAGCAAAAGAAGCGCGGCGGGGCCATTTCGCCCCGCCGCGCTGTTCCGCTCGCTGGCCGCCCGCGGACGACCCGGGGTCAGGTCAGCAGCCCGGCTCCTCGTCCTGCGGAGTCTGGACCGCGCTGCCGTTGGAGTCGCTCTCGTCCTGCCCGGGCGGCACGACTTCCTCGGTCGAGCTCGGCGCCACCGGCGAGGACGGCACCAGCGAGCTCACGCCCTCCAGGCGGTCGAGGTTGGCCTGCCCTTTGGTCGATCCGCCCTGAGCGGCCTGGCGGTAGGCGGCGCGCGCCTCGCGGATGCGATCGACGTGCTCGTACGCCATGCCGAGGTTGTTCCACATGAACGGGGTCGGGCTGGTGCCGCTGGTCGCGCTCTCGAGCGCCTCGACCGCCTCCTCGAACTTCTGCTGCTCGATGAGCGCGTAGCCGAGGTTGTTCCACGCGTACGAGTTGTCGGCGTCCTCCTCGACCGCGCGCTGGAACGACGCCGCGGCGGCCTGGAAGTCGCGCTCGGCCAGCTCGACGCGGCCCAGCGTGTGCCACGCGCCCGGCGACTTCTCGTCCACCTCGATGGCGCGCTCGGCGTGGGTCCGGGCCTCGCGGAGCTTGCCGGCGTCGAGCAGGGCGCGCGCGACCCGCACTCGCAGGTGGACGTCGTCCGGGTCGCGCTCGGCGTCGAAGACGAGCTTGTCGAGCACCTCGTCCCTGGTCTTCACCGCCGGCCCGGGCTCGATTTCTGGCTGGGGCTCGACCTTCGGCGCAGGGACCTCGGCCGGCGCGACCGAGGTGAGCTCGGTGCCGGCCCTGGCCACCGACGGTGGCATGACCGAGGCGACCGAGGTCTTCTCGTGCGAGGTCGCATCCTCGCGCGCGCCGCTACCGCATGCGGCGGACGACAAACCGATGAGGCCCGCGGTCAGGATGTGCCATGCGCTGAGACGACGAAACATGATGCGTTCTCCTTGGTGGATACTTCGTCGTCGGGTAGAGCAGCCGGCGTGCCACGCGCAAGCACGCGGAACCGGCCCGCTCTCGCGATCCTGTGTCACGCCTGACGCGCGCGCGGCGCGATCGCGGACACGAGCGACGCGGGGCGATGCGATCGGCGCCGCGATCGGCG
Source organism: Kofleriaceae bacterium (assembly GCA_035489015.1). Taxonomy (GTDB): domain Bacteria; phylum Myxococcota_A; class Polyangia; order Haliangiales; family Haliangiaceae; genus DATFRY01. Next base: position 25,796 of record DATHKR010000270.1, on the reverse strand, counting down.
CGCGCGCCGCGCCGAGCTACTGCTCGTACGGATCTTCGGTCGGCGGCTCGGTCGGCTGGTCGGTCGGCTGATCCGTCGGGGCGCCCTGCGTGCCCTGCCCCGGCAGGTTCACCGCCGAGGTCCAGCGCAGGACGTACGGGTCCGCCTCGTCGCCGAGCGCGGCGCCGCTGACCGAGACGAAGCGGATCTCGCCTCGGCCCACCGCCAGCGACGCGATCTCCTCGCGCTGCCCCGCCTTGCCGTTGTCGGCGCTGGCCAGCTCGGCGCCGCCCGGACCGAGCACGCGCAGCACCACGTCGGTGGAGGCCGGCGCGTCGACCGACACGGTCAGCCCGACCGCCTCGCGGCCCGCCTCGAACTTGTAGACGTCGGTGTCGCCGCCGTCGAGGTAGCCGCGCCGCTCGCCGGTGGCTCCGTCGCCCAGGGTGCCGGCCGCGATCGCGCGGTCCGGGTCGTCGTTCGGCTCGGCCTCGTCGCCGTCGCCCAGCGCGCGCGAGCTGGCCCGCAGGTGGTAGGCCATCTCCGGGTTCGAGCGCGAGCCCGACACCCGGGCCAGGTAGAACGGCGCGCCCAGCTCCGGCAGGAGGCCGCGCACCATGAGCGCGCGGTCCTTCTGCCCCTTGCGCGCGGCGATCACCCGCCCGTCGGGCGCCAGGACGTCGACCGCCAGCGCGGCGCCGTCGACGCCGGTCACCGCCAGGTCGAGCGCGAACCCTCCGCCGAACCCGACCAGGCTCAGCTTCCACAGGTCGACGTCCTTGCTCCAGCCCAGGTAGCCGGCCTTCTCCTCGGACAGGAGCACCTGGCCGGCCGCCTCCGGCTTGTCGTTCGGCTCCACCTCGTCGTCGGCGCCCGGCGCGGGCGCGTCGATGGTCAGCTGATAGGTGGCGGCCCCGGCCGCGCCGCCCGCCGCGCCCGCGTCCTCGGCGGCCGGCTTCTTCTTCTTCTTCGGGCGCCCCTTCTTCACCAGCTGGGTGACCGAGGCGAAGTAGACCGCCCGCGCGGCCAGCGGCGCGCCGGGCAGCCCCTCCATCGTCCCGGCCGGGCCGCGATCGGATCGCGCCACCACCTTGCCGTCGGCGTCGTGGAGCTCGAGCACCAGATCGACCCCGCCCTCGTCGGCGGCCGGCCCGGTCAGTCGGATCACCACCGCGCGGGCCGCGCCCGCCTCGATCCGGTAGAAGTCGATGTCGTCGGCGCTGGCCAGCGCGCCGTTCACGCCGCCGGGCAGCGGCAGCGCGGCCGCCTGGTCGCGCTGATCGTTGGGCTCCTTCTCGCGCTCGAGCGGACCGACCGCCCCGCTCTCGGTCGGCTGCTCCACGATCACGACCGGCGGGCCGCCGTCGCGGTGGGCCAGGCCGATCTCGCGCTTGCGCTCGCCCTTGCACCCGGCGCCGGCGACCGCCGCAACCACGGCCACGGCCGCGCTCGCCACTCGAACGCCGCGCATCACGCCGGCCGCGGAGCCATCGTGGCCACGAACTCGGCCTGCGATACCAGCTGGCCGTCGACCCGGATCTCGCCCTTCATCTTCCAGATGCGGCCCTTGCGGAGCGGCACCACCTCGATGACGAGCTGATCCCCCGGCGTGACCGGCTTGCGAAACTTCACGTTGTCGATCGCCATGAAGAAGACGACCTGCGTGGCCGGATCGAAGTCGCCCTGGCGCACGGCCATGATCGCCCCGGCCTGGGCCATCGCCTCGATCTGGAGCACGCCCGGCATGATCGGCATGCCCGGGAAGTGACCCTGGAAGAACGGCTCGTTCCAGGTCACGTTCTTGATCGCGACGATGCGGTCCGCCTCGACCTCGCGCACGCGGTCGACCAGCAGGAACGGATAGCGGTGCGGCAGGATCGAGAGGATCTCCTGCGCGGAGACGGCGATCGGCGGCGCGGTCGGGCTGTCCATGCGCCGCGGTTATAGCACCGGGACGCCGAGCCCTGTCATTTCAGCTTCGTGTTGACCTCGGTGGTGATGTCGAGCGTGGTATCCGCCCACAGCACCGCCCCCTCGTTCTTCTCGAGGATCATCGTGTAGCCGTCGCGCTTGGCGATCTCCTGGATGACCGGGGCCGCCTTGCCGAAGATCTCGCGGACCAGCTGCGCCTCCTGCTTGGCGAGGTCCTGCTGCAGCTGGAAGTAGCGCTCCTGCAGCTGCACGTACTTCTCCTGCAGCTCCTTCTCGCGCTGGCGCAGCACGTCGGGCTTGAGCACCACGCGCTGCTTGTCCAGCTCGGCGGCGAAGCCCTGCAGCTCCTTCTGCTTCTTGTCGAGCTCGCCCTGCTTCTTCTTCTTGTCGCCCTCCAGCCTGCCCTTGGCCCGCTTGCCGGCCCCCGTCTCGTTGAGGCTGCGCTGCAGGTCGACGTAGCCGATCTTGGGCGGCTTGGTGGGACCACCGGCCGCGTCGCTGGTGTCGGGTCGGAGCACGCCGACGGCGATGATGGCAACACCCAGGAACGCGATGGCGAGAGAGCGATTCATGAAGACCTCCGGGGCACTTTCCTACCCCGGGTCCCGCGAGCGGTCAACGGACGACGACGGCGCGGTCCCGGGACTAGAGGAAGTTGCCGATCGTGAACTCGAACACCAGCGAATCTTCCCCGACCTGACGGTCCAGCGGGATACCCCATTCAAAGCGGAGCGGCCCGATCGGCGACACCCAGCGGAAGCCGAAGCCGACCGATCGCCGGATGCCCTCGGTGAGCGAGGTGGGGAAGTCGAAGCACGGGTTGAACTTGGGCGACAGGTCGGACGTCTGGGTCGACCCGTTGCAGTAGCGATCCTCGAGGTTGTACGCGTTGCCGGCGTCGAAGAACACCACCCCGGAGATGCCGACCCGCTCGAACAGCGGGAACTCGATCTCGCTGTTGAGGATGACCTGCATGTTGCCGCCCAGCGCGATCTGGCTGAGCGGCTGCCCGACGTCGCCGGGCCGGCTGACCGCGAGGACCGGGCCGAGCGTGCGGGGCCGGAAGCCGCGCACATCGAAGATGCCGCCGACGAAGTAGCGCTCGATGATCGGCACGCCGAGCGGATCGCGGCTCACCGTCACGCCGACCTCGCCGTTGAGGTGCAGGACGAACGGACCGACCAGCGGCCGGTAATGGCGCAGGAACCCGCCGTAGCGGAGGAACACGTTCTGCGAGCCGGTGTAGTCGTCGGCCACCTCGACAAAGGCCTGGTCGTACCAGCCCGCGGTCGGGAACAGGCGGTTGTTGCGCGAGTCGTACTGGATCGAGCCGCGCACCGACGAGGTGACCCCGCCGCGGTACAGGTTGGCGACCTGCTGGGCGACGATCGGCTCGCGGATCGAGCCGATGCTGGCGAAGCCGGCCGAGCCGGTCGACACGTTGGCGTCCTCGAGCTTGTACGTGACGAACGCGCGGGTCTCGTAGCTGATCGGGTAGCCCCAGGTCAGGTTTCCACCGCTCGAGTTGCGGGCCAGGTTCTGCGAAAAGGCGCGGCTCTGGTTGAACAGGTCGAACGCGAACGTCCAGTTGGTGTCGAGGAAGTACGGCTCGATGAAGCGGAGCAGGAACAGCTGGCGCAGGCTGGACAGCTGGGCCTGCAGGGCCAGGGTCTGGCCGCGCCCGAACAGGTTGTTCTGCGAGATCTGGGCCTGGGCGATGAAGTTCTCGACCGACGAGAAGCCGGCGCCGATCTGGAACGTGCCGGTCGGCCGCTCGGCCACCTCGATGTTGACCTCGATGAACTCGTCCGACGAGCCGCGCTCGGTCGACACGTCCACCTTCTCGAAGTAGCCGAGCGCGGTGACGCGGGCCTTCGACAGGTCGAGGTCGGTCTGGTTGTACAGCTCCCCCTCGGAGATCTTCATCTCGCGGCGGATGACCTTGTCGCGGGTCTTGCCGTTGCCGTGGATGTTGATCCGCTCGAAGTAGACCTTCTTGCCCTTCTCGATCTCGAAGTCGAGGCCGACGGTCAGCTTGGCGAGGTCGACCCGGGTGATCGGCGTGATGTTGACGTACGCGTAGCCCTTGTCCTTGTAGTAGTCGTTGAGCTTGTTGATGTCCTCGCCGACCTTGCTGCGGTTGAACACCTCGCCCGGCTTGATGGTGAGGCGCTCGTAGTAGTCGCTCTTGGGCCCGATGAGGTCGCCCTTGAAGCTGACCGAGCCGATGTCGAAGACCGGCCCCTCGTCGATCGGGATCGACAGGTACATGTACTTCTTGTCGCGCGACAGCCGGATCTGCGGCGTGCCCAGCTTCACGTTGATGAAGCCGCGGTCGTAGTAGTAGGCCGTGATGATGAGGAGGTCGCGCTCGAACTGATCCTCCTGGTAGATGCCGGAGTCGGTCAGGAACGACATCGCGCCGCCGCGGCGGGTCCCGATGACGTTGGCCAGCTCGTCGTCGGGGATGCGCCGGTTGCCGATGAACGAGACGTCGCGGATCTGCACCTTGGAGTGCTCGTCGACCACGAACCAGACGTCGACCTCGGACTCGTTGACCGGCTTCACCTCGTAGTCGACCGAGGCCAGGTAGTAGCCCTTCTCGACGTAGAGGTCGTGGACCTTCTCGCGGTTCAGCTTGATCTTGGTGACGTCGAGGATCGAGTCGCGCTTGAGGTCGAGGACCTCGTTGATCTTGTCCAGCTCCAGCTCGTCGTTGCCGCTGACGAAGATCTTGCGGACCGACGGCTTCTCCTTGACCGCGAAGATGATGATGACGCCGCCGCGCGGACCGCGGGTCGCCTGCACCCGCACGTCCTCGAAGAAGCCGAGCTTCCACATCGCGCGGACGTCCTCGCGCACCTTCTCGAGGTCGAGCGTCCCGCCGGCCCGGGTGAGGAGGTTGGCGCGGATCGCGTCGTCCTCCACCTTCCGGTTGCCGCTGAACTGCACCTGGTCGACCCGCTGGCCCACCAGATCGGACGCGTCGCTGAGCTCGGCGCGCAGATCGGCGCCCAGCTGGGCGCGCGCCACGCCTGCGCCGGCCGTCAGTGCCGCAGCGGCCACGAGGGCGGCGGCCCATCCCCGCACGTTGGTCATGTCAGGCGCGCTCGTCGACCAGCCCGCCGTCGACCATGCGCAGCGTGCGCGGCATGAGGGCGGCGAGGTCGGGGTTGTGGGTCACGATGAGCATGGTCGAGCCGCGCTCGCGGTTGAGCTCGACCAGGAGCGAGTGGATCTCCTGGCCGGTGTGCGAGTCGAGGTTGCCGGTCGGCTCGTCGGCCAGCAGCACCGCCGGCTCGAGCACCATGGCGCGGGCGAGCGCGACGCGCTGCTGCTCGCCACCTGACAGCTCGCCCGGCTTGTGGGTGAGCCGTCGGCCCAGGCCGACGCGCTCGAGGATGTGCGCGGCGCGCGCTTCGGCCTCCGCGTGGGGCAGGCGCTGGATCAGGCAGGGCATCATCGCGTTCTCGAGCGCGGTGAACTCGGGCAGGAGGTGGTGAAACTGGAAGACGAAGCCGATCGACCGGTTCCGGAACTCGGCCAGCGCCGACGAGCCGAGCCGGGTGACGTCGAGCCCGTCGAAGCGAAGCGAACCGGACGAGGGGAGATCGAGCGTGCCGAGGATATGAAGCAGCGTGGACTTGCCGACCCCGGACGGACCGACGATGGCGGCCATCTCGCCGGCCTCGAGGGTGAAGGTGATGCCGCGGAGGACCTGCAGGGTGTTGCCACCGTGCTCGAAGACCTTCTGCAGCTCCACCACCTCGAGCCGCGCACCGACGGAGCGGCGGGCCGAGGTGTCACCGGGGCCGGCGGAGTAAGCGAGCGGTCCGCCCGGACCGGGGACGAGAGCCGAGGCGCCGCGCGCCGCGGGGTTTGATTCGGGGTTGAGGGCGGTGTCGGACACGCGATTTCCCTAAAAGGTGCCGGAACTTAACCAGGCAGCGACGCCATGTCAACGCGATGAGACCCCTCCTGGCTCGGCACCGTTGCCCGACGCCTGGCGGGCAAAACGAGATAAACCAGCCTTTCATGGAGATCCGCCGCGCGACCCGCGAGGACGGCCCCGCCGTGGTCGACCTCATCCGCTGCCTGGCCGAGTTCGAGCGCCTGCCGCCCCCCGACGACGACGCCGCCGGGCGGCTGGTTCGCGACGCGTTCGAGCGCAGCCCGCCGCGGGTCGACCTGTGGGTGGCCGACGACGGCGGCCGCGTGGTGGCCTACGCGGCCTGCTTCGAGTCCTACTCGACGTTCCGCGCGCTGCCGACGCTGTTCCTCGAGGACCTGTTCGTGCACCCGTCGGCCCGCCGGCGCGGGGTGGCCACCCGGCTCCTCGCCGAGCTGCGCGACGAGGCCGAGCGGCGCGGCTGCGGGCGCTTCGAGTGGTTCGTCCTCGACTGGAACGAGGACGCCAAGGCGCTCTACCGCGGGGTCGGCGCGGAGATCATGCCCGACTGGCAGCTGGTGCGGGTCGATCTCAGAGGCCGATCGACGCGCCCACCATGACCATGTTCAGGCTCCCGTCGACGTCGATGTTGTCGTCGCTGAGGCCGAGATCCTGGTAGGTGAAATCGGCCCACACCGCGGCGTAGCCGAGCGGCAGGTCGAGCACGAACTGCACGCCGGCGCCGACGTCCCAGCCGGTGCCGGACAGCTCGTTGCCCTGCACCCAGGTGTGGTTGATGCCGGCCTTGCCGAACAGCTCGATGGGTCCGACGATGGTGAAGAAGCCCTTGAGGTCGAGGCCGGCCGACAGGGTCCAGAACTCGCGGCCGTCGTTGAAGGTGCGCCCGCCGGTGCCGATGAGGTCGGCGCCGAACAGAGATCCCTCGAGGCCGACCGGGCCGATCCGCTGCCCCAGCCCGGCGCGCAGGGTGCGGGTGTCGCCGTTGGCGGAGTCGCCGAGGTCGCCGCCGGTGCCGGCCTTGGGGCCGAAGCCGAGCAGCGCGTAGCTGCTCGCGTGAGCCGCCGGGGCGGCGGCGGCGAGTCCGAGGAGAGCGAGAGCAAGGGAGGCGATGCGCTTCATGGCGGCCATTCTAAACAGAAACCATGCCGCCGGCACGCCGCCTGATATCAGCCACCTGTGCGCCGGGCCGCGTGACCGGGGGTTCACAGTGTGGCCGGATGCCCGACGGGACTTCAGGCACACCCGGTGGGTGCCGGACCGCTCTACTCGTAGCGGAGGCCCTGCACCGGGCGCATACGCGCGGCGATCTGCGCCGGATAGATCGTCGCGCCGACGCTGATGAGCACGCCGGCAGCGGCGACCAGGAAGACCGCGGACGGCTCGACGTGCACCGGCAGCCGATCGATGTAGTAGACGTCCGGCGGGATGCCGACGCCGTAGCGCTCGGCCAGGATACAGGCCCCGAGGCCGAGGATCATCCCGATGATGGTGCCGACCAGGCCGATGAAGAAGCCCTGCACGATGAAGATGCGGGTGACGCCGACGTCGGACGCGCCCAGGGTCTTGAGGACGGCGATCTCGCGCGCCTTCTCGATGACCACCATGATGAGGTTGCCGACGATCGAGAACGAAGCGACCAGGATGATGATCGCGAGGACCAGGAACATGGCGATCTTCTCCAGCTTGAGCGCGGAGAAGAGGCTGCGGTTCAGCTCCTTCCAGTCCTGAACGATGTAGTCGGGGCCGAGCAAGGCGCGCATCGAGGCGGTGACCGCGTCGGTGTCCTCGGGATCGCGCACCCGGATCTCGATGCCGGTGACCGCGTCGGGCAGATCGAGGAAGTCCTGAAGGGTGCCGAGCTCGACGTAGACCCGCTTGAGGTCGTATTCGTACATCCCGGTGAAGAACACGCCGGCGACCCGGTAGGGCTTGATGTACGGGGTCTGGCCGATGACCGTGTTCTGGCCGAGCGGGGAGATGACCTTCACCTCCTGGCCCTCGTACAGGTTGATCTGCTTGACCAGCTCGCGCCCGACCAGCACGCCGGGCAGCGCGGCGATGGCCGGATCCAGCTCGCGGGCCGGCGGCGGAAGCCAGTCGGAGTCGTCGAGGCGGTGCCCGCCGTGGTCGCGGTCGGGCCGGCGCGGCTCGTCGCGCTCGTCCGGATCGTCGGGCGCGTCGGGGTCGTCCGGGTCGTGGCCGGTCACGCCCTCGCGGTCGACCAGCGGCTCGCGCGAGGGGCCGGCATCGGGCGGAGGCGCGGCCTCGGTGAGACCGCCGCTCCAGTCGGTCGGCTGTTCGTCGACCGACTCGAGATCGGCCGGCGCGGGGTCGAGGCGGCCATGCGGCGGGGCGGTCGGCGGCGGTGCCGTCGGCGGCGGGGCGGTCGGGGCTGTGCCGGCGGCCGGCGCCCCGCTCCAGTCGGTCGGCGGCGCCTCCTCGACCTCGAGATCCTCCGGCGCCGGATCGGTGAGCCCCGGCTCGCGCTTGCCCGGCTTCGCGCCGCCGCCCGGGCCCGCGTCCGGCGGGGGACCGGTCACCCCGCCGTCGTCGGCCAGCGGCCACATCCGGTCGAGCGCCTGCTCGTCGTCGAGATCGTCGCCCAGGTTGGTCACCCGTGCGATGGAGCGCGGGTCGATCCCCTTGATGACGACGTTGAAGTAGTTGCTCGACCCGGCGATCACCACCTCGCTGGTCAGGTACGGCGTCTCCGCCACCACGCCGGGAACCCCGGCGGCCAGGTCCATCACCTTGCCGTAGCCGGTGAACGGCGCCTCGTCGTGCCGGGTGATGAGCACGTGGGCGTTGGAGCCGAGGATCTTGCCGCGCAGATCGGTCTCGAAGCCGCTCATCACGCTCAGCGTGATGACCAGCGCCATCGTCCCGATCGCGACGCCGCCCATCGACACCGTGGTGAAGAAGGTGAAGAAGTAGCGGATCCCGAGCAGGATGAGCGACAGGGTGCACAGCGCGATCGCGAGCCCGCCCACGATGGTGAGGACGACCGGCGCGTGGTGGTTGATGTCGGCCCCGCCCAGCTCGAGCTGGCCGAAGTCGACGATCCGCCACCAGCAGACGTGGGCCAGGGCGACCGGGATCATCGCCGCGGCCAGCGCCGCGGCCCGCCGCGCGGTCGTGCGCGCCCTTCCCTGCTCGAGCACGAACGAGGCGATGAGCGCGGCCAGCGCCAGGGCCACGGCGATCAGCACCGGCGGGCCGAGCCAGGCCGGCGACTGATCGCGCAGCCCCGGCAGATCCATGATCCCGTCGGCGGCGGCCGGGTCGTCGCCGGACAGGAGCGAGGCGATCGCCAGCTGGGCCAGCGCGGCCAGCCCGGCCAGCGCGATGAAGATCGGCGAGCGGCGCGGCTGCGGGCCGATCCGCAGGCGAACCACCGCGGTCAGGAACAGCACCGCGGCCAGCGAGAGGGCCAGGCCGTAGCCGATCGGCAGCCACATCGGCAGCGGGTTGCTGGCCGCGATGAACTCGTCGGTGACCGGATCCATCTGGATCGCGTACCCGACGCCAGCCGCCACCCACGCGAACACGGTGGCGAACACCACGATGATCCCGCTCACCCGGCGCGGCCGTGCCATGAGGTAGCGCCAGGCGACGAACCACTGGAATCCGGGTGGGCGCACGGGGCAGCTACTCGGCCCGCATGAGCGGGAACAGGATGACGTCGCGGATCGAGGTCTGCCCGGTCAGCAGCATGGCCAGGCGATCGATGCCGATCCCCTCCCCTGCGGTCGGCGGCATGCCGACCTCGAGCGCCCGGCAGTAGTCCTCGTCGTAGTCCATGGTCTCGGCCGCGCCCTGCTCGCGGGCGCGCAGCTGGGCCTGGAAGCGGGCGCGCTGGTCGTCCGGATCGTTCAGCTCGCTGAAGCCGTTGGCGACCTCGCGGCCGCCGACGAACAGCTCGAAGCGGTCGACCAGCGCCGGATCCGACTCCTTGCGCCGGGCCAGCGGCGACACCGCCACCGGGAAGTCGCACAGGAAGGTGGGCTGGACCAGCGAGGCCTCGACCCGGTGCTCGAAGACCAGGAACGCGAGCGCGCCGGCCCGCACGCGCCGGTCGTGCTCGCTCAGGCGCTCGCTGATCGCGCGGGCGATCGCGCCGCGCTCCTCGGGCTTGCGAAACCGCCCGCCCAGCTCGCGCGCCCCGCCCAGCGCGGTCGCGTCGCCGGTGGCCAGGCCCTCGAGCAGCGCGCCCAGCACCGCGTCGGGCGCCGCGCCGGCGGCGATGGCGGCCTCGGCGGCGGCGACTGGATCGTCGAACACCTCCTCGCTGACCCCGGCGCCGATGACCGCGTTGCGCACGGTCAGCCGCCGCCACGGCGGGGTGAGATCGATGGTCGCGCCGTCGCAGACGACCTGGACCGAGCCGACCACGTCGCGCGCCAGCTCGACCACCAGCTCCTCGGTCAGAGCCATGAGGTCCTCGTAGGTGGCGTAGGCCTGGTAGAACTCCAGCATCGTGAACTCGGGGTTGTGCGTGCGCGACAGCCCCTCGTTGCGGAAGTTGCGGCCGATCTCGTAGACCCGCTCGAAGCCGCCCACCACCAGGCGCTTGAGATAGAGCTCCGGGGCGATGCGCATGTAGAGGCGCATGTCGAGCGCGTTGTGCTGGGTGATGAACGGACGCGCCGCCGCGCCGCCGATCACCGTGTGCATCATCGGGGTCTCGACCTCGAGGAAGTCGTGGCGGTCGAGATAGGCGCGGATGCCGGACACGATGCGCGAGCGCTGGCGGAAGACGTCGCGCACCTCCGGGTTGGTGGCCAGGTCGAGGTAGCGCTGGCGGTAGCGGATCTCGACGTCGGTGAGGCCGTGCCACTTCTCCGGCAGCGGGCGCAGCGACTTGGTGACCAGCCACACCCGACGGCACAGGAGCGAGAGCTCGCCGCGCCTGGTCCAGAACGCGACCCCCTCGGCGGCGACCATGTCGCCGACGTCGATGTCGGGCAGCACCTCGGCGAAGTCGGTCGGGTCGAGGCTGTCGATGTTGAGGAACAGCTGCAGGTCGCCGGATCCGTCGCGGATCGGCATGAAGACGGTCTTGCCGAAGCCGCGGCGGGCGACCGCGCGACCGGCCAGGCGCACGACCTCGCCGTCGATCGGGACGATGCCGGGCTCGGGCGCCTTGGTGCCCGGGGCGGCGGGCTCGGGGCGGGTCGGCTCGTAGCGCGCGCGCACCTCGCCGCAGGTGTGCGTCGGACGGACATCGTTGCGATACGGGTTGCGTCCACCCTCGCGGATGCGCGCGGCCTTCTCGCGCCGCTCGGCCATGATCCGGCCGAGCGAGCCCTCGGCCGCTTCGGGCTTGCCGCCGCGCGCTGAGTCGCTTCCGTCCTGGTCCGCCATCGGCGCGAAACTGTAATCGATGGGACTGTTTCGTGCTATGCGCAGCCCCATGGGAAACGCAGTCCGGCGGGCCCGCTCGGGCGTGGTCCTCTCGCTGGCGGTGGCCGTCTCGCTCGGCGCCGGTGGATGTCGCAGTCGCGAGGCAGATGGAGAGCGGGCGGCACCGAAGACGAGCGATGCGCCCGCCGCCGGAGCCGCCGCCAGCCCGACGCCGACGCCGACCAGCGCGCCGGCCGACAAGGCGGCCGCGCCCGCCGCGGCCCAGGTGAAGATTCCCTGGATCTCCGACGACTACGCGGGCGCTTTGGCCCGCGCCCGCAGCGAGAAGAAGCCGCTCTTCGTCGATATGTGGGCTCCGTGGTGCCACACCTGTCTCTCGATGAAGCAGGTTGTGATGGTCGACCCGAGCCTGGCGCCATACCTCGACCGGTTCGTGTGGCTGGAGATCGACACCGATCGGCCGCAGAACGCCGAGCTCCTGACCCGGTTCTCGGTCGAGGTGTGGCCGACGTTCTACGTGGTCAGCCCCGAGGGTGAGGCGGTGCAGGCGCGTCACCTGGGCGCGGCGTCGCTCGCCCAGCTGCGCGAGCTGCTCGACAACGGCGAGGCCGGCCACCAGGACGCCATGGCGGCGGCCGGATCGCTGGCCGCCGATTCGCCGGCCGCGCTGGTCCGGATCGGCGACCGCGCCGCGGCGAGCGGCGAGATGAAGGCGGCCGATCAGGCGTACGGCAAGGCGCTGGCCGCGGCGCCGCCGGACTGGCCGCGCACCGCCGACGTGCTGCTCAAGCAGATCGCGGCGCGCTTCCGCGGCGACGACCTGGCCGGCTGCGCCGATCTCGGGATGCGCGAGGTCGATCGCGCTGGCCAGGGCAAGACCGCGAGCGTCACCGACTTCGCGTACTACGCCGACGAGTGCGCCGCCTCACTCGACGAGGCCAAGGCGCGCGGCCTGCGCGAGCGTCTGCGCACGGCGGTCGCCGCGGCGGTCGACGCCCCCGACGCGCCGCTCTCGATCGACGACCGCAGCGACGCGCTGGTCCGCCTGCGCGAGCTGGCCGAGGAGCTGGGCGACCCGGCGACCGCCAGGGCGATGGCGGTCCGCGAGCGCGAGATGCTCGACGGCGCGACCGCGGCCGCGACCACCGCGTGGGGTCGGATGACGTACGTGTGGCCGCGCTCGGAGGTGTACGCCTACCTCGGCGAGGGAGAGAAGCTGGTGCCGGACCTCGAGCGGATGGCCGCCGAGCTGCCCGACCAGTACGACCCGCCCTATCGCCTGGCCTGGATCCAGCTCCAGATCGGCAAGCTCGACGAGGCGCTGGCGTCGGCCCAGCGCGCGGTGGGCCTCATCTACGGGCCGCGCAAGGGGCGCGCGCTGACCCTGGTCGCCGACATCCACAAGGCGCGCGGCGATCGGAAGGCGGAGCGCGCCGCCCGCAAGGCGACGGTCGCGTTCTACGCGTCACTTCCGCCCGGGCACCGCAGCCCGAAGGCAGAGGCGGCGGCGCGCACGGCGCTGGCCGCGGTCGGCAAGCCGGACCCGGCCGACCCGAAGGCGGCCAAGGCCCCGGCCGGCAAGCCCAGGAAGTAGCCTCAGCCGCGCGCGTTCGAGCCGGATCCGGCCTGGAGCAGATAGGCGCGGATGAGCTCGTCGATCGCGCCGTCGAGCACCGCCTCGACGTTGCCGACCTTCACGTCGGTGCGGTGATCGGTGACCTGCTGGTACGGAGCGAGCACGTACGAGCGGATCTGCGAGCCCCACTCGATCTTCTTGCGCTCGACCGCGTTGGCCGCGCGCTCGTCCGCCTCGGCCTTGCGCAGGTCGTACAGGCGCGAGCGCAGGACGCGCATCGCCTGCGACTTGTTCTTGTGCTGCGAGCGCTCGTTCTGGCACTGCACGACCAGGCCGGTCGGCAGGTGGGTGAGGCGCACCGCGCTCTCGGTCTTGTTGACGTGCTGCCCGCCGGCGCCGCCGGCCCGGTAGACGTCGATGCGCAGGTCGGTCTCCGGGATGTCCAGATCGATCTCCTCGTCCAGATCCGGCGTGATGGTCACCGCCGCGAACGAGGTCTGCCGGCGCGCGTTCTGATCGAACGGCGAGATGCGGACCAGGCGGTGCACGCCGGTCTCCGCCTTGAGCAGGCCGTACGCGTACGGGCCCTCGACCACCAGGGTCGCGCTCTTGATGCCGGCCTCCTCGGCCGGCTGCTCGTCGAGCAGGTCCACCTTCCAGCCCTGCCGCTGGGCGTAGCGCACGATCATGCGGACCAGCATCTGGGCCCAGTCGGCGGCGTCGACCCCGCCGGCCCCCGAGTTGATCTCGACCACCGCGTTGCCGCCGTCGTGCTCGCCGGACAGCATGCGATGGAACTCCATCTCCTCGATGCTGGTGTCGACCTGATCGGCGAGCTGGCCGGCCTCGCGCGCCGAGTCGCCGTCGGCCGCCTCCACCGCCAGGTCGAGCAGCACCACCGCGTCGGCCAGCTTGCGGTCGAGCGCCTCGAACGACTCGATGGTCGACGTGGCCAGCTTGGTCTCCTTGAGCACCGCCTGGGCCTCGGCCTGGCGCTCCCAGAAGTCCGGCTTGCCGGCGATCGACTCCAGCTCGGAGACCCGCTTGCGCTTGCCCACTACGTCAAAGATGCCCCCGGAGCTCGTCCAGCTTGTCGCCGAGCTCCGCAAGGTGGGACCGGATGCCCTTGATGTCGATGTCGTCGTCGATGGCCATGACGTCTGGTGGCGAAAGCTAGCACTACTGCATCGGATCTTCCCGTCGTCCGAAGGGAAGATCCGAGGCCCCGCCCGGCGCCGAATCAGTGCTTGAGCCGGCGCAGCGGGACCAGCGGCGAGGGGTCGGCGGCGGGGTGAATCTGCGGCGCCGGCCGCGGAGCGCGCTCGCGATCGGCGTTCGGGATCGGCACCGGGTAGGCGCCGGTGAAGCAGGCCGAGCAGTAGCCGGCGCCGGGCTCGCCGCCCTCGACCGGCGACGGGTGGGTGGCGGCGATCATCCCGTCGTGGGACAGGTAGCCGAGCGTGTCGCAGCCGATGTAGGAGCGGATCTCATCGGCGCTGTGCGAGCTCGCGATCAGCTCCTCGCGGGTCGGCGTGTCGATGCCGTAGTAGCAGGGGTTCGTGGTCGGCGGCGCGCTGATGCGCAGGTGGACCTCGGCGGCGCCCGCCCCGCGCAGCATGGTGACGATCTTGCGCGACGTGGTGCCGCGGACCAGCGAGTCGTCGATGACCGCGATGCGCTTGCCGTCCACCACCGAGCGGACCGGGCTGAGCTTCAGGCGGACGCCGAAGTGGCGGATCGAGTCCTGCGGCTCGATGAAGGTGCGGCCGACGTAGTGCGAGCGGATGAGCCCCATCTCGAGCGGGATGCCGGACTGCTGCGAGTAGCCGATCGCGGCCGGAACGCCCGAGTCGGGCACCGGCAGCACCACGTCGGCCTCGGCCGGGTGCTCGATGGCCAGGCGGCGACCCATGCGCTCGCGCGCGCGATAGACCGAGCGCCCGTTGAGCAGGCTGTCGGGGCGGGCGAAGTAGACGTGCTCGAACACGCAGAAGCGCGGCTTGACCGGCTCGAACGGGCGGAACGAGCGCACCGCGACCCCGTCAGCGACGACCACCTCGCCCGGCTCGATCTCGCGGATGAACTCGGCCTCGATGAGGTCGAAGCAGGACGTCTCCGACGCGAACACGTACGAGTCGCGCAGCCGGCCGAGCACGAGCGGGCGGAAGCCGTGCGGATCGCGCGCGGCGATGAGCCGCCCCTCGCTGAGCAGGAGGAGCGAGTACGCGCCGGTGACCTGGCGCAGCGCGGCGGTGAACCGATCGAGAAGGTCCCCCTCGCGGATCTGGGCCAGGAGGTGGACGATGACCTCGGTGTCGCTCGAGGTCTGGAAGATGGATCCCTGGCGCTCGAGGCGCGCGCGGATCTCGGTGGCGTTGACCAGGTTGCCGTTGTGGCAGATGGCCAGGCCGCCGTGCGAGTACTCGAACACGAACGGCTGCGCGTTGCGCAGCTCCGAGCTGCCGCTGGTCGAGTAGCGCACGTGACCGATGGCGGCGCGGCCGGGCAGCTCGGCGAGGGTCTCCTTGCCGAATCGCTCCGAGACCAGGCCCATGGCCACGTGGCGGTGGAGCCGGCCACCTTCACTGGTGGCGATGCCGGCTGATTCCTGGCCCCGGTGCTGTAGCGCGTGGAGACCGAGGTAGGCGATGTTGGCCGCTTCGTCGTGGCCGTAGATGCCGAATATGCCGCACATCTGGGTTCCTTGTAGCACGCGCGGCCCACACTGCCGGGCGGAAACCGGGATCGAAGAGCACGGCGCGTTCAGCGCGAGTATCCCCCTCGACAGGCGACGGCGAGCCCCGCCGGAACTTGTCGAAGTTCAAACCATTGCCTAACAATCCTCCTGTGAGCCGGCTGCTCTGGCGCGACGCGCAAGGCGTGGAAGGCTCGGTCGAGCTGGGCGCGGGAGAGATCCTGGTCGGGCGAGCGATGGAGTGCGCGATCCGCTCGGAGGACGCGATGGTGTCGCGCCATCACGCCCGCGTGGTGCTCATGAACGGGCAGTACGTCGTCGAGGACATGGGCAGCTCGAACGGCGTCTTCTATCAGGAGCAGCGCGTGATGCGGCACGGGCTGCGCCACGGGGACGCGGTCCGCTGCGGGAGCCTGTGGCTGCGCTTCGTCGAGACGTCGGCGTCGGCGGCCCGCGCGCACGGACCGACCGAGCCCTTGCCCGAGCGAGGCAATTTCGGGGCGGTGCCCGGGCCCATGCAGGGTGATGGGTCGGGGGGGATCGGCCAGGGCCTCGGTCACGGCCCGACCGACCCGGAGGAGGTGCCGCGCCTGCGCCGGCGGGTGGACCAGCTCATGTCGGAGCTGCGCATCTACCGCGGCGGCGGCGAGGGAGCCGCGCGGCTCGAGCAGATGGACGACGAGGTGGTCCGGCTGGGCGAGGAGCGCGATCGGCTCAAGGCGCGGGTGGCCGAGCTGGAGGCCACCTCGCGGCGCGAGGGCGGCGACGCGATGGTGCAGCGAGCCGGGGCGATCGCGCAGACCGCCGGCGAAATCGTTTCCGGGCTGAACGACGTCCTGTCCAACCTTCGCATCAACGTGATGGCGGCCGAGGGAGAGTTCGACCAGTACGCCGCGGTGATCCCGCGCGCCTCGTTCGAGCTCATCCGCGAGGCGCTGCGCTCGTCGGCCACCGACATGGAGACGGCGCGCGAGCTGCTGCGCAAGCTGCGCGCGCTGGCGATGTAGCGAGGGCGCTGGCCGATCGAGGCCGCGCCGACCGCGGGGACGTTTCGATGCGCATGAAAATGCGCCCGTGGCAGGCTCTGGACATGGCCCAGCCCGATCCGGACGCCCTCCCCGCCCTCGGCGCCGACGACGTCGCCTACGTGCGGCGCGACTTCCTGACCCTGGCCGCCGCGTGCGCCTGGCGCGGCGAGACCGCGGACCAGGTCCGCCGGCTGATCTCGGAGCGGCGCCTGCCGCGCCCGACCTACCTCCTGCCCGACCGGACCGAGATGGTCCCGCCCGACTACTTCGAGCTGCACGACGCCGCCGGCGGGGTCGGGCCGCTGCCGGCCTGGTTCGCGCGCCGCCTCGGCGAGGAGCTGACCGCCCGCGCGATGGACGCGTCGGCGGCGCACATCGAGGAGGAGTGGACCGCCTACCTCGCCGGCGAGTACGGGGCATGCCTTCGCCGGGTGAGCCCGGCCGCGATCGCCGAGAAGGCCCGGCTGATCGCTTCGATCGAGGACCTCGTGGCCGGCGCGCGCCGCGGCGACGTCGCCTGGCGGGCCGCCCTCCGCCGCGACGTGGACCTGCTCGACGGCATGGTGCGGGAGTTCGCGCGGTGGGACCGGCTCCGCTTCGGCGGCCCGCTGTCGCGCGACCGCCTGATCACCGCGGTCCGCGAGCGCCACGCCGACCTGTGGAGCGGTGGCCCGGCGAGCGCGACCGGTGCGCCCACCTCGCCCGCCCCCGGCCGGGCGCCCGTGGATGCGGATGCGCGTCGATCCTGACATCGCGGCGGTGGCCGCGCTGATCGCGGACCCGTCGCGCGCCGCCATCCTGACCGCGCTGCTCGAGGGCGCCGAGCTCGCCGCCGGTGACCTCGCCCGCCGCGCCGGGGTGTCGCCGTCGACCGCCAGCTCCCACCTGGCCCGGCTCGAGGCCGGCGGCCTGGTCACGTGCGCCGCTCGCGGGCGCATGCGCTGCTACCGGCTCGCCGCGCCGGCGGTGGTCCACCTGCTCGAGGCCCTGGCCCGGCTGGCCCCGCCCGCGCTCGCCATGACCGAGCCGGCGGTGGCCTCGGCGCGCGAGCTGCGCCTGGCTCGCACCTGCTACGACCACCTGGCCGGCTGGCTCGGCTGCGCGGTCACCGGCGCGCTCCTCGCCGGGGGTCAGCTGCGCCGCCGCGGCGACGGGTTCGCGGTCACCTCGATCGGCCGCGACGGCCTGGCCGAGCTCGACATCGACGTGGCGCTGCTCGAGCGCGAACGCCGCCCCCTGGCCCGCGCATGCCTGGACTGGAGCGAGCGCCGCCCTCACCTGGCCGGCGCGCTCGGCGCGGCCTTCGCTGCCCAGCTCCTGGCCCGCGGCTGGCTCGCGCGAGTCAGGGCCAGCCGGGCCGTCCGGGTGACCGCGCGGGGCCGGGCGGAGCTGGCGGCCCGCTTCCGGATCGATCTGCCCGCCTGATCGGCTGCCCGCCTGACCGGCTGCCCGCCTGACCGGCTGCCCGCCTGACCGGCTGCCCCCGATCGGCTCACCCCCCGGCGGGGAGCAATTGTAACGAGCGGTGCACGGGTTGCGGACAAGCCCGATCAACCCCGGTGTACGCGAGAACAAAAGTGAGACGGAGGGTAAAGACGGCCAGACCTGGGCCGATCCCCATGGAGAGTGCGGACATGCCTTTCGATTCGCGATGTCCCGGGAGGCATCGCCGCGGCTCCCGACTCGTCGGCCCGTCCGAGCGAAGTCGAGTGCTTGGGACACCTGTCGCGATCAGGTGGCAAATGTAACTTCCTCCTTACAATTGTCTGGACGCTCGGACGAAAGGTCCTTACAGTTGTAATCATGAGCGGACACTTGGCCTCTTCCGATGGTTCGGACAGGGCCTGGCGGTTCCTCTCGCTGTTCCAGGCACTGCTGGTCCTCACCGCCGCCGGCGCCACGCTCGCGATTCCCGGACCGACCGGTGATATCTGCGGGATTGCTGCCATCCTGGCCGTCGCCGGGGTCGCCCGGCTGGCCGGTCACGGCTGGGGCACCCCGGTCGCCGGGGTGGCGGCGACCATGCAGATCGCCCATGTGTGGCCGATTGTAAGGCTCTCGCAACAATCCGGCTGGGGCGCGATCGCGGCCGACACGTCGCTCGTCCTCAGCGTCCTGCTCGCGCTCGCGTTCGCGGTGCAGCTGCCCCGGCGCATGCCGGCCTTGCTCGGCGGACGCCTGGCCACCGGGCGCGGCGTGGACATGGGTCTCAGCGCCGCGGTGGTGATGATGCTCCTGGTCCTGCCGGCCGCCGTCGTGCAGCAGCCCGAGCCGCGCGGCCAGATGGCGCTCGCCCCGGCTGCCCAGCCGAGCCCGGTCCTGGCCTCGGCGGCGACCTCGGCCTCGGGGGCGACCTCGGGCTCAGCCGATCGCGGCCTGGAGACCACCTCGCCAGGCGCGCTCGAGCGCGTCGAGCGAGACCTCGAGGGCCGCCGCGTTCCGTCCGGACGTTTCGATGGCGACGCGAAGGCGATCGCCGCCGACACGGCCAACCGGGACCAGGCTGACACCTTGACCTCGGACCATGGCCTCGACGTCATGCGCCTGCTCGTCACCGTACGAGACGATGAAGCGCGCCGGCGCCTCGCCGAAGACCAGCTCGTCGATGCGCTCTCCGGCGCCGCATGGCAGACGCAGATCGACGCCGAGCGGGCTGCTGCCGCCGATCGCGCATTCGGCCAGGCCGACTAGCAGCCCGCCGTCCGCGACCGGGTGGGCCGAGCGGACCAGGCGGGCCGCGACCAGCCGGCGTACCGCCTCCATCACCGGTCGATGGCGCGCCGGATCGAACGGCGCCGGCACCCCCTCGACTCGCCCGTGCATGCGGTCGAGGTACTCGGATCCGTCGAGCGCGCCGGCCAGCCGCCCGCCCGCCGCCACCACCACCGCGACCCGGTCGCCGACCACGCGGAAACAGGAGGTGGCGTGGGCCTCGGCGTCGTCGAGCAGGCCGACCATGCCGATCATCGGGGTCGGCCGGATCGGCTGGCCCTCGGTCTCGTTGTAGAGAGAGACGTTGCCGGACACCACCGGCGTGTCGAGCGCGCGGCACGCGTCGGCCAGCCCGCGCACCGACTCGGCAAACTGCCACATGATCTCAGGGCGCTCGGGGCTGCCGAAGTTGAGGCAGTCGGTGACCGCGAGCGGTGACGCGCCGACCGCGACCAGCGCCGCGTACGCCTCGGCCACCGCCAGGCGCGAGCCCTCGTACGGGGCCAGGTAGACCATCCGCTGCGGGCAGCCGGCCGTGATCGCGACCGCCTTGGCCCGCTCGCGGCCCGGAACCAGCACGCGGACCACGCCGGCCGCCGCCGAGCCGGGCCGCACCACCGTGGCGTGGCGGACGTTGTGGTCGTACTGGCGCCAGACCCACTCCTTGCTGGCCAGGTTGGGGCTGGCCAGGAGCGAGGTCAGGATCTCGCCCAGCTCCTCGCCGCGCGGGATCGGCACCGTCGACGAGCGGAAGCCCTCGGTGGCGTCCAGGTAGGCCGGCCGGCGGCGCGGCCGGTCGTACTTCAGCCCCTCGGCCAGGAGCCCGGCCGGCAGATCGGCACACAGCTCGCCGCCCATCCGCATGACCACGCGCCCGCTGTCGGTCACCACGCCGATCACCGCCGCGTCCAGATCCCACTTCTCGAACACGGCCAGCGCCTCGGCCTCGCGGCCGCGCTGGACCACCATGAGCATCCGCTCCTGCGACTCCGACAGGCACAGCTCGTACGCGGTCATGGCGGTCTCGCGCATCGGGACCCGGTCCAGATCGATGTCGACCCCCGAGCCGGCCCGCGCCGCCATCTCCACCGACGACGAGGTCAGCCCGGCCGCGCCCATGTCCTGGATGCCGACCAGGGCGTCGCCGGTCATGAGCTCGAGGCAGGCCTCGAGCAGGAGCTTCTCCATGAACGGATCGCCGACCTG
Organism: Kofleriaceae bacterium; assembly: GCA_035489015.1. Lineage (GTDB taxonomy): Bacteria > Myxococcota_A > Polyangia > Haliangiales > Haliangiaceae > DATFRY01. The sequence goes on along the minus strand of DATHKR010000270.1, from coordinate 5,394 downwards.
CACCGCCGGGCGCTTGGCCTCCGAGTCGGCGTCGAACTCGGCCGACGCCATGGTCGCGCCGTGGATGCCGTCGCGCCCGGTGCGCGCGCCGACGTAGAGCACCGGGTTGCCGACCCCGCTGGCGGTGCCGAGGAAGATGCGGTCGGACGGCGCGATGCCGAGGCAGAACGCGTTGACCAGGATGTTGCCGTCGTAGCTCGGGTCGAAGCGGACGTCGCCGGCCACGTTCGGCACGCCGAACGAGTTGCCGTAGCCGCCGATCCCGGCCACCACGCCGCCGAGCAGGTACGCGGTGCGCGGGTGGTCGGCCCGGCCGAAGCGCAGGCAGTCGGCCAGCGCGATCGGCCGCGCCCCCATGGTGAAGACGTCGCGGCAGATGCCGCCCACCCCGGTCGCCGCGCCCTGGTACGGCTCGATGAACGACGGGTGGTTGTGGCTCTCCATCTTGAAGACCACCGCCTGGCCATCGCCGATGTCGACCACGCCGGCGTTCTCGCCCGGGCCCTGGATGACGCGCGGGCCGGTGGTCGGCAGCTGGCCCAGGTGGACGCGCGACGACTTGTACGAGCAGTGCTCGCTCCACATGACCGACACCATGCCGAGCTCGGTCCAGGTCGGGGTGCGGCCGAGCGCGTCGCACAGCCGCCGGAACTCGTCGGCCGACAGCCCGTGCTCCGCGGCCAGCTGGGCGGTCACCGCCGGGTCGCGCGGGCGGGCCGGCTCCGGCGTCACCGCTTGCCCCCGACCCGCGCCGGGACGCCGGCCTTCCACGCCAGCGCGCACTCGAACAGCATGAGACCGTCCTCGCCGCCCTCGCCGAGCAGATCTTCGCAGGCGCGCTCCGGGTGGGGCATGAGGCCGAGCACGTTGCCTTCCGCGTTGCACACGCCGGCGATGTTGCGCTGCGACCCGTTCGGGTTGGCCGCCTCGATGACCGCGCCGTCGGTGGTCGCGTAGCGGAACACCACCCTGCCCTCCCCCTCGAGCCGGTCCACGTCCGGGTGGACGTAGCGCCCCTGGGCGTGGGCGATCGACATCCGGATCGCGCGGCCCGCCGGGATGGCGTGGGTGAACGGGGTCGGCCGCCCCTCGACGACCAGGTGGACGTCGCGGCACTCGAAGTGAAGCGAGGCGTTGCGGGCCAGCGCGCCGTCGAGGAGGCCGGCCTCGCACAGGATCTGGAAGCCGTTGCAGATGCCGATGACCGGACCGCCGGCGCGGGCGAACTCGACCACCGCGTCCATCACCGGGGACTGCGCGGCCAGCGCGCCGGCCCGGAGGTAATCGCCGTAGGTGAAGCCGCCCGGGACCAGGACGACATCGACGCCGCCCAGCGCGCGCTCCTTGTGCCAGATGATCCGCCCGCTGGCGCCAGCCGGGCGCAGGACCTGATCCACCACCCGCACCGCGTCGTCGTCGCAGTTGGAGCCGGGGAAGCGGACCACGCCGAACACCACGCTCACGTGTCGACCTCGATCCGGTAGTCCTCGATGACGGTGTTGGCGACCAGGCGCCGGCACATCTCCTCGACTCGCGCGCGCGCGGCGTCCGGGTCGCCGCCCTCGAGGTCGATCTCGACGTACTTGCCGATCCTGACCCCCTGGACCTCGCCGTAGCCGAGCCGGCCCAGGGTGCGGGCCACCGCCTGGCCCTGCGGATCCAGCACCCCCGACTTGAGCGTGACGTAGACCCGCGCCCTCACGCGCGGGCTCCGGCGCCCAGGCTGCGGCGCATCCGCTCGACCGGGTCGCTGGCGGTGTCCGGCTCGAACGGGCGACCGGTGATGAGCTCGCAGATCTCGACGTAGCGCATGGCCGCCTCGACCCGGACGTCGTCGGGGACCTCGGGCGGTGGACCGTCGCCGCGGTAGCCGGCCTCCTCCGACAGCCAGCGGCGCACGAACTCCTTGTCGAGGCTGCGCGGCTCCTGCCCGGCTGCCAGGCGCTGGGCGTAGTCGTCGGCGTACCAGTAGCGCGACGAGTCCGGGGTGTGGATCTCGTCGATGACGACGATCTCGCCGCTCGGCGCGCGCCCCATCTCGTACTTGGTGTCGACCAGGATGAGCCCGCGCTCGGCTGCGCGGGCCTGGCCGAACCCGAACAGGGCCGCGGCGATCTCGCCGGCGGCGTCGAAGTCGCGCGCGCTGACCGCGCCGGTCGCGATGAGCTCCTCGCGCGACATCGAGACGTCGTGGCCGCCCTTGTCCGCCTTGGTGGTCGGGGTGAGCAGCGCGCCCGGCAGCTGCTGGTTCTTGACCATCCCGTCGGGCAGCGGGTGGCCGCAGAACACCCGGTCGCCGCGCTCGTAGCTGCGCCAGATCGACGTCGAGGTGACCCCGGTCAGGTAGGCGCGCATGACCATCTCGACCTTGAGCGGCTCGCACTCGACCCCGATCATCACGTTCGGGTCCGGCACCTCGAGCACGTGGTTGGGGGCAATGTGCGCGGTCTCGGCGAACCAGTGGCGCGCGATCTGGTTCAGCACCTGGCCCTTGCTCGGGATGGTGGTGATGACCCGGTCAAAGGCGCTCAGCCGATCGGTCACCACGATGATGCGTCGGCCGTCGGTGGTGATGTAGCAGTCGCGCACCTTGCCCTCGTACTTCGCGCCGAGCGCGTCGAAGTCGGTGCGGCTGATGGTGGCGCCGAGCTGCCGGCGCAGCGCCGCGCGCAGTTCGTCAGAGGGCATGGCTCTCCGGGGGCAGGACGCGGCGAAAGATGGCGTCCACGTGGCGAAGGTGGTGGTGGAGGTCGAAGGCGGCGGCGAGCTCGTCCGGCGCCAGGTGCGAGCGCACGTCCGGATCGGCGGCCAGGAGCTGGCGGAAGTCACCGCCACCGCCGAGCGCGGCCAGCGCGGCCCGCTGGACCAGCTCGTAGGCGCGCTGGCGGCCCAGGCCGGAGCGGACCAGCGCCAGCATCACCGCCTCGGAGAAGACCAGGCCGCCGCTCCGGGCCAGATTCTCGGCCATGCGATCGGCGTGGACGACCAGGCCGCGCACCAGCTGGGTGGCGCGGGCCAGCATGTAGTCGACCAGGATCGTGGAGTCCGGGAGGATCACCCGCTCCACCGACGAGTGCGAGATGTCGCGCTCGTGCCAGAGCGCGATGTTCTCCAGCGCGGTGCCGGCGTAGCCGCGGACCAGGCGCGACAGGCCGCACAGGTTCTCCGACCCGATCGGGTTCTTCTTGTGCGGCATCGCGCTCGAGCCCTTCTGGCCGCGCGAGAAGCCCTCCTCCGCCTCGCCCACCTCGGTGCGCTGCCAGTGGCGGACCCCGAGCGCGATCTGCTCGATCCCGGCGGCCACCAGCGCGAGGGCGCACAGGACCTCGGCGTGGCGGTCGCGCGCGACGATCTGGCTCGACACCGTCTCCGGCTGGAGCGCGAGCGCGCCGAGCGCGGCCGCCTCCAGCTCGGGCGAGAGGTTGCCGTACACGCCGACCGCGCCGGCCAGCTTGCCGACCTTGATGGCGCGGCGGGCGCGCTCGAGGCGCTCGCTGGCCCGGCCCAGCTCGGCGTACCAGCGGCAGAACACCACGCCGGCGGTGATCGGCTCGGCGTGGATGCCGTGCGAGCGGCCGATGCACGGCGTGTCCTTGTGCTCGCGGGCTCGATCGGCCAGGGCGGCGCGCAGCTCGTCGAGGCCGGCCGCGACGCGGTCGAGCGCGTTGCCGCACTGCAGGGCCAGCGCGGTGTCGAGCACGTCGGACGAGGTCATGCCCATGTGGAGCCAGCGGGCGGGCGGCCCGGCCAGCTCCTCGACGTGGGTCAGAAAGGCGATCACGTCGTGGCGGGTGACCGCCTCGATCGCCTGGATGCGGCTCGACGACAGCTTGCCGCGAGCCGCATGAGCCACCTCGTCGGCGGTGCCGGCCGGGACCAGCTCGCGCGCTTCCATCGCGCGGCACGCGGCGAGCTCGACCTCGAGCCAGAGCTCGTATCTCGAGGCGTCCGACCAGATCGCCGCGAGCTCCGGTCGGCTGTAGCGCTCGATCATCGGGTCCTCGCTTTTTACCGGCTGGGGGTGACCTTCGCAAGCGGATCGTCGCAGCAGCGGAAGCCGATGTCCGCGCGATCTCTCGCCCGCTCGCGCGGAATGCCGCGCCGGCGAAGCTCCGAGCAGCGGCCCCGCGTCCCGTCGGTGGCCGAGGCGCCGCGCACGCCGCCCTCGGCGTCCCACTCGGCCGCGTTGCCGCTCATGTCGAACGCGCCGGCCGCGCTCTGACACTCCGGGAACGAGCCGGTGGCGGAGATCGCGCCGCCGCGCGCGTTGCACCGCTTGTCGACGTACCGGGAGCCATAGGGGAAGCTGCTCCGCCCGGGCCCGCGGCAAGCGGCCTCCCACTCGGCCGGCTCGCAAAGGCGAGCGCCGCGCCGACGGCACTTCGTGGCCGCCTCGTCGAGCGAATCGCCCACCCGCGGCGCCTCCCCCGGCCCGGGCCACTCGTGCCGATCCACGCAGAAGCGAGTGCGGGCACTGTCGAGTCGATCGCCATCGACCAGCACCATCCCGGCCCCGCACGGCCCGGTCGGAGCGGGCACCGGCGACGCAGCCGGACTCGGCGACGCCGGCGGAACGACCGCCACCGGAGCCGGCCTCGGCGCGGGGCGCTCACGCGCGGACCCGCCCCGCCGCGCGAGAACCACGCCGAGCACGCCGAGCACGATCGCAGCCGACACGCCGACCGCCAGCAACTGCACGCGCCGGCGAGGCGGAGCCTGGAACGCCTCCCGATCCGCCGAGCGCGGCGGCGCATAGTGGCCGAGCGCGCCGGGCGGCGCCGACTTGCGCAGGCTGGACAGCGGCCGCAAGACCGGCTGCATCTCCGGCCGGTCGAGCGCCGAGATGATCGGCGTCTGGCTGCCGCGAGGCCCGGTCGGGTCTCGCCGGGAGATGAGCGGCACAACCGCCCCGGTCAGAGGCGCGGCGTCCGCCGAAGGCGCGGGAGGGTCGGCCGGCCCGGACGGCCCGGACGGCCCGGACGGCCCGGACGGCTCGGATGGCCCGGTGACGCGACGAGCCGACGGCAGACCGGGCGAGAGCGCGGCGCCCCCCGGAGGCTGCCCGCCCGGCAAGGGCGGCACCGGCGTCGGAGGCGCCAGCGCGCCAGGAGGACGCGGCGCGAGTCCCGGCGGCGGAAGCGTGGCCGCGTGCCGCGAAGGCGGACCGGCCGCGGGGCCTGCCGCTCGTGGCAGCGTGGGCGGCTGCTGCGCGGCGGCCGCGGTCAGCGGCTCCGCCGTGGGCGGCAGCGTGCTTCGATGACGCGGGGAAGGCGGCGGCGGTGCCGGAGTCGATGGCTCGGCGACCGGCGGCAGCGTGGGCCGCTCGCGCGGGCCCGGCGCCACCGACGGCAACGCCGCCGGCGGCAGCGTGGCGCGATGGCGCGACGGCGAGGT
>DATHKR010000269.1:0-59792 GCA_035489015.1 Kofleriaceae bacterium | reverse complement strand
CGAGACCCTGCGCAGCTCGTTCCCCGCCGTCGATGGCTCCCCGGTCGCGGTCGCGGCGCCGTCGCTGCCCGTGGCGCTGCCGATCACCGACCTCGGCCAGGTCCCCGCCGGCGAGCACGACCGATCGATCGAGCAGGAGATCCGGGCCGAGGCGGCGCGTCCGTTCGACCTGGCTCGCGGGCCGGTGGTGCGCGGGCGGCTGCTCCGGCTGGCCGACGACGACCACGTGCTCCTGGTCGTGGTCCACCACATCGTCTCCGACGGCTGGTCCGGGATGATCCTCCTCGGCGAGCTGGGCCGGCTCTATGCCGGCGAGCAGCTGCCGGCCCTGCCGGTGCAGTACGCCGACTACGCGGTGTGGCAGCGCCAGCGCATGCAGGGCGAGCGGCTGGAGGGTCAGCTCGCCCACTGGCGCGCCGAGCTGGCCGGCGCGCCGCCCGAGACCACGCTGCCGGTCGACCGGCCCCGGCCGCGCGTGCAGACCTTCCGCGGCGAGGTCGTGGACCGGCGACTCGACCCGGCGCTGGTCGCGCGGCTGCGCGCGGTGGGTCGGGCGAGCGGCGCCACGCCGTTCATGACGCTCCTGGCCGGCTTCGACGTGCTGGTCTCGCGCTGGAGCGGGCAGACCGACGTGGTGGTCGGCACGCCGGTCGGCGGGCGCCCGCTGCGCGAGCTCGAGGCGGTGGTGGGTCCGTTCCTCAACACGGTGGCGCTGCGCGTGTCGCTCGACGGCGATCCCAGCTTCCGCGAGGTGCTCGCCCGCGTGCGGCACAAGGCGGTCGAGGCCTACCAGCACCAGGAGGTGCCGTTCGAGCGGGTGATGGAGGAGGTCGCGCCGCCGCGCGACATGTCGCGCACGCCGGTCTTCCAGCTGTTCTTCAACATGCTGAGCTACCCGGCCGCGAGCGCCGCGCTGCCCGGCCTCCGCTTCGAGGTGCTGGGCTCGCAGCTGCTGCCGAGCAAGTTCGACCTCACCGTCTACGCCCGCGACAGCGGCGACGGCGTGGATCTACAGATCGCCTACAACGCCGACCTGTTCGACGCCGCCCGCATCGAGGAGCTGGCCGCCCAGTACGAGCGGCTGCTCGACCAGTGCGCGGCGGATCCGGACCGCAGCGTCTTTCGCCACCCGCTGGTGACCGAGCGCGCCCGCCGCGCGCTGCCGGATCCGACCGCGCCGCTCGACGAGCGCTTCGAGGGCGCGATCCACGAGCACCTGTCGCGCCAGGCGGCGCGCTCGCCGCGCGCACTGGCGGTGGTCGACCGCGACGGCTCGTGGACCTACGCCGGCCTCGAGGCGGCCGCCAACCGCCTGGCCCATCACCTGGCAGCGCGGGTGAAAAAGGCCGACGTCGTCGCGATCTGGGCCCACCGCTCGGCGCCGCTGCCGTGGGCGATCCTGGCCGGCCTCAAGGCCGGGGCGACGGTGCTGGTCCTGGACCCGGCCCATCCGGGCGAGAGCCTGGTCGAGCGGCTCGCGATCGCCCGACCGCGGGCGCTCCTCCGCCTGGCCGGGTCGCGCGAGGTGGATCCCGCGGTCGAGCGCTGGCTGGCCGCCAACCCCACCTGCGCGCGGGTCGACCTGCCCCGGCGGCCCGGTCCGGCCGATCCGTGGGCAGCCCAGCCGGCGTCGCCACCGGCGATCGCGATCTGCGCCGACGACGCGGCGTGCCTTACCTTCACCTCCGGATCGACCGGGACGCCGAAGGCGGTGGTCGGCCTGCACGGCTCCCTCACTCACTTCGTCCCGTGGCTGGCGGGAGAGCTGGGGCTCGGCCAGGCCGATCGCTTCAGCATGCTGTCGGGGCTGGCGACCGATCCGCTCCAGCGCGACATCTTCACCGCGCTCCAGCTCGGCGCGACCGTGTGCGTCCCGGACCCGGATCGCATCGGAGAGCCGGGCTGGCTGGCCGGCTGGGTGGCCGAGCAGCGCGTCACCGTCGCCAACCTCACCCCGGCCATGATGCAGCTCCTGTCCGAGGCGCCGCCTGGTCGCGCCGCCGGCCTGCGCCTGGCGTTCGTGGTCGGCGACGTGCTGCGCCGGCCCGACGTCGAGCGACTGCGCGCGATCGCGCCGGCCGTGCGCTGCGTGAACCTGTACGGCTGCACCGAGACCCAGCGGGCGCTCGGCTACCACGTGATCGACAGCGAGGCGCCTGCGGGTGGCGACGAGATTCCGCTCGGGCGCGGGATGCCGGGCGCGCAGCTCCTCGTCGTCGGCCGCGTCGGCGGCCCGTCCGGCGCCGAGCTGGCCGGCGTCGGCGAGCTGGGCGAGATCCTGGTGCGAAGCCCTCACCTGGCCCGCGGCTACCTCGACGACGACGATCTGACCCGGGCGAAGTTCTCGACCAGCCCGTTCAGCGGGCGCGCCGGCGACCGCGTCTACCGGACCGGCGACCTTGGCCGCTACCGGGTCGACGGCGAGGTCGAGTGGGTGGCGCGGGCCGACCGCCAGGTCCAGGTGCGCGGCTTCCGCATCGAGCCGCGCGAGATCGAGGTCGCCCTCCTCCGCCACCCGGACGTCACCGACGCGGCGGTGATCGCGCGACCGCGCGCCGGCGACGACGAGCCGGAGCTGGTCGCCTACGTCGTCGGCGCCGCGACCGAGGAGGTCCTGCGCCGGCACCTGGCCGGGCTGCTGCCCGATCCGATGATCCCGTCGGCGGTGGTGAGCCTGGCCCGCTTGCCGATGACCCCGGCCGGAAAGCTGGACCGCGCCGCCCTGCCCGCGCCGGCGCCGCGTCCGGCCGATCGCCGCGGACCCGGGACCGCGACCGAGGAGGCGCTGGCCGCCATCTGGTCGGCGCTGCTCGGGGTCGACCGGGTCGGCCTGGACGACGACTTCTTCGCGCTCGGCGGCCACTCGCTCCGCGCCACCCAGCTGCTCGCGCGGGTCCGCGACGGGCTCGGCGTGGAGCTGCCGGTGCGGGCGGTGTTCGAGTCGCCCACCCTGGCCGCGATGGCCGGGCGGGTGGACGCCGCGCGCTCCGAGGCGGCGCGGGGCGGTGCCGGCGCGACCGCCCCCCCGCTGGTCGCCCGCCCGCGCGGCGGCGCGCTGCCGCTCTCGTTCGCCCAGCAGCGCCACTGGTTCCTCGAGGAGCTGGACCCGGGCAGCCCGCTCTACAACATCCCGGTGGCGGTCCGGCTCGACGGGGCGCTCGACCGGGCCGCGTTCGAGCGCGCGCTGGCCGAGATCGTCCGGCGCCACGAGGCTCTGCGCACCCGCTTCGTGAACCAGCAGGGATCGCCCCGGCAGGTCATCACGCCGGCGGAGCAGGCGTCGTTCGCGCTCCGGTTCGACGACCTGGCCGGCGCCGCCGGGCCGGAGCGGACCGCGCTCGAGATCGCCGAGGCGGACGCGCGCGAGGGCTTCGACCTGGCCCGCGGGCCGCTCCTGCGCGCCCGCCTGCTCCGCCTGGCCGGGCGCGAGCACCTGCTGGTGCTGGTCGTCCACCACATCGTCTACGACGCCTGGTCGATGGGCGTCCTGGTCGGCGAGGCGGCAGCGCTGTACCGCGCGTTCGTGCAGGGCCGGCCCTCCCCTCTCGCCCCGCTGTCGCTCCAGTACGCCGACTACGCGCTGTGGCAGCGCGAGTGGCTGCAGGGCGAGACGCTCGCGCGCGAGCTCGGCCACTGGAGAGCGGAGCTGGCCGGGGCGCCGCCGCTGGAGCTGTCCACCGATCGCCCGCGACCGGCGCGCCCGTCGCTGCGGGCCGGCCGCCTGATGTTCCACCTGCCGCTCGAGCTGCGCGCCGAGCTGGAGCAGATCGGCCACCAGCAGGGCGCGACGCTGTTCATGACCATCCTGGCCGCGTTCGCCGCGCTGCTCCACCGCTACAGCGGGCAGGACGACCTGTGCGTGGGGACGCCGGTGGCCGGACGGACCCGGGTGGAGACCGAGCCGCTCATCGGCACGTTCGTCAACACGCTGGTCCTGCGCGTCGATCTCTCGGCCGATCCCAGCTTCCAGCAGCTGCTCGATCGGGTGCGCGAGCGGGCGCTGGCCGCCTTCGCCCACCAGGAGGTGCCGTTCGATCGAGTGGTGGAGGAGCTGGCGCCGCGGCGCGAGATGGCCCGCCAGCCGCTGTTCCAGGCCATGTTCGTGATGCAGAACGCGCCGATGCCCGAGCTGGCGGCGCACGGGCTGACCCTGGTGCCGCAACCGGTCGACACCTCGACCTCCAAGTTCGACCTGACCCTCACCATCGTTCCGGCCGCCGACGGGCTGCGCGGCGCCATCGAGTACAGCGCCGACCTGTTCGACCACGACCGCATGGAGCGGATGGCCGGCCACCTCGAGACCCTGCTCCACGGGATCGCGCGCGATCCGGCCGCGCGAATCTCGCGCCTTCCGCTGCTCACCGCCAGCGAGCGGCGCCAGGCCGGTGCGTCGCCGGCGCGCTCCGGGCGGCGCCTCGAGGAGCTCTTCGCCGAGCAGGTGGCGCGGCGGCCCGACGCGATCGCGGTCCGCTGCGGCGAGGCCGGGGCGCCGGGTCGCGCCGAGCTGACCTACGCCGAGCTCGACCGGCGCAGCGAGGCGGTCGCGCGGCGGCTGCGCCGGCTCGGGGTCGGGCCGGAGACCCTGGTCGGTCTGTGCGTGGAGCGCTCGGTCGATCTGCCGGTCGGCATCCTCGCCATCCTCAAGGCCGGCGGCGCCTACGTACCGCTCGATCCGGACTATCCACGCGAGCGGCTGGCGTGGCTGGTCGAGGACGCCGGCGCGCCGGTGGTCCTGACCCAGCTGGCGCTGCGCGATCGACTGCCGGACACCTCCGCGCGGCGGGTCTACCTCGACGGCGATGAGCCCGAGGCGGCGCTCGACCCCGCGCCCGGGCCTGCGCTCGCGGCCGACCCGGCCCGGGTGTCCGGCTCCCCGGACAGCGCCGCCTACATTATATATACGTCCGGATCGACCGGCCGGCCCAAGGGGGTGGTCGTCACCCACCGCCACGTCGCGCGCCTGCTCCAGTCGACCGAGCCGTGGTTCGGCTTCGACGAGCGCGACGTGTGGACGCTGTTCCACTCGTTCGCGTTCGACTTCTCGGTCTGGGAGCTGTGGGGCGCGCTGGCCCACGGCGGCCGCCTGGTGGTGGTCCCGTACGACGTCAGCCGCTCGCCCGCCGCGTTCCACCGGCTGCTCGCCGCCGAGCAGGTGACCGTGCTCAACCAGACCCCGTCCGCGTTCCGCCGGCTCTCCGAGGTCGACCAGGCGGCGGCGCGCTCCGAGCTGGCGCTCCGCGCGGTGATCTTCGGCGGCGAGGCGCTCGAGCTGGAGAGCCTGCGCCCGTGGCTCGAGCGTCACGGCGACCAGCACCCGCGACTGGTCAACATGTACGGGATCACCGAGACGACCGTGCACGTCACCTATCGCCCGCTCTCGCTGGCCGACCTCGACGCCAGGAGCGGCAGCGTCATCGGCGTCCCGATCCCCGACCTGCGCGTCCACCTGCTCGATCGCCACGGCCAGCCGGTCCCGATCGGGGTGCCCGGCGAGATCTACGTGGGCGGCGACGGCCTGGCCCGCGGCTACCACGACCGGCCCGGCCTCACCGCGGAGCGCTTCGTTCCGGATCCGTTCGGCGGACCGGGCGATAGGCTCTATCGCAGCGGCGACCTCGCCCGCCGGGCGCGGAGCGGCGAGCTCGAGTACCTGCGGCGGGCCGACGACCAGGTCAAGGTCCGTGGCTTCCGCATCGAGATCGGCGAGATCGAGTCGGCGCTGATGCAGCACCCGCGGGTGCGCGAGTGCGCGGTGGTGGCGCGCGACGACGAGCCGGGCGGCGAGCCGGGCCAGGCGGCCGGCGAGAAGCGGCTGGTCGCCTACGTCGTGGCCGGCGACGGCGAGACCGGCGACGGCGCGGCCGACCAGCCGACCGCGGGCGCCCTGCTCGCCCACCTGCGCGACCGGCTGCCGGAGTACATGCTGCCGGCCGCGTTCGTCGCGCTCGATCACTTGCCGCTGACCGCGCACGGCAAGGTCGACCGCCGCGCGCTGCCGGCGCCGTCGACCGCGCGCCCGGATCTGGGCACCGAGCTGCTCGCCCCGCGCGACCCGCGCGAGCGGGCCCTGGCCGCGCTGGTCTGCGAGGTGCTCGGCCTCGACGAGGTCGGGGTCGACGACGCGTTCTTCGACCTGGGCGGCCACTCGCTCCTGGCGGTGCGGCTGGTGTCGCGCATCCGCGAGGCGATGGGCGTCGAGCTGCCGCTGCGCGCGGTGTTCGAGTCACCGACGGTGGCCGGGCTGGCCCGACTGATCGCCGAGGCGGCGCCGAGCGAGCCGGACGCACCGCTGGTCGCCGTGCCGCGCGGCGGGGAGCTGCCGCTCTCGTTCATGCAGGAGCGGCTCTGGTTCCTCGACCGCTACGAGCCGGGCAGCGCGGCGCTCAACATGTCGATGGCGGTGAGGGTGCGCGGCCCGCTTTCGCCGGAGCGGCTCGGGCGCGCCCTCGACGCCCTGATCGCGCGGCACGAGTCGCTGCGGACCCGGTTTCGCGATCGCGACGGCACGCCGGTCGCCGAGGTCGCGCCGGCCGCGCCGCTCGCGCTGCCGGTGACCGAGCTCGGCCAGCTGCCGGCCGACCAGCGAGAGGAGGCGATCGCCCGCGCCGCGCGCGACGAGGCGGCGCGCCCGTTCGACCTCGCCGCCGGCCCGCTGGTCCGCGCACACCTGCTCCGGCTGGCCGACGACGAGCACGTGCTCCTGGTCAGCGTGCATCACATCGCGGCCGACGGCTGGTCGCTCGGCATCCTGGTCGGCGAGCTCGGCGCGGTCCACGGCGCGCTCGCCCGCGGCGAGGAGCCGGCGCTGGCCGCGCTGCCGGTGCAGTACGCCGACCACGCCGCCTGGCAGCGCGACCGGCTGCACAGCGAGCGGCTCGAGCGAGAGCTGGGCTACTGGCGCCAGCAGCTGGCCGGCGCGCCGGGGGAGACCGAGCTCCCCACCGACCGCGCCCGGCCGAGGGTGCAGAGCTACCACGGCGAGCGAGTGCGATGGGCGCTCGATGCCGCGCTGACCGCGCGCATCCGCGCGATCGGCAGCGCCCGCGGCGCGACCCCGTTCATGACGCTGGTGGCCGCGTTCGACGTGCTGGTCGCGCGCCTGGCCGGGCAAGAGGATCTGGTGGTGGGCGTGCCGGTGGCGGGGCGGCCGCGGCGCGAGCTGGAAGGCGTGGTCGGGCCCTTCCTCAACACCGTCGCGCTGCGGGTCTCGATGGAGGGCGACCCCAGCTTCGATCAGGTGCTCGCCCGGGTGAGAGAGGCCGCCCTCGGCGCGTACCAGCACCAGGACGTCCCGTTCGAGAAGGTGCTGGAGGACCTCCAGCCCGGGCGCGATCTGTCCCGCACGCCGGTGTTCCAGCTCTTCTTCAACATGCTCAACTTCCCCGCCCCGGCCGCCGCGCTCGAGGGCCTGCGCTTCGAGCCGCTGGCCGCGCCGGAGGCGCCGTCGAAGTTCGACCTGACCGTGTACGCGGCCGAGGCCGGCGACGGCCTGTCGCTCGACCTGGTCTACAACGCGGACCTGTTCGACCGCGGGCGGATCGAGGAGCTGGCCGGCCAGTACGAGCTCGTCCTGCGCCAGTGCGTCGGCGATCCGGACCGCCCGGTCGGCGAGGCGTCGCTGGTCACCGGCGCGGCCGCCGGCGTGCTTCCAGATCCGCTCGCGCCGCTCGACCCGACCTGGCGCGGCCCGATTCACGAGCACCTGTCGCGGCAGGCGACCCACAGGCCGCTCGCGCTGGCGGTGGCCGACCGGCTCGGATCCTGGACCTACGCCGAGCTGGAGTCGGCCAGCAACCGGCTGGCCCGCCACCTCGCGGCGCTCCCCGGCGCCGGTGCCGGCCCAGGCAGCGAGATCGCCGGCCCGGGCGGCGGGGTCACCGACGTGGTCGCCATCTGGGCTCATCGCTCGGCGCCGCTGGTGTGGGCGATCCTGGCCGGGCTCAAGACCGGCGCGGCGGTGCTGGTGCTCGACCCGGTCTACCCGGGCGAGCAGCTGGTCGAGCGGCTCGCGCTGGCCCGTCCGTCGGCGCTGGTCCGCCTGGCCGGGGCGCCGGCGATCGACCCGGCCGTGCTCGCGTGGCTGGCCAGCCACCCGGCCTGCGCGCTGGTCGAGCTGCCCGGCCGACCGGGGCCGACCGATCCGTGGGCGCGCCAGTCGTCGTCGCCGCCCGGGATCGCGGTCGGCCCCGCGGATCCGGCGCTGCTGTCGTTCACGTCCGGATCGACCGGGGTCGCCAAGGGCATCGTCTGCCTGCACCGCTCGCTGACTCACTTCGTGCCGTGGCAGAGCCAGGCGCTCGGGCTCGGCCCCGGCGATCGCTTCAGCATGCTGTCGGGCCTGGCGCACGACCCGCTCCAGCGCGACATCTTCACCGCGCTCCAGCTGGGCGCCGCGATCGTGGTGCCGGATCCGGAGCCGATGCGCGAGCCGGGCTGGCTGGCCGCGTGGGCCGCGGCCGAGCGGGTCACCGTCGCGCACCTCACCCCCGCGATGGCCCAGGTGCTGGCCGAGGCGCCGGAGGGATCGTCGACCCGGATCGACAGCCTCCGCCTGGCCCTCATCGTCGGCGACGTGCTCACCCGCCGCGACGTCGAGCGAGTGCGGTCGATGGCGCCCAACGTCCGCTGCGTGAACCTGTACGGCTCGACCGAGACCCAGCGCGCGGTCGGCCATCACCTGGTCGAGCCCGGGCCGCACCGGCGCAAGGAGGCGCTGCCGCTGGGCCGCGGCATGCCCGGCGTGCAGCTCCTGGTGGTCAACCGCGCCGGCGGCCTGGCCGGCGTCGGCGAGGTGGGCGAGATCCTCGTGCGCAGCCCGCACCTGGCCGGCGGTTACCTCGGCGACGACGAGCAGTCGCAGCGGAAGTTCACGGCCAGCCCGTTCAGCGGGCGCGACGACGACCGGGTCTACCGGACCGGCGATCTCGGCCGCTACCTGCCGGACGGCGAGGTCGAGTGGGCCGGGCGCTCCGACCGGCAGGTCAAGGTGCGCGGCTTCCGCGTCGAGCTGGGCGAGATCGAGGCCGCCCTGTCGCGCCACCCGGAGCTGGCCGAGGTCGCGGTGATCGCCCGGCCGACCGCCGCGACCACCGGCGGCGACCGGCGCGACTCGCAGCTGGTGGCCTATCTGGTGGCAAAGGTCCGCGACGCCGACCGCGACGCCGGCGAGCGCGACCCCGGGCCGCTGCGCGGCTTCCTGGCCCGGTCCGTACCCGACTTCATGCTGCCGGCCGCGTTCGTCTGGCTCGATCGCCTGCCGCTGACCCCGACCGGCAAGCTCGACCGGGCCGCGCTGCCGCCGCCGCCGGCGCGGACCGAGGCGCTCGAGCCGCCGCGCACTCCGCTCGAGAAGACCCTGGCCGCGATCTGGTCCGGTCTGCTCGGCGCCGAGCGCGTCAGCCTGACCGACGACTTCTTCGCCCTGGGTGGCCACTCGCTGCGCGCCACCCAGCTGCTCGCGCGGGTCCGCGACGCCCTCGACGTCGAGGTGCCGGTGCGAGTGATCTTCGAGGCGCCGACCCTGGGTGGCTTCGCCGGCCGGGTCGAGGCGCTCGTCGCCGACCGGGCCGCAGACCCGACCGACGCGGCCACTCGCTCGCGTCCGCCCGTCGGTGCGCGGCTCGGCGCCGCGGACCGCACCGGTCCGCTCCTGCCGTCGTTCGCGCAGCAGCGCCTCTGGTTCCTCGACCAGCTCGACCCGGGCAGCGCGCTCTACAACGTCGCGCTCGCGCTTCGGGTGAGCGGCCCGGTCGACCACGCCGCGCTGGAGGAGGCGCTTGGCGCGATCGTGCGCCGCCACGAGGTGCTCCGCACCCGCCTGGTCTCCGACGAGGGCCAGCCCCGCCAGGTGATCGTGGCGCCCGGGGCGATCGCATTCCGGCTCGAGCGCGACGACCTCCGCCCGCTGGCGGGCTCCGAGCACGAGGCCGAGAACGTGGCCGAGGCCGGCGCGCTGGTGGAGCGAGAGGTGCGGCGCGGCTTCGCGCTCGACCAGGCGCCGCTCCTGCGCGCGCGCCTCATCGCGCTCGCCGACCGTGAGCACCTGCTGGTATTGGTCGGCCATCACGTGGCGTTCGACGGCTGGTCGATGGACGTGCTGGTGCGCGAGCTGGCCGCGCTCTACGCCGCACGCATCGAAGGCCGCCCCGACCCGCTCGCCGAGCTGCCGGTCCAGTACGCCGACTACGCGCTGTGGCAGCGCGAGTGGCTGCAGGGCGAGGCCCTGGCCGACCAGATCGCCCACTGGCGGGCAGCGCTCGACGGCTGCCCGCCGCTGGAGCTGCCGACCGATCGCCCGCGACCGGCGCGCCCGTCGCCGCGCGGCGCGCGCCGGAGCGCGATCATCCCGGCGCCGCTCGCCGCCGCGCTCACCGAGCTCGGTCGCCGCGAGGGAGCGACCCCGTTCATGGTCCTCCTGGCCGCCTACCACGCGCTGCTTCACCGGGTGAGCGGCCAGGACGACTTCTGCATCGGCACCCCGGTGGCCGGCCGCACGCGGGTCGAGCTCGAGCCGCTCATCGGGTTCTTCGCCAACACCCTGGTCCTGCGCGCCGACCTGTCCGGCGATCCGACCTTCGTCGAGCTGCTCGCCCGGGTCCGGCGCGGCGCGCTGGACGCCTACGCTCACCAGGACCTCCCGTTCGAGCGTCTGGTCGAGGAGCTGGCCCCGCGGCGCGACCTCGGCCGCCAGCCGCTCTTCCAGGCCATGTTCGCGCTGCAGAACGCGCCGTCCTCCGCGGTCGAGCTGCCCGGCGTGCGGCTGGCCCCGCTCCCGGTCGAGACCGCCACCGCCAAGTTCGATCTGTCGCTCGAGGTGACCGGGGCGGCAGAAGGGCTGCGCGCGACCTTCGAGTACCGCACCGATCTGTTCGACGCCGACCGGATCGAGCGGATGGCCGGCCACTTCGTCACCCTGCTCGAGGGGATCGCCGCCGGGCCGGACACGCGGGTCTCGGCGCTGCCGCTCCTCGGCGAGCCGGAGCGGCGGCGATTGCTCGAGTGGCGCGGGCGAACCCGGCCGGCCGGCGACGAGCGCCTCCTGGACGACCTCCTGGCCAGGTCGATCGCGCGGCGGCCGCGCGCACCGGCGGTCCTCGGCGGCGATCGATCGCTGAGCTACGAGCAGCTGGCGGCGGGGGCGACCCGGATCGCGGGCCGGCTGGTCCAGCTCGGCGTCGGACCCGGCGTGATCGTCGGCCTGCGGGTCGACCGCTCGCCGGCCATGGTGGCCGCGATGCTCGGCGTCCTCGAGGCGGGTGGCGCCTACCTGCCGATCGATCCCGCGCACCCGCTCGAGCGCGCCGCGTTCATGCTGCGCGACGCCGCGGCGCCGGTCCTGCTCACCCCGGGTCGCTGGGTCGATGCGCTGGCCGGCCACGGCGCGCGCGCGGTGGCGATCGAGGACGCGCTGGAGAGCGCGGCCGGCCACCGGGCGGCGCGCCGGGCCGGAGCGGACGACCTCGCCTACGTGGTCTACACCTCGGGGACCTCGGGCCAGCCCAAGGGAGTCATGGTGACGCGCGGCGCGCTCGCCAACCACGTCGCCGCGATGGCGGAGGAGTACCGGCTGGGCCCCGACGACCGGGTGCTCCAGCTCGCGCCGATCGCGGTCGACGTGATCGCCGAGGAGGTCTTCCCCACCCTGCTGCGCGGCGGCGCGCTGGTCCTCGGCTCCGGCGACGGACCGCCCGCGCTCGACCAGCTCGACGCGCTCCTCGCGGCGCAGTCGGTGAGCGTCGCCAACCTGCCCGCGTCGTACTGGCACGAGTGGGTGGCGGAGCTGGCCCACGCACCGCGTCCGCTGCCGCCGCGGCTGCGGCTGGTCGTGGTCGGCAGCGAGCGAGTCTCGCCGGAGCACTGGCGGGCGTGGCGGCAGCTGGCCGGCGACGCAATCGAGCTGCGAAACGCGTACGGCCCGAGCGAGGCCACGATCACCGCGACGGTGTACGGCGCGGCCGGCGATGATCTCCCGGCCGGCGCGGCGTCGGTCCCGATCGGGCGCCCGATCCGCGGCGTCGGCGTCGAGGTCGTGGATGGCCGGCTGGGGCCGGCGCCGATCGGGGTGTCCGGTGAGCTCTGCATCGGCGGCGCCGGCCTGGCCCGCGGCTACCTCGGCCGCCCCGACCTGACCGCCGAGCGGTTCGTCCCGGATCCGTCCGGCCATGGACAGCGGCTCTACCGCACCGGCGATCGAGCCCGCTTCCTCGGCGACGGCGCGCTCGACTTCATCGGACGCCTCGACGACCAGGTGAAGATCCGCGGCCACCGGATCGAGCCGCGCGAGGTCGAGCGCGCCCTCGAGCAGCATCCGGGGGTGGCCGAGGCGGTGGTGATCGCGCGCGAGGACGCGCCCGGCGAGCATCGCCTGGTCGCCTACACCGTCGCGCGAGAGGACGCGCGGGAGACGGCCGATCTGCGCGGCTACCTGGCCACCCGGCTGCCGGCGACCATGATCCCGTCGGGGTTCGTGGCGCTCGACCGCCTGCCGCGCACGCCGCAGGGCAAGGTGGACCGGCGCGCGCTGCCCGCGCCCGATCGAGCCCGCCAGGACGCGCCCGGGTTCGCGGCCCCGCGCACCGACGCCGAGCGCGCGCTCGCGCGGATCTGGAGCGAGGTGCTGCGGGTCGAGCGAGTCGGGCGGCGCGACGATTTCTTCGACCTGGGCGGCCACTCGCTGCTCGCGCTGCAGGTGGTGGCGCGGGCGCGCCGGGTCGGGCTGGTGCTCGATCCGGCCGCGCTCATCGAGTCCCCGGTGCTGGAGGACCTGGCGGCGCGCGCGTCGGCCGCGCTGTCCGATCCGCTGCCGGATCCGGCCGACGCGGCCGACGTGGCCGACGCGCCCGGCGCCGACGTGCCGCTCACCCCGATCCAGCGCTGGCTGCTCGACGGCGCCGGCCCCGGCGACGAGGTCGACCACTGGAACATGGCGCTGCCGCTCGAGGTCGCGGCGGGCATCTCACCGGATGCGATCGAGGAGGCGCTGGACGCCCTGATCGCCCGCCACGACGCGCTCCGGCTCCGCTTCGAGCGGGTCGACGGCGGCTGGCGGCAGTGGGTGGCGCCGGCCAGCGATCTCCCGCCGACCGCGCTCGAGGTCGTCTCGCTGGCCGATCGCGCGCCCGACCAGCAGCGCGCCGCGGTCGAGGCGGAGGCCGCGCGCCTGCACGCCGGCCTCGATCTGCGGAGCGGGCCGCTCCTCCGCGCCGCCTGGTTCGACCGCGGCCCCGATCAGCCGGCCTGGCTGCTCCTGGTCGCTCATCACCTGGCGGTCGACGTCGCCTCCTGGTGGATCCTGCTCGACGAGCTCGACGAGGCGTGCGCCGCGCTCGAGCGGGGCGAGCCGGTGAGCACGCCGCCGCGCACCGCGTCGTTCGCGGGCTGGGCCCGGGCGGCGGACGCGGCCGCCCAGACCCCCGCGTTCGAGCGCGAGCTGGATTTCTGGCTCGCGGCGTCGCGCCCCACCCCGCCGCTGCCGCGCGCATCGGCCGGCCCGGCGCCCGCCGAGCAGCCGACCGAGGCGACCACCGGTGCGGCTCGCGCCAGCCTCGGCGAGGACGACACCCACGCGCTGCTCGCCTTGACCCGCCGGCACCGCGTCACCACCGAGGAGGCCGTGCTGTCCGCCGCCGCCGGCGCCCTGGCCCACTGGAGCGGCCACTCTCTCCTCGCCATCGAGGTCGAGGGACACGGGCGCGAGACCTCGCGCGTCGTCGGCGCCGACCTGTCCGGCACGGTCGGCTGGTTCACCAGCATGGCCCCGCTGCGGCTCGACCTGGCCGGCGCGGAGGATCGACCGGCCGAGCGGCTCCGCCGGGTGATCGAGGCGCGCCGGGCCATGCCGGAGCGCGGCATCGGCCACGGCCTGCTCCGCCACCTCAACCGCGGCGAGGCCGGCCGCCAGCTGCGCGCGCTGCCCTCGCCCGAGGTCGAGCTCAACTTCCTCGGCACCCTCGACGGACCCGGCTCGACCTCGCGGCGACTCCGGGCCGCCAGCTTCCCGACCGGACCATCGCGCAGCCCGCGGGCCCGGCGCCGGATGATGCTCGGCGTGGAGGCTGCCCTGGTCGGCGGCGACCTGCACGTGCGGGTCAGCGGCAGCCTGTCGCTGCACGATCAGGCCACGCTCGACCGGCTGGCCGCCGCGATGGTCGATCAGCTCCGCCGGCTGCTCGCCGATGGCGCCGCGATCGCCGCGCCGGTCGCCCTCGGCGCGACGGAGACACCGTGCACCGGCCAGGTCGAGCCGCCCGCGGAGGCCCTCGAGCCGCGTCGCCCGTCGCCGTCCCCGCGCCGGCTCTCGCGGCTGGTCGCGATCCAGCCGGCCGGGGCGCGGCCGCCGATCTTCTGCGTGCATCCGCTCGGCGGCCGGACGCTGTGCTACCGCGACCTGTCGGTCCAGCTCGGGCTCGAGCAGCCGCTCTACGGCCTCGATGCGGCCGGGCTCGACGGTCGCGGTCCGCCGCTCGAGCGGATCGAGGACATGGCGGCGCGCTACCTGGACGCGGTGCGCGGCCGCCAGGACCGCGGGCCGTACGCGCTGGCCGGGTGGTCGTTCGGCGGCCTGGTCGCGTTGGAGATGGCCCAGCAGCTGCGACGCGAGGGCGCGCGGGCGCGGCTCATCCTGCTCGACACCTCCCTGGCCGGCACGCTGAACGACCCGGACGATCTCGATCCGGAGGCGATCACCCTCGGCATCCTGGCCCGCGGGATCGAGTCGCTGGCCGGGATCGATCGCGACGCGGCGCTCGACGCGCTGCGCGCGCTGCCGGATGGCGACACGCGCCTGGCCTACCTGCTCGACGAGGCCCGGCGATCGGCGGTGCTGCCGGCCGATATCGGGGTCGACCAGATCCGACCGTTCCTCCGCCTGGTCGAGGCCAGCGACCGGGCCTGGCGCGCCTACCGCGCGGCTCCTTACCCCGGACCCGCGCTGCTGCTCCGCACCGCCGAGCCGCCCGGGCTGCGACCCGACGATCCGACCCTCGGCTGGGGGCGCGTCGTCGAGGGCGACCTCGACCTCCGCATGGTCCCCGGCGAGCACCACCGGCTGCTCCTCGGGACCAGCGTCGGCGTGGTCGCCGCCCACCTGCGCGACTGGCTGGACAACACCTCCGGGTAGGCGCGGCGAATCACCGACGCCGGCGGCGCAGCGTCTCCGCTCGCGCCCGCGCCCGGTCCTGGTGGCTCGGCGCCGCGTCGGTCGTCGCGGCCACTGGCGCAGCTCGCCCGCTCAGGTGAACGGCGAGCGCGCGGATGGTCGGGTGCTCGAAGATCGCGGTGACCGGGACGTCGATCGCGGCCCGCTCGCCGAGGAGGGCGCAGGCGCGCACCACCGCCATCGAGCTGCCGCCGAGCACCTCGAAGAAGTGATCGTCGGCGCCGATCTGCTCGTGGCCGAGCACCTCGCGGAAGACGCCGAGCAGGAGCTGCTCCAGCTCTCCGCTGGGCGGCGCCGCCGACCCGGATCGCGCCGGCTCGGCCGGCCCGGGCAGCGCGCGCCGGTCGAGCTTGCCGCTCGGCGTGCGCGGCAGCGACGGCATGTGCACCACCGCGGCCGGCAACATGGTGTCGGGCAGCCCGCGCTCGCGCAGGAACGCGCGCAGCCGGTCGATCGCGAGCTCGGCCGGATCATCGGCGGCCAGGTAGGCGACCAGCTGCGGCTCGCCGGTCCGATCGGCGCGCGCGATCACGGCGACCTCGCGGACGCCGGCGCGATCGCGCAGCGCGGCCTCGATCTCGCCCGGCTCGATGCGGACGCCGCGGATCTTCACCTGGTCGTCGGCCCGGCCGAGCAGGTCGATCGCGCCGTCGTCCAGCCAGCGGGCCAGGTCGCCGGTGCGGTACAGGCGCCCGCCCGGCGGTCCGAACGGATCGGGGAGGAAACGCGCCGCGGTCAGCCCGGGCCGGCCGACGTAGCCGCGCGCGACCGAGACACCGCCGACGTGGAGCTCGCCGATCGCGCCGACCGGCGCCGGCCGGTGATGACGGTCGAGGACGTAGGCCCGCACGCCGGCGACCGGCCCACCGATCGGCTGCCTGCCGTCGCCGGTCGCGCCGTCGGGCGGACCGAGTCGCGCCACCGTCGACCACACCGTCGCCTCGGTCGGCCCGTACGCGTTGAAGAACCTCCGACCCGATCCCCACGCCGACACCGCCGCGGGCGGACACGCCTCGCCGGCGGAGATCACGGTGTGGATGTCGGGCAGCTGGTCCGCCGACAGCGCGGCCAGCACCGCCGGAGGAAACGTCACCGTGGTGATCGCGCCGTCTTGCAGCAGGCGCACCAGCGCCGGGCCGGGCAGCACCGCGGCGGCCGGCACCAGGTGAAGCGCGGCGCCGGCGGTCAGCGCCAGCGACAGCTCGAAGAACGACGCGTCGAAGGCGCACGAGGCGTACTGCAGCACCTGGTGCTCCGGCGTCACCCCGAATGAGCGGCGCTGGGCCACGGCCAGGTTGCACGCGCTCCGGTGCGAGACCGCGACACCCTTGGGCCGCCCGGTCGAGCCGGACGTGTAGATGATGTACGCGGCGTGATCGGCCAGGAGCTGCGGCGCGGCGACGGGCATCCGGTCGCCCGGATCATCGTCCTGGTCATCGTCGTCGTCCTGGTCCACGCACACCCACGGCAGCGCGCCGACGCGAGGCGCGAGCCGGCGACTGGTCACCGCGGCGACCGCGCCCGCATCCTCGACCAGGAAGCGCACGCGCGGGTCCGGGAGGGTCGGCTCGACCGGCAGATAGACCCCGCCCGCCCGGAGCACGCCGAGCACCGCCACCACCCACTCGATCGATCGCTCGAGCAGCACCGCCACCACTCGCTCGGGACCGACCCCGAGCCGCGCCAGCCGCCGCGCCAGCCGATCGGCCCGGCGGTCGAGCTCGCGGTACGAGATCGCCTCGCCGGCCATGACCACCGCCCGCGCGTCCGGATCGCGCCGGACCTGCTCGTCGACCAGCGCGTGGAACAGCGGCTCCCCGGTGGGCGCCGCCTCGCGCGGGTTCCACTCGACCAGGCTGCGTTGCCGCTCCTCGTCGCCGGCCAGCGGCGCGCTGCCGACGCGCTGATCCGGGTCCTCGATCAGCGACGCGATCAGGGTCTGCAGCTGCCGCGCCCACCGCCCGGCGGTGGCGCCGTCGAACAGGGCCGCGTCGTATCGCAGCGAGCCGCGCAGCGAGCCGCCGTCCTCGACCAGGACCAGCGCCACGTCGAAGGCGGACGCGCGCTCCTCGAGCGCGATCGGCTCGAGCGCGGCGTCGATGCCGGCCAGCTCGACCGACGCGTCACCGCCGGCGAGAAACGCCCCCAGCGCCGGGCCGGTGTGAGCCCGCTCGAGCGCGAACAGCGCCTGGAACAGCGGGGCCCGGTCGAGCGGGCGCGAGGCGGCCAGTCGCTCGACCAGGACCGGGAACGGCATCGCCCGGTGCTCGATCGCGTCCAGCGCCGCGGCGCGGACCCGCCGGACCATCTCGCGGAACGTCGGATCCCCCGACGCATCGGCCCGGATCACCACCGGGTTCACGAAGTAGCCGACCACGCGCTCGAAGCCGGGCGAGCGATCGACGGTGGGCGAACCGATGAGGAGGTCGTCCTGGTCCGACAGCCGGTGCAGGAGGACCGCGAACGCGGCCAGCAGAACGGCGTAGACCGTGGCGTCCTCGCCGCGAGCGAGCTGACGCAGCCGCGCCGCCGCCCCGGCGTCGATCTCGAGCGCGCGAGCCCCGCCGCGGAACGACTGCCGCCGCGGCCTGGGATGGTCGAGCGCGAGGTCGAGCGCCGGCAGCGGACCGGCCAGGGCCCGGCTCCAGTGCGCCCACGCCGCGGCCCCCCGCTCGCTCGCCAGCCACGCGGCCTGCCCGGCGACGTGATCGGCGAGCGAGGGCGCCGCGATCGCCGCGCGATCGCCGTCGTCGCCGCCGTCGCCGCCGTCGCCGTGGTCGCCGCCGCGGGCCAGCTCGGCCAGCAGCAGGCCGGCCGACCACAGATCGATCGCCATGTGATGGCAAACCGCCAGGAGCGCCCCGCCGTCGCCGCGCCGGTAGAAGCGCACCCGGAACACCCCCGCGCCCAGGTCGAACGGCCGGTGCGCCTCGGCGATCATCTCCTCGCGGAGGCGCTCCTCGGACATGCCGTCGGCATCGATCACCTCGAAGTCGATCGGGCCAGGCGCGGTCCTCTGCCACGGGACCCCGTCGCGCACGAACACCGCCGCGCGCAGCGCCGGGTGGCGATCGACCAGTCGCTGACATGCCGCGGCGAGCTCGGCCGGCCCGGCCGCGCCGCGCACCCGGGCGGCCAGCCACAGGTTGTAGGCCGCGCTGTCCGGGGAAAGGAGCTGCAAGAACCACAGCGCGCGCTGCCCGATCGACAGCGGCACCTCGTCCGGCGCGGCGGTCGCAGCGGTCGCGGCGCGCGCTGCCGTCGCGGCGGTCACGGCCTCGCGCCCCCGCCCCCCATCGACGCCGGCCGCCTCCTCCACGCGCCGCGCGATCTGCTCCAGGCTCGCTCCCTTGAGCAGATCGACCGCCGCGACCTGGGCCCCGAGCTCGCTCTCGAGCGCGGCCTGCAGCTCGACCGCCATCAGCGAGTCGAGGCCGATCGCGGTCAGCGGCCGGTCGGCCTCCACCTCGGACACCGGCACGCCGATCAGCCGCGCGATCCGCGATGCCAGCTGCCGGCGCAGGGCGCCCTCGTCCGGCGCGTCGCCCGCCTCGCCCTCGCCCTCCCCCGCGTCCGCGCCCCCGGCGCCCAGCTCGCTGCGCGCCACCTCGGCCAGGCCTCCGCCCAGGTAGGCCTCGCGGCAGGCGTAGCGCTCGACCTTGCCGCTCGAGGTCTTCGGCACCGAGCCGGCCCGCACCAGCACCACCGCGTGGAGCGCGAGCTCGTGCTCCTCGGCCACCGCCTGGCGGATCTCCGCGCTCACCTCGGCCAGCCCATCGACCGACCCGTCGCCGGTCCCGCTCGCGGCCGCGCGCGACAGCTCGGCGACCAGCACCACCCGCGCGTCGTCGACGCCGAGCTGAAACGCCGCCGAGCAGCCGGGTCGGATCGACCGGTGGCTGCGCTCGGCGGTGCGCTCGAGATCGGTCGGGTGGTGGTTGCGGCCGCGGACGATGATGAGGTCCTTCAGCCGACCGGCCACGAACAGCTCGCCGCGGTGGACGAAGCCGAGGTCACCGGTCCGCAAGAACGGGCCCGCGGCGTCGGTCAGCCGGGCGCCGAACGCGCGCTCGGTCTCCTCGGGGCGGCCGAAGTAGCCGCGCGCCACGCTCTCGCCGGCCAGCCAGATCTCCCCGATCTCGCCGTCGGCGCACCGCTCCGCCCGCGCCGGATCGACGATGACGAGCGCGCCGTCCTCGAACGGCTCGCCGCTGCCGACCAGCTCCACGCCGGCGTCGGGCGCCTCCACCGCGCGCCCGCGGGCCAGCTCGTCCCGGCGCACCCGCATGACGCGCGGCCGGACCAGACGCGGGCCGCCGGTCGCGATCAGCGTCGACTCGGCCAGCCCGTAGCAGGGGAAGAACGCCTCGGGCCGGAAGCCGGCCGGGGCGAACGCGTCGGCGAACCGGGCCAGCGTGGCGGCGCGGACCGGCTCGGCGCCGTCGAACGCGAGCTGCCACGAGGACAGGTCCAGGCTGGCGCGCTGCTCGGGGCTGCTCTTGCGCGCGCACAGGTCGTAGGCGAAATCGGGCCCGCCGCTGGCGGTGCCGCGGTACCGCGAGATCGCCTCCAGCCAGCGCATCGGCCGCTCGAGGAACGCGAGCGGCGACATCAGCACCACCTCGAAGCCGCCGTAGAGCGGCTGGACGATGCCGCCGATGAGGCCCATGTCGTGATAGGGCGGCAGCCAGATGACCCCGCGAGTCTCGCGGCCGTGGCCGAACGCGGCGTGGATGCGGGCCGAGTTGTGGATCAGGTTGCGGTGGGTGAGCTCGACGCCCCTGGGCGCGCCGGTCGACCCGGACGTGTACTGGAGGAACGCCGTGCGGTCCGGCCCGACCGACCGCGATGACATGTCACCCGGCGCGGGCGCGAGCTGATCGGTCGCGACCCACTGCAGCCGGGCGAGGGCCGGCGCGGCGGCCAGCAGCGGATCGAGCGCCGACCGGACCGCGGCGGTGGTCAGCGCCACCGCCGGCCGCGCGTCGTCGACGATGGCGAGGAGCCGGCGCACGCTGCGCTCGAGGCGAGCCGGATCCGGCGGGTAGGTCGGGACCGCCACCACCTGGCCCAGCAGACAGCCGAAGAAGCCGCACACGTAGTCGAGCCCGGGCGGGTAGACCAGGAGCGCGCGGCTCCCCTCGAGGCCGCGCCGGTCGAGCTCGGCCGCGACCGCGCCGGCGCGAGCGCGGAGCCCGGCGAACGACAGCCGCACCTCCTGCCGCTCGCCGTCGGCGAGGAACACGTAGCCCGTGTCGCCGCCCTCGGCCGCGCGCTGGTGCAGGAGCTCCACCAGCGTCGACGGTCGGACGCTGGATCCACTCATCGGCGGGGAAGTGTTGCCCGATCCAGGCCCGGCCGGCAAACCGCCGCGGCGGCCGCGGAGGCCCGCTGGCGCGACCGGTGCATGATGCGGGATCCAGCTCGCAGACGCATGCCCTCCCAACCCGACCGCCGGGAGATTTCGGCAGCATGCCGCTCCGCGGCATGCACGGCGCCGATGGCCTGGGGGTTTTGTAAGGGAACGACGGACCCCGCCCTTGCCTCAGTCGTTCGACAGTCCTTCGATGGACGATCTCTCGTCCGAGAGCGGCGAGACGGCGCCGACCGATGTGGACGGGACCGCCGGTGAGCCGGCCTCCCTCGGCGTGGCCCTGGCCGCGGTGGCCGGCGCAGCCGTGCCCGAGCGGGCGCCGGCGATCCCGGCCCGCCCGCTGATCGGGCGAGTGCTGGGCCGGTTCCGGGTGGTCGAGCCGCTCGGCGCCGGCGGGCTCGGCGAGGTGTACCGGGCCGAGCAGGAGATGCTCGGCCGCGACGCGGTCATCAAGGTCATGCGGCGCGACCGCGCGGTCACGCCGGCCCGGGCCGAGCGCTTCCTGCGCGAGGCGCGCATGGCCGCCCGCCTCGATCACCCGTACGCCGCCCACGTCTACGCGTTCGGCGCCGAGCCGGACGGCCTGCTCTGGATCGCGATGGAGCTGGTCCGCGGTCAGACGCTGCGAGCGCTGGTCCACCAGCGTGGCCCGATGCCGCCGGCCCTGTTCGCGCCGCTGGCGGTCGCGCTGTGCGAGGTGGTCCACGCCGCGCACGAGCTCGGCATCGTCCACCGCGATCTCAAGCCGGCCAACGTGATGGTGGTCGCCTCGGGCGGGCACTTCCTGCCCAAGCTGATCGACTTCGGCGTGGCCAAGTCGGTCGACGCGAGCGACCTCGCCCCGGAGCGCGCCCCCGGCGATCCGGTCGGGGGCCACCTCACCCGCGACGATCAGATGCTCGGCTCGCCTCACTACATGGCGCCGGAGCAGCTGGCCGCCCCGGCCGCGGTCGACCGCCGGGCCGATGTCTACGCGCTCGGCGCGCTCTGCTACTACGTCCTCAGCGGGCGGCCGCCGTTCGCCGGCAACTCGGCCGGCGAGGTGGCTCACGCGCGCATGGAGGGAGGGCCGGCGCCGTTGCGGGTGGATCCGGCCGGCGCGATCGACGCGGTCCTCGCCCACGCGCTGGCGCGCGATCCGGCCCACCGCCCGGCCACCGCGCTCGAGCTGGGCGACGCGCTGTCGGCCGCGGCGGCCGCGACCGCGGCACCGCCCGCGCTCGATCCGGCGCTGGTCGAGACCTGGACGGCGCGGGCGCCCGAGCCGCTGGCCGAGCTGGTCTTCGCGCTGTCCGGCGCGCGCACCCCGAGCGAGGCGGACGGGGTGGCGCGGACCCTGGTCGAGGCGCTGGCCCGCTGGCTGGCCGTGCTCGCCCTGGCCGGGCAGCGCCACCACCAGGAGAGCCCGCCGGAGCGCGCGCGCCAGCTCGGCCGCCACCTCCTCGACCGCGGCCTGTCCTCGGCGGAGTGGCTCGAGCTGGCCGACGAGCTGAGCGCGGCCGCGGCCCGACCGAGGACGATCACCGGGACCGGCTCGGTGAGCGAGTCGCGCGCCGACTCGCGCGACCAGCGACGCGCGGAGCAACGCGCTGGCTCGCGGCCCGGATCGTCGCCCGCCGGTCGCGCCGTCGGTCGCGCCGATGACGACGACCAGGCCACCGCGCCGCTCGCCGCGTTCTTCGCCGGACCCGGCGCCGCCGCGCTCGCCGCGCTGGCCGCGCCGCGCGAGTCTCTCCCGCCCGGACCGGCCCTGCACGCGCGCCTGTCCGACGACCTCGCCCGCCTGCGCGCGGTGCTATGCGAGCTCGGCGCCATGCTCGACATCGGGCTGGTCGCCGACGTCGCCGGACAGCCGCTCGCGCTGTCGGGGCTGGGCCGGCGCCGCCCGGCCGCGATGTGGGGCCCGCCGCTCGCGCCGGGCGAGACCGCGCTGGTCACCGCCGGCGGCGCTCATCGCCTCACCCTGTCGCCCCTGGTCGCGCTCGCGCCGGCGGTGCCGGGCGCCGATCCGGTGGTCTTCGTGCTGGCCGGCGGGCCGCGCGGGCCGTGCCTGCGCGCGCTGCCCAGCGGCGCCGAGATCGCCGGCGGCGACGCGGCCCGCGAGGTGGCCGAGGCGCTCGACCTCACCGCCGCCGACGCCGACCGCGGCGCCACCGACGAGGACGCGCCGTATCGCGGCCTGGCCCCGTTCGGCGCCGGCGACGCGTCTCGCTTCGTCGGCCGCGCGCGCGAGGCGGAGTCGTTCATCAACCTGCTCCGCGCCCGCCGCGTGGTCGGGCTGGTCGGCGCGTCCGGCGCCGGCAAGAGCTCCTTTCTCCACGCCGGCGTGCTGGCCGCGCTTCCCGAGGGCTGGACCGGCGTCTCGCTCCGCCCCGGCGCCAGCCCGCTGCGATCGCTGGTCGCCGCGGTCGGCCTCACCGTGCCCGCGTCGGCCTCGGCCGCCGATCTGGCCGCGGCGCTCATCGCGCGAGCCCACCAGCGCGCCGGCGTCCTGATCGTCGCGGTCGATCAGCTCGAGGAGATCTTCACGCTCGGCGCGCCGGCCGACGAGCGCGAGCGATTCGCCGAGGCGCTGGTCGCGGCGGCCGACGGCAGCGCCGGCGCGGTGCGCGTGCTGCTCTGCCTGCGCGACGACTTCCTGGCCCGCGCCGAGGCGCTCGGCCCGCTGCGCGGCCGCCTGGCCAGCGCGCTGACCGTCCTGGTCACGCCGCGCCCGGCCGAGCTGCGCCGCATCGTGCTCGAGCCGGCTCACCGGGCCGGCTACCGGTTCGAGGACGAGGCGGTGGTCGACGAGATGGTCGCCGCGATCGCCGATCGACCGGGCGGGCTGGCGCTGCTCTCCTTCGCCGCGCTGGCCTGGTGGGAGCGGCGCGACCGCGACCGCCGCGAGCTGCCGACCGCGGCCTACCGCCGGCTCGGCGGGGTGGCCGGCGCGCTCGCGTCGCACGCCGAGGCGCTCTACGCCGGGATGCCGGCGCGGGCCCAGCGCGCCGCGCGCGAGGTGCTGCGCCACCTGGTCACCGCCGAGGGGACCCGCGCCGCGCTGCCGACCGCGGATCTCGTGGAGCTGGCCGGCCCGGGCGGCGACGAGGCGCTGGCCGCGCTGGTGGCCGGGCGCCTCCTGGTCGCCCGCGACGACGTCGACGGCGACGTGGTCGAGCTGACTCACGAGGCGCTCATCGACGCGTGGCCGCTCATCCGCCGCATCCGCGAGGAGGACGCCGCCGACGCCGGCCTGCGCGACGATCTGCGCGCGGCGGCGCGCGGCTGGAGCCAGCGCGGGCGGCGCGACGACGAGCTGTGGCGCGGCCGCGCGCTGGTCGAGCTGGATCGCCATCGCGCGCGCGCCGGCGTGCGCCTCACCCTGGTCGAGGAGACGTTCGCCGACGCCAGCCGCGCGCTCGGCCGGCGCACCCGCCGCCGCCGCCGCGCCCTCGTGATCGGCGCGATCGCGGCCGCCACCGCCGCCGCGATCGCGCTCGGGCTGGCCGAGCGCTCGGCCCGCCGCAGCGAGGCGCGCGCCCAGGTCCTGGCCGGCCAGGCCCGGCGCGGCGAGAGCGACGCCGAGCTGCGCCTGGCCGGGATGTGGGCGGCCGAGGGTCGGCGCGAGAGCGCGCACGGCAGCCCGCTGCGCGCCCTGGCCTACCTGGCCCCCGCCTACGGCCGCATCGATGGACCGGGCATTCGCTTCGCCCTGGCCCGCGCGATGACCTCGATCGACGATCAGCGCGCGATGCTGCGCGCCCATCACGCGCCGGTCGACCACATCGAGTGGTCGGCCGATGGCCGGCTGCTGGCCACCGGCGACGAGGAGGAGGCGGCCCGGCTGTGGCGGTTCGACCGCGGCCAGGTCGAGCCGGTCGCCGATCTGGGCGAGAAGGCCGGGGTCTTCATCGGGTTCAGCGCCGACGGGAAGCGCTTCGCGATGGGCGACGAGAACGGCGTCGCGATCCGCGACCTCGCCAGCCGGGCCCAGCTGGCCCACATCGTCGACGAGCGCGGCGTCAAGGGAGAGCTGGGCGGCCACCTGACCGGCGACGGCCGCTCGCTGCTCCTCTACCGCGCCGACGGCCTCATCACCCGCTACGGCCTGGACGGCGCGGTCCTCGAGCGGGTCAAGACCGGCGTGAAGTTCGACTTCCTCGAGGCCAGCTGGACCGGCGATCGCGCGGTCTTCACCGGCGTGGGCGGCGGGCTGCACATGGTCGACCTCGCCCGCGGCGCGGTGCGCGAGCTCCTGCCGGCGTCGATGCCGCTCGGCGTGGTCGACATCGACGCGCGCGGCAGCGTCATGATCGCGGTCGGCACCGACGGCAACACCTACGTGTTCGACGGCGCCACCGGCGCGCGGCGCCACGTGCTGGCCAGCCATCCCGGCCGCCACGGCGCGGCGGTCAGCCGCGACGGGCGCTGGATCGCCACCGGCGGGGCCGAGCGGGCCGCCAAGCTGTTCGACGCGACCAGCGGGCGCCTGGTCGCCACCCTGTCCGAGCACCGCGGCCCGATCTCGGTCCTCGCGTTCGACCCGACCAGCCAGCTGCTCGCCACCGCCGCCGGCGACGGCGCGGTGCGCATCTACAACACCCGCGGCGCGATGCTGGCCGCGTACGAGGGACACGCCGCCGACGTGGTCTCGCTGGCCTGGAGCCCCGACGGCAAGTGGCTGGCGTCGGGCGGCGCCGACGGCGTGGTCGTGCTGTGGCCGGGCCGGGCGCCGCAGACGCGCGAGCTGGCCGGCGGCGCCGGCGAGCTGATGGACCTCGACGTGTGCGGCCACCTGCTCGCCATGGCGCACGAGCGCGAGCTGGCCCTCTACGACCTGGTCGCCGGCAAGCTCACCCGGCGCATCGCGATCGACGAGGCGATCGACGGCGTGATCTGCTCGGTGCGGGCCGGCCGGATCGCGGTCGGCACCGCCAGCGGGATGCGGCTGTTCAGCCTGGACGGGACCGAGGTCGCCCACGTGAAGGGCAAGGCGGCGGTCGACCGGCTGGCGTTCTCGCGCGACGGGCGCCGCATGGCCACGCTCGGCTACGACGGCATCGTGCGGCTGTGGGACCCGGCCAGCGGCGAGGCCATCCGGGCCATCACCGGCGATCCCGGCGCGGCCGCCCACCCGAGCGCGCTCGACTTCAGCGGCGACGGCGCGGTGCTCTACATCGGCGACTCGACCGGGCAGGTGTCGACCTGGGACACCGGCGGCGCCGGCGAGCGGCGCCGCGCCCGCCTTCACCAGACCGAGATCCTCTCGCTGCGCCTCTCCCCCGACGGGACCCGGCTGGCCACCGGCGCGGCCGATCGCTCTCTGTCGATCTCGCGCGCGAGCGACCTCACCCCGGTGCGGACCATCGACGAGCACGCCTCGTACATCACGTCGATCGACTGGAGCGGCGACGGCGCGCTGCTGCTGACCGGATCGCAGGACTCGACCGCCTTCGTGTGGGAGGTGGACACCGGCGCGCTGGTCGGCGAGATCCGACCCGGCCAGGGCGCGGTCGCCTCCGCCCTGTTCGACGGCGACCGGATCATCGCGGGCAGCTGGGGCGGCCGGGTGATGAGCTTTCCGGCCGCGCTGGAGCGGCGCTCGCCGGCGGCGATCCGCCAGCTCCTCGAGTGTCGCCTGCCTTACCGGCTGGCCAAGAATGGGCGGCTCGAGCGAGCCACCCCCGGCGAAGGCTGCGCCCAGAATGGCGCGCCGATGGCCAGGCCGGCCGGACTGAACGCGCCGTCCGCGGTACAACCCAGGTAGACGAATGCTCGGACGACGCCCGGACGACGCCACGCTCGCGACCGAGGATCTCGTCTCGCCCGGCCGCGGCCAGCGCGTCCTCCTGGTGATCGGCCGGAGCGCGGTGCGCGCCCACGCCCTGCCCGAGCGCGGCGAGCTGGTCCTCGGCCGCTCGCGCGGGGCCGACGTGGTCATCGACGATCGCTCGGTCTCGCGCCGCCACGCCCGGCTGGTGCTCGACGGCCGCCGCCTGGCGATCGCCGACCTCGGCAGCGTCAACGGTACCCGGATCGATCACCGCCCGATCAGCGGTGACGTGGTCGCGCTCCAGCCGGGCGAGCCGTTTCACCTGGGCGCGGTCACCCTGGTCATCGACGGGGCGATCGACGCGACCGGGCGCTCTACCGCGATCTCGTCGGGCGATCAACCGGACGAGGGACCGCCGGCCGACGTCATGGGCGAGCTCGACGCGATGGCCGGTCGCCTCGCCGCCGGCGGCGTCAGCGTCCTCATCCAGGGCGAGACCGGGGTCGGCAAGGAGCGCATGGCCGAGCGCATCCACGCGCTGTCGCCGCGCGCGCCCGGCCCGTTCGTCCGGCTCAACTGCGCCGCCATCGCCGAGAGCCTGCTCGAGAGCGAGCTGTTCGGCCACGAGCGCGGCGCCTTCACCGGCGCCCACGCCGCCAAGCTGGGCCTCATCGAGCTGGCCCGCGGCGGCACGCTCTTCTTCGACGAGGTCGGCGAGCTCCCGCTCCGCCTGCAGGTCAAGCTCCTGCGCGCGGTCGAGGAGCGGGCGGTGCGCCGGGTCGGCGGCGTCGATCCGCGCCCGGTCGACGTCCGCTACGTGTCGGCCACCAACCGCGATCTCGAGCAGGAGGTCGAGGCGGGCCGCTTCCGCCGCGACCTCTACTTCCGCCTGGCCGGAGCCACCCTCTACATCCCGTCGCTGCGCGAGCGGCTCGACGAGATCCTCCCCCTGGCCGAGCGCTTCGTCGCCGACGCGGCAGCGGGTCTCGGCCGCCCGGCCGTCCGCCTGTCGCAGGACGCGCACGCCTGGCTGGTCCAGCACGAGTGGCCGGGCAACGTCCGCGAGCTGAGGAGCGCGTGCGAGCGGGCCGTGCTCCTGTGCGAGGACGGCGTGCTGCGCGGCGGTCACTTCCAGGGGCCGACCCGGGTGCGGCCGGCCAGCCGATCCGCGCCACCACCGGTTCCCGCGGACGACACCGGCGCCGACAACGACAACGACAGCGAAGGCGAAGGCGACGACAGGGCCAGCGCGACCGCGCCGGGGTTCGCCGACCGGGCCAGCATGCCCGAGGCCGCGCGCCGCGAGGTCGAGGTCATCGAGCGACGGCGCATCCTGGCCGCGCTCGAGCAGGCCGGCGGCAACCAGACCCGCGCGGCCGCCCTGCTCGGCATCTCGCGCCGGACCCTGGTCAACCGTCTCGGCGCCTACGACCTGCCCCGCCCGCGAAAACCGCGGCTCTGAGCCGATCGCGACGGTGGCCGCGCGATCGCCGCCGGTCGACTTCACCGGGGCGATCGTGCGGCCACGATCGATTCAGGTCCGCCTTACAGCGAGCGGACGTAGCGGAGCAGCAGATCCTGGTTGGACGGGCTGATGCCGAACACGAAGTTGTCGCGCGCGGTCCGGGCGGTGCCGTCGTGGGCCAGGATGGCGTTGCGGATCATGGTCAGGACATTGTTGCCCGAGTTGGCGAGCGTGACCCGGCCGTCGTGGAGCATCAGTCTCTGGAGGCGGGCGCCCCAGAGCGGCGCCGTCCGCATGAGACGGGTCCTGAACTGCGAGTCATTCGTGTTGCCGATGCGGTCGCCGAGCGAGCCCATGTCGTGCAGCATGAAGTCGCCGAACGGCTGGAACTGGAACCGCGACGGGACGCCGTTGAACGGGTTGAACGGGGTGATGAAGGTGCCGGTCACGTGGCAGCCCGCGCAGCCGACCGCCTGGAAGACCTGCGAGCCCGCGTTGATGACGCTGCCCGAGTCCTGGCTGAAGTTGCGCGGCGGAGGCGCCAGGTGCTCCATGAAGGTCCGGAACAGCACGAGGTCGTCCTGGATCTCGTTGAGACCGCCGGCGCAGCTTCCGACCGCGTCGTCGGTGAACGTCGGCACCCCGTTGCCAGCGGGCTGGGGCGGCGCCAGATCGCCGCCGTTGCAGCCGGCCGCGGGCGCGACGTTGTTGGGGAAGTTCTCGTTGGCGAACGCCAGGATCGACTGGCCCTGGACGCAGCTCTGGGTGGTGATGCCCATCTCGTTCAGGTACGCGTCGCCCGAGAACACCAGGAGGCTGGGCACGAGGCCCTTCCAGCCGAAGCGGCCGACCCGCTGCGAGCCGATGCGCTGGTTGGGGTCGCGGACGTCGGGCAGCACGATGGCGACGGACTGCGCGATGCCGCGGACCGAGGCCGGCTGGGTCGCCTGCACCTGCGGGAAGACCGCGTCGGGCATGGAGTCCATGAGCCCGAGGCCGAACAGCGCGGTGGTGCGCCGCCCGACGTTCTTCACCGTCGCGGTGGCCGGCTCGACCTCGAGCGGGATGGTGCAGGTGGTCGTGCCGTTGACGAAGGTGCCGTTCGTCATCAGCTGGCGCAGAGTCCCGCCGTGGTTCTCCGGCGCCACGTCGAAGCCGAAGAAGGTGCCGTTGCTCTGGAAGCGGCCGAACCGCCGCTCGATCTGGTCACCCGACCCGCCCACGACCGTCGTCGTGTGGCAGGTTCCACAGCCGCGCTCGTTGAAGATGGGACCGAGCCCCTCGTCGATCTCCTCCTCGGCGATGAACGCGTCGCGGGCCTCGGCGAAGGCCGCCGCGTTGGTGCCCGGAAGCGGATCGCCGATGGCCGTGATGCTGGCCGACGGCTCCTTCAGCTCCGCCATGGTGATCTGCGACGCGGTGCTGGGCTGGTACATCACCTGCCCGGCCGCCGCCTCGACGGCGTCATCGAACGCCACTGGATCCGCAATGAGCTCTGCCTGGGCGCTATCTATCTCGATGTCGCCGTCCATGGCGCATCCAGAAATGGCGAGTGCCAAAACGGTCACAAGTGACCCGTTCGACCAGAATGTCCCCGTTCCTCGCATGGGAGTTCCTCCGCGTGGTGGTTGCCCATCTGCGGCCTTGGCCGCAGATCTCTTGCCCCTACCCGTGTCGCCGCAGCGCGCTTGCGGAGGCCCGAGTTCTGGTCGCGGAAATTGGCAGGAACGAAATGAACGAACAACAGAGTTGTTGTTTGTAAGGGAAAACTCAATGCTGAGGGTTCAATCGGATAATATTTGTTTAGTATCGAAAATCGTTCACATCCGCGCGAATCCGCCTCGCGCGGTCCAATGTGTGGCTTTGTCTGGTCTTCTCGCTACAAAGATTCGCTGCATCGCGTCGCGGGATCTGCCACCGAAGTCAAGCTGGACGGCAACGATCCAGCGTTGTCGCATCGACCCATATTGAGTCGACTGGCAGTTAAGCGCGCATTCGGTGCGCCGACGGACGGCCGGATACATCGGCGCCACCGCTGCGCGACCATCGGCCGGAGCTTCGGCCGACCGACTCAGCGCGGCGGCGTGGTGGCCGGCGACGCCGGCGGCGCAGCCAGAGTCGCAGCAGCAGCCGCCGCCGGGCAAGGCGACGCGGCGCGCGACTGCTCGTCGATGAGGATCAGCCGCGGCGGCTCGCCTTCCGACGCGAGCGGCACCGCGCACCGGCGGATCACGATCTCTGCACGCGCGCGCTGGCACTCGCGGTCGCAGATCACCACGCGCCAGCCATACCCGAGCAGCCCGCCGGCGAGGAGCGCGATCACCACCGACAGCACCACGGGGACCCGCCCGCCCAGCGCCGTCCGCGCCTCGCGCCGAAGCTCGGGCGCCTCGCCCTTCACCGCATCGTCAGCTGGCTCCATGCCCTCGCCGTGGGAACCGGCCCGAACGCCGACCTATTCCCGACCGTCAGAGCTGCAGCTTGGTCACGTCGACCCCGGCGGGTACGGTGAAGCCGTTGGCCATGATGTGCTCGACGAACGGGTTCGGCAGGCGGACGTTGTAGGTCCGGACGTAGTGGGCCGCGTCTCCCGGCCACACGAACTCGCCGTCGGTCAGGTAGTGCGGCGGGCCGATGAGCTTCTCCCGGTCGAGCACGTCGGTGGTCGGCGCCGGCGTGGCGATGAACAGATGACCGGCCTCGAGGTAGGCCGCGATCGCGTCCTGGTGCGGCCCGGGGGCGTCGCTTCGCGAGGCCACCAGGCTCGGATCAGACGGCTCGCCGTGCGGCATCTCGCGAAAGAACCCAGCGCGGATGAGCTTGCTCATGCGACCTCCAGGGCGTGCGCCGGGTGATCGGCGCGATCAGAACCAGCGCTTCGCCCCGCGCTGGGAGAAGACGGTGCGGCCGGGTCCATCCGGCAACTCGTCGCGGTCCTCGAACGCCGGCCGCGGCTTCCATTGCGCGACCAGGGAGTCGTCGAGATGGAGCAGGGCGAACCGTTCGGCCAGGAGCGCGGTGTCGTCGCCGATCTGGACCATCCAGTACTTCTCCAGGATCTCCTCCAGGACCGGCCGGTGGATCTCCAGCAGGGCGACCTCGGCCCGCGCCCTGGCCGCGCCGTCGCGAAGCGCGATCGCCAGCGGCAGCGCGGGATCCTGCGCCAGCGGAACCTCCTGCCCGACGGGCGGCAACAGGCCGAGGAACTCCGAGTGGAGGCAGTACAGCTGCGCACAGACGTGATCGCTCAGCACATCGATCCGATGCTCGGCCACGCCGATCGGGCCGAACGTCCCGCGAGCCTGATCGTACCCGAGCGCCGCGAACAGCTCGCCGTCCGAGGCCGGTCGCACCTTCAGAGGGACGAAGAAACAGGCTCCGATGAATCGTCCGCCCACCGCCTACTCCATCCTCGCCAGACCCCTACGCGATCCCGGCCAGCTGGTCGACCAGCTTGTCGACCAGCTGCTTGCTGAACGCCAGCGCGAATCGCTCGCCGTGTGGCGCATCGGCGGGCCTCAGGTTGAAGAGGTTGATGTAGGGCGCCTGCTCGTGTCCCGACTCGAACACCCGCAGGCTGTCCTTGCCGATCGTCGTCTCGGTTCGAGGAAACCCGTAGTTCGAGATGGCAGCCCGGAGGGTATCGACGACCCAGCTCAGGCTATCGCGCTCGAACCAGAGGTGGTCGCTCAGGTCGGTGCCGTCTTCCTTCACCTTGACCTGGCGGATGCCGATGAACCCCGGCTCGGACGTGTCGATCGTGTAGGTCTCGATCTGATTCTTCACGGGATGCCTCGCACCGTCGCCTCGTGTCAGCGCGCGATCCGGTGAAGGCTAACACCGGCGGCCAGAGACGGCCTTCTCAATCCACCACGCTCGGGTCGGTGGTGGCCGGCGCGGCTGGAGCCGAGCCGGGCGGTGCGGTGCCGGGCGGGGGGAACAGGGCGTCGAAGTGGTCCTGCGTCATCACACCGAGGCTGATCCGGCGGTGGTTGTCGGGCGTCAGCTTCAGCCCTGTACCGTTCGGCTGCATCATGATCTCGCGGCCGCCCAGCCTGCCGTCCTCGCCCATGGTGGCGCCCATGCCGGTGTACAGCGGGTTGGCCCCGTAGAGCTCATCGATGAGGGCGCGCAGCTGCCTGGCGTGCTCCGCCTTGGCGGCATCCGGCGTGTCGGGGGTCCCCTTGACCGGGGTCGCCATCGCCAGATCGAAGATGGCAGCCAGCTCGTCCGGCTTCATGCCCAGCCTCTCCGCCCGGATCCCGAACTCCTCGTCGGCCAGCGCCATCGCCTTGAGCTCGGGCCACTCCATGCGGCCCATCTCGATCTTCGCCGGCGGCGCGCCGCCACCGCTTACCACCAGGACCTCGGTGTCGAGGCAGACGAGGACGATCTCCTGGCCGACGTTGGGCAGGATCCACTCTCGGGTCCAGCCGACCTTGTACATCGCCTCGGCCGGCGTCACGCCGCGGAGATCGGCCGGCTCGGCCGCGAAGCTGAACGGGCGGTTCGGGTTGGCGAAGGTGCCGCGGTCGAAGTTCTTGCCGGGGCCGACGCGCGCGATGAAGCGCGGCATCTCGCCGTTCTGGATCGCGATCAGCATCTCGCGCTCGGTTCGCGCGGTGCCGGTGGCGATGAGCGCGGCTTGCTCGTCGAGGGACATCGCCCGCTCGGCCTGGCTCTGCTCGCGCGCCGTGGTGAGCTCGGCGTCGGTCGCCGCGGTGCCGAGGAAGTCCTCGCGGGTGACCTTGCCGCCGGTGATGCCGTCCGTCTCGGGCTTGGGCGTGAGCGCTGGATCCGCCACCGGCGTGTCGACCTTGGGTCCCGTGCTCACCGTCGAGCCGTCGCCGACCACCGGGCCGTCGCCGACCTTGGGCCCCGTGCCCACCGTCGGGCCATCGCCGACCGTCGGGCCATCGCCCACGGTCGGGCCATCGCCGACCTTGGGCCCGGTGCCAACCGTCGGGCCGTCGCCGATCTCGGGCGTCCTGCCGCCGCCTCCGCCGCCGTCGGTGGTCGGGGTCGTATCGATGCCGGCCGCGACCGGACCGGTCGGCGGGCCGCCGCCGTCGCCGGAGCCGGGCACCGACGGTCCCTTGCGCTCACCGCGCACCGTCACGCCCATGGCGGTCAGCGCGTCGGCCACCTCGGGACTGACGCCGCGCGGGAAGTCGATCACGACCTCCGGGACCTCGCCGTCCACCGCGTTCTTCTTGGCCGCCTCGACCATGAGCTCGGCCTGCTCCTTGACGCCGCGCCCACCGCCGGTACCGGCGTTGCTCCAGTCGCTGCTGGCCAGCCCGAACGGACCCTTGTTCTTGACCTCGATCCAGCGCTTGCCGCCGTTCGAGACGATGTCGATGTCGAGCTGGTGAACCCCGCCGTCCGCGTCGGTGTGGGTGACCTTGCGGCCCATGTCCACCACGTCGCTCTCGCCGAGCGCGACTCGCAGCTCTGCGTCGATCGCGCGGATGTTGTTGCGCGCGCCCTGCACCGACGCCTCGGTCGACTCGGCGTTGCCCTCCGACATCTTCTTGACCGGACCGGACATCTCGGCGTCGAGCGACCTGGCCAGTCCATCCACCACCTGGTCGGGCAGCTTCCCGCGCGCGTCGTCGATCGCCTTCTGGACCGTGGTGCCCTCGTCGCGCACGCCGGACAGCTGATCGACCGCCTCGCCGTGCGGGTCCTTGGGCGCGGCGTTGGCCCGCTGGTACGCGTTGGCCAGGGTCTCGTCGAGGGACAGCTTGCCCTTCTGCATGCCCTCGATCGCGCGCTGGAAGCCGTCGGGCTTGCCCTGGGCCTTGGCCTTGGCCCACATCGCGTCGAACTGGCGGGCGGCGTCGCCGGTCAGGCCCTCGCGGATCTTCGCCATGTCCGGCGCGAGGTCGGCCGGCGGCGGGCCCGGCTCCTTGGACGGATCGATGGTGGTGCCGTCGTCGTCCTTGCCGGCCGCGCGCGGAGCGTTCGGGTCGTCGACCCTGGCGGGCGTGGTCCCGCCTCCGCCGTCGGTGTCTGGCGGCTTCGTGCCTCCCACGTCCGGCGTGGTGCCGTCCACGTCAGGCGTCGTGCCGGCCCCGTCGTCGGCCTTGGGCTTGGTTCCCGGCACCTCGGGCCGCGCGCCCGGCTCGAAGGTGTTCCAGCCGCCGGTCTCGTTGGCCGGGTTCTTTCCGACGGTGAGCTTGCCGTCCGGGTGGACCCAGACCGTGTCGGTCGGCGCGGTCACCTTCACGCCTAGCTTGTTGGACAGGTGCTGGGCGATCGCGGTCGGCGAGTCGCCGGTGCCGCACGAGATGAGCCGGATGTCCTGACCGGCGCCGCCGCTCTTCTTGATGTAGGCGGCCAGCGCGCGGTGGTCGAGCTTGACGTAGGAGCCGTCCTTGAGGACGTAGAAGCCGTCCGAGCTGCCGTGGACGACGACGTCGATCTGGCCCGGCACTGGCTTGAGCCACTTGACCGCGTCGCCCAGCTTGTCGCCCTTGCCGGTCAGCGAGATGGCGTCGCTCTGGAAGCCGCCCGGGCCGACCGGCTTGCTCGGGTCGGAGTCGGCGGCCGAGATCGGATCCTGGGTCTTGCCGCCCTCGACGTCGCCGGTGCGATCGCCGGACGCGCCGTCGCCCTCGGTCTTGTCGCCCTCGCCCTTCGAGCGATCGCCGCCCTCGCCCTTGCCCTTGTCGCCCTCGCCGCCCTGGCCGCGGTCGGTCTTGGGCTTGTCGCCCTCGCCCTTGCCGCCCTCGCCCTTGCCCTTGCCGCCCTCGCCCTCGCCCTTGCCCTTCGGTCCGCTCGCGCCGTCACCGTCGCCGGTCTTCGGCTTGTCGCCGGTCGGCCCGTTCGCGCCGTCGCCGTCGCCGGTCTTCGGCTTGTCGCCGGTCGGTCCGTTGGCGCCGTCGCGGTCGCCCTTGGCGGTTGGCCCGTCGCCGGTGCGCGGCGCGTCGCCCTTGCCGGTCGGTCCGTCGGTCTTCGGCCCGTCGCCGGTGCGCGGCCCGTCGCCGGTGCGCGGCCCGTCGCCGGTCCTCGGGTCGCCGGTCCCGCCGGTGGGGCCCTCGCCCGGCTTGATCGGCTCGCCGCCGCCGCCGCCGACCTTGCCGTCAGGCGTGCCGCCCTTGGCCTCCGGGGTCGGGCCACCGCCGCCGCCGCCGCCACCACCGGCGTCCACCTTCGGACCGGTGCCGCCGCCCGCGCCGTTGTTCGCGTCCACGCGCGGCTGACCGTCGCCGCCGCCGCCGGCCGGGTCGACCCTCGGGCCGCTCACGTCGCCGGTGTCGATCCTCGGCGTCGCGCCGCCCGCGCCGCCCGCGCCCGCGCCGCCGTCGATGGTCGGCGGACGGATGCGCTCGCCCACGCCCTTGCCGGCGCTGTTGCCGGCGTTCTCGAACCGTCCGGACACCGCCTCGACCCGCGGGTGCGCGGTCACGCCGTTGGTCAGGACCGACATGAACAGGCCCTGGGCGAAGCTCTCCCACGACAGGTTGCCCTGGATCGCGTTCAAGCCGGTGTCCACGACCACGTCGGTGCCGGTCGACAGCGCGATCTTGCCGGCGATCGACATCCCCTTCATCGCCGGGCCGAGCGCCGAGCTGACCGCGCCGCCCACCGCGCCGCCGATCGCGCCCCACATCGCCGCCTGCGCCACGCCCTCCAGCAGCGCGCGCCCCGAGAACGCGTTGTCGACCACGGTGGTCAGCGCGCTCGCCGCGGCGCCGACCAGCGCGCCGCCGACCACGGCGCCGATGACGGTGGCCACCCCGGCGGTCGCGCCCAGCGCCGCCGCCGCCCCGGCGACCGCGCCGATCACCATCGGGCCGAGCACGATCGCCACGACCAGGACGATCGCGATGATGATGATCCACTTGAGGACCGACTTCCAGCGCGGCTGGACCTGCGCCGCCGCCTTGTCGGCCTCGTCCTGGATCACCTTCGGCATGTCCTTGTCGACCGCCGCCACGAACGCGTCTCGCACCGAGTCGGCGTTCTTCTGCGCGCCCTCCCGGAAGTTGGTGGTCAGCTTGCCGTAGGTGCCGCGCAGGCCGGTGACGATGCCCTCGAAGCCGGTCTCGGCCGCGGTCGCGCTCGCCTCGCACTGCTTCTGGTGTCCGGCGCCGATCTGCTGCAGCGCCTGGGTGCCGCTGGCCGACAGCGCGGCGAAGCTCTGGCGCGCGCTGGCCAGCGTCTTGTTCGCCGTCGCGATCGCCGCGGCGCCGGCCTGGCGCAGCGACTGCGCCCCCTGGGCCGCCGACTGGCCGAACATCGCCGCGCTCTGATCGGCGCCCTGGGCCATCTGCTGGCTCATCTGGACCATCTGCTGGCCCATCTGGGCCTGCGCGGCGGCGATCGCCTGGTCGAGCGCGACCGCGTCCGGCACCTCGGCCCCACTCAGGCCGCCCATCATCGCGTCCACGCCCTGGTGCAGCGCGCCGATCGCCGCCTCGATGCCGTCGTGGATCTGGGTCGACGAGGCCTGGCGCTGCTGGCGGATGCCCTGCTTGACCTGATCGGCCTGGCGCGCGATCGCGGTCGCCTGGGTGCGGCCGTGCTGGTTCAGCCCGTTCACCGTCGAGGTGCGGGCGTTGTCGATCTGGCCGATGAGCGCGGTGCGCGACTGGCCGGCGCCGTCGACCGACTGCTTGCGGGCGGCCTCGAGCCCCTCGAGCGTGGTCTTGTGCGCGTCCTCGAGCTGCTTGCGCGCCTCGTCGGCGATGGTGCGCACGCTGCCCTCGTCGGTGGGGCGGCGCTTGTTGAGCTCGCCGATCTGCTTCTCGGCCTCCTTGGCCAGGCCGTCGCGGTACGACTCGCCGACCGCCTTGGCCGCGTCCGCCCGCGCCTCGCACCGATTGTCGGTGAGCGCCCCGTCCCAGAAGCTGTCGTTGCGGTTGATCCGGTGCGACCGGTACTCGCTGGCCGCCGCCGCCGCGACCGACACCGCGTGCGCGCCGGCCGTGGTCCCAGCATCGCGGAACTTGCCGGCTGCCTCGGTGTAGAGCGTGCCGAGCAGGGTCAGCTGCTCCGTCTGCTGCTGCTCGATGCTCTGCAGCTTCGCCTGGTGAGACGCGTCGATCTTCTGGCGGGCCGCGGAGGTCGAGGACTCGATGGCGGCGACGGTGCGGCCGTGCTCCGCCTCGACCTGAGCGCGCGCGGCGGCGGCCGCCCCGTCGGCCTGGGCCACCGACTGGGCCACGTGGGCGCGCACCGCCTGGGCCTGCTGGTTGGCCGCGGCGTCGACGGTGGCGATCGCGCGGGTCTCGCCGGCGCGCAGCTTGGCGTCGAGCCCGGGCTGCATGCCGCGCATGCTGTCGGCCTGCGCGCCGCTCGCGGCCGCGAAGCCGGTCAACACCTCGGTCGCGTGGGCGCGGGCCGCCTCGTGCGCCTGGAGCGCGGCGCGCTCGGTGGCGTGGCGCTCCTCGACCGTCTCGTTGGGCCCGATCGGCGGCAGCAGCTTGGCGAGATCGGTCGGCGCGAACTGGATCGTGCCGGTCGCGCTGGCCGCGGGCGCCTGCGGCCCCTTCTGCGGCGCGTTGTCCGGCTGCGCCGGCCCCTGGCCTTCGCCGCCGCCGGCGTCGCCCGCCAGGTCGGGCAGCGGCGGATGCTTGTCCTTGCCGCCCTTGTCGCCGAGCGGACCGGGCTCCTTGCGGTCGCCGATCTTTCGCTCGCCCGCTCCCTTGGGCAGCCCGCCCTGCACGTCGGCGCGCTTGTCGCCGTCGGCCAGCGGCGCGCCCTGCGACTTGCCGACCGGGCTGCTGGCATCGCCGTCGCGCGCGCGATCGGCGTCGCCGTTCTCGCTGTCCGGGCCGCGCTCGTCGGTGCCCTCGGCGTCCGGCTGGCCCTCGCCCTGGCCCGGGCCGGAGCGGTCCTGATCGTCGGCGCCGTCGTAGTCCGGATCGGCCTTGCGCGCGGCGACCGATCTATAGATGGCGGCCGGCGCCAGCGGGATGACCGGCGCCAGCGGGATGACCGGTGCCAGCGGAGCTTGCCCCGGCGCGGACGACGCCGCGGCGCGCGGCCCGGTGGAGCGGGCGGTCGCCGCCGGGAGGGACGGAGCGAGGATCGACTCGCGCGCGGCGATCGACTCGCGCGCCGACACGGTCGCCTCGCCCGTCGCCTCGCCCGCCGCCGAGCGGGCCGCGAACGAATCCGCGAACGCGTCCGCGTCGC
Source organism: Kofleriaceae bacterium (assembly GCA_035489015.1). Lineage (GTDB taxonomy): Bacteria > Myxococcota_A > Polyangia > Haliangiales > Haliangiaceae > DATFRY01. The sequence goes on along the minus strand of DATHKR010000269.1, from coordinate 21,892 downwards.
GCTCGTGCGCGTCGCCGGGCTGGCTGATCGCGATCTCGTCGCCGAGCGGCAGGAAGCGCGGCTGGGTCGCCGCGTGCGCAGCCTCGTGCGCGATCAGGCGCTCGCCGCGGGCCGAGCTCGGGTCGTAGGCACCCTCGGCGAAGTAGATGTCGCGCCCGACCGTGAACGCCTCGGCGCGCAGCGCGCGCGCCGCCGACGCCGCGGCCGAGTCGGCGTGCACTCGCATGTCGGCGACCGCATCGCCGAGCGAGGGCAGCAGCCGCCGCGCCAGCGCGTCCGGCAGCCGCTCGCCGCCCGACGATTGCGCGGCCTCGACCCGCTCGCCCGCGTCCTCGGCCGGCTCGGCCGAGTCGCTCGCGTGGCGGAACACCGGCGCGGCCGCCTGCCGCCGCTCCATCCCGCCGGTCAGCGCGGAGTGCCCGGGCACCGGCACGCCGCGCCGCCGCTTCCGGACCGCCCGGGTCGCGCCCGCGCGGCTGACCTTGCCGGGGCTGGGAAGCCAGGGCTCGACGGTCTCGTCGCCTTCCACGGCGACGTCGCGGCGATCGCGGTTCTTGCCGCGCTCCCGTTCCCAGCCCATTGATTCCTTATACGCGCCCGGGCCCGGGTTCCCTCCGCCGGGATCGACCGGGCCCCCGCGGGATCACGACTCTTCCGGCGGCTTGATGCCAGCCTCCCGTAAACGCTCGGAAATCGAGGAGCTGACCGCGCTCTGGATCCGCTCGTCGCGCTCCTTGCGAGCCGCCGCGGCCCCCGCCGACGCCATCGGCTCGAACGCCTGGTCCAGCCGGTGCACGATCGAGTCCACCTCATCCGCGGGGCCGGGCGTGCCCTGCTCCAGCCATCCGCTCAGAGTCTCGAACATGCGGGCGAGGCTGGCGAGGTCGAGTCCCTCGCCCCCGGCGCCGCCCACCCCGCCGTCCGCGCCCGCGCCAGCGATCGCGCCGACCCCGGACCCGGCCAGCGCCGCGCGCAGCGCGCCCAGGTCGGCCGACAGGCGGGCCGTCTCCGGAGACGGCCCGCCCGCATCCGCCGGGCCGTCGTCCGCTGCGCCCGGCGGCACCAGCCGCCCGACCGCCAGCCGCACCGCATCGATCCGCGCCCGCACCGCCGCCGCGTCGTCGCCCGCCAGGGTCTCGCGCGTCACGCCCAGCAGGCGAGCCAAGAGCGACATGAGGTCCGGTCCCTGGGGCGGCGACATGAGCGCACCGAGCCTACCACCTCTCGCCGGATCGAATGATCGGCGCCGCGGGCAGCGAACCGCAGGCCCCCGGCGGGCGAGCCACCGCGTCGCAGAGATCGCAGCGCAGCGCAGCGGTCGACGTCGTCACCGTCGAGAACGCACCGCCGTCGCGCGGCGCTCGTCGGAGCACGAGCACGACGCCTCGCTCATCGCCGTCGCTGCCGTCGCTGCCGTCGCCGTCGTCACTGAGGCCTTATCAGCGACCCGAGCCGACGCGCCGCGTCCCCGCCCGCGCGGGCAGCTTTGCGGTCGCGGCCCGGCGCTGCCGTGTGGCACGATGGCGGCGGATCTTGCGACGACGTGACTTCCTGAAGCTCTCGGCCGCCGCCGCCGGCGCGACCGCGGCCGGTGGACTCTGGCGGCGCCGCGCCGACGCCGACCCGTTCGGCGAGTTCCCGGTCGAGGCCGCCGCCCTCGCGCTGCCGCCGGACCGGCGGGCGGCCAGCGTGCTCGAGGTGTTCCTGTACGGCGGGCTGTCGGCGTGGGAGACGCTGTACCTGGTCGAGGCCTACGGCCGGCCGTCGGACCCGGACCACCCGAACGAGCAGTTCTACACGTTCCTCGACGGCGGTGACGGCAGCGTCGAGGCCGCGCTCGACGCCTGCGCGTTCCCGACCGGCGAGCCGATGGGCGCGCCGTTCGCCCGCGACCAGAACGGAGCCGACGTGCAGATCGGCCCGTTCGCGTACCGGCTGCGCCAGCGGCCCGATCTGCTGTCGCGCATGCGCCTCCTGGTCCAGTCGCACCGGCTCGAGCCGCACGAGGCCGCGGTGCCGCAGGCGCTGACCGGTCGGCCGCTCGGCCAGCCGGCCGCCGCCGGGCTCGGCGCCCACATCCAGCGCTTCTTCGGCGAGCGCGCGGCCGCCTCCCGCTCGGCCCCGTTCAGCTACGTCTTCGCCACCGGCGGTCTGCCGGGCGACAACGTGTCGGCCGCGTCGTCGACCGGCCTCCATCCGGGCGCTGCCCGCCCGCTCTCGGTCAACATCACCAGCTCGGAGCGCTTCTACCAGCTCTTGTCCCGGCCCGGGGTCGGCGCGCTCGACGCCCGCGACCGCTACGACCAGCTCATGCACGTCTACGTCGATCAGTACCAGCAGCGCCTGCGCTGGCGCGGGGCCGGCGACCCGGTGCGCAGCGCGCGCTTCACCGACCTTTCACTCGCCGCCGAGGCGGTCGGCCGGGTGGACGCGATCGCCGGGGTGATGGACGAGTCGCTGTTCGTTCCGCGCGAGGGCCTCGCCTGCGGCGAGCAGAACCAGAGCGACATCCCGGGCATGAGCCTGGAGGCGGCCCGCCACCTGCTCCTCCACCCGATTCAACCGGCCAGCTACGTGTGCGTGTCCGACGTCGGCCTGTACGAGGCGGCCGGCGGCGGCGGCTACGACACGCACACCTCCAACTCGTTCGACACCGCGCGCAACTTCGACAACCTCCTGCGCAACCTGACCGCGATCATCAACGCGCCGGGCGAGCGCGACCCGGCCAAGCTCGACCTCGATCGCACGCTCGTCATCCTCAACACCGAGTTCGGGCGATCGCCGGTCCGGCAGGACGGCGGCAGCGGGCGCAACCACCACCCGTACGGCTACGTGACCGCGCTCCTGGGCGGCCCGATCCGCGACGGGCAGGCCGGCATCCACGGGGCGATCGGCCCCGACGGCGTCGCCACCGAGTACGCGCTGCCGTCGGAGAACCGGGTCGCCGCGCTGCTCGCGCTCGGCATCTGGCCGTTCTCGCCCGAGGCGTTCGCGGTCTCGCACGTGCGCGGCGCCCACAGCGAGGAGGAGGCGGCCCGGCTCGCCACCGAGCGCGCGTTCGGGGTGATCGAGCGGTGACCGCGCCGACCCGAGCCGCGCCCCTGGCCGCGCTCCTCGTCGCCTGCGCGACCGGCCTCGCCGCCTGCAGCGGCTGCGGCGACAACCAGCCCGCCGACCGCAGCGACGACGACGGCGCCGACGGCATCGCCGAGCCGGACGCCGGCACCCCGTTCACCGAGTGCGACGGCACCGATCAATCGTTCGTGCGCCAGGCGACCCTCGCCCTGCTCGGCCGCCGCCCGCACAGCCAGGCCGAGGTCGACGTCTACACCGATCTGATGGCCGAGGTGCGCGCCGCGCGCGACGACGCCGGCCCCGCCCCCGCCGACCCGCCACCCGATCCGCGCGAGGTGGTCGCCCGCGCCCTGGTCGCCGATCCCGGCTTCGCCGACCGCTGGTCGGAGCACGTCATGGACGCGCTCCAGGTCCCGCGCATCGAGGACCAGACCCAGCGCTCCTGCTACGGAGTCGCCGCCCGCGCCGACGACCAGGGCATCGCCGACGGGTCGCTGGCCCAGCACGTGCGCGACGACTCGCCGCGCGGCCCCGGCGACGGCGGCGGCCGCTTCACCATGCTCGACCTGCTCCGCTCCGCGCTCGCCCTCGACGATCTGTCGGTGGTCTACCGCGCCCATCTCTACGCGCTGGTCAGCCGGCCGATCCCCGCCGCCAACGTCCCGCCGGTCGAGGCGGAGCTGGCCCGGCGCGAGGACTTCGGCCTCCTGTTCGACGCCACCTACCTCAACCGCGACCTGGTCTGCCTCGGCTGCCACAACAGCGAGTCGTCGGTGACGTACAGCCCGGAGCCGGCGCTCAGCCGCCACTGGCCGATGCCGGGCTTCTTCGAGGCCGCGATCTATGGATCGCCGACCGGCATCGACGCCGAGCGGGCCCACGCCGCGTTTCGCTTCACCGGCTTCGTGGCCGACCCGCTCGCGCCCGGCGAGGTGGTCCGCCCGTGGGAGTGGGACGCCGCGTGCGGCAGCTTCGATCCGGACGGCCTGGCGCCGGATCCGGCCGGCGTCGACGGCAAGCTGGCCAGCCTGAGCGGCGACCTCCTGACCGTGTTCGATCTGGACGAGGCGCTGCGGCGCGGCTTCGACAGCCTGGCCAGCGGCGGCCTGGTCATCGACGACGGCGGCGCGATCGCCGATCCGGACGCGGCCATGGCGTTCCTGGTCGCGGCCACGATCGTCGAGGGGGTGTGGCGCGAGGTGATCGGCACGCCGCTCACCATCGCCAACTACTTCCCGCGCAACCAGGCCGCCCGCGACCTCTTGACCCGGCTCACCACCGACTTCGTCGCCAGCCGCTACTCCCTGCGCGAGCTGCTGGTCGACATCGTCACCTCGGACTACTTCGATCGACTGCCGCCCGAGGCCGGCTGCGGCGCCGGCCCCTACGACATGCCGGCGGTCTACGACCCGTGGGTGACCTCGGATCCGGATCCGGCCCGCCGCGCCAACGGCCCCGGCGATGCGGTGGCGGCGCTGTCGCCGCGGGTCGTCCTGCGCGCCGCTTACGACGCGCTCGAGTGGAGCCACCCTCCCTCGTACGAGTTCCCGGAGGATTCGCTCGAGGTCGCGGTCTGCCTCGACACCTACACCTGCGAGGAGATGGCCGCGCTGTGCCGGCGCAGCGACACCTGCTGCGAGGCCTACCAGCAGGGCTGCGTCGATCCGCCGGGGCCGGGCGAGCCGACCCCGGACGAGCTGCGCGCGTTCGAGCGCGGCATCGGCATCTTCCTCAAGCGCGGCGAGCGTGGCTTCCGCGGGCTCGATTTCCAGGCCCGGCTGGTCTTCGAGGACGCGTTCGGCGGGTGCGCCAGCCCGGGAGATCAGCCCGACTTCGTCGCCGACCTGGTCGCGCGGGCCCGGTCGACGCCGGACGCAACCGTCGGTGACGTGGTCGCGGCGCTGAAGGATCGCCTGGTCGGCGACGCCCACATCGACGACCAGGTCGGCGCGAGCGGCGCGAGCGAGCGCGGCGCGATCGAGTCGATCTTCGCCGCCGACCTCTCGACCGTCGCCGCCGATGTCGACGACCTCGAGGCGCGCACGCGCTCGCTGTGCGGCGTGCTGCTGTCGAGTCCGCTCTTCCTGCTCGGCGGCGTCGCGGCGCCCGACTCGAGCGGCGTCCCGATGCTCACGCCCGAGTCGGCCAGCTACGCGGCGACGTGCAGCGCGCTGGTCGCGCGAAGCCCTTTGACGGGGTTCGTCCTGACTTGTGGTGACAGCCTTATTGAAGTGTCGCGGACGCCTTGACGGCAAGTAATCGGAATTACGATTAGTTCCGAGGTAGCCGGCCAGTGCTCACTCCGAGTCGCTCCGAAAACGGACCAGCAGCGCAGGCCCCGCTTCCCTCGCTCCCGCGCGCCAAATCCATATAATGCGACCGCTCGGCGGTACGCCGAGCAGGTAGCCCCGGACGGCGTAGCGGTGTCACCGGCCGGAACAGAAGTCGATTTTGGGACCCCGCTGTGGGCCCGGGAGGTGGCGACGTCATGAGACGAGAAGCTCTAGTTAGACTCGCGTTGTTCGCGACGGTCTGCGTCTGGCAGACCGGAATCGCCTGGGGACAGGCACCGCCGGAAGGGAAGCCCGCGGCATCCGCCAAGAAGGGCAAGACCCGATCGGTCACAGGTACGGTACTCGACGACAGCGGCGCAGCTGTCGCTGGCGCGACCGTCAAGGTGAAGGGCTCCGACGCGGCGGTGACGACCGGCGCGGAGGGTAACTTCGCACTCGAGGCGCCGCGCGCCGAGGTAACCATCGAGGTCACCGGCCCCGAGCACGTGGCCAAGGATGTCACGCTGAGCGCGCGCCAGAAGACGGTGAAGGTGTCGCTGACCCGCTCGGCCCCGACCGAGCGCACCGTCACCGGCATCGTGAAGGAGAGCGGGACTGGCAAGCCGATCGCCGGCGCCGTCGTCACGCTCAAGGGCACGCAGACCACCGCGACCAGCGACGAGGACGGCCTGTTCGTCCTCGCCCATGTCCCGGTCGGCTCCGCCGAGCTCGAGGTCGCCAGCCCGGATCACCAGGCGTTCGCCATGGCGGTCGCCGAGGGCCAGGCCACCGCGAAGCTCGAGCTGCAGCCCACCGGCGGCGCGGCTCCGGTCCCGACCGCGGCGCCGACCCCGGCTCCGGCCGGCGGCAACCGCTCCGTTCGCGGCCGCATCACCGACTCGTCGGGTGACGTGGTGCCCGGCGCCACCGTCCAGGTGGTCGGCACCGAGACCCTGGCGATCACCGACGAGAAGGGCGAGTTCGAGCTGGCCGACGTGCCGCCGAGCGACGTCCTGCTCGAGGTCACCTCGACTGGCTACGAGCCGGTCCGCCTGACCGCCGGGGCCGCCACCAACAACGTGGCCGCCACGCTGAAGTTCGCCTCGTCGGAGGAGATCGTCATCATCGGCCGCACGCCGGTGCTCATGAAGACCAACCTGGCCAACGGCGCCTCCACGGTCAACGACCGCGACCTCAATCGCGTCTCGGCTCAGACCCTCGACGCCGCGCTGACCGGCAAGGTGTCGGGCGCCAACATGCAGTCGAACTCGGGCGCGCCCGGCGGCGGCACCCAGCTCCGCCTGCGCGGCATCTCGACCATCAACGGGCAGTCGTCGCCGCTCTACGTCATCGACGGCGTCATCGTCTCGAACCAGGCGACCCCGTCGGGCGCGAACCTGGTCACCGGGGCGGCCGCCGGCGGCAGCGCGTCGAACCAGGACAACCCGGTCAACCGCATCGCCGACATCAACCCGAACGACATCGAGAACGTCGAGATCCTGAAGGGCGCCTCGGCGGCCGCGCTGTACGGCTCCAAGGCGGCCAACGGCGTCGTCATCATCACCACCAAGCGCGGCAAGACCGGCGAGGGGCACACCAGCGTCAACGTGACCCAGCGCATCGGCGTCGCCCAGGTGTCCAACACGCTCGGCTCGCGCCGGTTCACCTCGGCCGACGAGGTGGAGGCGGCGTTCCCGGGTCAGGGCCTGGCCGCGGACTTCAACGGGGAGAACTTCGACCACGAGAAGGAGCTGACCCGCACCCCGATCGCCTACGAGACCATCGCGTCGGCCTCGGGCGGCACCCAGAACGGCACCTACGCCGGGTCGATGCTGGTCCGCGACGAGCCGGGCGTCCTCAAGGGAACCTTCGCCCAGAAGCAGTCGGGCAAGCTGACCGTCGGCTACAACTTCGACGACAAGCTGCAGCTCACGGTCAACACCAACGTCATCCACACGTTCAGCGACCGCGGCCTCACCAACAACGACAACACCGGCACCTCGGTCTATGTCGCGCTGTCGTCGACCCCGAGCTTCATCAACCTCACCCGCGGCGCCGACGGGACCTTCCCCGTGAACCCGATGGCGAGCTCGAACCCGCTGCAGACCGTCGCGCTGTTCCAGAACGAGGAAGACGTCTGGCGCTTCATCGGCTCGGCCAACGCGTCGTACAAGGTGTGGTCGAACGACGTCAGCGCGGTCAACCTGAACGCCAACTTCGGCGCCGACCGCTTCCAGCAGATCAACGACCTCTTCTCTCCCAACGAGCTGCAGTTCGAGAACAACGACGGCCTGCCCGGCACCTCGGTCGAGGCGACCACCCAGAACCTCAACTACAACATCGGCACCGGCGCGTCGTGGACCCTGAACCCGGCCAGCGGTGTGCTGAAGAGCGCCCTGTCGACCGGCTTCACCTACGAGTCGGTCGATCTGACCAGCGTCTACATCCAGGCCCAGAACCTGAACGGCGGCCTGGAGAACGTGGACTCGGCCACGGTGGTCAACACCCTCGAGAACCACCTGCGCACCGAGGACCAGGGGCTCTTCCTCCAGGAGGAGGTCTCGGTCCTGGATGATCACCTGACCCTCTTGGCCGGTCTTCTGGCCGAGCGGTCGAGCCTGAACGGCGACAGCGACAAGTTCTTCCTGTTCCCGAAGGCGGCGGCCACCTACAAGCTGCCGATCGCCGAGGACCTGTTCAACCCGATCCGCGTCCGCGCCGCCTACGGCGAGGCCGGCAACCGCCCCAACTACGGCCAGAAGTTCACCCCGCTGTCGGCGATCAACACGATCGACGGCAACCCGGGTCTGGTCGTGCTCGGCAACGCCGGTGATCCCACGATCGAGCCGGAGCGCCAGCGCGAGATCGAGTTCGGCCTCGACGTGGCCATGGAGGACCAGAAGGTCGTCCTCGAGCTGACTGGCTACCAGCGCAACATCAGCAACCTGCTCCTGCAGCGCCAGCTGCCCACCTCGACCGGGTTCGGTACCCAGTTCGAGAACAGCGGCAAGATGCGCAACCGCGGCATCGAGGCGGCCCTCCAGGTCATCCCGCTGCCGTCGGGTCTCCCGGTCGACTGGACCACCCGCGCCAACCTCACCCTCAACCGCTCCAAGATCACCGACCTGCCCGGCGGGCCGTTCAACGTGGCGACCGTCGGCTTCGGCGCCGGCCTCGGCGCGTTCCGCATCGAGGAAGGCAAGAGCGCGACCGAGATCGTGAACGACTTCGACGGCGACGGCGATCTGGACGTGGTCGGCGACGGCGAGCCGGACTTCCGGGTCGGCTGGTCGAACGACATCAAGGTCGGCGACTTCGGCGTGTTCTCGCTCATCGACTGGCAGAAGGGCTCCGAGATCGTCAACCTGACCCGCCTGCTCTACGACTTCGGTCAGGTCACGGACGACTACGTGGGCGACGGCGAGGCTCGCCTCGAGCGGTTCAACATGGGCGACATGCGGCCGTACATCGAGGACGCCTCGTTCGTGAAGCTGCGCGAGGTCTCGGTCTACTACGACCTGCCCAAGAGCGTCGCGTCGCAGATGGGCCCGCTCAACAACATGCGGTTCAGCGTCCAGGGCCGTAACCTCCTCACCTTCACCGACTACTCGGGTCTGGATCCGGAGGTCTCGAACTTCGGCAACCAGCCGATCGGTCGTAACTATGACGTCGCGCCTTATCCGCCGAGCCGCAGCTTCTGGCTGTCGATCGACGCGGGTTTCTGAGAGGAAGACCATGCAGAGACAACTCAAGACGACCTTGTGGACGGTCGCGATCGCGCTGGCCGGGCTCCTCGGAGCTGCGGCCTGCGATCTCGACGTCCCCGACCTCAACAACCCCGGTCTCGACCAGCTGGCCGAGAACCCGACCCCGTCGAGGGTCTCGGCCGCCTGCACGGGCCTGCTGATCGGCACCCGCGCTGGCACCTCGGCCCCGAACGGCTTCGTGTCCCAGCTCGGCATCCTGGGCCGCGAGTCGTACAACTTCGACGGCGCGGATCCCCGCTATGTCAACGAGATGCTGGAGGGGCCGCTCCAGCCGGGCAGTCCGTTCGGCGGCGCCTTCTGGGCCGGGCCGTACGCCAACATCCGGCTGGCCAACATCGTCCTGACCGCCACGGCGAGCCTGCCCGACTTCGATGACAGCCAGAAGGCGGCCATCCGCGGCTTCACCAACACCGTCGTGGCGCTCGACCTCCTGCGCGTGATCGTCACCCGCGACACGATCGGCGCCGTCATCGACACCGATCGCGAGATCGACGACATCGGCCCGATCGCCGACAAGTCGGCGGTCTACGCCGAGATCAACGCCCTCCTGGACGACGCGGCGGACGACCTGGCCGACGGCAGCGACGCATTCCCGTTCCTGCTCTCGTCCGGGTTCGCCGGCTTCGACACCCCTGCCACCTTCATCCAGGTCAACCGCGCGCTGCGGGCCCGGGTGGCGGTCTACGAGGAGGACTACGACGGCGCGCTGGACGCGCTGGAGGCATCCTTCCTCGACCCGGCCGGCTCCTTCAACCTCGGCGCGTACCACGTCTTCACCACCGGGACTGGCGACGTCCAGAACGGCCTGGTCAACCCCAACATCTACGCCCACCCGTCGTTCGAGACGGACGCGCAGACCAACGGGGACACCATCGACGCGCGCTTCAGCAGCAAGGTGGCGCGGGTCCCGCAGGAGGAGGCCGGCACGGCCGGCGGGCTCAGCTCCGACCTGGTGTTCACGGCGTACACGCCGACCGCCTCGGTGCCGATCATCCGCAACGAGGAGCTGATCCTCCTCCGCGCCGAGGCGGAGTGGGGCAACGGCGACCTGGCCTCGGCGATCGCCGACCTCAACATCGTGCGCGTCGGTTCGGGTGGCCTGGAGCCGCTCGCCGACGGTCTCGATGCGGCCGCGGTCGAGGAGGAGATCCTGTACAACCGGCGCTACTCGCTCATGTTCGAGGGCGGGCACCGCTGGATCGACATGAAGCGGTTCGGCCGCACCGAGCCCTGCTCGGGCGACACGACCAACTGCCTGCCGCTCGACCTCCCGGATCACGTGATCAACCTTCGCTACCCGCTGCCGACCGCCGAGTGCGACGGCCGCCCGGGCGAAGCCGTGTGCACCGCGGATCCGACCGCGCTGTAGCTGGTTGAATCAGGGCGCTGGCGGCGGCGAGTCATCCGGCTCGTCGCCGCGCAGCGCCGCCTCTACCAGGGCCGATTTCTCGGCCAGGTAGTCGCCGCGAGAAGTGCCGCGGCGAAACCCGAACCGGCGGTGCAGTCGAAACGCCGGGTCGACCACGACGAGCAGCGGCAGCGCCATGCGAGGCTGCCCTGCCTGGTCGCGGAGCGTCAGCCGCTCCATCACCGGCACCCCGTCGAGCAGACACGGCGTGTGGGTGACGCCGAGCTGGGCCAGGACGCCGCGCACCTCGTCGCGCATCGCCGGGTCGCCGGTCTCGTCCAGGTTCACCGCGATGACCGAGACGTCGGGGCGGTCGCGGTACTTCTCGTGGAGCGCCTCGATGTAGGGGAGCTCGGCCAGGCACGGGCCGCAGTAGGTCGCCCACAGCGCGACCACGGTGACCCGCGAGCCGTAGGCGGCCAGCGTGGTCGGCTTGCCGTCGAGGGTGCGGAGCTGGATCTGCCCGGCCTCGCCGCGGATGGCCGGCGGCGGCGAGCTCGGGGCGGGCACGCCCGCGGCGGGTGGCGCGGCGGCCGGCGCGGAGGCCAGTGCGGCGGAGGACGCGGACGCGGACGAAGGCGCCGTGGCGCCACCGCAGCTGGCCGAGACCGCCGCCGCGAGCGCGAACCGGAGCCCGAACCGGAGCCCTGAGAAGAGGCGCATCCCGGAATCTTCGCCGTTTCCCGCCCCCACGCAATGCCGTCGCGCGGCCGGCCCCGGCGCGGGCTTTACAGCCGCGCCGTCTCGTACTACCACCGGAGCGCCATGAGGAACCCCATTCTGGTGATCAGCCGCTCCGCCCTGCCCCTCCTCGTCGCGTCCGCGATCGGCGCATGCGGCGGCGGAACGTCGCAAACTGGCGACACCGTGTCCAGCCAGGTCGACCAGAGCGCGGATCAGCCGCATGCCACCGGCGAGCAGCCGGCCGCCGGCGGGCTCGCCTATCCGGTGGCCCGGCGCGGCGACACCGTGGACAACTACCACGGGACCGCGGTGCCCGACCCGTACCGCTGGCTCGAGAACACCGACTCGGCCGAGACCAAGGCGTGGGTCGAGGCCGAGAACAAGGTGACCTTCGGCTTCCTCGAGGCGATCCCGGAGCGCAAGGCGCTCCGCGACCGGCTGACCGCGCTCTGGAACTTCGAGAAGTACGGCACGCCGAGCAAGCACGGCCGGCGCTACTTCTACAGCAAGAACGACGGGCTCCAGAACCAGGACGTCCTCTACTGGGCCTCGTCGCTGGGCGACAAGGCCAGGCCGCGCGTCCTGCTCGATCCGAACACGCTATCGGCCGACGGCACCGTCGCGCTGGCCGCGCTCCAGATCAGCGACAACGCCAAGCTGGTGGCCTACGGCCTGCAGTCGGCCGGCAGCGACTGGACCGAGTGGAAGGTGCGCGACGTCGACAGCGGCAAGGACCTCTCCGACCACCTCCTGTGGAGCAAGTTCTCCGACGCGGCCTGGACCCACGACAGCAAGGGCTTCTTCTACAGCCGTTACCCCGAGCCCAAGCAGGGCGTGACGATGTCGGACACCAACCTCAACCAGAAGCTCTACTTCCACAAGATCGGCGCGGCCCAGGCCGACGACGTGCTGGTGTACGAGCGGCCGGACCAGCCCAAGTGGGGCTTCAGCCCGGTGGTGAGCGAGGACGGCCGCTACGTGGTGGTCGGCGTGTGGAAGGGGACCGGCCCGAAGAACCTGCTCCTCTACCAGGACCTGACCAAGGTCAAGCCGGGGCAGAAGGCCAGCAAGGACGCGATGGTCACCCTGGTCGGCGAGTTCGAGGGCAAGTTCGAGTTCATCGGAAACAACGGGCCGGTCTTCTGGTTCGTCACCGACCTGGACGCCCCGCGCGGCCGCATCATCGCGATCGACACCCGCAAGCCGGCGCGCGAGAGCTGGGTCGAGCTGGTCGCCCAGGGCCCGGACGCGCTGCAGCGGGCGACCACCGTCGGTGGCCGCATCTTCGCCGAGTACCTGCACGACGCCCACTCGCGCATCTCGGTGCACGATCAGAAGGGCGCGCACCTCGGCGACGTCGAGCTGCCCGGGCTGGGGACCGCCGGCGGGTTCGAAGGCCTGCGCGACCACAAGGAGACGTTCTACAGCTACACCAGCTACACCGCGCCGACGACGATCTACCGCTACGACATCAAGTCGGGCAAGAGCACCGTCCTGCGCGCGCCCAAGGTCGACTTCGATGGCAGCGCCTACGAGACCGAGCAGGTCTTCTATCAGAGCAAGGACGGCACCAAGGTGCCGATGTTCCTGACCCACAAGAAGGGCATGGCCCGTGACGGGCAGAGCCCGGCGCTGCTCTACGGCTACGGCGGCTTCAACGTCCCGCTGACCCCGTCGTTCGCCGTGTCCTACGCGGTATGGCTGGAGATGGGGGGAGTCCTGGCGATCGCCAACCTGCGCGGCGGCGGCGAGTACGGCGAGGAGTGGCACCTGGCCGGCACCAAGGACAAGAAGCAGAACGTGTTCGACGACTTCATCGCGGCGGCCGAGTGGCTGATCGCAAACAAGGTGACCTCGACCAAGCACCTGGCCATCCAGGGCGGCTCGAACGGCGGCCTCCTGGTCGGCGCGGCCATGACCCAGCGGCCGGAGCTGTTCGGCGCGGCGCTGCCCGCGGTCGGCGTGATGGACATGCTGCGCTTCCACAAGTTCACGATCGGCTGGGCCTGGGTCGACGACTACGGCTCGTCGGACGACGCCGGCGAGTTCAAGGCGCTCTTCGCCTACTCGCCGCTCCACCACCTGAAGCCGGGCACCGCGTACCCGCCGACCCTGGTCACCACCGCCGACCACGACGATCGGGTGGTGCCGGGCCACAGCTTCAAGTTCGCCGCGGCGCTGCAGGCGGCGCACAAGGGCCCCAACCCGGTCCTGATCCGGATCCAGACCCAGGCCGGTCACGGCGCCGGCAAGCCGACCAAGATGAAGATCGAGGAGTCGGCCGACACCCTCGCCTTTCTGGTCAAGGTGTTCGGCATGGGCCCGCCGCCGGCGTCTGCACCGGAGGCCCCGGCGAAGCCGTAGCGGTCAGCTCAGCTGCTGCCGGCGCCGGCGAAGCGCTCGAGGAAGTTGGCGATCGCCGCCTGCATCCCGACGTCGGCCCCGGCCCGCTCCGAGAGGTACCACTTGTGCTCGAGCACCTGGCAGAAGAGCTCGGCCGCCTCGCCGTGCACGCCGATGGCCGGGGCCAGGCTCTGCATCGCCGGGTCGTAGCGGTCGGTCCGCCACCGGTGGGCGGCGACGCTGAGCGGCACGCTCAGGTTGCGGTCGTGCATGATGGTGGCGCGCTGCTCGCGGATGTCGTTGACCATCACGGCCGCCTGGCGCTCCTCGGCGATGATGCCGGTCAGCCCGTGCAGGGTGTGCCGGTGGTAGTCGCGATCGGTGACGATGGTGCGCATGCGCAGCTTGCTGCCGTCGCCGGTGGCGACCAGGTCCACCTCGGCGACCGAGAAGCCGAGCGCGTTGAGCGCGCGGATCCGCTCGTGGATGCGCCAGTGCTCGTCCGGGGTCAGCACCTCCTCGCGCGAGATCTCGCTCCACAGCTGGTCGTAGCGCTGGCGGATCTGCGCGCCGGTCTCGAACACGTCGAGGGCGGGCGGCAGCTCGGTGATCATCGATAGATCCTCCAGCTCGCCGGCCACGTTCATCTCGAGGATCTCGAGGTCGAGGTTGCGCTGGCCGTCGCTCAGCTGCTCGTGCATCTCCGAGGTCTCGGCGTCGACCAGGTAGGCCTGCAGCTCGCCGGCGTCGCGCCGGAACAGCGTGTTGGACAGCGAGAAATCGCCCCAGTGGAAGCCGGCCAGGTGGAGGCGGACCAGGAGGCCGGCGATCGAGTCGAGCAGCCGCTCGCGGTAGCGCTCCAGCCCCGGGCTCTGGAACAGCGTGCGATACGGCAGGCTGTTCTCGAGGAAGCGAGTGATGAGCGCGCTGCCCTCGCCCTCGGCGGTGCGCACCCGCGCGTGCCCGGCCGGGGTCACCGCGGGCAGGTCGCGCTCCTCGAGCCAGCGCAGCGCGTCGTACTCGCGCTCGCCCAGCTCGGGCGGCAGCTCCTTCACCGCGTAGAGCCCGCCCTCGTACTGGACGAAGACCACCTCGTGGCGCGAGATGCCGCGCGGCACGTCGACCAGCCGTTCACACGCGCCCGGCCAGCTGGCCAGCCGGCGGCTCCACGGCAGGTCGAGGAAGTCCGGGTGCCCGGTGCGCACCTGCAGCGCGGACAGCCCGAGCGGCGGGCTCATCGCGCGGCCTCGGCGGCGATCCCGAGGTCCTCGCGCACGTCGGTGTCGAGCACGTCGAGCGGAACGCTGCCGTGGCCGAGGACCGCGCGGTGGAAGGCGACCACGTCGAAGTCGCCGCCCAGGGCGGCCTCGGCCGCCGCGCGCAGCTCCAGAATCCTCGTCCGCCCCATCCAGTACGAGGTGGCCTGACCCGGCCACGACGCGTAGCGGGCCACCTGGCCCTCGGAGAACCCCTGGCCGTAGCCGGTGTTGTCGCGGAAGAAGTCGACCGCCCGATCGAACGTCCACTGCTCGGCGTGGATGCCGGTGTCGACCACCAGGCGCGCGGCGCGGAACGCCTCGCCCTGCAGGCGGCCGACGTCGCCGAACACATCATCCTCGTACCAGCCGAGGTCGCCGGCCAGCCACTCGGCGTAGAGCCCCCAGCCCTCGGCGAAGCCGGTGAACGTGACCACCCGCTGGAACAGCGACAGGTCGAGGTCGTGGGCGACCCCGATCTGCAGGTGATGGCCCGGCACCGCCTCGTGATAGGCGAGCGTGCGCATGCCGAAGCGGTCCTCGCCGCCGCCCGACACCGTGGCGAAGAACGCGCCGGGCCGGTCGTTGTCGAGCGATGGCCCGACGTAGAAGCCGCCGCTCGGCACGCCGGTCACGATCACCTCCGCGGTGGGCAGGAGGTCGAACACCGACGGGACCCGCTCCTCGGCGTCGTCGATGATCGCGGCGTAAGCAGCGAGGACGTCGCCGGCATCGACGTGGCCGCCGTCCACCGCCACCCGGGCGATCTGCTGGGCGAGCGGCGCGCCGTCGGGATAGCCGAGCTCGGCGAAGCGCTGGTCGAGCTCGCCGTGGATGCGGTCCAGCTCGTCGAGCCCGAGCTGGTGCAGCTGGTCCGCGCTCACCTCGGCGGTGACGTGGTGCGAGAGGGTGTAGGCGTAATACTCGTCGCCGCCCGGGTACTGCCACACGCCGATCTCCGCCGGCGCGCGCCCCTCCTGGGCGGCCAGCAGCTCGTCGAGCAGGCGGTAGCCGGGGATGACCGACCGGTCGATCGCGTCGGCGGCGCGGTCGAGCAGGTCCTCGCGCGCCGACCGGTCGAGGTCGAGCTCGGCGAGCTTTGCCTCGAGCGCCCCGTAGAACGGCGTCTCGCGCGGCGAGGCCGCGGCGATGGCCTGGATGCCCGGCCGCGACCACTGGATCAGGATCCGGGGGGTGACGATCCCGCCGTCCTCGAGCCGGGCCAGGACGTCGCGCACCTGCCGCATCTGCCCGCCGACCGCGCCCAGCCGGCTCACGTAGCGCTCGGCGTCGGCCTCGCCGTTGACCGGGTGGATGTCGGTGAAGAAGAGCTGCGTGTTGATCGCGGCCGAGTTCACCACCGGGGTGATGCGGTAGTCGAGGTCGGACAGCGCGCGGCCGCGCACGCGATCGTCGAGGTACCAGACGTAGGCGTCGAGCGCGATACGCTGCTCGCGCTCGAGCGCGCCGCGGTCGAACCCTCGGGCCAGCTCCAGCACGATCTCCTCCACCTCGCCGCTCTCGCGGGAGAAGTCGTCGGACAGATCGTCGAGGAAGCCCTGTCCGACGTCGATCTCGCCCTCCAGCCCGAGCTCGACCACGCTCATCGGGCTGCGCTGGAGCAGGATCTCGAACGATCGATCGAGGAGCTCGTCGAACGCCAGGCCGGTGAGCTCGGCGCGCACCTCGGCCGGGGTCGGCAGCGGCTGCGGCTCGGACACGGGCGGCTCTCCGCCCCCATCGCCGCCGTCGCCGTCGCCACAGGCGCCCAGCCCGATCACCAGCGCGAGCGCCATGACTCGGCCCTGCATGGCGCCGATCGTCCGACCTTCGCCGGCGGCAAGCCAGCCGATTCGCCGGCTGTCAGCAGGAATCAGGGAGATGGCTCACGGGGCGCACGGCGCGCCGGCCGCCGCCCACTCCTTGAAGCGCGCCACGAACTCCGCGTGCGGGACGGACACCGGCCGGCGGCCCACGCCCGGGCTCCAGCCCCACAGGACCAGCTTGTCGCGGCTCACGTGCTCGATGAGCGCCTTCATGTCCTTGCCGCCGTTCAGGCGCGGGTCCTTGAGCCGGCGGCACAGCTCTCCGCTCTTCAGCCCGATGAAGACCATCTTCCGGTCGGGCGGCGGGAGGTTCCAGTTCGGCGCGCCGGGCGGCATGTGCGGGCCGTAGCTGGCCGGCGGGTTGGCGGCCGCGTGGCAGGTCGCGCACGGCAGCCCGAAGGCTCCCTTGCCGTCCACGCCGCGCCGCACGCCCAGCGCGTGCACCCGACCGTCGTCGAACTGGAGCGGGGCGTCGCCCGGGATGTGGCAGTTCTGGCACCGCGGGTGCTGCAGCACCGCGCGCACCGTCTCGAACGCGGCCACGCCGCGCGAGCGGTTCACCGGCGCACCGGGTGCGGCCAGCGCCACCAGCGCGGCGCCGGCGATGGTCGCCAGCGCGAACACGGCGATGAGCGCGCGCCTGGATCGAGGCGAGAGCCGGCCGATCATCGGCGTCATGACGCCTCCAGCCTGAACGGCAGCCGCCGGAAGCGCTTGCCGGTGGCCGCGAACAGCGCGTTGGCCACCGCCGGCGCGACCGGCGGTGTGCCGACCTCGCCGACGCCGCCGGATTTCTCGCGGCTCTTCGCGATGTGGACCTCGACCTCCGGCATCTCCGACATGCGCAGGATCGGATAGTCGTGGAAGTTGGACTGCTGGACCCGGCCTGCCTTGATGGTCAGCTCGCCGTGCAGCGCCGCGGTCAGGCCGAACGCGACCGCCGACTCGAGCTGCGCGCGCACGCCGAGCGGGTTGACGCAGATGCCGCAGTCCACCGCGCAGACCACGCGATGGACCCGCACGCCGGCGCCGCTCACCGACACCTCGGCGACCTCGGCCACGAAGCTGCCGAACGACTCGTGCACCGCCAGCCCGCGGAACCGGCCGCGCGGCAGCGGCTTGCCCCAGCCGGCCTTGGCCGCCGCCAGCTCGAGCACGCCGAGGTGGCGGCCGTGGCCGCGCAGGAGCTGGCGCCGGTACGCGAGCGGATCCTTGCCGGCCGCGTGGGCCAGCTCGTCGATGAACGTCTCCATCACGAACGCGGTGTGGGTGTGGCCGACCGAGCGCCACCACAGGACCGGGATCGGCGACTTCGGCGAGTGCAGGTCGACCAGGTGGTGGGCCACGGCCTTGACGTACGGCGAGTCGGCCGCGCCCTCCACCGACGTGCCGTCGACGCCGCCCTTGATCATCGCCGCGCCGAACGGCGTGCCCTCGAGGATGGACTGCCCCACGATCGTCTGCCGCCACGCGACCGGCCTGCCGTTCGCGCCCAGCCCGACCCGCAGGTGGTGGGTCCACATCGGCCGGTAGTAGCCGCCGCGGATGTCGTCCTCGCGGGTCCACACGACCTTGATCGGAACGCCCAGCCGCGCGGCCTTGACCACGTGGACCGCCTCGGCCACGAAGTCGCTGGTGGTGGTGGCCCGGCGGCCGAAGCCGCCCCCGAGGAACGCGGTGTGGATCTCGACCTGCTCCGGCTTCAGCCCGGCGATCTCGGCGGCCGTCTTCTGGTCCATGGTCTGGAACTGGGTGCCGGTCCAGACCTCGCAGCGCCCGGCCGACAGCCGCACGGTGCAGTTGAGCGGCTCCATCGGGGCGTGGGCGAGATAGGGGAACTCGTAGTCCGCCTCGATCGTCCGGGCCGCGCCGCGCAGCCCGGCCTCCACATCGCCGGCGCCCGACGCCACGGCCCCCGGCTTGCGCGCGAGCTCGCGGTGCTGGCCGCGCATCTTCTCGGTGTCGAGCTGCGCGCCCGGTCCCTCGTCCCACTGGATCGCCAGCGCGTCGCGCCCGAGCTTGGCCGCCCAGAAGTGATCCGCCACCACCGCCACGCCGGACGGAATCCGCACCACCTTCCTCACCCCGGGCACCGCACGGGCGCGGTCGGCGCGGAAGCTCCGCACCTTGCCGCCGAAGACCGGCGAGCGCGCCACCAGCGCGGTCAGCATCCCGGGCAGGCGGATGTCCATGCCGAACCGCGCCCGCCCCGCCACCTTCTCGGGCGAGTCGAGCCGGCGGGTCGGCTTGCCGATGATCTTCCAGTCGCGCGGGTTCTTGAGCCTGGCCTCGGCCGGCGGGGCCAGCTTCTGGGCCGCCTCGGCCAGCTCGCCGAACCCGAGCTTGCGCCGGCCGGTGATGACGTGGCCGCTGTCGACCCGGCAGCGGATCGCCGGCACCTTCCAGCGCTTCGCCGCCGCCCGGATGAGCATGTCGCGCGCCATCGCGCCGGCCTGGCGGTAGCGGTCGAACTCCGACCAGGTCGAGCTCGAGCCGCCGGTCATCTGGACGCCGAACGAGGTGTGGGCGTAGGCCGGCGCGGCCGGGGCGTGCTCGACCCGCATGGTCGACCAGTCGCAGCCCAGCTCCTCGGCGATGAGCATCGCCATCGTCGTCCAGATGCCCTGCCCCATCTCGGAGTGGGCGATGAGGACGGTGACGCCGCCGTCGTTGCCGATGCGCAGGAACGCGTTCGGATCGGGCAGCGGGCCGGGCGGCGCGCCGGGCGCCGCGGCCCACACTCGCCCCCGCGGGAGGATGTGCATCCCGATGATGAGGCCGGTCCCGGCCACCGTGGAGGTGCGCAGGAACTGGCGCCGATCGACGTTCATGCCTTCCTCCGCGAGAGCTCGGCCGCCCGCTTCACCGCGGCGCGGATCCTGAGGTAGGTGCCGCAGCGACATATGTTGCCCGACAGCGCGGCGTCGATGTCGTCGTCGGTTGGGTCGGGCCTGGCCGCGATCAGCGCGGCCGCGCCCATGATCTGCCCGGGCTGGCAGTAACCGCACTGGACCACGTCCGCCTCGATCCAGGCGAGCTGGACCGGGTGGGACGCCTCCGCCGACAGCCCCTCGATGGTGGTGACCGCGCGACCGCCGACCGCCGCGACCGGCAGCACGCACGAGCGCACCGCATGGCCGTCGATGTGGACGGTGCAGGCGCCGCACTGGGCCATCCCGCAGCCGTACTTGGTGCCGGTCAATCCGAGCAGATCGCGCAGCACCCACAGGAGCGGCATGTCGCTGGGCGCCGCGACGTCGTGGTCCTTCCCGTTTACCCTCAGCTTCATGAACGCGAGCCTCCGGCGTGGCAGGGACGTCCAGGCCAAATAAAGCGGCAGCCGTCACGAGTCAAGCGGACCGGCCTCGCCGCGTCGCTTTGTTGTTATGCTGCGCCGGCTCATGGGTGCTTCGGGAGGTGGGTCGATGGGCAAGAAGCGGAGCTACGCCCTCGCGGGGGCAGGCGCGCTGGCGGCGATCGTCGTGGTGCTGGTCGGCGTGATCTTCCTGTGGCCGAGGCGGCCGGCCGAGGATTGCTCATTCTCGTCCCTGCAGCGCTCGGTCGGCATCGACCTCGAGGCGCAGGTCGGTGACCTCGACGTGGTGAAGGGCAAGCTCGCCATCGCCGACTCGCAAGTTCGCGAGTACGACGCGCTCCTGCGCGACTACGCCCTCAAGTACGACACCGCGTGCCGCGACGTGAGCGCGAAGCGGATCGGCTCCGACGAGTACGCCTGCCTGCGCCAGAACATGACCGCGGCGCTGGAGAAGGTCCGCCAGTTCACCCAGGCGGTCGAGGCGAGCAAGGGGCTGTCCGACCCGGCCGCGCAGAAGGAGATCGCCCACCGCCTGCTCGACGACCTCCTGGGCGACAAGGCCGCCGCCACCCGCGCCAGCTGCAGCTCGGCGATGGTGGTCACCCCGCATCGGCTCGCCTTTGCCGGCCAGGTCCCCGAGCGATCGATCCAGATCTCCAACCAGGGCAACCGCGACATCGACTACGCGGTGGACGGCTGGCCCGACGGCTTCCACCCCAGCCCGGTCTCGGGGCGGCTGGCGCGCGGCGCCACCGCGACGGTGTCGTTCATCCGCACCGTGCTGCCGGTGCCGGCCGGTCCGCTCGGCTTCCACGTGCGCAGCAACTTCCAGGACGACGTGCTGGTCGAGCTCGCGGTCGCGCCCGAAAACCTGGTCGTGTGGAAGACGCTCGGCGAGGAGGTGCGGCGCAAGGCGACCGAGTCCGGCGCGCCGGTCGACCTCGACACCGCCCTGGCCGCGGTCGATCGCTCGCTGGCCGGCGCGACCCACGTGCCGCGCTCGGATCGCTATCTCCTGGCCGCGTCGGTGCTGTACACGATGAAGGAGGACGTGCTGGCCCGCGCCGCGCTCGACCAGGCGACCCCGCCGGCGCCGGCGTATCCGTCGCTGGGCCCCGACGGGGGCGACTTCGAGCGACACCTGTCCGGCCAGCGCCCGGAGGTCACCCTCACCCTGAGCGGTCTCCTGGCCCAGCGCCGCGGCGACCGACCCGCCGCCGACACCTACTTCAAGGACGTGACGCGCGTGTCGAAGCTGCGGGCGACGGCGCGCGACCTGTGCGCGCGCAGCCGGCCGGGCTGCACCGCGCGGCTGCAGGAGCTGGTCATTCCCCGCTGAAGCAACCCGCCGCGGGGGATTGGCCGGTGCGGAGGCCGGGCAGATGCTGTTTCGATGGTCACCAGGGGCAGCGGCAGATCCAGCGGGGTCCTCGCGCTCGTCCTCGCCGCGGCGGCCGGATGGCCGGGGTGCGGCTCGAGCGGCGACGACGACGACGACGCGGCCGACACCGGCGGCGACACCACCGACGACGGCGACGGCGGCGACGACGCCGACGCCCGCTACTCGCTGCTCCTGCGCGGCGAGCCATTCACCCGGCTGGTGGTCGAGGTCGACGCCGTCGCCGGCATGGAGCCGTACGGCGAGAACCCGGCCCAGCTGGCCGATGGGCTGGATTCGGTGGTCGACAAGCCGGACGGGGTCGAGGTCGCGCTCGACGGCGACCTCGAGTCGGCCGGGGCGGATCACGCGTGGACCTTCGACGAGCTCCAGGCCCTGGCCGGCGACAGCTTCGACCTGGCGCTGGCCGACGACGCGATCGCCATCCACCTCCTGTTCGTCGACGGCCACTCGGCCGACGACAGCGACGCCGGCGTCGTCCTCGGCGAGGCCTGGTCGCACACGCACATCGCGATCTTCAAGCAGACGATCGACGACGTCTGCTC
>DATHKR010000268.1:0-16477 GCA_035489015.1 Kofleriaceae bacterium | reverse complement strand
TCCGGCGCGGCGCGCTGCTCGCCCGGGCCGGCGGCGTGGCCCGGCTCGGCTCGGCGGCGCTGGCGCTGCGCACCGCGGTCGAGGGGATCTCTCCGCGCGCTCCGGTGGTGCCGATGTTCGCGGCCTCGCTCGATCGCATCGTCGACGGAGAGAGCGGCGCGGCCGAGCTCGACGAGCGCTACTGGGCCGAGGCGCTGCGCGGCGGGACGCGGCTGGTGGACGGGGTGAGCAAGCTGACCGCCGCCGGTCACGGGCCGATCGTCGAGCTCGGCGCCCGCAGCGGGCTCGAGTCCCTGCTCGGCGCGGTCGCCGCGCTCCACGTCGCCGGCGCGCCGATCTCGTTCGCCGCGATGGGGGCCAGCCGCGCGCTGCCGATGCCGCTCTACCCGTTCGAGCGCGAGGCGTTCTGGTTCGAGCGGGTCGCGCGCGCCGACGCGCCGGCCGCCCGCCCGGAGGCCGCCGCGCCGGTCGCCGCCGCCGCCGATGCCGCGCCGGTCGCCACCGCCGCGCAGGTGCGCGAGCTGGTCGAGCGCGAGGTGGGCCAGCTGCTCGGCTTCGGCCGCCGCCGGCTCGATCCGGGGCGTGGCTTCTTCCAGATGGGGATGGACTCGGTGATGGCCTCGCAGCTCCGCAACCGGCTCGAGGTCCAGCTCGGCCGCAAGTTCCCGGTCTCGATCGTCTTCGAGCACCCGACCGTGACGTCGCTGTCGCAGCACCTGGCCGACGAGCTGGGCGGCCGCGCTCGCGCTGAGTCGACACCGACGGCGCCGGCGACCGCGGCGCCGCCCGGTCCGGTCGCCGACGACCAGGACGACGACGATCTGCTCGAGGTGCTTCGCCGAGAGCTCGATACCAACCAGGCGGCGGTGACATTGCCATGAGTCGAGCGAATGACATGACCCGGAACGGCGACCGCGACGGCGTGCTCCTGCGCGCCCTGACCGAGATCCGCGACCTGCGCGGCAAGCTCGGCACCCTCGAGGCGGCCGCGCGCGAGCCGATCGCCGTCATCGGCATGGCCTGCCGCCTGCCCGGCGGGGTGATCGATCCGGAAGGGCTGTGGCAGTTCCTGCGCCGCGGCGGCGACGGCATCGGCGACGTGCCGGCCGATCGCGGGATGGGCACCGGCTGGCGGGGCGGCTTCCTCGGCGAGATCGATCGCTTCGACGCGCCGCTGTTCGGCATCTCGCCGCGCGAGGCGGCCATGCTCGACCCGCAGCAGCGCCTGTTCCTCGAGGTCGCCTGGGAGGCGCTGGAGCGGGCCGGGCAGTCGTCCGAACGGCTCGAGGGCAGCCGGACCGGCGTCTTCCTCGGCGTCACCAGCTACGACTACTGCCAGCGCATGATGCAGGAGGTCGCCGGCGACGACCTCGAGGCCCACTGCCTGACCAGCAACGCGTCGACCTTCGCGGCCGGCCGGCTGTCCTACCTGCTCGGCCTGACCGGCCCGAGCCTGTCGATCGACACCGCCTGTTCGTCGTCGCTGGTCGCCACCCACCTGGCCTGCCAGAGCCTGCGCTCGGGCGACTCGACCATGGCGATCGCCGCCGGGGTCAACGTCCTGCTCTCGCCCGAGTGGTTCTCGGTGCTGTCGCGGGCGTCGATGCTGTCGCCGGACGGCTACTGCCACACGTTCGATCGCGGGGCCAACGGCTACGTGCGCGGCGAGGGCTGCGTCGCGCTAGTGCTGAAGCGCCTGTCGGACGCGGTGCGCGACCGCGATCCCATCCACGCGCTCCTGCGCGGCTCGTGCGTCAACCAGGACGGGCGCTCGAGCGGCCTGACCGTGCCCAACCCGGCCGCGCAGCGGGCGGTCATCACCGGCGCCCTGCAGGCGGCCGGGGTCGAGCCGGCCCGGGTCAGCTACGTCGAGGCGCACGGGACCGGCACGCCGCTCGGCGATCCGATCGAGGTGCGCGCGCTGGCCGCGGTCATGCGCCCCGACGACGGCGCGGGCGCGCCGCTCGCGATCGGCTCGATCAAGGCCAACCTCGGCCACCTCGAGCCGGCCGCCGGGCTGGCCGGTCTGCTCAAGGTGATCGTCTCCATGCAGCACGGCGAGCTGCCGCCGCAGGTGCGCCTGGAGTCGCTCAACCCGGAGATCGACACCGGCGGCGGCCGCCTGGTCATCCACGGCGCACCGACGGCGTGGCCGGGCGACCAGCCGCGCATCGCCGGGGTCAGCTCGTTCGGCGCGAGCGGCACCAACGCGCACGTCATCGTCGAGCAGGCGGCGGCGGTGGCCATCCCGCCGCCCGCGCCGGCGATCGCCGGCCTGGCCATCCTGTCCGCGCGCAGCCGCGGCGCGCTGGTCGAGCTGGCCGCCCGCCACCGCGATCACCTGCGCGCCCACCCGCCGCTGGCGCTGTCCGACGTCTGCCTCACCCTGGCGGCGGGGCGGACCCGGTTCGCCCACCGGCTGGCGGTCGCGGCCTCGTCCACCGACGAGCTGGCCGGCGCGCTCGACCGGTTCGCCGGCGGCGAGGAATCGGAGGACGCACCGAGCGGGCGGGCCGAGATCGGCCGCCAGCCCCGGGTCGCCTTCCTGTTCACCGGGCAGGGCAGCCAGTACGCCGGCATGGGGCGCGAGCTGCACGCCACCGAGCCGGTGTTCCGCCAGGTCATCGACCAGGCCGAGGCGGTGCTGGAGCCGGTGATCGGATGCCGGCTGACCTCGCTCCTGTTCGAGGGCGGGCCGGGCCGCGGCGCGATCGACGAGACTCGCTTCACCCAGCCCGCGCTGGTCGCGCTCGAGGTCGCGCTCGCCCGCCTGTGGCAGAGCTGGGGCGTCTGGCCGGAGGCGGTGCTCGGCCACAGCGTCGGCGAGTACGCCGCCATGGTGGTGGCCGGCGCGCTCGACCTCGACGACGCGCTCCGCCTGGTCGCCCGCCGCGGCGCGGTCATGCAGGAGCTGCGCGTCCCCGGCCTGATGGCGGCGGTCTTCGCCCCGCCCGATCGAGTGACGGCCATGCTCGGCCGCGAGCGCGAGGTGACCCTCGCCGCGATCAACGGGCCGGATCACGTCGTGGTCTCCGGCGCGATCGACGCGGTCGAGAAGCTGCTCATCCGGCTGACCAGCGAGGGCATCCGCCACCGCTGTCTGGTCACCTCGCACGCCTTCCACTCGCCGCTCATGGAGCCGGCGCTCGACGCGATCGAGGAGGCCGCCGCGTCGGTGCGCTTCCGCGCGCCCGAGGTGCCGCTCGTGTCCAACCTGACCGGCCAGCCGGTCGACGCGGCCTCGCTCGGGGCGCGCTACCTGCGCGACCACGCGCGCCAGCCGGTCCAGTTCGAGGCGAGCGCGCGCTGGCTGCTCGAGCAGGGCCTCGACGCCTTTGTCGAGATCGGCCCGGCCCCGACCCTGGTCGGGATGATCAAGCGGATGACCGGCGCCGACGGGGAAGGGCGCCGCTTCCTGCCCTCGCTCAGGCCCAAGCGCGGCGACCGCGCCACCATCCTGACCTCGCTGGGGTCGCTGTTCGTCGCCGGCGCCGACGTCGACGGCGAGGCGCTGTCGGCCGGCTGCGAGGCGCGTCGCATCCCGCTCGCCACCTATCCCTTCGAGCGCAAGCCGCACTGGTACACCGCCAGCGCGGTGCGGCCGGCCGGCCAGCGCGGCGCCAGCCCGACCCGCGACGCCGAGGCGGCTCCGGTGCGGTCGCTGCTCGGCCGCCGGATCGAGTCGCCGCTGCCGGCGCTGCAGTTCCTGGCCAGCTTCGACCCGGCGGTCCACCCGTGCCTGGGCGAGTGCGTGGTGGCCGGCGCGCGGGTGGTCAACGTCGGCGTCTACGTCGAGGCCGCGCTGGAGGCGTGCGCTCTCCTCGGCCTCGGCCAGCCGGACGGGGTCATCCGCGACCTCGGCATCCGCGCCCCGATGCTGCTCGCGGCGGAAGAGCGGCGCGCCGCGCACGTGGTGCTCAGCCCGGCCGGCGACGGCGGGTTCGGCTTCGCGGTGTACAGCGGCTCGGGCGAGCCGGCCGCCGGCGAATCCGGGCCCGGCTGGGTCCTCCACGCCGAGGGCGCGATCGGGCGCACGAGCGCCGCGGCGCCGGCCGCGATCGACCTGGCCGAGGTGCGGGCGCGCTGCACCGCCTCGCGCAGCGGGTTCGAGTTCTACGAGGGGCTGTGGCGCCGCCAGCTGTTCCTGGGCCCGTCCGCGCAGTGGATCGAGCAGGTGTGGAGCGGCCCGCGCGAGGCGCTGGCCCGCATGCGCTCGGCCCGCGGCGACGAGGCGAGCGGCTATCGCCTGCACCCGGGCCTGCTCGACGCCTGCTGCCAGCTGTTCTTCGCCGCGATGCCGGCCGGGCTCGAGCCGACCGCCATCTACATGATCGCGGCGGTCGAGGAGCTGCGGCTGGTCGGCCTGCCGGCGGGCGCGGAGTCGTTCTGCCGGGCGAGCCTGCGCGAGGGCGGTTCGCTCGAGCGCGGCTTCGTCGGCGACGTCGAGCTGGTCGACACCGACGGTCGGCTGATCGCGCGGGTCGGCGCGGTGACCCTGCGCCGGGCCACCCCGGAGCTCCTGCACGCGGCCAGCCGCGCGCCGGCGCCGAGGGCGGTCGATCGCGCGGCGGCGCCGGTGGCGGCACCGGCGAGCGGCGGGCGGCGCGAGCTCGAGGAGGAGCTGGCCCACCTGGCCCCGGCCGATCGGGTCGCGGGCGCCGAGAAGGTCGTGCTCGCCGCGGTGGCCGCGGTCCTTCGCTGCCCGGCCGACGACCTCGACCGGCGCGAGTCGCTGAGCTCGATGGGGCTCGACTCGCTGCTCGCGCTCGAGCTGAAGGAGGCGATCACGCGGCGGGCCGGCACCGCGCTGCCGCTGGCCAGCTTCCTGGACGGGACGATCCACCGCCTGGCAGGCGAGCTGGTCGAGCAGCTGGTCGGGGCGTCGGCGGCGGCGGTCGCGCCGGCTCCGGCCCCCGCCGGGCCCGAGGCCGACGCCGCGGTCGCCGCGCCGGAGGCCGCGATCGCCGCGCCCAAGGCCGCGGTCGCCGCGCCCACCGCCGCTCCGGCCGATCCCTCGTTCCCGCTGACCGAGCTGCAGCAGGCCTACCTCATCGGTCGCGGCCCCGGCTTCGAGCTGGGCGGCGTCTCCACCCAGTTCCTGCTCGAGGTCGACGTGGTCGGCCTCGATCTGCCCCGCCTGCAGTCGAGCCTGGACTCGCTCATTGCGCGGCACGACATGCTGCGCGCGGTCGTCACCCCCGACGGCACCCAGCGAGTGCTGGCCAGCGCGCCGCCCTACGTGATCCGCACCGAGGACCTGCGCGGGCGCGGCCCCCGCGAGACCGAGGAGCGCCTGCGCCGCACCCACGACGAGCTGGCCGACCAGGTGATCCCGGCCGACCGCTGCCCGATGTTCGACATCCGGGCCTCGCTGCTCGACGGCAGCGCCACCCGCCTCCACCTCGCGTTCGACGCCCTGGTCATCGACGCGTGGAGCACGTCGCTGCTGCTGCAGGAGCTGGGCGAGGTCTACCGCCACGGCCCCGGCCGGCTGACCCCGGTCGGCCTCGGCTTCCGCGAGTACGTGCAGCGGGTCAACGACCCGAGTCGCGACGGGGACCGCGCGCGCGCCCGCGCCTACTGGGAGGCGCGCCTGACCTCGCTGCCGTCCGCGCCCGACCTGCCGCTGCGGGTCCAGCCGTCGTCGATCGGCCGGCCTCGCTTCGCGCACCTCTCGTTCACCCTCGAGTCGTCCCGCTGGGAGCGCCTGAAGGGCTGGGCCCGCGAGCTCGGCCTGACCCCGTCGGCGCTGCTGTGCGCCGCCTACGCCGAGGTGCTGGCCGGGTGGAGCCGGAGCCCTCGCTTCAGCCTCAACCTGCTCTTCTTCAACCGGCGCCCGGTCCACCCCGACGTCGCTCGCGTGCTCGGCAACTTCAGCGCCACCACGCTGCTCGAGGTCGACGTCGACCACACCGCCGACATCGCGGCCCGCGCCCGCCGGCTCAGCCAGCAGCTGTGGCGCGACCTCGACCACGCCGACTTCAGCGGGGTCCAGGTGCTGCGCGAGCTCAACCGCCGCCGCGCGGAGCCGTCGCGCGCGGCGATGCCGGTGGTGTTCGCCAGCACGATCGGGTTCGGCTCGCGCGATCAGGACCAGGCGCTCGGCCTGGCCCAGCACCTGATCGGCCTGGGCGAGTCCGGCCGCGAGGTCCACACCAGCATCCGCACGCCCCAGGTCTGGCTCGACCACCAGCTCATCGAGCAGGGCGGTCAGCTGGTCGCCAACTGGGACTTCGTCGAGGAGCTGTTCCCGCCCGGCCTCATCGGCGACATGTTCGCCGCCTACCAGGGGCTGGTCGAGCGGCTGGCCGACGACCGCTCGGCCTGGACCGAGCTGGATCGCGCGCTGGTGCCGGCCGCCCAGCTCGAGCAGCGCGCGCGCGACAACGCCGCGACCGGCAGCGTCCCGCGCGGGCTCCTCCACGAGCCGTTCGAGGTGGCGGCCGCGCGCCAGCCGGACCGACCGGCGGTGATCGCGCCCGACCGCACCCTCAGCTACCGCGAGCTCGACCGGCGGGCCAACGCGATCGCCCACTGGCTGCGCGGGCGCGGCGCCACCTCCACCGACCTGGTCGCGGTGATGCTGGACAAGGGCTGGGCCCAGATCGCCGCGGTGCTCGGCGTGCTCAAGGCCGGCGCGGCCTACGTGCCGATCGACCCGCAGCTGCCGCGCGAGCGCCGCCGCGTGCTGCTCGACCAGATCGACACCCGCTGGGTCATCACCCAGGCCGGCGTCGACGTCGAGCCGTCGCCCGGCGCCACCCTCGACGTCCTCTGCGCCGACGCCGACCAGCTCGACGGGGTCGATCGTCCGCCGCCGCGCGCGGCCGGCGAATCCGACCTCGCCTACGTCATCTTCACCTCCGGATCGACCGGCACGCCCAAGGGCGTGATGATCGAGCACCGCGCCGCGCTCAACACCGTCCTCGACATCAACCGGCGCTTCGCGGTGACCGCCGACGACCGCACCCTGGCGCTGTCGTCGCTCAGCTTCGATCTGTCGGTCTACGACGTGTTCGGGGTGCTGGCCGCCGGCGGGGCCATCGTGCTGCCCCGGGCGGACCGGCTGCGCGAGCCGCAGCACTGGCTCGACCTGGTCCGCGAGCACCGGGTCACCCTGTGGAACAGCGTGCCGGCCCTGCTCGAGATGCTGGTCGAGCACGTCGCCGGGCGCGACGAGGCGCTGCCGGGTCTGCGCCTGGTGATGCTGAGCGGCGACTGGATCTCGCTGCAGCTGCCCGACCGGGTCCGCGCGCTCCGGCCCGAGGCGCAGGTCTACAGCCTGGGCGGCGCGACCGAGGCCTCGATCTGGTCGATCGTGTTTCCGGTCCACGAGGTCGACCCTCTCTGGCCCAGCATCCCGTACGGCCGCGCGCTGACCAACCAGCAGATGCACGTCCTCGACGAGGCGATGCGGCCGTGTCCGGTGTGGAAGCCGGGGCGCATCTTCATCGGCGGGGTCGGCCTGGCCCGCGGCTACCTGGGCGACGACGCGCGCACCGCGGCGAGCTTCATGCGCCATCCGGTCACCGGCGATCGGCTCTACAACACCGGCGACCTCGGCCGATACCTGCCGTCCGGCGACATCGAGCTGCTCGGGCGCGAGGATCTACAAGTCAAGGTGCAGGGCTTCCGCATCGAGCTCGGCGAGATCGAGGCGGCCCTGA
Source organism: Kofleriaceae bacterium (assembly GCA_035489015.1). GTDB lineage: Bacteria > Myxococcota_A > Polyangia > Haliangiales > Haliangiaceae > DATFRY01. The sequence goes on along the minus strand of DATHKR010000268.1, from coordinate 8,810 downwards.
CCCAGCACCCGGGCGTGCGCGCCGCGGTGGTGAGCGCGACCGGCGAGAAGCTGGCCCGCAAGCGCCTGGTCGCCCACCTGGTGCTCGATCCGACCGCGCCACCGTCGGTGGAGGCGGTCCGCGAGTGGCTGCGCGAGCGGCTGCCCGCCTACGCGGTGCCGCACGGGTTCGCCGTGCTGGAGGCGCTGCCGCTCAGCGGCAACGGCAAGATCGACCGGTCCGCGCTCCGCTTCGACGAGCAGGGCGCCCGCGCCGCCGCGCCGCGCGCGCCGGCCAGCGAGACCGAGCGAGTGGTGGCCGGCTTCTTCGCCGAGCTGCTCGAGCGGAGCGAGGTCGGCTGCGGGACAAGCTTCTTCGAGCTGGGCGGCAACTCGCTGCTTGCGGTCAAGCTGGTCGGCCGGGTCCGCGCCCGGTTCGGCCGCGAGCTGCCGATCTCCGCGCTGTTCGAGCACCAGACCGTCGAGCGCCTGGCCGCGCTGCTCGACGCGCGGCCGACCGCGCCGGAGCGGCGGCCGCTGGTCGCCCTCCAGCCCAAGGGCGCGCGCGCGCCGCTGTTCTGGATCCACCCGGTCGGCGGCAACGTCGGCTGCTACGTGCCGCTCGCGCGCGAGCTGGGCTCGTCCATCCCGCAGTACGGGGTCCAGGCGGTCGACCCGGCCGAGGCGGAGCCGTCGATCGCGGACATGGCCCGCACCTACGTCGGCGCGATCCGCGAGGTGCAGGCGCATGGACCCTACCGGCTGCTCGGCTGGTCGATGGGCGGCGTCATCGCCTACGAGATGGCGCAGCAGCTCCACGCCGCCGGCGAGCGGGTCTCCTGCCTGGGGTTCATCGACGTCGGTCAGGAGCCGCTGCCGCGCGGACGCGCGCGCCGGCCGGGCGACGACGAGCTCCTGTCCTGGTTCGAGCGCGACCTCCTCGCCCTGCTCGGCGCGCCGCCGCAGACCGACGCGCCGCGCGCCGGCGGGATCGAGGGCGTCCACCAGCGCCTGGTCGCTGCCGGCTCGCTGCCGGCGGATCTCGACCTGGCCGACGTGCGCGGCTGGTTCGACACCTTCGGCCGCAACATGCGCGCGCTGGTCGCCTACCGCGCGGCGCGCTACCCGGGCCCGATCTGGGTCGCGCGCGGCACCGCCGGGGCGAGCCGGGCGGTGGCCGACGCGTGGGTCCGCCGGGCCGGCTCGGGCGAGGTCATCGACCTCGCCGGCGATCACTACACCCTGATGCAGAGCGAGGCGGGCGCGCTGGCCGGAGCGATCCGCCGCGCTCTGCGGGAGAGCGAGGGCAAGCCCGGTGCGAGGCCCTCGACCAGCTCCGGCGCGAAGACGAACCCGGTCACGATACAAGAAGGTGAGGGAGGACGATGAACAGATCCGTACTCATGGCCCTGGGACTGGCTGTCCTGGCCGCAAGCTGCGACCCTGGCACCGACGAGGACACGCAGGAGCTGGGCGAGAGCTCGCAGATCAGCAACTCGCGCTGTCACGGGCTCGACAAGAACCGCCGGCGCGAGATCGTCGAGAACCGGACCTCGCTCGGCAACGGCTACGTGGAGAGCTACGCCGAGGTCAACGGGTGCGGTGAGCCGCTCGCGATCGGCGTCTCGATCACCCAGGCGGCGATCGACTCGCTGCCGACCGAGCGCAACGACGGCGCCCTGTGCTGGGACCTGGACGGCGACGGCCAGATGAACCACGACACCGAGTGTGGCTGGGGCCACAACCGGGTCCTCTTCCTGCCGAAGCTGCCCGACGTGCCCTTCACCTACATCCTCTTCAACTGGGCCACCTTCGGCCACGGCCCGCTGCACGTCTTCGACAAGCCGCACTTCGACATCCACATCTACGACAACGACAACCTGGAGCGCCTGGCCATCCGACCGGGCCCGTGCACGTCCTTCATCAACTGCGACGACCTGGCGACCGCGACCAAGCTCCTGCCGCCCGAGTTCTTCCCGGACGGCTTCGAGTACCAGGTCGGCGGCGCGGCCCAGGGCATGATGGGCATGCACATCGTCGACACCGACGCGCCCGAGCACCACGGCGGCGAGCTGACCCAGACCTTCGCGTACGGGGCCTACAACGGCCACCTCACGTTCTGGGAGCCGCTGGTGACGCTGAGCTTCCTGCAGACCAGGCCCAACACCTGCGCCGACATCGCGCAGCCGGCCGCGGTGGAGAAGACCGGCTTCTACCCGCTCCAGTACTGCACGCGCTACCGGCCGCACCGGAACGACTACGTCATCACCCTCGAGGACTTCGAGTTCCGCGAGGGAGCCGACCCGGCCGCGAAGTGATCGATCCGCGCCCGCCGACGACCGGTCCGGTGGTCGGCGGGCGTGACTGCCTCACAGGACGAGGTCGATCGCCGAGCGCATCGCGGAGTGGTGATAGAGGTCGTCCTCGTGGCTCCACGCGAAGGTGGTGAAGTAGCTCCGACCGGGGACCAGCGGCACGTCGAAGGAGTCACCGGTGTCCAGGCGCAGCTCGAACTCGATGGTGGTGGTGCCGTCCACCTCGCGCCCGCTGGCGGAGACGACCCCGCTGGTGCCGCCCAGCTGGACCTTGGGCCGGTGGTCGGGCGGGTCGGCGATGTGCTCCTCCACCACCGTGCGATCGCCATCGACGTAACCCATCACCAGGCGTGTGCCGCGCAGATCCCGGACCGTGTTGAAGCCGACCGTGACCCACCCGCGCGTCTTCGCGCTCATGCGCCCCTTCATGACATCCCCCTCGATGCGCCACTCGAACTCGACTCCCGCGGCCGACGCGTGCCTGGGCGACTTCTCGTTTCCTGTGCTCCTGGTCATGGATCTGCAACCTCCTGGATCGAGGGTGTGTCTCGCGTCCGGTGGGCTCGCGTGCACGAGGCCGGCGCCGAGCGCGACGCAGGCCGCGCAGGCCAGGCTGCGGGCTTGCCCCACCGCGCCGACGCCGATGGATTGCTGGGTGCTCGACATTGACTCGCCTCCGGGCGCCGCTATGCTGGTCGAACGTTGCCTTGGCAACAGCAGGTGGAAGTTCGTCTGTTCTGTCGCCTCAGGTCAAGCGCAAACCCTTGCACGCGGAGTCGATCACCATGAGCAAAGAGATCTTTGCGAAGTACACCCCCGAGAATGCTCCCGATGGAGCCGGCGTCTACCTGGCGGGCGCCCAGCAGCAGTTCGGCTTCATCCCCGACCCGATGGCGAGGATGGCAGCCTCCAAGTCGGTCATCGATGGGTTCATGAAGGCGAACACCATCTTCGAGCAGAACACCGACTTCTCGCCGCTCGAGCGAGAGGTGCTGGTCATGACGGTCGGACGGGTCAACGGCTGTCACTACTGCATGGCCATGCACTCCGCGATCATGACGCGGATGGACGCGCCGCCGGCGGTGATCAAGGCGCTGCGGTCCGGCAAGAAGCTCGACGACGCCAAGCTGGAGGCGCTGTCCCAGTTCACCCGCAGCGTGCTGGAGAACAAGGGCAAGGCGAGCGAGGCCACGCTGCGCGCGTTCCTCGCGGCCGGCTACACCACCCGCCACGCGCTCGATGTCGTGCTCGGCGCCGGCGTGTACGCGATCACCACCTACGCAAACCGATTGACCGACGCCGATCTGGATCCGGCCTTCGAGGCGTTCCGCTGGGAGCCCTCCGAGGCCAGCAAGTAGCTGGACGCCGGCGGCCGCCCGCGCTGGGCGGCCGCTGGTGGATCGACCAGCGCGATTGCCCGGCTCGGCGCCGCCCTTCCCGACGTGATGGAGGAGCTTGAATGGAAACGGGACAACCGAGCGCCGAGCAGCGCGCCTATCTCGATCGATTCTGCGCCGACTACGTGGCCCGCACGCGCGGCTCGCAGCGGCAGCGCGAGCAGGGCTGGCCCAGGCTGGCTGATCCGCGCTCGTCGTCCGGGTACAGCGGCGCGCCCGGCCCGGTCCGCGACTTCTGGCTGGCCACCAAGCGCCTGCGCTACCCGCTGGTCGGGTCGCGCTGCGACGGGGTCAGCGTGTGGGACATCGACGACAACGAGTACGTCGATTTCGGGCTCGGCTTCGGGGTGCATCTGTTCGGGCACCGGCCGGCCTTCATCCTCGACGCGATCACCGATCGCCTGGCCCGCGGCACGCCGATCGGGTTCCAGTCGGAGGTGGCCAACGAGGTGGCCGAGGGGATCGCGCGGCTGACCGGAGCGGAGCGGGTCGCGTTCAGCAACACCGGCACCGAGGCGGTCATGAGCGCTGTCCGGCTGGCCCGCGCGGCGACCCGGCGCAGCAAGCTGGTCGTGTTCGAGCACTCCTACCACGGCTCCTACGACGACGTGGTCCGCTCGATCGGCGCCACCCGCGGCATCCCTGACGCGCGCGCGTCCGACGTCCTGGTCCTCGGCTACGGCGACAGCGAGAGCCTCGACCGGATCGAGGCCGAGGCCGACCAGATCGCGGCGGTCCTGGTCGAGCCGGTCCAGGCCCGGCGGCCGGGGCTGCAGCCGGTCGAGTTCCTCCACCAGCTGCGCGCGCTCACCGCGCGCCGCTCGATCGCGCTCATCTTCGACGACGTCCTGCTCGGCTTCCGCGTCCACCAGGGCGGCTGTCAGGCCCACTTCGACGTGCGCGCCGACCTGGCCACGTACGGCAAGGTCATCGGCGGCGGGCTCCCGATCGGCATCCTGACCGGCCGCACCGAGTACATGAACCTCATCGACGGCGGCGCCTGGCAGCACGACGGCGACTCGATCCCGTCGGGCGACAAGATCTGGTTCGCCGGCACGTTCAACAAGAACCCGCTGACCATGGCGGCGACCCAGGCGGTGGTGAACCACCTGCTCGAGAAGGGCAACCGGCTGCAGGAGGGGTTGACCGAGAAGGCACGCGCGCTCGACGAGCGGCTCGGCGCCTGGCTGGTCGCCAACCGGATGCCGGTGCGCATCGCGCGGTTCGGGTCGATGTTCCGGTTCGAGTCGGCCCCGCACCTGACCCTGCTCATCCAGCACCTCCACATGCGCGGCATCTACACCTGGGAGGGGATGGTGTTCTTCATCTCCACCGCGCACACCGACGCGTCGGTCGAGCGGCTCGAGGAGGCGGTCAAGGACAGCCTCCTCACCATGCGCCGCGGCGGATACCTCGACTGAAGCGGCGGTCGTGAGCTCGGCCGGCCGGCGCCCGACGGGGAGCCGGGGCCGCGCTCCACCGCGAGGGCGCCATGCGACGTCTCCTCTGGGTTCTCCTGTCGGCCTGCTGCTTCGGGACCGGTCTCACGGTCTCGCGGCTCGGCCTCACCATGTTCACGCCGCTCGGCTACACCGGCCTCCGGCTGGTGGTGGCGCTCCTGACGTTCGGCGTGTTCTACGCGCTGTTCCGCCGGCGCGGGCCGCCGCGGCGGGGCCGGCTGTGGCTGCTCGGGCTAGGGCTCGGGGTGCTGGGCACCGCGCTGCCCATGCTCGGCATCGTCACCGCGCTCAAGCACCTGTCGAGCGGCGTCGCCGCGGTGGTCGCCACCTCGGGCCCCGCATTCGCGGTGCTGTTCGCCCACGCGCTCCTGCCCGACGAGAAGATCACCCGCCGCAAGAGCTTCGGCGTGGTCCTGGCCCTGTCCGGCGCGGCCGCGCTGGCGCTGCAGGGGGAGACGGGCCTCCACACCCGGGCCGGCGGCCTGGTCGGCTACGTCATCCTGGTCGCGGCGCTGGCCGCCAGTCACGCCTCGCTGGTGCTGGCGCGCAAGCTCCTCCGCCGCGAGGACGTGCTCGACGTGGTCTGCATCCAGATGCTGGGAGCGACCCTGTTCCTGGCCCCGCTGTCGCTCCGGGTGGAGGGCGTGGCGGTGCTGGCCAGCAGCTGGCTGGCCTGGTTCACCGTGCTGTTCGGCGGGATCGTCGGCACCTTCCTGGCCTTCAGCGCGCGCTTCAAGCTCGTGGTCGAGTACGGCGCGACCGACGCGGCCCTGGTCGACTACGTGGTCCCGGCGGTGTCCACCCTGACCGGCGCCGCGCTGGCCGGCGAGCGAGTCACCGCACCCATCGTGCTCAGCATGGCAGTCATCCTGCTCGGCGTGCGCCTGGTCCAGACACCGGGTTCGCGTTCGGGCCGGCGCGCGGCCAGCTCACATCGCAACCAGAAGGAGAGGGCGGAGGTAGAAATGACGACGATCGAGACGCGAGTAGGAGTGGATCTGCCGGAGGTCGATCTGCGCGTGCTTTCATCCGCGGACGGCGCGGCCCGGCGCGAGCAGGCAGCCCGGCTGGACCAGAGCATGCGGCAGACTGGCTTCTGCGTGGTCACCGGTCACGAGGTGCCCCAGGAGCTGCTCGACCGGATGCTGTCGGTGACCCGTGATTTCTTCGACCTGCCGGTCGAGGTCAAGAAGGCGGTGTCGTCTCGGGTGGCCGAGGGACAGTTCTGCGGCTACGTCCCGTTCGCGGCCGACGCCGCGGCGCGCGTGTACGGGCGCGAGGGCGAGGCGGACGCCAGCCCCGAGGATCTGCGCGAGCGCTTCCGCGCGGTCATCACCGACTGCGACGAGGTCCGCGCCAAGGTCGGGCCGAGCCTGTGGCCCGGCTCGCTGCCGGAGCTCGAGCAGGTGTGGACCGAGTACTACCGCTCGATGGAGCAGGTCGGCCAGCGCCTGATGGGCCTGGTCGCGCTGGCGCTGTCGCTCGACCAGGGCTTCTTCCGCCCCTACTTCGAGCGGCACTTCAGCGTCCTCATGTCGACCAACTCGCCGGTCTTCACCGGGCAGGCCAGGCCGGGCCAGGCCCGCTGCGGCGTGCACACCGACACCGGCACGATGACGTTCGTCTACCAGCCGCCCGGCAGCGCGGGTGGGATCGAGGTGCTGGTCGACGACACCTGGCTGGTGCCGAGCCCGCGGCCCGGGACCTTCATCGTCAACTGCGGCGACCTCCTGGCCCGCTGGACGAACGACCGCTGGCGGTCGACCATCCACCGGGTCGGCGGCCCCGGCACCCGGCTCGACCAGCGCCGCCAGTCGCTGGTCTTCTTCCACCAGCCGGCCCTCGACGTGACCCTCACCTGCCTGCCGACCTGCGTCCGCGACGACAACCCGGCCCGCTTCGAGCCGATCACCCTGCGCGAGCACTTCACCAACCAGCAGCGCCGGCTCGGCACCAAGGACGTCGCCGCCAGCGCCGCCAGCGGCAGCGCCTCGTGAGCGGCCCGGCGGTCGTCGTGTAGCTCAGCCGCGCGTGGCAGAGCGCCCCGGTGTGGCGCGATGGTAGGCGGTGAGGCTCGCGCGGCGGGCCTCTGCCTCCGGCCGGTTGAACGCGCGGTTTGGCCGGTGGGCCGTCCAGGCCGCGCGCCTGAGCCGGATCGAGCGAGGCGGGCCCGGCGCGAGCCCGGCGCGGGGCACCCGACGTGGAGTGACGGTTGCAGTGTGGCGGGTTGCCTCGCAGCGGAACCCTCCCTGTGGCCTCGCTCTATCCCTCGTGGTCGAACGCGGTGTACCGGCTCGCGATCGCCGGGCTCGCCCTCGGGGCGGTCGGCGCGGTGGTCGGCCCGATGGTCTACGTGCGCACGCCGTACAACACGTCGCAGCTGGTGGCCTGGGATCAGCCGGTCGAGTTCGATCACCGCCATCACGTCCGCGATGACGGTATCGAGTGTCTGTACTGTCACTCGAGCGCGGAGACGGCGCCGACCGCGGGGGTGCCGACCACGGCGGTCTGCATGGGCTGTCACCTCCAGGTCTGGAGCGACAGCCCGCTGCTCGAGCCGGTTCGCCGGAGCTACTTTTCCGGCCAGCCGATTCGCTGGCGGCGCGTCCACAACCTCCCCGACTTCGTCTACTTCCACCACGGGGTGCACGTGCAGCGCGGCGTCCCGTGCGAGCGCTGCCACGGCGACGTCGGGCGCATGCCGCGGGTCGTCCAGGTCGCGCCGCTGACCATGGGCTGGTGCCTCGACTGCCACCGCTCGCCCGAGACGCGCATCGCCGGCGGGACTCTGCCCGGGTCGATGTGGGGCGCGACGGTCGACATGGTGGCCGAGCTTCCCGAGGGCCAGGCGGCGGTCTCCTCTCTCACCACCTGCTCGGCCTGTCACCGGTAGACCATGAGCCACCCCGGCGACCCCCCGCCCGAGCTCGACCGTCGCGAGATGATGACGCTGCTGGGCGCCGGGCTGTCGCTGGCCGGCCTGGGCGGCTGCATGCAGACGCCGGCCGAGGGCATCCTGCCGCGCACCGATCAGTCCCCCGAGGCCCGACCGGGCATGCCGGTCGAGTACGCCACCTCGCTGGTCCTCGACGGCTTCGCCACCGGCGTGGTGTGCAAGGCGCTCGATGGACGCCCGATCAAGATCGAGGGCAACCCGGATCACCCGGCCAGCCTCGGCGCGACCAGCGCGTGGCAGCAGGCCGCGATCCTCGGCCTGTACGAGCCGGCCCGGGCGGGGCGGGCTCGCGCTCGCCACGGGCTGCCGTCGGTGGGCAGCCTGCGGCAGATCCTGGCCGGCCGGCGCGGGCTGGCCAGGCTCTGGTTTCTGTCTCATCCCGACGGCTCGCCGACGGTGGCGCGTCTCATGGAGCGCATCCGCGAGCGTCACCCGTCGGCGCGGTTCGTGTTCGAGTCGCCGGTCGGGCGGCGCGCGGTCTACCAGGGCGCCGAGCTGTGCACCGGCCGCGCGCTCGAGGCGCAGCACCGGTTCGACCTGGCCGACGTGTGGGTCTCGCTCGACGCCGACTTCGCCGCCGCCGGCCCCGGCTCGGTGCGCTGGGCGCGCGACTTCGCGCGGCGCCGGCGGCTGGCGTCGCCGACCGGCGACCCGGGTCGCCTGTATGTCGCCGAGCCGCGCCCGACCGCGACCGGCACCCTGGC
>DATHKR010000267.1:0-2250 GCA_035489015.1 Kofleriaceae bacterium | reverse complement strand
AAGGTCTCTTGTGTCTTGGAGATGCGGTAAATGCGGAGCGGGTCGTGGCCGCTGGAACAGCCACGACCCGGCGGCGCGAAGACCGTAGGTCTCTTGGACAAAGTCCGCAGCGGAGCAAGGCTCTCACGCCGTCATCTTCATCAACCCGAACGGTTGCCCGGGTTAAAGCCCGGACCCACAAGGAAGGGAGAAGAAGATGGCCGATATGGTACGGCTGGCTGGCATCGATGTCAGCAAGGAGAAGTTGGACGTGCATGTGACGCCGTCGGGTGAGAGCCGGATGGTGGGCTATGACCGGCGAGGCTTGGCCGGGTTGCGACGATGGCTGGTCGGCCTGGGCGTCGCCGTGGTCGCCGTGGAGGCCAGCGGCGGCTACGAACGGGAGGTCAGCGAAGTGCTGGAAGAGGCCGGCCTTGTCGTTCACCGGCTCAATCCGCTGCGGGTGCGCCGCTTCGCCCAGCTGAAGGGCCGACTGGCCAAGACCGACCGTCTCGATGCCCGCACCATCGCCGAGTTCGCCCGCGCCCACCCGCAGGAGCACCAGCTCAGGCGCGATCCCAGGCGTGAGCGTTTGGCCGAGCATCTGCTGGTGCGGCGCCACACCCAGGACGCCATCCTCGACTGCATCAACCAGCTCGAGCATCTGCGCGACGGCCGGCTGCGTCGTCTTGTGGCGGCCCGCAAAGCGTCGATGGAGCGGACGCGTGCCAGGCTCGACCGCTGCCTGGTCGAGCTGATTGCCGAGCACGACGATCTGGCCGAACTCAGCGAACGCCTGCGCAGCGTGCCCGCGGTTGGCCCGGTCCTGGCCGCCACCCTGATCGCCCTCCTGCCCGAACTCGGATCCTTGACCCGCCGACAAGTCGCCTCGCTGGTCGGTGTCGCTCCCTTCGATCGCAGCTCCGGCCGCAAGATCGGCTCCAAAAGTATCCAGGCCGGACGTGTGTTCGTTCGCAACACCCTCTACATGGCCGCGCTGACGGCCTCTCAACACAATCCGGCCATCGCAGCCTTTGCCGAGCGCCTCGCCGGCAAGCCGGGCAAGGTTCGCCTCGTTGCCTGCATGCGCAAGCTCATCGTCATGCTCAACGCCGTGGTCAGGGATCGCTCTCAATGGCAACCTCGTACCGCCTGAAAACAAGACGGTTGCTCCGCTCGGGACGGAGCCTGCCCCGAGCGAAGTCGAGGGGGCCCTCGGTCGAGACGACGGGATGCTTAAGTGGAGATGCCCACTTACTCCGCCGCCTTCGCCACCGGCTCGAATCGCGCGTCGAAGTGGCGGATGGATTTTTCGACGGTGTCGGCGATCTGCTTGAGCTTGTCCTGGTGGACGACCTTCAGGCCGAACAGGTCTTTTACGTAGAAGACGTCGACGGCGCGCTCGCCGTAGGTCGTGATGTGGGCCGAGGCGATCTGCAGGTTGAGGCGGGTGAGCGCGCGCGTGACGACGTGCAGGAAGCCCGGGCGGTCGCGGCCGTTGACCTCGATCACCGTGAAGGTGTCGGACGCGTTGTTGTCTATAAGCACGCGCGGCTCGACGGTGAAGACGCGGTCGCGTTTGGGCCACGACGAACGCTGGCTGTCGAGCTCGCGCTGGATGTCGAGGCGGTTGGAGAGCGACAGCTCGACCCGGGCGGCAAGGCGCGCCAGGCGCTGCGGGCCGTCGAACGGCTTGCCCTCGAGGTCCTGGATCCAGAACGTGTCGAGCGCCATGCCGTTGGCCAGGGTGAAGATCTTGGCGTCGACGATGTTGGCGCCGCTCACCGCCATGGCGCCGGCCAAGCGGGCGAACAGGCCGTGGGTGTCGAGGGTGTAGATCGTCACCTCGGTGACCGAGCGCTCGCCGTCGATGCGATGTTCTATGGCGAGCGGCTGGCGGTCGCGCTCGGCGCGGCGCACCAATTCGGCTTGGCGGACCAGCGTGTCGGTCGGGAAGGACAGCCAGTAGGGCGCATAGCCGCGCGCGAAATGCTCCTCTTTTTCCTGGTCGGTCCATCCAACCAGGCGCTCGGCGAGCTCGGCCTGGATGGCTTTGATGCGCTCGGCACGGCCGCCCGCCAGCGTGCCACCCGACAGCACGCGCTCGGTGGCGTTGTAGAGCTGGCGGAGCAAGGCGGCCTTCCAGCCGTTCCACACGTTGGGCCCGACGGCGCGGATGTCGCACACGGTCAACACCAGCAGCAGCCGCAGCCGCTCGGGCGATTGCACCAGGGCCGCGAACGTATCGATGGTCTTGGGGTCCATCAGGTC
>DATHKR010000266.1:0-4429 GCA_035489015.1 Kofleriaceae bacterium | reverse complement strand
GTGATTTTGAAGCGGGTCGCGCGAGCCGGCCGTGCCAGAGCACGTGTCGGCCCGCGCCGCGGTCTCAGAGCTGGTCGCCGGCGTCCTCGTCGCGTTCGCGCTGGCGCTCCTGCTCCTCCTGGGCGCGCTGCATCTCCTCTTGCTGGCGCTCCTGGTCGCGCTGGACGCGGCGCATCTCGCGCTCGTGCTGGCGCAGCTGGCGATGAAGCTGCTCGCGGATCTGGCGCCCGTGCAGGATCACCTCGCGCGCCTGGCGGAGGGCCTGATCGCGCACCTGCTGGGCCTGGGCCAGGGCCTGCTCGCGGGCCCGCTCGGCCTCGGCCAGGGCCTGCTCGCGGGCCTGACCGGCCTGGGCCAGCGCGCGCTCGCGGTCGCGGTCGGCCTGGCGCATCGCCTCCCTGGCCTGCCGACGGGCCTGCTTGGCCTGGCGCAGTGCCTCGTCGCGGGCGATCCGGCCCTGCTCGATCGCCGCGCGCGCCTGCTCCTGCGCGACCCGGGCCGCCTCCATCACCTGGCGCTGGATCTCGCGCGCGGCTTCCCGGCTGAGGCCGTGATGGCACCCGGGGGCGTCCGGAGGCGGTGGCGGGGTCGGGGTCGGGGCGCCCAGCGCGCCCGGCACGTTCGACACATCGACATTGACGTCGACATCGACGTCCACGTCGGGCACCTCGACGTCCGGCATGTCGATGTCGGGCAGCTCGAGATCGAGATCGAGGCCCTCGAGGCCCTCGTCGTCGTCGTCGGCATCATCGTCGTCGTCGTCGCCGATGTTGCCGACGTGGACGTCGAAGCCGCCGTGCGGATGGAAGTCCACGTCGAAGTCGAAGCCGAGGTCGATCCCGCCGCCGAGGGCGCGGGACAGCGCCCCCGAGATCAGGTCCTCGAGACCCTCGCCGGACAGGAGCGGGGCGCCGCTGTCCGCGAGCAGCGCGCCATCGGCGCCGGCCTCGTGGATGAGATCGTCGAGGCCGCGGTGGCCGCGCGAGCCGAGCACCTGGGCCAGCGCCACCCAGTCGGAGATGTCGTGGTCACCGGGCTTCCCGCTGCGCAGCTCGACGAGCAGCCGGCGCGCCTCGTCGGCGCGGTCCACCTGCGACGGGGAGGGCGCGGCCGCGATGGCGGGCGCGGACGCAGCGGCAGGCGCCGGCGCGGCGATCGCGCCGGACCCGGCGGCGGGCGTCTCGCCGGTCGAGATCGTCGCCAGCCTGGCCTGCGGCGGCATCGCCGCGGGCGTCTGCGCGCCGCCGGTGTCGGTGGCGCCCGGAGCGGCGAACACGACGAGCACGAGGACGCCGGCGGCCAGCGGGATCGGCCAGCGATCGCGCTGGCGCGGCGAGAGTCCATCGCCGGCCGCGACCAGCCGGCGGACCCGATGACCGAGCCCCGAGCCGCTGCGCGCCATCGCCGGGACCGACGCGCCGAGCGGCGATGCGACCCAGCCGGCCACCTCGGTCAAGCAGCGGGCGAGCGCGAGCGGCCGCTCGGTCCGCTCGACCGCCCAGTCGTCGCAGAGGACCTCCGAGGCGCTCTCCAGCTGGAGCGTGGCGATCCGGTTGAGCGGCTGCACGAACAGGATGCGGTGGAAGCAGCCGGCCAGGAGCCGCCAGGCCGGGTCACGGCGGACCAGGTGGGCGAGCTCGTGGGCCAGCAGACTCTCGAGCTCGGCCGGCTCGAGCTCGTAGAGGGCGCGCTCGGGCACGACGATCTCGGGGCGGAGCACGCCGACCGCGATCGGGACATCGACCCGCGTGCTCGAGCTGAGCCGGATGCGACGGCCGAGCGAGCTGCCGGCGGTCAGGCGGGCGAGCATGGTGCTGGCCGGACCCGCCTCGATCGGCCGGCGATCGGCCAGGAGCCGGCGCAGACGCAGCCACGAGCGGAGCAAGCCGAGGCCGAGGAACGCGGCGAGCACCGCCCAGGCCAGGAACGCGGCGCTGAGGACGGGGCGCGGATCGGCGACCGTGGACGATGCCGGCAAGGGCGCGGCGGCGGCAGCGGGCGGAACCGTCGCGGCCGCTGCGGCGGCCCCGGCACCGACGAGATCGGAGTCGATGGCGTCACGCGACGCGAGCGGAGTCGAGCTCGCAGCGGTGCTGGCCCGGGCGGCGCCGGCAGAGGGCCGGCCGCCTTCGCCGGCCGAGCTCGCGCGCGAGCGATGCGGCGCGCGCGGCGCGCGCGGCTCGGTCAGCGAGCCAACGAGCGGTCCCGCCGCGGCGGAGCTCGCCGGGGCGCGGCCTGCGTCCGCGCTCTCCTGCTCCGGCAGGGCGCTGGCGGTCGGTCGACGCCAGCGCGAGGTCAGCGGCGAGCCGGCCTCGGCCGTGATGCGGCTGGAATCTCGACCGGGCCCGGAAGCTGGCCCGGTAGCGGTCAAACTGGAGGAGCTGCTGACCAGCGCGAGCCGACCACCCCAGGGGGACAGCCCGGCGGCGGTCTGCAGGCTGGCGGTGACCAGGCCGCCGACCAGGGCGGTCTTCCACAGCGCCTCGAGCGCCGCGGGACGACCATCGAGGCGCCGGCTGATCAGCCAGACCGAGGCGATGAGCACGGTGCTGTGGATCAGGTACGTCAGGAGCCAGGCCGCACCCGGGACGGCCCATTGCTGCCAGTCTTCACCCGTCACGATCGATCCCTCCGTCTGCTCTGACGTTCCGCGTGAGTGATGAGCCGGTTGAGCTCGGCCAGCTCTCCCCGATCGATGTCATGCTCGGCGATGAGGTGGTTGACCAGCTCGGTCACCTTGCCGCCGAAAAGCCGGTCGGTCAGATCGGCGACCATCTCGCGCGTGACCGACTCCTCGCTCACCGCCGGCTGATAGATGAAGCGCCGGCCTTCGTCGCGATGGGTGACCAGGCCGCGCGCTTCCATCTTCTTGAGCATGGTCGCGATGGTCGTCGGCGCAAGGCCGCGCTCGTGCAGCGCGGCGTGGACGTCGCCCGCCGTCGCCTCGACCTGGGCCCAGAGGACGCGCAGGATGGCGAGCTGGAGGTTGCCGAGCTGTGATGTCTTGCCCATGGAACTCCTGGAGGTCGAACGCGGAGGAAAATAACTACCGTGGTAGTTGCATTCGACTACCTCGGTAGTACTATTCGGGTAGTCCTCTTGTCAAGCACCTCCTATTCTGCGCGACAGCGCGATTCGCGCCCACGTTTGATCGCCGCGCGCCCCGACCTGCCGCTCCCGGGATGCCTGGCCTCGCTCACCCAGCCGTCGCCGAGCGCGCCGGTCGGGGCGGTGGTCGATCTCGCCCTGCTCGGCGGGCGCGGCGCCGGCAAGACGCAGCTCCTCTACCTCCTCCTGCGCACCCTGCGCGCGCGGGCGCCCGAGCTGCAGGGCGAGGAGGAGGCGCAGCAGCGCGCGCTCGTCGCCGCGGCCCTCGGCGGACCACCTGCCCCGGGCACGTCGGGAGCCACCCACGCGATCGCCTCGCTTCCGGTGGCGTCGCTCCTGGCCGAGGTCGGCGCCGGCGGGCGCGCGGCCTGCTACTGGCGAACCGGCCTGGCTCGCTCGGTCCTGCTCAGCCTCCTGGCCGGCAGCGCGGTCGCGTGTGCCCTGGCGCTGTGGCGCGGGCGGATCGACGGCCTCGGCCTCGTGCTCGGGATCGGCCTGGTCGCGGCCGGCGCGCTGTTCGGCTGGCTGGGAGCGCGCTCGCGCTGGCTCGACCTCGGCGAGATCGAGATCGCGCTGTGGGATCCGGCGCGGCAGCCGGGGCCGGGAGCCGGGACCATCCGGCTGCACGCGGTGCCGCCGGGCCACGCCGCCGCGGATCCCGACCCGCCATCTCCCGGACCGGCCGAGCTGCACCCGGTGTTCTCGCAGCTGGTCCGCGAGCGCCGACGGTGGGGCGCTCCGTGGCGGCGGCACGCGTTCGCGCCGATCCTGGTGGTGAACCCGATCGACCTGGGCCGCGACCCGGAGCTCGGCGACATCGGCCGGCTGCGCCGGCTCCTGCCGGTGTTCGCCGCTCTCGGCGGAGGATCGCCGCGGGCGTTGATCGCGATCAGCCGGTGGAGCGCCGTCGAGGCGGTCTGCCGCCCCGACAGCGACCGCCGCGCCATCGTGAATCTCCGAACCGGCGGCATGGGAGGAGCCGGCGACACGCGAGTCAGCCGCGAGACCCTGCGCCGCGTCTGCCTCGACGCCGAGGACGGTCGCGAAGGCGATCTCATGATCCACCACCTCCGCTACGACGCCGGCTGGATCGAGACCGGCAAGGTGCACGGCGCGGGCGAGGCGCGCAGGGCGGGCGAGGCGAGAGGCGAGAACGAGGGCGCCGAGGCGAGCGCGCGGCGATCACACCCGGCGGACTCGATGCACTCCGGCGAGGGACCCAGGGGCTTCGGTCGAGTGGATCGCGACGGCGACAGCGACGGCGACCCCGGCCGCGACGGCGGCGCGGACCGCGACGACCGACACCCGCGCGCCCCCACCG
>DATHKR010000265.1:0-23639 GCA_035489015.1 Kofleriaceae bacterium | reverse complement strand
CGATCAGCCCGCCCGGCGCCGCCCGGCTTGCCGTCGCTCAGCCTGACCGCGAGGCCGGGAGGCGCGTCCTTCAGCTGGACCAGCACCTGGTCGACCGCGGTCGGCACCCCGGCGGCGGGCTTGGTGACCTGTCCGCCCGGTGGCGGCGTCCTGCAGCTCGCCGCCAGCTGGCTCCACAGGATCAAGCAGGCGAGCGACGCGGCGCTCTTGGTCGGTTTCCGGAATCGCATCATCATCCTCATGGGGCGGAGCCTTCGAACGCACGGGGAGCGCAAACGCCCTACCGCCGGCCGCGCGCGCGCACTCTCGCCCCCCGCCCGCGCGCAAGTCAACCACCCGGAACCCCCCGGGTCGAGCCGATCGAGATGGTGGCCGTGCCCGGGTGAAGTCGTCCCCGCCCGCGACCGCGACCCGGCTCACTTCACCGGTCGCATCACGCCCAGCTCCTGGCTCAGCTGATCCAGCTCTGCCCCCCCGGCCATGAGTCTGGTCAGCTCGTCGCTGGTCAGCTCCGACTTGTCGAAGTCACCCAGGCTGCGGCCGCGCTTGAGGATGAGGAAGCGGTCGCCGATCGGGTAGGCGTGGTGCGGGTTGTGCGTGATGAAGACCACCGCCAGCCCACGGTCGCGCGCCTGGGCGATGTAGCGCAGGACCACACCGGCCTGCTTCACCCCGAGCGCCGAGGTCGGCTCGTCCAGGATCAGCACGCGGGCGCCGAAGTAGACCGCCCGCGCGATGGCCACCGACTGCCGCTCGCCCCCGGACAGCTGGCCGATTGGCTGATCGGGATCGCGGATGTCGATGCCCATCGCGGCCAGCTCGGCGCGGGTGGTGCGCCGGGCGAAGTCGACGTCGAAGCGGCGGAACGGGCCCCACCCGCGGGTCGGCTCGGCGCCGAGGAAGAAGTTGCGCCACACCGCCATGAGCGGGACCAGGGCCAGGTCCTGGTACACGGTGGCGATGCCGCGGTCGAGCGCGTCGCGCGGGCTGGTCAGGCGGACCGGCTGCCCGTCGATGTGGAGGTCACCGGCGTCGTGCTGGTGGACCCCGGACAGGATCTTGATGAGGGTGGACTTGCCGGCCCCGTTGTCGCCCAGCACGCAGGTGACCGTGCCGGCGCGGACCGAGGCCGACACGCCGCGCAGCGCGATGACGCTGCCGTAGTTCTTGCCGATGTCGCGGGCCTCGACCACCGGCGCCCCCTGCTCGGTGGCGCTCATCGCGGCCCGGCCTCCGCGCGCCGGCGGACGTAGCGGTTGAGCAGGGCGGCCAGCAGCAAGAGGGCGCCCAGGAACAGCTGGAACCAGTCACTGTCCCAGCCGGCGAACACGATCCCCTGCTTGGCCATCCCGAAGATGAGCGCGCCGATCGCGGCCCCCACCGCCGAGCCGTACCCGCCGGTGAGCAGGCACCCGCCGATCACCGCGGCGATGATGAACTGGAGCTCCTCGCCGATGCCGGCGTTGGCCTGGGCCGAGGTCAAGCGCACGACCCGCATCGAGCCGACCAGCGCCGCGGCCATCGACACCGACATGAACAGCGCCACCTTGGTGCGAGCTACCGGCACGCCAACCCCGCGCGCCGCCGCCGCCGACCCGCCGACCGCGAGGATCCAGTTGCCGGCCCGGGTGCGGAGAAGCGTCCAGGTGGCGGCCACGGCCGCGGCCACCCACCAGAGGATGGTCACCCGGAACGCGCCGCCGGCGATCTCGACGGTGGAGGCGAGCACCGCGTGGGCCGAGTCGTAGCCGGACGCCGCCTTGACGCCGCGCACCTGCACGGTGCCGGTCACCAGCTTGGTGACGCCCAGGTTCAGGCCCTGCAGCATGAGGAACGTGCTGAGGGTGACGATGAAGCTGGGCAGCCCGGTGCGGATCACCAGCATGCCGTTCATGAGGCCGACCAGCGCGCCCACGCCGATCGCCGCCGAGATGGCCAGCCACATGTTCCAGCCGAGCACGGTCGACAGCATCGCCACGATGAGGCCGGCGCTGCCGGTCATCACCCCGGCCGACAGGTCGAACTCGCCGCCGATCATGAGCAGCGCGACCACGACCGCCATGATCCCGAGGGTGGCGGTCGGGTCGAGCAGGTTGGCGAGGCCGCGCGCGGTGGCGAACGCGTCGGTGTGGAGCGCGAAGAACGCGAACACCGCGATGGCGCCGACCACCGCGCCCAGCTCGGGCCGGCCGAGCAGCATCCTCATCGGCCCGACCGAGGCCAGCCGATCGTCCGCCGGCGCACCGCGCGCGCCGGGCGGATCAGCCTCGCTCACCGTCGGCTGCTTGTCATCCACCGGGCGATGTCCGGATCGCGCGGTGTCAGCGGGTGCCCTTGGCAGCCAGGTCCTTGACCTTGGCCGCGTTCTCCTTGGTCACGAAGCCGGGCCCGGTCAGCACCGGGTGGCCGCCGCCGACGGTGTTGGCGTTGCCGACGTAGAGGTGGAGCATCGTGATCGGCAGGTAGCCCTGCAGGTACTGCTGCTGGTCGACCGCGAACAGCACCTTGCCGGCGATGATCGCGTCGACCACCTCGCCGGACAGGTCGAACGTGGCCACCTTGGCCGACGAGCCGGCCGCGCCGATCGCCTCGGATGCGGCCACGCCGATGGCCGGGTTGAGGGCGAGCACCCCGCCGATCGACTTGTCGGCCTGCAGCTTGGACGTGATCGTGGTCTGCGCCTCGGCCACGTTGCCGATGTCGACCTGGAGGTTGGTCACCGAGCCGCCGCCCAGGCCCTTCTTGGCCCCCGCGCAGCGCTGCTCCAGGCCGATGTTGCCGGCCTCGTGGATGACGCACAGCAGCTTCTTGACCCCGGCCTGGGCCAGGCGGGCGCCGGCGCCCTCGCCGGCGATCGACTCCTCCTGCCCGACGTGAGCCAGCGCGCCGAGCTCGGCCGACTTGGCCGACCCGGAGTTGATGGTGATGACCGGGATGCCGGCGGCGATCGCCTTCTTGATCGGCTCGGCCAGCGCGTCCGGGTTGGCCATCGAAACGACCACGCCGCTCACCTTGTCGGCCACCGCCGCGTTGATGAGGTCGGCCTGCTGGGCGGCGTCACCCGAGCTCTGGTAGGCGACGCTGACCCCGAGGTCCTCGCCGGCCTGCTCGGCGCCCTTCTTCACCACGTCCCAGAACGCGTCGCCGGACGAGCCGTGCGTGATGACCGCGAACTTCTCGCTCGAGGCCGGCGGCGTCTCGGGCTTGGGCTCGGCCTGATCGGCCGGCTTTTGCTCGGTGACCGGTTTCTCGTCGGTGCGGGCCCGGTCCTTCTTGCAGCCGCCGGCGGCCACTGCGGCGACCGCCGAGAGAGCGATGGTAAAGCCGATCCGCTGGGACAGCCTCATAGCGTCCTCCTCCGTTGGCGATGCGCCAGCGGGCAGTATGGCCGAGATCGGAGGTGGTTTGAAGGCGTGGGGGCCGGCCCGGCGTCACCAGACCACGCACATCTTCTCTGGCACCATCTTCGACTTCGGCTTGCACTGGAACGCCTTGCCGAACGCCTCCGTGGCGCTGAGCGTCCCGTTCACCCGCCAGCGCGGCGGCGAGTGCACGTCCACGTTCACCAGCAGCTTCTCGAAGTCGGGGCGCGCCTTGGCGCACCAGGACTGGGCAAAGCCGAGGAAGAACTGCTGGTCCTCGTTGAAGCCGTCGGCCACCACCGTGTCGGGTGCGCTGGCGCGCAGCTCGCGGTAGCCGGCCATGGCCAGCTTGATGCCGCCGATGTCGGCGATGTTCTCGCCGACCGTGTTGGCGCCGTTCACCTTGAGGCCGGCCTGGTCGTACTGGCTGTACTGATCGATCACGCACCGGGTGCGGGTCTTGAACTCGCGGTTGGTCGCGTCCTCCCACCAGTTGGTGAGGTTGCCGTCCGCGTCGTACTGCGCGCCCTGATCGTCGAAGCCGTGGGTGAGCTCGTGGCCGACCACCATGCCCATGCCGCCCATGTTGACCGGGATCGACGCCTTCACGTCGTAGAATGGCGGCTGCAGGATCCCGGCCGGGAAGACCATGCCGTTGAGCTGCGGGTCGTAGAACGCATTCACCGTGGGCGGCGAGATCGGCCAGTCCTCCTTGTCGACCGGCTTGCCGATCTTGCCGAGCTGGCGGTTGCGCTCGAACCGCCGCGCGGCCAGCGCGTTGACCCCGAACGTCTTCGCGCCGATCGGGAAGTCATAGGTGCGCCACTTGCTCGGATAGCCGATCTGGTAGAAGACCTTGTCGAGCTTGCCGGCGGCCTTGGCCTTGGTGCCGGCGTCCATCCAGGGCAGGGCGGCCAGGTTCCGCCTCATCGCGGCGGAGATGGCGTGGACCTGGACCTCGGCCGCCTGCTTGCTCGCGCCGGCGAAGCGGTCGCGCACGAACACCTGGCCCAGCACGTGGCCGAGCGCGACGTCGGTGAACTGCACGCAGCGCTTCCAGCGGGCCTCCATCTCCGGCTGACCGGTCAGCGCCTGCTCGAACTTGAACTGGGTGTCCTGCAGCTTGCGGGTCAGGAACGGCGCCATGCGGGCGACCAGGTGGAAGGTGAGGTAGGCGCGCCAGGTGGCCGGCTTGGTCGACACGATGAGGTCGTCGACCCCGGCCAGGAACTGGGGCGAGTTGACCGTGATCCCCTGGATGTCGGGCACGCCGATGGTCTTCCAGAAGCCGTCCCAGTCGAAGTGACCCATCGCGTCGGCCAGGCCTTCGCGGTCGATCTTGTTGTACTCGCCGCGCGGATCGCGGCGGGCGACCTTGTCCTTCGACACCCTCGCGATCGCGGTCTCGAGCGCGATGATGTCGACCGCCTCGCGCGCCGCGGCGGCCCTGGCCCGGCCCGCGCCCTCGAGCAGGGTGGCGACATAGGTCTGGTACGCGGCGCGGATCGCCTTGGTCGGCGCATCGGACTTGAGGTAGTAGTCGCGATCCGGCAGCCCGATGCCGCCCTGGACCACGCCGCCGATGACGTGAGTGGCGTCGGCGGCGTCCTGGGTGGGACCGAAGTTGAAGAGGACATTGATGCCGGACGCATGGAGCGTCGCGACCGCGGCGGAGAGCGTCTTCGCGTCCTTCACCCGGCCGACCGCCTCGAGCAGCGGCGCGATCGGCTTGACCCCGGCCTTGTCGACCGAGGCCTCGTCCATGCACGAGCCGTAGTAGGTGCCGAGCTGGACCAGGGCGGGGTCCTTGCCCGGATCCTTGGCCGCGCGCTCGAGCACCCCGTGCAGGTAGTCCTGGTTGCGGTCCTCGATGTCGACGAAGCTGCGCATCGCCATCGGCTTGTCGGCCGGGATCTCGGTCTTCGCCTCCCAGCTGCCGCACGCGAACTGATAGAAGTCGTCGCACGGGTCGGCCTTGCGATCGAGGGCGGCCGGATCGAGCCCGACCTGGGCCAGCGTGCTCATGGTGACCGGCTTGGCCGGTCCGCCCGCCGCGCCGTCGGCGCTCGAGCCGGCCGGGTCGGCGGTGGAGGGCTTGCCGGAGCCGCAGGCCGGCGCGGCGGCGAGCCCGAGGAACAGAACGAGGAGCGAGGGGCGCAGACCCATGGCGCACATCCTATGAGAGAGCCGGCCTCACGCACGACCGCGGCGATGACAACCGCCGTCCATGACAGAGGTTAATCTGATTCAAGCAGGATAGGCCGGCCGCGTCCCACAACCGGGCACGACACTCCCGGGGACCCTGTTACGGTCGCCCCATGCGTCGCCACCGCCCCGCTCTGGCCCCGCTCGTCGCCCTGCTCGCCTGTGGAGGATCGTCGGGAGAGGGCGACCTGGGAGGGGAGGCGACCGCGATCGATGGAGGGGCGACCGAGGTCGACGCCGCCACCATCGATCCAGGCGCGGGAGACGCGGGCGGCGGCGGAGACGTGGGCGGCGACGCCAGCGCCGCGCTGGCCAGCCGCGACCGGCTGCTCGCCACCTACCTCGAGTTTCTCGACGCCAGCCCGGACGTGCCCCAGTCGAACGGCCTGCGCGGCGCCGACCTCGACGACGTCTGCGATCTGTGGGACGCGCTCGACGGCTCGTCGCGGGCGGTGTTCCTGACCGTGACCGCCCGGCTCGAGGGCTCCCGGCTGGCCGACGGGACCTCGATGCTCGACCACGCGACCCGCGCGTACCGGGTCGT
Organism: Kofleriaceae bacterium; assembly: GCA_035489015.1. GTDB lineage: Bacteria > Myxococcota_A > Polyangia > Haliangiales > Haliangiaceae > DATFRY01. The sequence goes on along the minus strand of DATHKR010000265.1, from coordinate 17,528 downwards.
CGGAGGCGAGGGCGCCACCGGCGACGACCCGGGCAGCTGCGGCGGCGGCGAGTTCAACCGGGTGATCCTCTCGATCGACGAGGCCCTCCACGCCGCGCTGATCGCCGCCGGCGAACGCGAGGGAGAGCCGGGCCCGACGGGGGCCTTCGACCTGGCCGACATCCCCGAGGGCACCTCCTGGCGAGACTCGCACGACGCCGCCGGTCCCCACGCCCCGTTCGACGCCAGCGACGAGACCGACGAGGGCGCCCCGCGCGGCCAGGTCCACTACTTCCGCGACCCTACCTCGCCGCCGGCCACCAGCCCGCTGGGCCGCCTCGACCTCGCCGACCTGGTCGATCCGCTCGCCTTCGAGATGGATCAGGACTACGACTGCGCCCACAGCTCCAACCCGAGCTGTGACTACACCTTCTACGGCCCGCTCTGCATCCCGCAGGCGACCGAGCCAGGCGTCGAGATCTACGGCGAGAGCTACGGGGTCGTCGACCTCGGCTGGCGCCCGGCCGGCTGCTGAGCGGCCGCGAGGGCGCCGGGAATATCCGGCCGCGCGCGCGTTTCGTGGATGCCATGAAACGCATCGAGACCCATCGAACCGCGGCAGCGGCCGGCTGGCTGCTGGTGCTCGCCGGGCTGGGCGCCTGCGCCGAGGGACCGGCCGACGTCGCGGCGACGCGCGCGCCGATCTACGACGCCGACGAGGACGCCCAGCCCGACAACAAGGTCCACCAGCAGGTCGTGCGCGTCTTGACCGGTTCTGCCCTGTGCACCGGCTGGCTGGCTGCCTCCAACGTCATCGTCACCGCCGCGCACTGCCTCGACGCCGACGCGGTCTTCGAGGACGGCGGGGTCATCTACGACGGCGGGCACGCCTTTGCGCCCATCTCCTCCGATCCTTTCATCAACGCGATCAACTCCAGCGGGGAGGCGCTGTCCGCGCTCGGCCACCTGAACGCCTCCGATCCAGAGATCCTGGCCCACCCCAGCTACCACGGCGGCTACTCGGGGAGCGACCTCGCCGTCATCGTCTACCCGGTGGACATGGCGGTCTCGCGCAAGGCCCTCTTGCCGATGAAGGTGGCCAGCACCGATGACGAGCCGGACGACACGCCGGTCCTGCTCGGCGCCGGAAGCGTGGGCGAGGACTGCGACGAGGAAGCGACCGGGGTGTCCCGGCTCCAGCTCGAGCCGGGCCTGGGCGACGACGACGACGATCTTCCGACCGTCGAGTTCGACTACGACGAGTCGACGCCGTGCCATGGCGACTCCGGCTCGCCCATCATCTCGCTGGAGAGCCAGAGGGTGCTGGCCAACCTCGCCACCTCCGGGGCCGGGGACGGCTGGGACGACATCGGCGGCCCGCCGCTCTGGATGAAGAACGGCACCGCGCGCACCTGGTTGCGCCAGGTCGCGCTCGACCGCGACGGCGACGGCATCGAGGCCGCCGACGACAACTGCGACACGTTCTCGAACTCCAGCCAGCTCGACACCGACGGCGACGGGGTCGGCGACCCGTGCGATCGGTGCGTCTACGACGCGGCCGAGCTCGACAACGACGGCGACGCGACCCCCGACTGCCTCGACCCTTGCCCGGCCGACCCGGTCGATCCCGACCGCTCCTGCCTTGCCGACGAGATCGGCGACGGCGACTGCGATGGAGTGTGCGACTCGGTCGACAACTGCCGTTACGTCGAGAACGACCAGTCGCTCGACAGCAACGAGCTGTCGGAGCAGCACGTGCAGGCGGTTACCATGGGCGACGCGTGCGAGCCGGTGCCGGTGCCCGACGGCGAGCCGGGGCCGGCCGAGGTGGTGGCCGAGTACGAGGTCGACGGCTCGATCCTGTCCTGGCTGTTTCGCCACACGATCAACGACGAGATCGTCGTGCGGCCGCAGCCGTCGCGGCGCGCCGCCGACAAGGACTCCGGGGTGCTCCAGGAGGTGCCGGGTCAGCCGATCGCGAGTCACTTCCGGTTCTGCCAGGACGACCCGGCCGCGTCGAGCGGCTGCACCGACTTCGTCAACCTCGGCGACGGGCAGCTCCACCTCGGCATCGAAGCGACCGACGAGACCCCGCTCATGCGCTACCACCGGGTCGTGATGTCGTTCTCGTCCCAGCGCGGGGCGGCCGCGGGTCTGACCTACGACGGCGCCGAGCACTCGTTCACCTGGAGCTACGCGAGCGACGCGGCGTTCTGGACCGATCCGGCTCAGTTCGATCCGCCGCTGGTGAACGTGCCGCCGCCCGAGCAGGGCGTGCTCCTGGGCCAGTCCGAGCCGTACGTGGCCGGCCCTGCCAGCGGCCTGGACGGGACCTTCTGGCTGCACGGCGACACCACCATCGGGCACCCGGGCCACGACATCGGCACCGGCGTGCACGGCGGCGGGACGACCTCGGGCCAGGAGCTGTCGAACCACTACTTCGCGCTCGACCCGGAGCACGTGCACTCCAGCCTGTTCGCCAAACCGCAACAGGACCGCTTCTTCTTCCTGCGGCTCACGCTGCCCGATCCGGCGATGTGGCGGGAGGAGGTCCTCGATGGGCTGCCGTACGAGAGCCTGATGGCGGTCGCCACCGAGGGTGGCCAGTGGGGCGCGATGAACGCCGACGGGACCGCGCAGCCGATCAACGAGCACCTGTCCGACAGCCTGCGCCGCTCGCTCGACGACTCGTCCCTGGTCTGGGCCGGCGCCGCGGAGACGGCGTCCGCCATCGGAGGGTCCACCACGACGCTCGCGCTCGCGGTCGACACCGACGGCGCGCTCCGCCAGGTCGCCACCTGGAACGGGCACAGCGAGAGCTTCGAGGGCCAGTTCGAGGGGACCGCGCGCGCGGCATCGAAGACGCGGGACAGTGGCGCCGCCCGCGCCGCCGGGGACCGGTTCGCGCTGGCGCTGAGCCGGTTCCATCGCGCGGCCTACCGGGTCGGCCCGGGCGCGGGGATCTGGCGGGCGCCGATCGAGGACGGACGGGTCCGCCCCTGGGTGCCGATGGTCACGGCGCTGCCGGTCGGGACACCGCTGGCCGCGACGGTGAGCTTCCGCGACCACGGCCTCTACGTGCTCGATCAGGTCGAGCGCGACCGCCAGCCGATCGTGCGGCTGCTCCGCTTCGACGCGGTGCGCGGCGGCGGGGTCGAGCTGGGCTCCTTCGCCCGCTCCGCCGACGCCGACGCGATCTGGCTCGAGCTCGATCGCGACGGCCGGCTCCTGGTCGTGATGTCGAGCGTGCGGCGCGCACGGCACGCGGTGTTCCGGATCGAGGTCGAGGACGCGGCGGTGCGGCAGGTCTCGTGGCTGCAGGGCGACCGCGCGCTGGCCTACCCGGTGCTGGTCGACACCCACGGCTACGCGTTCTTCACCCGCGGCGGCGACCAGATCGCGGGCGCGCGGGTGGCGGCGCTGTCCCTGCGCAGCTGCGCGCTGTCCCAGCTGGCCAGCCCGTTCTGATGACCCTCAGGCCGTCTCGGCCTCGGCGAGGCCGAGCTCGGCGATGGCGACCTCGCGCATCCTGAACTTCTGGACCTTGCCGGTGACCGTCATCGGGAACTCGTCGACCAGCTTCCAGTAGCGGGGGATCTTGTAGGTGGCGATGCGGCCCCGGCAGTGGGCGAGGAGCTCCTCCTCGGACGCGGTCTGGCCGGGGACGCATCGCACCCAGGCCATGACCTCCTCGCCGTACCGGGCGCTGGGGACGCCGATGACCTGCGCCTCGCTGACGGCGGGATGCGTGTGGAGGTACTCCTCGATCTCGCGAGGGTAGATGTTCTCGCCGCCGCGAATGATCATGTCCTTGATGCGGCCGACGATGTTGACGTACCCGTCGGCGTCCATGGTCGCCAGGTCGCCGCTGTGCATCCAGCCGCTCGCGTCGATGGCCCGCGCGGTCGCCTCCGGGTCGCGCCAGTACCCCTTCATCACGCTGTAGCCGCGCGTGCACAGCTCGCCGGGGAAGCCGCGCGCGACGATCGCGCCCGAGGCCGGGTCGACCACCTTGATCTCGACGTGCGGGTGGACCCGCCCGACGGTGGAGACGCGCATGTCGAGCGGGTCGTCGACCGCGCTCTGGGTCGACACCGGCGAGGTCTCGGTCATGCCGTAGCAGATGGTGACCTCGTTCATGTGCATGCGCGACTGCACCCGGCGCATCACCTCGACCGGGCAGGGCGACCCGGCCATGATGCCGGTGCGCAGGCTGCCCAGGTCGAGCTCGCCGAACCGAGGGTGGTCGAGCTCGGCGATGAACATGGTCGGCACCCCGTAGAGCGCGGTGCAGCGCTCGGCCTGGACCGCCTCCAGCACCGACAATGGCTCGAATGCCTCGCCCGGGATGATCATCGCCGCGCCGTGGGTGGTGCAGGCCAGGTTGCCCAGGACCATGCCGAAGCAGTGATAGAACGGCACCGGGATGCACACGCGGTCGTCGGCGCCGAGGCGGAGCGCCTCGCCCACGAAGAAGCCGTTGTTGAGCACGTTGTGGTGCGACAGCGTCGCGCCCTTCGGGAAGCCGGTCGTGCCGGACGTGTACTGGATGTTGATCGCGTCGTCGAACGAGAGCTCGGCCTCGCGAGCGGCCAGCTGGTCGTCGCTCGCGTGCGCGCCGTCGGCCAGGAGCGCGTCCCAGCCGTCCTCGAAGACGACCGTGTGGCGCAGCGCGGGCAGGCGCGAGCGCACCTCGGCCACCATCCCGCGATAGTCGGCGGCGCGGAAGCCGGCGGCCAGGAGCAGCACGCCGACCTCGGCCTGGCGCAGCACGTACTCGAGCTCGGCCGTGCGGTACGCCGGGTTGATGTTGACGAGGATGGCGCCGATCCGCGCGGTCGCGTACTGCGCGATCACCCACTCGTACCGGTTGGGCGACCACACCCCGACGCGGTCGCCGCGCGCCACCCCGGCGGCCAGCAGGCCCCGCGCTGCCGCCGCGGTCAGGTCCCACAGCTGCTGGTAGGTGGCGCGGAACCCCTGCGACCGCACCACCAGCGCGTCGCGCTCGCCGAAGGCGCCGACGGTGCGGCGGAGGTTGTCGCCGATCGTCTCGCCCAGGAGCGGCCTGTCGCCCGCGCCGCTCGCGTAGGAGCCGAGGATTCCATCGCTGCCAGTCATGTCGATCTCCCGCCCCCTCGCAACCCGGTCAGTCTAGCGGATCGCGCGCCATCCCGGCCCGGATCGGCGAGACTGGCGGGCGTGCCGGCGCTCACGGAGGTGCTCCCTCGCTTCGACCTGGCCGACCCGGCGTTCCTCGCCGACCCGTACCCGGTGCTCGCCGAGCTGCAGGCCGCCGCGCCGATCTTCTGGTACGAGCCGACCCGGCAGTGGGTCGTCACCCGGTACGCGCTGGTCCACGCCGCCCTCCGCGATCACCGGATGGGCCGCAGCTACAGCCACCGCTACACGCACGAGCAGCTGGGCAGGCCCGAGCCCGACGCGCGCTGGGCTCGCTTCACCGCCAGCGAGCGGTGGTCGCTGCTGAACCTGGAGCCGCCCGACCACAGCCGGATCCGCTCGCTGGTCGCCCGGGTCTTCACCCCGACCTCGGTCGCGACGCTGCGCCCGTCGATCGAGGAGACCGCGGCCCGCACCCTCGCGCCGCTGGTCGAGCGCGGCGGCTTCGACCTGGTCCGCGAGTACGCCCAGCCGTTCTCGGTCGAGGTGATCAGTGCGGTGCTCGGGGTGCCGCGCGAGGACAGCGGCCAGCTGCTCGACTGGTCGCACGCGATCGTGAAGATGTACGAGCTGACCGCGACCGGACCGCAGCGCGCCGCCGCCGACGCGGCCGCGGCCGACTTCATCGCGTACGTCCGGCGGCTCATCGACCGCAAGCGGGCGGCGCCCGACGGCCTGCTGCTGTCGCGGCTGGTCGCCGTCCACGACGGGACCGAGCGGCTCACCACCGACGAGATCGTCTGCACCGCGATCGTGCTGCTCAACGCGGGGCACGAGGCGACCGTCAACACCCTGGGCAACGGGATGCGCGCGTTCATGCTGCACCCGGTCGAGTGGGGCCGGGTCACCGCGGGCGAGGTGCCGGCGCGGACGGCGATCGAGGAGATGCTGCGCTGGGACTCGCCGCTCCAGCTGTTCGAGCGCTGGGTGCTCGACGACGGCGTGGTGATCGCCGGGCAGGAGCTGCGCGTCGGCGACGAGATCGCGATGCTGTTCGGCGCCGCCAACCGCGATCCGGATCGGTTCGCCCGGCCGGCCGTCTTCGACGCGGGCCGCGGCGACGGCGGCCACGTCGCCTTCGGCGGTGGCATCCACTTCTGCATCGGCGCCCCGCTCGCCCGACTCGAGCTGGAGATCGCCGTCGCCGAGCTGGCGCGGGCCGCGCCGCGCCTGCAGCTCGCCGCCCGGCCGTCCTATCACCCGGCGTTCGTGATCCGCGGCCTCACCCGGCTCGACCTCACCGTCGGCGCCAGATGACGCTCACACCGACGGTGAGGCCGCGCACCGGTCAACCGGCCGTCACTGGCAGAGCTGCGGGAAGTCGGCGCAGCAGTCGCCGAAGATCGTGCACTGGCTGTCACACTGGCAGCTGAGCGCCGGGTTGAAGTTGCCGCAGCGCCCCTGGCAGGAGTCGGCCGGCGGGGGCGGCGGCGGCGGGTTGCCGCTGCACGCGCAGGCGTTGCCGTCCGCGTCGTTGTAGTCGCTGCACAGGAACAGGTCCTGGCCGCCCTGCTCGTTGGACATCGCGCTGCCGATCGACTTGAGGTCGAGCTGGGCCTCGACCTGGGCCGAGCTGAGGTTGCCGCGGCAGCTCAGCATCTGCGCGATCGCGCCGGCCACGTGCGGGCTGGACATCGAGGTGCCGGAGATGGTCTGGGTGGCGGTGTCGCTGCCGTCGTCGGCCCCGAGGATGGTGAGGCCCGACGCCCAGACGTCGACGCGGCTGCCGAAGTTCGAGAACGAGCAGCGAGAGACGCTGTTGGAGCCGGTGCTGGCCGGGTAGCCCGAGTCGGACGCGCAGCCGACCGTGATCGCCTTGGGCTCACGGGCCGGGGACGAGTTGATGGCGTCGCGGCTCTCGTTGCCGGCGGCCACCGCGAACGGGACGCCGGAGTCCACCGCCGCGGCCACCGCCGAGTCGAGCGCGGCCGACACGCCGCCGCCGAGGCTCATGTTGGCGACGCAGCGCTCGCCGTTGCCGCAGTTGTTGGCCACGTGGTTGACGCCGGCGATGACGCCGGCATTGCTGCCCGATCCGCTGCAGTCGAGCACGCGGACCGGGACCAGGGTGGCCGCGCTGGCCAGGCCGAAGCCGCTGCCGGCCGCGGTGGACGAGACGTGCGAGCCGTGTCCGTTGCAGTCGGTGGTGCCGCGGCCGTCGTTGATGGCGGTGAAGCCGCGCCCGGTGTTCACCCGGCCGCCGAACTGCTGGTGGCTGGCGCGGATGCCGGTATCGACGACGTAGACCAGCACGCCGCTGCCGTTGCAGCCGTTGTCGTTGAAGACGTTGTCGTCCACGGCCGGGCAGTGGTCGTGGCGGTCGAGGTCGAGCTGGCCGCTGGCCGGCTTGGTGGCCGAGGCGCGCATGATCTGGTCCTGCTCGATGTAGGCCACGTCCGCGTTGAAGCGGAGCGCCTCGAGATCCTCCGGCATGAGGCGGGCGGAGAAGCCGGGGATGACGGTGTACTGGTGCTCGAGGCGGCTCTCGCCGCGCGTGAACGAGATGCGGCTCATGGCCGACTTCAGGCCCTGGACCCCGACGCTGTCCTTGAACACCACGATGTACTGGTCCGGAATCGCGTCCCGCGCTGGCGCGGCGACGAGCGGCGCCGCCGACGAGCCGACCTCCTCGTCGAGGTCTTCCCCTCCCGTCATGCAGCCGACCACGAGCGCGGCGGTCAGCGCGGGAACCGCCAGCAGGCCGAACACCTTGCGTCCTTGGATCATGAGCTTCTCCATTTGTGTCGAGCGTTGCGAGCCGCGGCCGCACCGGTCCCGTTCGGGACGGTGGGTCCCGCTCGGCGCTGCCGACCGCTGGCCTCGTGGAGCGCATCGACCGCGGCCGGCCCATCCCCTGGGCGCGAACCATCCGATCGGCGGCCGAACGAATACGACGTTCGGCGAGGACCCCTGTAGCAACCGGGTCCAGCCGACTCAAGCGAAAAGTGACGAACGCACGCCCGGGAGTCGCTTATATGCCAGTTTGCTGATCTACATGGCAGGAATCAGATCACCTGGTGCGATACCGCAACAGCCAATCTGCGCCAATCGGAGATCGCGACGCATCGAATCGAGCCACATCGCGCGCCCAGGAAACGAGCAGGCGGTCATCCGGATGCGCGTGGCGCGGACGCCGACATCATCGCCCGCCGCCGCTCCACGCGCAGCGCCAGCAGCACCAGGCTGCCGCCGACCAGGAGCAGGTGGAGCCACCAGAGCACCGCCGAGCGCGCGGCGACGAACTGGAAGTAGAAGGTGTAGCAGTCGATGACGAAGAAGGTGACGGCGTAGGCGCGCAGCGTGGCGACGCCGGTGCGTCCTGCCAGCCAGACGCTGGCCATCGACGCCGCCGCCCACAGCGCCGAGAAGGCGACCCGCTCCCCCTCGCCGGCGCTCCAGCCCGGGTGGTCCGCGCCGAGCAGACCGAACACCGACAGGAACCAGAGCGAGAGGTGCACCCCGAGCAGCCCGGAGTGAAGGTACACGCGCGAGAAGGCGCGCCAGGCGTCGCGGCCGAGCCGTCCATGCAGCCACGCCACGCCGAGCACCGCGAGGCTGATGCCGAGAAATCGGAGCGGGTAGGTCAGCCCCAGCCAGTACATCCCCCAGCCCGAGACATAGCCGGTCTCGCCGCCGACGAAGAAGAACAGGTTGACCAGCGCGTGGACGAGCAAGAGCCGGTTGCCGAGCACGTAGGCCAGCGCGAGAAGAAGCGCCGCATCGACACCGACTAGGCCGGGCCAGTTCTTCGTTCCCACCGAGTAGTGGGTGGCCAGCGCGATCGTGAGCCCCTGCAGGGCAAACCCGGCCAGCAGCTCCAGGGCGGCGCCGCTGCGAGTCATCCGCCGCGAGCGAGCCAGCCAGCGGCCGAGCCCGAGGAGCCCCACCACGGCCCCGACCAGCACCACCTCGAGCAACGTGCGCCAGGCATCCATCTGCGCGCCGAGCAACAGCAAGCCAGCGCCCGAGGTCACAGCGCCCAGCACCGTGAACCACCGCGCCAGCGACGACAGATCCCACGGTTCCGTGGGATAGCGCTCGCGCACCCGTGCCGCCTGCGCAGGGCTCAAGAGCTCCTGAGCGACCAGAAGGTCGATCTCCGACCGGACCACGCGGTGCAGCCCCAGCTTGTTCATCGCTCGGCCCAGGCGCGGCAGGAGCGCTCGACCAGGACGCCGAAGGCCATGATCATCGCCCCGCCGAGGACGAGGAGAAGGCCCAGGCTCACCACGTTCCACATGTGCTCGAAGTAGCGAGTGAACAGATCGACGCCGAACGTGGCAACCCCGAAACCCATGATCAGCCGGCTCTTGAGTCGAGCCCCGGCCACGATCTGTCCGAGCGCGGCGATCGTGAGGACCGCGACGTAGATCCCGGCCGTCGACGTCGGAAGGATGCTGAGGATGAGCAGCGACAGGTCGAGATAGACCAGCGCCGTCACCTGATAGACCAGATGAAAGCCAGGTAGCTCGAGGCGCCGCTCGTGCCACACGCCAAACCCATGGACCCCGAGCGCGATCACCGCCATCACCCGCGGATCCTGGATCTCGAACGAGTAGGTGCTCGAGCCGAGCATCCCGCTCCACGAGCCGACCCAGTGAAACAGCGCCAGCGTCGCGAGAAGCAGCAGGAACCAGTTCTTCTCCCGGTAGGCGACCGCGATGGCGAGCGGCACCACGCCGAGCCCGACCGCGAAGCTCACCTGGAAGTCGTCGAGCGGCAGGGCGTTCGCCCCCAGGCCGAGGCCGCTGGCCCAGCCGACCACGCCCAGCGCGACCACGACCTTCGAGGTGTGGACGTAGCGCGCCAGCGGATCGCGCCCGAGCCGGAGCCCGGCCCAGGCGAGCAGTGCCCCCACGGCGGCGAGCATCACGCTGGCGAGCGCCTCCGATTCCGAGACCGCCGCGACCAGACCCAGCAAGCCGAGCCCGGCCAGCGCGCCGCCGGCGATGCCCAGGTACTTGACCGCGGTGACCAGCTCGAACCCGGGCGTGTCATAGCGCGCCCGCAGCGCCGCGCGCGTGGCCGCGTCGATGATGCCGTCGGCCTGCCAGATCGCCACATCCTCGGCCAGCCGCTGCTTCACCTCGGACGAAGGCATCGCCACAGAATACGCGGGCCGGCAGGGCAGGCGAGCGGCCGCCGCCGCTCGCACCCAAGGTTGCCAGGAAGAGCCGCTAGAAGCCGAGCTTCGTGAACTGGTCGACGTTGTCCTGGAAGACTCCCTGGGCCTGCATGACGATGAGGCTGGGAATGACGGGCTCGACCAGATCGGAGAGGCCTTCGTTGCGGGCCAGCAGGCGGGCGAGCGCGACGGCGGAGGCGGCCATGCTGGGGTTGTAGAGGAAGGTGGCCCGGTAGAGACCTCCCTGCTTGATGAGGTCCATGGCGGCCTTGGAGCCGCCGACTCCGGTGAGCCACATCTCCTTGTCCCGGTTGGCGTTCTTGATCGCCTGGACGACTCCCTGGGCCATGTCGTCGTCGTGGGTGTAGACGGCGTCGATCTTGGACTGGGCCTGGAGGATGTTCTGCATGACCGAGAGGCCCTTGTCGGGGGCGAAGTCGGCGGGCTGCTGGGCGACGATCTTGATGCCTCCCTTGCACTGCTTGATGGCGTCAGCGAAGCCCTTGGTTCGCTGGTTGGTCACCGAGATGCCGGCGATGCCCTGGATCTCGACCACGTTGCCCTTGCACTTCAGCTCCTTCGCGAAGTACTGGCCGGCCTGGAAGCCAACTCCGTAGTTGTCTCCCTTGATGACGGCGCGCTGCGCGGCGGGGTCGCTGAACTCTCGGTCGACGTTGATGACGGCGATGCCGGCCTTCATCGCGGCGAGGGCGGCCGGGGTGACGGTCTCGTCCTGGGGCAGGATGACGAGCACGTCCGGCTTCTGCAGCATGATGGTGTTGAGCTGGCTGACCTGGTCGGCGGCGGTGGCGGCCTGGGTCAGGCTGAACTCGACGTCGTCGAACTTGGCGGCCTGGGCCTTGGCGTTGGTGCTGATCGCTCCGGTCCAGCCGTGGTCGGCGGCCGGCGCGCTGAAGGCGATCTTGATCTTGCGGCCGGTCGGGCCGGCTCCGGCCTTGTCGTTGGCCGGCTCGACTGGCGTGGTCGGCTCGGCCGGCGCGGCCTTCTCCTTGTCCTTCTTTCCTCGATCGCTGTCCTTGCTGCACGCCCCTGTGGCGAGCGCGAGCGACGCCGACATGGACAGCAGCACTCCGGTGATCACTGCGCGCTTCCGGTTCGTCATTTCCAGTCTCCTTGTCTGAGCGAGGGGCGGGGCTATTCGGCTCGGCGCTGGACGACCACCGCGCCGAGGATGATGACGCCTCTCAGGATCTGCTGGACCTGGCTCTCCACGTGCATGTGGGTGAGCAGGTTGAAGATGAGGGCGAAGGTGAGGATGCCGAAGAAGGTGCCGACCATGGTGCAGCGGCCGCCGGCCAGGCTGGTCCCGCCGATCACCACCGCGGCGATGGCGTCGAGCTCGAGGCCGAGGCCGACCACCGGAGAGGCGCTGGCCAGCTGGCCGGTCTGCAGGACCGAGGCGATGCCGGTGCACACGCCGACCAGGAGGTAGACCGAGAACAGGATCGGGCGCACGCGGATGCCGGCGATGCGCGCGGCCTCGCGGTTGCCGCCGACCGCGATGACGTAGCGGCCGTAGCGGGTGCGGTTGAGCAGCACCCAGCCGAGCGCGACCACGATGAGGAACACGATGGCGGGGATCGGGACGCCCAGGACGCGCTTGCTGCCGATCGCGGCCAGGGCCTCGAGGTGGTAGAGCGGCACCGGGGTCTGGTGGCTGACTTGCTGGGCGATGCCGCGCGCGGACGCGAACATGGCGAGGGTGGCGACGAACGGGACGACGCGGAGCCACGCCACCGCCACCCCGTTCAGCGCGCCGAGCGCGGCGGCGGCGACGACCGTCGCGGCCATGAACCCGAAGGCGCCGCTCTCGGGGAAGTAGTGCCCGCCGATGATGGCGGCGGCGGCCATGACCGAACCGACCGAGAGGTCGATGCCGCCGGTGGCGATGACGAAGGTCATGCCGACCGCGACGGTGCCGGCCACGCTGGCCTGGACCAGCACGGTCCACATGTTGCCGGCCGAGAAGAACTGGTGTCCCTTGAGGACGGTGCCGATGACGGCCAGGAGGATGACCACGAACGGCAGCGCCGCCTCCTGCACGCGCATGCGGTGCCACGCTCTCGACTCGGGGGCGCTCATCGGGCCTCGCTCCTCGGTGGATCGCTCGCCGTGCGCAGCGCGTGGCGGAGGATCGCCTCCTCGGTCGCCTCCTTGCCGCGGAGCTCACCGACCATCGCGCCCTCGCGCATGACCAGGATGCGGTCGCAGAAGCCGATCAGCTCTGCCAGCTCCGACGACACCATCACGATCGCGAGGCCGCGCGCGGCGAGGTCGGCGATCACCTGGTAGACGTCGGCCTTGGCGCCCACGTCCACGCCGCGGGTCGGCTCGTCGAGGAGCAGCACCCGGGCCGAGTGGAGCAGCCAGCGGGCCAGCACCACCTTCTGCTGGTTGCCGCCCGACAGCTCCGCGGCCAGGCGCATCGGATCCTCGGGCCGGACCTGCAGCGAGCGAAGGTGCTGGTCGGCCGCGCGCCGCTCGCTGGCGGCGTCGGTGAACGGGCCGCGGCCGAGCTTGCGCAGGTGGCTGATGGTGACGTTCTTGACCAGGCTCCAGCCCAGCCACAGCCCCTGCGACTTTCGCTCCTCGGGCGCCATGCCGAGGCCGGCGCCGACCGCGACGTCGGGCCGCCCGCGCGGCAGCACGCGGCCGGCGACCTCGACCTCGCCGCCGGTGGCGAGGTCGAGCCCGGCGATCGCGCGCAAGAGCTCGGTGCGTCCGGCGCCGACCAGGCCGCCGATGCCGAGGATCTCGCCAGCCCGCACCTCGAAGCTGGCCTCGATCACGTGAGGTGGGCGGCGCAGGCGCGAGACCCGCAGCACCACGTCGGCGGTGGGCTCGGCCCGGTCGGGGAAGACGTCGCCGAACGAGCGGCCGACCATGAGGTGGATCAGCTCGTCGACCGGGGTCGTGGCCGGGAGGTTGCTGGCCACGGTGCGCCCGTCGCGCAGGACGGTGATGCGGTCGCCGATGCGCGCGATCTCGTCGAGCCGGTGCGAGATGTAGATGACGCCGACCTTCTCCGCGGTGAGCCGGCGCACGACCTCGAACAGCGCGTCGACCTCGGGCGGGTCGAGGATCGCCGACGGCTCGTCCATGATGAGGAGCCGCACCTGGCGCGACAGCGCGCGCGCCATCGACACCAGCTGGCGGTCGGCCGGGCGCAGCGCGCCGACCCGTGCGTCCGGATCCAGCGACGGGTGACCGAGACGAGCGAGGAGCGCGCTGGCCTCGCGCCGCATGGTGCGGAGGTCGAGCAGCGGGCCGAGCCGCGGCTCGTGGCCGAGGAAGATGTTGGCAGCCACCGACAGATCGGGGACCAGGTCGAGCTCCTGGTACATGGTGGCCACCCCGGCCAGGAGCGCCGCGCCCGGGCGGCCGCTGGCCAGCTGGCCGCCGGACAGCGCGATCGTCCCCGCGGTCGGCGCCACCACACCGGACACGCACTTGATGAGGGTGGACTTGCCGGCGCCGTTCTGTCCGACCAGGCAGTGCACCTCGCCGGCCTCCACTTCGAGGTCGACCCCGGCGAGCGCGGTCACGCCGGGGAACTCCTTGACCAGCCCGCGCACGGTGAGGAGAGCGCTCATGCGGCGGCCCGCCCGGCCAGCTGGCGGTTGATCGCCTCGGGCGAGAGGCGCTGATCGAGGGCGAGCGCGGTCGCGCCGATCACGCCGGCGCGGTCACCCAGGTGGCTGCGCGCGATCTGCAGGTGGCCGGTGGCCAGGATCGTGCTGCGCCGGTAGATCGCCTCGCGGATGCCGGCGAACAGGTGCTGCTCGGCCTTGGCCAGGTCGCCGCCGATCACCAGCACCGACGGATTCAGCAGATTGACCGCGCTGGCCAGCACCTCGCCGAGCAGGCGCCCGGCCTCGCGAACCAGGCGGACCGCGTCGGCGCTGCCGTGATTGACCAGCTCGACCACATCGCGCGAGGTGGTGGTGTCGTGGCCGAGCGCGCGCAGCCGGCGGGCCAGCGCCGAGCCGCTCGCCACCGCCTCGATGCAGCCGGCGTTGCCGCACGCGCAGACCGCGTCGGTGTGCTCGCTGGCCCGGATGTGGCCGATGTCGCCGGCGGCGCCCTGCGCGCCGCGCTGGAGCCGGCCGCCCGCGATGATGCCGGCGCCGATGCCGGTCGCGACCTTGACGTAGACGAGGTCGCTCACGTTGTCGCGCCAGGTGGTGCGGTACTCGCCGACCGCCATGATGTTGACGTCGTTGTCGACCAGGACGTCGACGCCGGGCAATGCGTCGGCGAAGTGATCCGGGATCGAGACGCCGTGCCAGCCGGGCATGATGGGCGGCTTGACCGCGCGGCCGGCGGCGAACTCGACCGGACCGGGCACGCCGATGCCGACGCCGACGACGGAGTCGACGCCGCGGCCGAGCCGGGCGAGCTGGGCCAGGAAGGTCTCGCTGACCCAGCCGAGGATGTCGGCCGGGCCGTCGGCGATGGCGCGCTGGCCGGTCTCCTCGGCGAGCACGCGGCCGGCCAGATCGGACACGGTCAGGCGATCGTGGTGCGCGCCGAGATCGGCGGCCAGGACGACGCCGCCGGACGGATTGAGCCGCAGGCGGGTGGCCGGGCGCCCGCCGGTGGAGCGAGCGTCTCCCTCCTCGACGACGAGCCCGAGATCGACGAGCGCGCCGACCCGCTGCGACACGGTCGATCGAGCCAGGCCGGTCGCGCGAGCGATCTCCGCGCGCGAGGTCTCGCCGGCGCGGATCATCTGGAGGATGTGCCCGGCCGAGAACGGTCCTCTCTGCGCCGAGTCATCGCCGCTGGCGGGGGAGCGCATTCGCAGCCGAATCTTTGTTTGCTAGTAGACCAAAGTCCAGCAAGAAAATTGAATGCAACGCGTCATTGAGTTGATGAACGAACAAAGAGGCTGGTCAAGACGGCGCCGAGGCGCGTATCTTGGCGCGCGATGCCAGACCGGTTGCGCGTGGCCATCGCCGGGTTGGGTTTCATCGGCCCGGTCCATCTCCGGGCCGCGCTCCGCGCCGGCGCAGAGGTCGTCGGCGTGGCCGGCGGCGACCCGGGCCGGACTCGCGCGAGCGCGGACGCGCTCGGGATCGATCGCGTCTTCGAGAGCGCCGAGGCGCTGGCGGTGGATCCAGCCGTCGACCTCGTCCACATCTGCACGCCCAATCATCTGCACGCGCGTCTGGCCCGGCTCGCGCTCGAGGCCGGCAAGCACGTCGTGTGCGAGAAGCCGCTCGCGACCACCGCCGGCGACGCGGCCGGGCTGGTCGACCTCGCCGCGGCGCGCGGCCGGGTCGCCGCGGTGCCGTTCGTGTACCGCTTCCATCCGCTGGTGCGCGAGGCGCGCGCGCGCGTGGCGACTGGCGGGCCGGGCCCGATCCACCTCATCCACGGCTGCTACCTGCAGGACTGGCTGGCGTCGCCCGACGACACCAACTGGCGGGTCGACCCCGGGCTGGGCGGCGCGTCGCGCGCGTTCGCCGACATCGGCTCGCACTGGTGCGACCTGGTCGAGTTCGTGAGCCGGCACCGCATCGCGCGGGTGTCGGCGCGCGCCTTGACCGCGTACCCGGAGCGCGCGGCCGGCGGGGCCAACGCCTTCCAGCGCGCGGTGGCCGGCGGCGCACGCGTGCGGGTCGACGGAGAGGACGCGGTGGCGATGACCTTCGAGACCGACGGTGGCGCGATCGGCACGCTGGTGGTCAGCCAGATCTCGCCCGGGCGCAAGAACCGCCTGTGGTTCGAGATCGACGCGGCCGGCGAGGCGATCGCGTTCGACCAGGAGGACCCGGAGCGAATGTGGATCGGAGCGCGCGACCTGCAGCAGATCCTCATGCGCGACCCGGGCCGGCTCTCGCCGGAGGCGGCCCGCTACGCGACCCTGCCGGCCGGCCACGCCCAGGGCTACGGCGACGCGTTCGACGCGTTCGTGGCCGACGTCTACGCCGCGGTGCGCGGCGCGGCGCCCGACGGGCTGCCCACCTTCACCGACGGGCTGCGCGCGGCGCGCATCACCGAGGCGGTCCTCGCCTCGGCGAGGGACCGGACCTGGAAGGAGATCTCGTGAAGCTCGGATTCGTCACCGCGTGTCTGCCGGGCTGGTCGCTGCCCCAGCTCATCGAGTGGGCGGCGGCGCACGGCTACGACGCGCTCGAGGTAGCGGCCTGGCCAAAGCTGGGCAACCGCCCCTTCACCGCCACCCACCTCGACGTCGACGATCTCCGCCCCGACGAGCTCATGGCGCTCCTGGCCGACAAGCGAGTGCAGGTCTCGTCGGTGGCGTACATGGACAACCCACTCGATCCGGACCTGGACGCGCGCGCCGCGATGCACGCCCACCTCCACCGGTGCATCGACGCGGCCGCCGCGATCGGCTCACCGACGGTGGGCACCTTCGTCGGCCGCGACCCGAACCGGAGCGTGAAGCAGAACCTCGCCGAGGCCGAGGAGATCTTCAAGCCCCTCGTCGCCCACGCCGGCGAGCGAGGAGTCGCGCTCGTCATCGAGAACTGTGTGATGGAGGGCTGGCACCCCGACGGCTACCCCGGAAACCTCGCCTACTGCCCCGAGCTATGGGAATGGATGTTCGAGCAAGGCCTCTACCTCAACTTCGACCCATCCCACCTGATGTGGATCGGAGTCGACCCGATCGCCGCGCTGAAGCCCTACGTGGACAAGGTCCTCCACGCCCAGGCCAAGGACGTCCAGCTCTTCCCCGAAAAACGAAACCGCTGGGGCTTCTACGGCAAGTCACGAGAGCGAGAAAACCCCTGGGACGTAGGCTGGTGGCGCTACCGAGTCCCCGGCCTCGGCCAGGTCGACTGGGTCCGCTTCCTCGACGCCCTCTACGAAGGAGGCTTCGACGGAGTCCTGTCAGTGGAACACGAAGACCCAGTCTGGGGAGGCACCGACGACAAAGTCCAGCTAGGCTTGGAGATCGCCGAGCGAACCCTCCGGCCGCTACTGGTCCGCTGACGGTGGGAGTGGGTTGGTAGGTAGGTAGGGACGAGCGGTCGGTAGGTAGGGAAGACTGGTCGGTAGGGACGAGCGGTCGGTAGGGACGAGCGGTCGGTAGGGACGACCGGTCCGTACGAGTCCAGCGGAGTCCAGCTGCCCTGGATGCGGAGGCGCTGGGTGGAGGTCGCGGGTCGCCAGGGCGGCACGGCCTTGCGCTGATGGTGCGATCGGACGCCCGATGTCGGGGGTGACGCGGCCCGACGCCAGGCCGCGCGCG
>DATHKR010000264.1:0-10512 GCA_035489015.1 Kofleriaceae bacterium | reverse complement strand
CGCGATCGTCGCGCCGGCCGCGGAGCGCGAGGACGCCGCCGGCTGCGCCGGCCGCGCCGGCCGCGAGGATGAGGACCGGGAGCCACAGCCGGGCCGGGCGGCGGCGGCCGGGGATCTCGAGCGAATCGCCGTCGTCCGGATCGCCGGGTCCTGGCGTCGGCCAGGGTGATTCGCCCCGCGGTTCCGGCGGCGCGCTCGGCGCGCTCGGCGCGCTCGGCGCCCTCGGCCGTGCCGGAGCCGGCGGCGGCGCGCTCGGCGCGCTCGGCGCCCTCGACCGTGCCGGAGCCGGCGTCGGCGTCAGCGTCCCCGTCCTCGCCCGTGTCCGGGTCCGCGCCGGCGCCGGCGTCGTCGCCTCGCGCACCTCCTCCAGCGCACGGCTCACCTCCTCGGCGCTGGCGAAGCGGTCCACCGGGCGCTTGGCCAGGCAGCGCAGGATCACCGCCTCGAGCTCCACCGAGATCCCGCGGTGAGGCGCCCGGTGCGACGGCGCCTCGGGCGCCTGGGTGGTGTGCCGGTGGAGCACCGCCATGAAGGTCGCCCCGGTGAACGGCAGCGTGCCGGTGACCAGCTGGTAGAGCACCACGCCGAGGCCGTAGAGGTCGGCCCGCTCGTCCACCTCGTCGCCCAGCGCCTGCTCCGGCGCCACGTAGTCGGGCGTGCCCAGAAACGTGCCGGTGCGAGTCAGCCGCGACTCGCTCATCACCAGCTTGGCGATGCCGAAGTCGAGCAGCTTCACCTGGTCGCCGCCGCCCGGCAGCGGGACCAGGAAGACGTTGGCCGGCTTCAGGTCGCGGTGAACGACCCCGGCCGCGTGCGCCGCGCCGAGCCCGGCCGCGATCTGAAGGACCAGATCGATCGCCGCCGCCTGCGCGAGCGGTCCTCTCTCGATGCGCGCGTCCAGCGTCTCCCCCTCCAGCCACTCCATCGCCAGGTAGACCGCGCCGTCCGCCGCGACGCCGAAGTCCTCGACGTGGACGATGTTGCGGTGACCGATGGAGCTGGCAGTGCGCGCCTCGCGGCGCAGCCGCTCGATCGCGTGGGGATCGCCGGCCAGCTCGCGGCGCAGGAGCTTGATCGCCACCCGCTTGCCGGTGTGGAGATGCTCGGCCTCGAAGACGTCGCTGGTCCCGCCCTGGCCGATGGCGCGCAGCAGGCGGTAGCGGTCGAGCTCTCGCGGCAGCGCCGATCCGGCAGCCGGCGCCGCGTCGCGATCAGGGAGCAGCTCCGCGCCGTCATCGGGGCAGAAGGCGAAGCCGGTGGTGCGTCGCCCACATGTTGGGCACTGCCCCACCGGCAAAGCCTACACGCCCGTTCCGTGTGCGCACCTCGCCGAAAAAAAACGCGGCCGCTGCTGGCAACCTCGTCTGCCGCCTCTCGGCGGCAAGGGGGGGGAGGGAGACGAGGGGATAGCCTGCAGCGGCCTGCGTTACTGGATTCGATTTTCAGGGCCGACGAATTGTTCGCGCCGACGCCAATCTCTTTGAGCAAGCAGCGTGCCGCGCCGACGCAGCCCCGAGACTGGTATTTAGAAACACAATACTGGCCTGATTGGCTGGCCTACTGGCCAATTGCTGCCGACACTCGACCTCAGCACCCGGCTAGTCGAGTTGCCGGTGGGAACATCAGGCCCAATCGAGTGCCGCCATCCGGATCGATCAGCCGTCGCCGGACCGCACGCGGGTGATGCGCGCTCCGGCGCCGATGCCGACCTTCACCCACCAACACCCCGCTCGCTCGCTCCCTCACCGGACGGCGGAGAGGCGCTCCTCGACCATCTTGTTGGCGATGATGTCGGTCGGGGTCATCGACTTGCGGGCTCGCTGCGCGATCTCGAGGATGGTGTCGTAGATCTTCATCGTGCGCGTGCGCGACTTCTCCGCGTCATAGCCGAGGATCTCCTGGGCCACGTTGACCAGCCCGCCGGCATTGATCGCGTAGTCCGGCGCGTAAACGATCCCGCGCTGCATGAGCGCGGCCCCCATGGCCGGCTCGGCGAGCTGGTTGTTGGCCGCGCCGGCGACGATCCGGCAGTGCAGGCGCGGCACGGTGTCCACGTTGAGCGCGCTGCCCAGCGCGCACGGCGAGAAGACGTCGCAGACCACGTCGAAGATGTCGTCCAGCCGCGCGATGGTGGCGCCGAACTCGCGCTGGGCCCGCTCCGCCTTGAGCGGATCCACGTCGGCGACGGTCAGCTTGGCGCCCTGTTCGTGCAGCTCGCGGCACAGGTGGTAGCCGACGTGGCCGACCCCCTGCACCGCCACGTGGATCCCGTCGAGCGAGGCCCGCGCCATGGCGAAGTGGACGCAGGCCTCGATGCCGCGCCGCACCCCGAGCGCGGTGAACGGCGACGGATCGCCCGAACCGCCGCGCGACGCGTCCACCCCTGTGACATGGCGGGTGACGCCGCGGATCACGTCCATGTCCTCGATCGACGTGCCGCTGTCCTCGGCGGTGATGTAATGGCCGCGCAGGTCCTCGACGAAGCGGCCGAACGCGCGGAACAGGGCGGTGCGGTCGAAGCGGCGGTTCGGCTTGATGATCACCGACTTGCCGCCGCCGTGATCGAGGCCGGCCAGCGCGGCCTTGTACGTCATTCCTCGCGCGAGCCGGAGCGCGTCGACCAGCGCGTCCTCCTCGCTGGCGTAGTGGATGAAGCGACACCCCCCGAGGGCCGGCCCCAGGCGCGTGT
Source organism: Kofleriaceae bacterium (assembly GCA_035489015.1). Classification (GTDB taxonomy): domain Bacteria; phylum Myxococcota_A; class Polyangia; order Haliangiales; family Haliangiaceae; genus DATFRY01. The sequence goes on along the minus strand of DATHKR010000264.1, from coordinate 7,823 downwards.
CGTGGATCGCGATGATCGCCTCGAGCCCGCTCGCCTGATCGCGCTCGAGGTGGATCTCGCCGTAACCGTGCTGGCCCATGAGGTCGAAGACGCCCATGGCCGCTTTATAGCAGCGGAGCCAGCGGCCATGGCAAGCGCGGCTGCCAGCAGCCGATGACGGCGCGCGGAGCACCGCGTCGGCGGCGCTCGCCACCCGTGACGTCAGCCCTGGACCACCAGCACGCGGCCGGCTGCACCGCCGCCGCCGCCGCCGTTGCCGTCGCCGGATCCGTCGCTGTCGCCGCTCACCGCGCCGGTGCTCTCGACGCCGCCGGCCCCGCCCGAGGCGCCGCCGTCGCCGCCGCCTGCCCCACCGACGGCCGGCGCCGCGTCGAGCCCGGCGTCTCCGCCCGCGCCGCCGTTGTCGTCGCCACCGCCGCCGCCGCCACCACCGCCGCTGGCGAACAGGTCGCCGGTCAGCCGCAGCGTCGCCGCCTGCAGCACGATGGCGCCGCCCGAGCCACCGCCCGAGCCGCTGCCCACGCCGCCACAGTCGCCGCTGCTGTCGTCGTCGCCGAGGCCGCCGCCGCCGCCGCCGCCGCCGGCCAGGACCGCGCCCTCGCCCTCGATCGACACGATCGTCCCGGAGGTGAGCTGCACCGCGCCGCCGCCGCCACCCGGGTCGGTGATGCAGCCGTTGCCGGGCCCGCCGCCCGAGCCGCCGGCCAGCACCACCAGCTCCTCGTCGAGACTGGCGCCGCCGCCGCCGCCGCCGTCCGCGTCGGTGGCGAACGGGTTGATCGTCGTCGCGTCGCCGCCGCTCGCGCCCACGTCGGCGCCGCCGCCACCGCCGCCACCGCCGTCGCGGTCGGACTCGCGCCCGCCGGTGCCGCCCACGCCCGCGCCCTCGCCCGGCAGGCTGCCGCCCGCGCCCGGATCGCTGCCGCGGGCCCCGGCGTCGAGGATGCCGTCGATCGAGATCAACTCGGCCGCGATCACGATGAGCGGCCTCGAGCCGGCCACGCGCACGGTGGTGCCGGCGGCGACCTCGAGGCTGGCCACGTGCAGCACGGCCAGGTCGGGTCCGCCCTCCTGCGGCCAGACATCGAACGCGGCGCCCTCGGGCAGCGCGACCGGCAGCGACAGCGCATCGGTGTCGATCTCGCCCCCTGACAGCGCGACGTCGGCGGTGCCGGCGTACCAGGCGTCGAATGGCAGGTGAAGGACGCCCTCCACCCGCGGGGTGCCCTCCGGCGGCGGGGCAGGAGGAGGCGGCGGGTCCGGGTCGGGAGCTCCACCGTCGTCGTCGGCCACGCCGTCCCCGTCGTCGTCGGGCTCGGCCGGGGTCGCCGTCCCCGAGGAATCGAACTGGCAGGCAGCCAGACTGACCGCGAGCGCGGTCACAATCGCCAGCTTGGGGGCCATCGGGCGCTTGTGTAGCAAGCCCCGCACCATTTCGCTCCGCCGCACTAAACTGCTGGAAACGGCTCGGTTTTGTGAGAACCGGGGGGACAGACCGTATGCCCAGGTCTCCAGGTGGGGCCCCGGTCAATCACTCGCGACTCGCTCTCGTTTGCAGAGCGCTCTTCAGCTGGCCGCGGCCCGCTCAGAAACGCGACTCGTATTCCAGCCAGAGCCAGTGCTCGGGCGAGGGGATTCGCTCCTGGGTGCTTTCGCGATCGTCGAGGTAGACGAACAGGTCGTAGCGCACGCGCAGCCAGTCGCGCCCGCGGAGGCTGATGCCGGCGTCGACGTAGCTCCATAGCGACTCCTCGAGCGACGCGTCGCTGTCGATGTCCTCGGACAGGTAGCGGCTCCGCGCGCGCATGCGCAGCCACTTGGTCGGCTTGGCGGTGCCGATGAGGGTGGCCGACATGTCCTGGCGGTCCTCCTCGGTCAGGAACTTGTGCTGGTACTGCGCCACCAGGTTGTAGCGCGACGTCGGCGAGAAGCGGAACCGGCCGGTGACCTGGTAGTTGTTGCCGCCGCACTCCGCGGCCGGATCGGGGTCGCCTTCGTCGCCGACGTCCTCTGCCTGGATGCACTGGTCGTAGCGGACCCAGGCCCCGATGCCGTACTGATCGGTGATGTCGTAGTCGCCGCGGCCGTCGACGCGCGCGTCGGCCCCATCCCCCGACACCGGCGACCACACGTCGGCGGTGCCGCGCAGGCTGAGCCGCTTGTCGATGCGCGCGGTGTAGCGCAGGCGGGCGCCCATCTCGTCGCGCGCGCGCGAGCCGTCGACCTCGTCGGGCGCGGCGATCGGGCGGGCGTACGGGTTCTTGAAGTCCTCGTCGTAGTAGCGCAGCGACGCCTCGAGCTCGTTCTGCCGGGCGAAGGTGGTGACCGCCCGGATGATGCCGGCGTTGCCGCCGCGCTCGCCGTCGTCCATCGAGTCGAAGCTGCGCGTGTACTCGCCGAAAAGGTCGACCTTGTTGAGGCCGACCGAGAAGTCGCCGCCGACCGCGCCGAACGGCCCGCCGTAGGGCAGGCGCGAGTACTCCTGAAAGTCGAGGGCGATCCCGTCGGGATGGAAGCTGACGTCGCCGCCGTAGCCGGTCACCCCGATGTGCGAGCGCCGGTTGATCCAGTAGCCGACGTTGCCGCCCGCGGTCATCTCGGTGAACAGGTCCGGCAGGGTCGAGAAGCTGAACACGCTGGTGTCCTGCTCGGGGTCGGCCTGCCGGCGATAGACCGCCGGTGCGTCGCAGTCCTCGTCGTGCGGGTCGTCGCAGGCGTCCGCGTTGAAGAGCTCGTACTGGTAGATCGATCGCGGCTGGTACGAGCCGAACGCGAACGCCTGGAGGTGGCCGGCGCCGATGTCGAGCCGCTTGAGCCCGACCGCCGCGCCGAGCAGGCCGTCGCGCCAGCGGTAGTCCGGTGTCTCGTAGAGGTTGGTCTCGCACGGCGGGTCGTCGAGCTCGCCGGTCGACTCGCGGCACACCCGGCTGAGCTCGGTGTCCCGGAACAGCTGGTCGTCGTGATAGAAGCCGTTCGGGGTGTAGAGCGAGGTGTTGTCGAAGGTGAGGCGCTGGCCGAACCCGATCCGGTAGGTGCCGGCGATCGCGCCGTACTGATCGGTCTCCCACTTGGCGAAGAACTTGGGGATGTCGAGCTTCTCGTCGGCCGGGACCGCCGACAGCGCGTCGCGCTCCGGGTCGTACTCGACGTCGGCCAGGCGGTTGCGCGAGAAGGTGGACGCGAAGCCGACGGTGAGGTTCTTGAGGCTGGTGACGCGCGCCTGGAAGGCGCCGGGCGGGGCATCGTCGTCCTCGACCGACCAGCGGGTCTGGGCGCGAACCCAGCCGCCGGTGGCGAACAGCGAGCGAGTGGGATCGGTCACCACCAGGAAGGCGGCGATCGCCTCCAGCTTCTGCTGGCTGAGCACACCGGCCGCGACCAGGTCGATCGGATCGTTCACCCAGCCGGCCAGCTTGCGGTACTCGAGGATGGCGTCGACGTCGCCGTAGGTCAGGTTGGGCAGGCTGTACAGCTCCTCGCGAGAGGCGCGGTTGATGTCGATGCCGGTCTGCATGACCTCGACCAGGGTGTCGCGCGTCTCATCGTCGATCTGGCCGGTGGCCTGGAGGTCGTACAGGTCCTCCTCGTCGTCGACGTCGATGAAGCTCTCGTACGGGTTGGCGGCGGCCAGGCGCGCCGCGGAGGCGACCGCGGCCAGCGCGAGGATGGATACGACTCTCAGTTGCACGGATTCTCCGAGCATGCGGCCCACAGGCCGCGGCGCGCGGCGCGAGCCTGAGCCTGCAGGCTCTCGAACTCGTCGCGCCGGTCCGCGCCGTTGGGGGGGATGTAGAGCGCGCAGCCGAAGCCGCGCTCGACCAGGAGCGAGTTGACCTCGCGGTCCTGCACGGTGACGTACGCCAGCGTCCGGTCGTAGAAGTCGGTGCACTCCTCGTCGTAGTCCAGCTCGACCTCGGCGCCCTCGACCAGCTCGGTGTTGAACTCGGTCGCCTCCGGGCCGAAACACTCGACCTCGGTGGTGTTCTCGGGGGTGTCGACCAGGAGGTAGCGGATGCGCTCGCCGCTCTCGAGCTGGATCGTGTCGCCGTCGATCACGCGCGCGACGCGGCCGGAGGACGGGCCGCACGGGCTGCCGCCTCCGCCATCATCGCTGTCGTCGCCAGCATCGCCGCCGTCGTCGCCGCAGCCGGACGCCGCGACCAGGGCGGACAGGGAGACCAGCGCGGCGAGCGCCGCGCGGTGGACGGCCCGGTGACGCGTCATCGACCGGCTACGGTCCCAGGAGGGGGACGCACACGTCGTTGCTCTCGCCCGGGGAGCCGGTGTTGGGAGGCTCCTTTTCGCCGTAGGGCGTCCCACACGCGCTCCAGTTGCCCTCGTCGTCGTTGGCGTCCGGATCGAGCTGGGCCGGGTCGAGCGCGGTCGACGCGTTGGCGGTCACCGCGGTCCAGGTGACCTCGTCGAGGACGTCGTCGCCGACGCCGAGGAAGATCGACCCGGCCCCGACCAGCGCGAAGCCGAACTCGGCGGTGACCGCCGGCAGGCCGCCGTTCTCGGCGGTGGCGTCCGACCGCGCGAACACGACGTAGTCGCCGGCGTCGACGTGCACGCAGTCGTCGCCGCTGACCAGCGGGCTCATGCCGTCGGCGGTGCGGCCGGCGACCAGGCCCTGGAGGTCGACCGACTCGACCGCGAACACCTCGAACCATTCGTGGGTGGTGTCGTCGCCGTTCGGCGAGGCCATGAACTCGCTGATGACCAGGTCGCCGAGCACCGGCACGACCGCCTCGCGCTCCGTCCCTCCGTCGTTGCAGGTGTCGCCGGGGATGACGCCGCCGCACTCGTCGTTGCTGGCGCCCGGCGTGCCGGTGTTGCCGAGCTCCTCGTCGCCGTATGCCGCGCCGCAGGTGATCCAGTTGGCCTCGTCGTCGTTGGCTTCCGGATCGAGCTGGGCCGGGTCGAGCGCGGTGGAGGCGCCGTCGGCCACCGAGGTCCAGGTGACCTGGTCGAGCACCTGCTCGCCGATGCCGAGCACGATCGATCCAGCCGGGACCAGGGCGAAGTCGAACTCGGCGGTGACCGCGGGCAGGCCGCCGTTCTCGGCGGCGGTCGCCGACTTGGCGAAGACGGCGTAGTCGCCGGCGGCCAGGTGCACGCACTCGGTCCCCTCGACCAGGGCGCCGAGCGCGTCGGCCGCGCGTCCTGCCACGAGGCCATTCAGGTCCACGTCGCGGGTGGCGTACACCTCGAACCACTCGTTGGTGTCGTCGGAGCCGCCCGGCGAGGCCATGAACTCGCTGATGACCAGGTCGCCGACCACCGGCACGACCTGCTCGCGCTCGACGTCGCCCTCGGTGCAGGTTCCGGAGATGACCGGGTTGCACGACTCGTTGGCCTCGCCCGGCGATCCGAACGAGCCGGGCTCGAACTCGGTGGTGGCGGGGCAGTAGCTGGCGACATCGTCGTTGGCCAGGTGATCGGGCGACGCCGCCCCGTCCAGCACCGACGCCACCCCGGCCTGTCCCTCGGCGCTCGGGTACTCGGTCCGGTCGATCTCGGTGTCGCCGCAGCGCAGCGCCAGCGCGGCGCCGGCGTTGCGGAGCGCGCCGAGGTCGTTGCCGAAGCCGTAGTCCATGTACGAGGTCAGCGCCTCCGGATCGGCCGCGCCGAGGACCAGGTAGTCGCCGGCCTCGATGACGAGGTCGTCGACGTCGTGGGTCTTCTCGCTGGAGCCGTCGGCCAGGCTGTAGGCCAGGGTGATGCCGCCCAGGTCCACCGCCGCCGAGCTGGCGTTGTAGATCTCGAAGTACTCGAAGCCGCTGTCCTCGCCGGCCGGGTTGGCCATGATCTCGGTGATGACCAGATCGCCGGGCAAGAGGCTGCTGCAGTCGCCGCCTCCGTCGCCCGGAGCATCGTCGTCGTCGTCACCACCCGCGCAGGCGAGGAGGGTGGAGGCCAGGAGAATGGAGGCGAGGGCATGGAGCTTCATGGGATGCGGGTCTTCCGTGGGTCAGTCGTGGCCGGAGGGGGGTTGATGGATTCATGGCGCGCGGCGGACTGGACCGGCTGGTCCACCCCAGGCACGTCCGACACCACGACCTGTGACGGCGCTCGGATGATGAGCTGGAGCTGGCGGCGGTGGTTGTACTTGTTGCGGTACTCGGCGACGACACCGGAGGCGCGCACGAACTCGCCCTCGTGCCGGTCGAAGCCACAGCTCTCGAAGACGCCCTTGTCGAAGAACACCAGGGTCAAGCTGGTGTAGCCGCGGATGTTGAGCGTCACGCGGATCGGGCCGCGGTTGCGGGTGATGCGGCCGATGTTGCCGAGCACGGTCAGGTGCTGGCCGACGCCCCGGTTGAGCCGCGTGATTGCGTCCCACTCGGTCAGCGCCAGGAAGTCGTCGTGCCCGCGCCCGTCGCGCTCGAACGCCTTGATGAACTCGGCGCGCGCGTCCCACCAGACCTTGCGCTCGGCGTAGTCCTGGTAGTGCTGGCCGTTCGGGCTCCAGATGCCGCGCTGGGCCTCGCGCGCCTCCTTCTCGGCGGCGGCGAACTCGTCGTGGAAGCGGCGCGAGTAGCTGTACTTGGTGAAGTAGGGGCTGATCCCGGCCCGCACCGCCTCGACGTTGTAGTTGACCCAGCGCCCGTTCTTGCGCACGAACGCGTACGCCAGGTAGCGGTCGAAGCGGTCGCGGATCTCCTTGGGCGCGTCGCGCTCGAGGCGCACGCGGTCGACGCCGGCGAAGAACGACTTGGCGAACCGCTTGCCCTCCTCGCCCATCGGGGTGCCGGCCTTGACCGGGTGACGCGCGCTGCCGCGACGAGCCTCGAGGTAGCTGGGCCAGTCGTCCTCGACCTGGCGGCGGTTCTGCTCGCTCTTGATCGTCTCCTCGGCGTCGAGGCCGAGCAGGCGCATGGTGCTGTCGAGGCCGTGGACCCGGATGGTGTCGCCGTCCAGGATCGCCTTGGCGGCCAGCGGGAACTCGCCGATCACCAGGCCCGGCGTCTCGAGCCGCGCCATCGACTCGTGGACGCGGGCGCGGCTGTAGCGCCGGGACGGTTCGCCGCCGGCGCATCCGGTCGCGAGCGCGGTCGAGAGGGCGAGAGCGGCGACCAGCGCGGCCGGGAACATGCGAGAACGGATCACGCGCGCAGCGGGGACGACAACCACGGTGGGCGACTCTATCCCAGGAAGGTCCGCTGATAGGTAGCAACGTGTGGGGGGCCAGGTGACGGTGGCGTCGCGACGGTGGAGGGGAGCGCGGACGCAAGCGCAGAGAACTCCACGCACGGGCGCGGTTGGGTGCGGAGAGTCGGTTGCACTGGCTGGTGGAGCTGCGGCGGCGGCGGACTGGCGGCGGAGTGGCGGCGGGTCCGGCAGCGGGTCCAGCGAGCGGTGGACCGTCGGCGCGATCGCGGCTCGGTCGTCGGGGCCGGGTCGGCGGGCCGCGAGCGTCGGCGCGCGATCGGGCTCGATCGCGGCGCGGGTCGCGGCCTCGATCGCGATGCGGCGCGGCCGGCAATGCAGCGCGGCCGGCGATGCAGCGCGGCCGGCGATGCGGAGCGGCCGGCAACGCGGCGCGCCGACCATCCGCCGCGGCGACGCGCGATGCGCGCGCGATCACGCGCTGGATGGCCCCCGATGACCGACGAATATCGCAGGCCACGGGGCTGGATCGACGATCCGGATCCGTCGACTTCTCCGCCGCCGGGTACCGCGCCTTGACGTCTTGCTCCGACCGGAGCGGCAGGGTACACGATAGCCCATGTCAGCCCCCTCCATCCCGGCGCGCGCGCGCGTCGTCGTGGTGGGAGGCGGCTTTGCCGGGGCGGCCACCGCCTATCACCTGGCCCGCGCCG
>DATHKR010000263.1:0-3491 GCA_035489015.1 Kofleriaceae bacterium | reverse complement strand
GGGGCGGTCTGGCGCTCGCGCGCGTGACAGGTGGCGCACGGCGCGGGCGGCGCGGCCGGGGCGTGGACGCCGGCGCGGTGGCAGCCGATGCACTCGCGGTGGCCGGATGGAGTGGCGGCGAGCTGCGTGGCGTGGCAGGTGGCGCAGGCGGGTCGCGCGGCGGCCGGGCGATGGCCGGGTTGCTGGTGGCAGCGGGCGCAGTCGCGGTGGCCTGACTTTGCCGCCGCGCGGGTCTCGCTCGCGTGGCAGGTGGCGCACAGGCGCGCCCCACTCGCCACGGCCAGCTTGATCCGGTGCGGCTGGTGGCAGGTGGTGCACAGCTGGCCGGGGGCGTGAGGGGCGACCTGGGCGTGGCAGGACTGGCAGGCGAGCGCGGCGCCGGGCTGGCGCCCGCGGCGGTGGATCGGGTGGCAGCCGACGCAGGCGGCGCCGGCGCGGACTCCGGTCGACGGTGGATGGTCGGGGACCACGCCGGTGTGGCAGGTCTCGCAGCGCGCGATCGACCGCGGCGCATGCGACGGGTGGCAGCCGCGGCACTCGGCGTGCGGGGTCCCGGCGCCGGCCAGCGGGCTCGGCGCGCCGGTGTGGCAGCTCTCGCACCGACGGGCGCGGGCCGGCGTGACGTCGTGCGGGGTGTGGCAGCCGTCGCAGCGAGCGTGACCGGTGAAGGTGGCGGAGGCGGGGATCTGGGGCGCGGTCGCCGGCGCGGTTGCCGCGCGCGTGGGCGCGGTCGCCGGGGTCGCCGCGCGCGTGGTCGCCGCCGTGGGCGCCGCGCGCGTGGTCGCCGCCGCGGGCGCCGCGGTCATCGCCGCGCTCGCCGCCCTCGCCGCGGTCATCGCCGCGCTCGCCGCCCTCGCCGCGCCTCCGCCACCGCGGTGGCATCCGTCGCAGCGGGCGCCGGCGGCGGCGGCGGGCTCGTGCGAGCGATGGCACGACAGGCAGCCGGCCGGGCCGGCGTGGCCGGGTCCGACCGCCGCCGCGTCGCCGTGGCGCGCGGTCACCTTGTGGCAGTCGGTGCAGGCTCGCGGGGCCAGGGCCGGCTGGCGGTGCGGGTGATGGCAGTCGGTGCAGCCCACCGCGTGCGGGCCGAGCAGCGGCATGCCGGCGGCGGCGTGGCAGGAGACGCAGTCGCCGGCCAGGCGGCTGGCCGCGGCGCGAAAGGCGTGGCACGACTGGCAGCCTCGCGCGGCCTTGGCCGCCGGGGTCACGTGGACGGCGAGTCGCTCGGTCTCGGCCTGATGGCAGCGCGTGCAGGCGTCGGCCGATGGCGTGCGGAGCTGTCCGTCGGCGACCTCGTGGCACTCGCGGCAGGCCATGCCGCGCGCGCCGACGTGGGCGGCGTGGCCGGGGCGCGCGCTCGCCTCGGCCCAGGTGGCGGGCACCGTCGCCGCCACCGGCGCGGCGGCGTCCTCTCCGCCGTGGAGCAGCGCCGCGGCCAGGCCGGCCGCGCCCGCGACCAGCGCGACCGCGATGGCGACGCCGATCGCGGCCGCTCGCCGGCGCCTGGTCATCGGCTCTCCGTGTGGCAGAGGCGGCACGGCAGATCGCCCAGCGACTGGCGGCTCGACCAGCCGGGCGGGTGAACGCTTCCGCCGACGCCGCCGACCTTGTGGCAGGAGACGCACAGCGCCTCGCCGGCGCCGCCGTGGCAGGAGGCGCACGCGGCCGGATCGCGGCGCGCGGCGCGGCCGTGCTCGTTGTCGCCGCGGCCGAGTCCGACCCAGCCGGATGGGTGCGGGCTGGCTGACTGCGCGCCGCCGGCTCCGCCGGTCCCGCCGCTCGCGCCGGCGGTGGCGGCGATCCGGCGCTCGGTGTGGCAGCCCTGGCAGGCCTCGGGCTGGTGGCAGGAGGTGCACGCGCCCGGCTGGGCCGCCGCCTCGACCGCGTGGCGCGAGGCGAAGCCGGCCCGGTGGACGCTGGCCCGGAACGGATCGTCGAACGCCATCGTCGACGGCAGGGCCGGCACCGACACGCCGTGGCAGGCGGCGCAGAAGCGCTCGCTGTGGCAGGTGCTGCACAGATCGGCCGACGAGCCGGCCTGGGCGCCGTGCCGGCGGGTGAAGTCGGCGTCGTGGACCATGTGGCTGGCCGGCGGGGTCTGCTCGCCGGCCAGGTCGACGTGGCAGCGGTTGCACTCGCGAGTCCGGAACTGGCCCTCGTGCTCGTGGCAGCCCAGGCAGACCGCCATGGCCGGGCGCAGCCGCTGGCCGGCCTCCTGGATGCCGGCGTGACAGCGCACGCAGTTGCCGCGCGACGCGGCCTGGTGGCGGCGGTGATCGAAGCGCAGGTGCTCGCGCGCCTGCGACGCGTCGAGCGCGGTCCACTCGCCGCCGTGGCAGCCGAGGCACGAGCGCTGGTCGTGCGGCTTCGCGTGACAGCCGACGCAGGACGCGTCGTCGGGCAGGTGGAGCGGTCCCTGGTCGCCGGCGCGGTCGGCGCCGCGGTGGCACTGGATGCAGGTGGTGCCGGCCAGGACGTGGGCGCGGTGGGGGAAGGGCTTGCGGCCGGGCGAGCGCAGGCCGAGGATCCCGGCGCACGCGGCCAGCCCCAGCGCCACCGCCGCGATGACGATCGCGCGCCTCATGGCAGCTCCCAGCGCGACGACAGCCGCGCGATCCCGTCGACCCGGTGCTCGTACTCGGGCGACGCGCTGGCCTCGATCGCGGCGGCCGCCTCCCACCGACCGAAGGTCCGGCTGACCCCGGCCAGGCCCCACGGCCACAGCGTCCCCTCGCCGTCGGCGTGCTCCGGCATGACCAGCTCTCCCTCGAGCGCGATGACCAGGACGCCGATCGGCACCCGCGCGGTCGCGCGCGCGCCGGTCCAGCCGCCGCCGGGAGCCCACTCGCGGCGCAGCTCGGCGCCGAGCGCGCCGTCGCCGCGGTCGTCGAGGCGGAGCAGCGCGCGCGCCGCCATCAGCTCGCCCCACTCGCCCGCGGCGCCGAGCGCGCCACCGTCGGCGAAGAGATCGAGGCGCGGCGCGGCGCGCCACCTGACCTGGCTGCCGAGCCGGCGCGAGCGCCGATCGCCCAGCACCGAGAACAGCGACGTGGCCGGCAGCAGGCGCGAGGGCGATCGCTCCACCCCGTACAGCTCGAACCGCCAGTCGCCCAGGCGCGCGCCAGCGGCGGCCTGGGCCTCGGCCAGGCCGACCTGGATGGTGTCGAGGGCGGCGTGGGCGGACAGATCGAGCCAGCGGTTCACCGCGCCGCTCGCGTCGGCGGCGACCTCCTCGTCGGCGAGCTGGCCGCCGTCGCGCCGGTGCAGGTAGGCGATCCCGGCCGAGCCCCAGTCGCCGAGCGCACGGCTGACTCGCCCGCCGGCCAGCCAGTCGAAGCGGCGCCCGTCCTGACCCTCGGCGACCGGCGATCCGGCGAACGCCTCGATCGCGAAGCGGTACGGCAGGCGAACCCGGCCCTGCCCGCCGTCGATGTGATGCGGGGCGAGCCCGCCGGCGACCAGCACGAAGCGGCCGAGCCGCGCCTCGGCCC
>DATHKR010000262.1:0-5172 GCA_035489015.1 Kofleriaceae bacterium | reverse complement strand
CAGGGTGTCGCCTGCGCCCGGGACGACGCGCGCTGCCTGCACGTCGCCGAGCTCGCCGGGCGGCGCCGCGGCCAGGTGCGCGATCAGACGCGACGAGCCCGCCGCGGCGACGACGGCCGCCGCGCGATCGCCGTGGACCAGCTCGCCGACCAGATCGCCGGTCCGCGCCACGCGGGCGCCGACCCCGTCCAGGAAGCGGTGCGAGCCCGGCCCGGCCAGCTCGTCGGCGACCAGCGGCCGCACCGGCGCCAGGAGGGCGCGGAGCTCGCCGTCGGCGCGGAGGACCTCGGACGGCAGGCGGGCGCAGCCGCGGTGGTCCGGCAGGAAGCGCGCGTCGCGGAGCGGCGAGAGGTCGGCCGCCGGATCGGCGCCGAGCACCTCGGCCAGCTCCGCCAGGCGGGCGGCACTCCACGGGGCGGCGAACGATCCCGCCGCGCCCGCCTCGCGCGCGATCACGGCGACGATGTCGGCGCTCTGGAGCGGCCGTGCGCCGAGCATCCGCGCCACGGCGGTCTCGCGAGCGGCCAGCGGCGCGCACGGGCGCCGACCGTCGATCACCTCGACCCCGGCCAGGGCGCGGGCGACGCGCGGATCGTCGACGGTGAGCGCCGCGCACGGAGCGAGCCGCTCGCCGTCGGCGCCCGGCAGGATCGCGGACCGGCAGAGGTCGGTGGCCGCGACCTCTGCCAGCTCGCGGTAGGCGTCGTGGGCGACCTCGTCGGGCAGCGGCACGACGGCCAGCGCTGCCCCGGGATCTCCCGCGGCCAGCCGGGCGACCAGCCGCGCGAACAGCGGGGCGGCCTCGGTCAGCGCCCAGCGGTTCCACGGCGACGACAGGTCGAGGCGTTCCCGGTCCAGCGGGACGTCGAACCGGGCGTGGACCAGGAAGCGCAGACCCGAGCGCTCCTTGGTCGGCAGGTGGCTGTAGATGGTCGGGCCCACGACCGGCGCCGCGCGATCCTGATCGTCCAGGGCGACGGCGACGAGGATCGGCGTGACCTCGGCCCGGTGCGCGTCCCGGTGACCCGTGTATCGCGCGGTCCCTCGTTCGACGGCGTAGGTCCGGCGCTCGCCATCCTCGACCAGCTGCACCCGTCCCGGCTCGACCTCGCGGCGCAGCAAGCGCCGGCGAACGCCGCGGGTCGATTCGATCCGCTCGATGTGGTCGAGGGTCATGAGCACCTCGGCCGGCAGCGCGCTCACCCGCTCGTGGAGGCGGTCCGGGTTGCGCTCGGGATCGGCCGGGTCGCGCAGCGGGAGCACGAGCAGGGTGCGGCCGGCCAGGGAGGCCGACCGTGGCGCCAGCGGTCGCGGGATGGAGACGTCGGCGATCTCGAAGGCGAACGGCCCGGAGTAGATCTGCGGCCGCTCGCAGATCTCGTACACCGACTTGAAGCCGACCCCGAAGAAGCCGATCTGGTCGACCGTCTTGGTCGTCTGGCCGATCGAGAGCACGCCGACCACGTCGCGGGCGTCGAACGGGACGCCGTCGTGCTCGACCGTGATCCGATCGTCCTCGATGGTGACCTCGAACGATCGAGCGCCGGCGTCGTCGGCGTTCTGCAGGAGCTCGACGAGGAAGTGCCCGGGATCGGTGTAGACCTGGCGGGCCAGCAGCTCCTCGGCGCTGGCCTGGGACAGGGACCGGGGCTGCGCCTCGAGCGCGCCGATGACGGCGGCGGCGAAGCGGCCCAGGCGCGCCCGCCATCGGTCACCGAGCCCGGCCCGATCGGCCACGGCCGCCAGGTCGGCATGGTCGGCGCCGCGGACGCCGGCGAGGAGCTCGTCGCCGATCTCGTCGACGCGGCCTCCGCCGATGAGCTCGCGGCAGCTCCCCAGGACGCCCGCCACCCGGGCGGCCCGCAGATCGGGCGCGGCGCTCTTCAGCCAGCGGTCGACCAGGCTCGTCGCGGCGATCCGCGCGACCGGCAGCTGGCCGGCGGCGGCCGCCAGCGCCTCGGCGAGCGCGCGCGGCACCTGGTCGAGATCGTCGAGGGCCCGGAGCACGCGCCGGAGACCCGGATCGGCGATGGTCAGCAGTAGCTCGGCCAGCCGGCCGGCGAATGGCGCGTCGATGTCGCCCCGCCTGGCCAGCGCGGCGACCGCGTGGGCCAGCGGCTGGTGATCGGCGAACCGGGCCAGCTCGTCGACCAGGTGGCGCCCGCGCCCGTCGGCCACGATCGCGTCGATCGCGCCGATCTGCTCGGGGAACGGGAGATGGCGGAGCGCGAACACGGGGTCCCGGAGAGTACGGCCACTTCGCCGCGCCAGGCGAACGTCACCCGGGAGAGGGACTCTGGATACACTCTGTCATCGCCGTCCGTGGGCTCGACCACGGGCCGAGGACGGCGGCCGCAAGGAAGCCGCCTATTCCGTGGTCCCGACCGATCGACATCGTGTCTGCGGCCTGATCTCGCGGCCTTGTGGCGAATCGAGTTTTTTCGCCAACCGGGTGAAGGTCTGGCTCGGCCTCCGACTCGAACAGGGAAAGGAAGAGCGAAGGCCATGACCAGTTGCCACGACTTCGAGGTTGCGATCGAGCAGCGGCTCCACGGAGCGCTCGATGCCGAGGCGGCCGTGCGGCTGGCCCACCATCTGACGTCGTGCCAGGCCTGTCGCGCCTTCGAGGCACAGTCGAGAGAACTGGAGCAAGCCATGAGGACGCACGCGACGAACGCGATCGGCGACGTGGACTGGAACAGGCTCGGCCGAGATCTGGAGCGCTGGAAGAAGCAGATGCGCGCCGGCGCCTGGAAGGGGCTCGCCGCGGTGATCGTCGCGGCCCCGCTCCTCGGCCTCGTGTTCGGGTACGGGACCATCGCCACCAGCGTGGTCGCCGGGCTGGCCGTCGTCGTGTGGGGCCGGATCGTCGCCCACCGGTCCATCGCCGAGGCTCGGGAGGTGGAGCACGCACCGGGATCGCTCCTGGTCCTCTTGCGGACGCAGCTCGACAGGCTGATCAGGACCGAGAAGCAAAACGCGCTCGTGCTGCCCTTCTTCACCCTGATCCCCCTCTACGGGCTGCTCACGGCGGACGAGCTCACGCCATGGCGGATCGCCGGGGCCGCGATGCTGGTGCTGCTCCTGGTCGCCCTCGCGCTGCGGTCGCGCTTCGTCCTGTTGCCGCGCCTGTTGCGCGAGCGGGCCGAGCTCGCGTAGCGGATGTCCGGGCGCGCGCCCAGGCTCGAGGTCGCGGAGGAGCGCGTGCTCCTGGCGGCGGTCGTGTCTTCTGTGGCCCGCGAGCGCGCAGCGGCGCATACCCGGATCTTCGAGGTCTTCCGCGAGCCGCTGTTCCGGCTGTGTCTGCATCTCTGCGGCAACCGCGCCACCGCGGAGGACGCTCTGCAAGAGACCTTCGTCTCGGTGTTCCGCGCGCTGCCAGGCTTCCGGGCCGACGCCCGCCTGTCGACCTGGATGTACCGCATCGCGGTGCGCGAGGCGCTGCGCCACCGGGCGCGCGAGGTGTCCCGGCGCGTCGAGGGGATGGACGAGGAGCCCGCGGCTCCCCTCGAGGGCAACCCGGCAATCCGCCGCGAGGAGAGTGACGCCCTGCGGCGCGCGCTCGGCCAGCTCTCGGCGGATCACCGAGCGGTGCTGTCGCTGTTCGCGGTCGATGGGCTATCGCACCGCGAGATCGGCGAGATCCTCGGCGTGCCCGAGGGGACAATCTGGTCGCGGCTGCACGCCGCGCGCAAGCGACTGGCCGCGAGCCTGGACGCGGATCGCCCCCCGACCGAAGATCGATCCTGAGGAGACCATGAAGCTCGCCGATCGGATCCGCATCGAGAAGGTCGAGACCCTGGCCGACGACTGGGCCGTGCTGAAGAAGACGACGCTATCGTTCCAGCGTAGCGATGGATCGTGGCAGACGCTGATCCGCGAGACGTACGACCGCGGCAACGGGGCGGCGCTCCTCCTGATCAATCACGAAAAGCGGACGGTCCTGCTGACCCGACAGTTTCGTTACCCGGCGTTCGTCAACGGCGCCACCGACCTCCTGGTCGAGGTGTGCGCGGGCCTCCTGGATATGCGCGATCCAGAGGCGGCCATCCGCGCCGAGGTGGAGGAGGAGCTCGGCGTCAAGGTCCGAGCCGTGACCCGGGTCCTCGAGAGCTACATGAGCCCGGGCTCGGTGACCGAGAAGCTCGACTTCTTCGTCGCCGAGTACAGCGACTCCGATCGCACCGGGAGAGGTGGAGGACTCGAGGAAGACGGCGAGGACATCGAAGTCCTCGAGCTCGGGTTCGACGAGGCGCTCGCCATGATCGACCGAGGCGAGATCGTGGACGGCAAGACCATCATGCTGCTGCTCTACGCGCGCTGGAAGAAGCTGCTGTAGCGCGCCGCTCGGCGCGAGCCTGCGCTTCAGCCCGGCGAGCTCGATCCCGGATCGCCCGCCGTCAGCGCATCCGCCGCGACCGGGCGCTTGAGCGCGCGCTCCTCTCGACACGCCGGCGTTCCGCGGTCGAGCTCGCGGCACACCGCCGGTCGCCGCGCGTAGATCGCGCACACGAACGCGCCGCGGTCGACCCGCAGCGCGGCGCACCGGCCGCGGTCCATCGCCATGTAGTGCGCGCCGTCGACCTCGCGGACCAGCGCCTCGGCGTCGCCGCGCAGCCGGAGCCGATCGCGCCCGGTCAGCGGGACGTAGCTCGACGACTCCGAGAAGCAACAGGCGCCGCAGGACCGACAGTCCAGCATCGCGACAGGCTAGCACGCCGCCGCCGCCTCATCCGATGCCGTCCGCCGGCGCGTGGACCGCTCCGGCGGGTATGCTCCGCGGATGGCCTCGTGCGCGTTCTGCGGTCGAGACGAGAAGACGGTCGGCAAGATGTTCTCCGGCGGCGGAGACCGGACGGGACGGGCGGGGATGCCGGCGGTGCACATTTGCGGTGCTTGCGCCGCGCAGTGCGCCGAGCTGATCGGGGAGGAACGGCCCGCACCGTCGGCGGCCGAGCCGGAGGCCCGTGTCCTCGTCGAGTGGACCCCCTTCGTGGTCGACGATCGAGCGCTCGAGTGGGCGGCGGCCCGGATCGACATCGAAGGCAGCGGGGCGGTCCTCGTCTCGGTGCGGCGACCCGGCCGCGCCGACTCCGGCGTCGGCGTGGTCTTCCCCGAGACGACGCCGCCGACGATCGAGCGCGCGTTCGAGACCGCGCGCAGCTTCTGGCG
>DATHKR010000261.1:0-10406 GCA_035489015.1 Kofleriaceae bacterium | reverse complement strand
TGGGCTTGATCCACTCCCGTGGCCATTCCACGAGAGGCGGGTAGCATGTCGAAGATGGAAGCGAAGGGCGGCAAGCGGCGACGGTTCACGGACGAGTTCAAGGCCGGCGCGGTGCGCTTGGTTCTCGACGAGGGAAGGTCGGTCGCCCAGGCTGCTCGCGAGCTGGGTCTGACGCCCTCGTCGCTGAGCAACTGGGTGCGGCAAGCCCGCGCCGATCGGAGCAAGGGCAAGTCGGGCCTCACCACCGAGGAGCGGGCGGAGCTGGCGTCGCTGCGCAAGGAGCTCCGCGTGGTGAAGATGGAGCGCGACATCCTGGGAAAAGCCGTGGCCTTCTTCACGAAGGAGAACGCATGAGGTTTGCGTTCATCTCCGTGGAGAGGGCCTTCTACCCCATCTCCGTGCTTTGCCGGATGCTCAAGGTCTCGACGTCTGGCTTCTACGCCTCGCTCCGCCGCGGGCCATCGGCGCGCGCCAGCAAGGACGAGCGCCTCAAGGTGCGCATCCGCGAGTCGTTCGACCTCAGCCGGCGAACCTACGGCAGCCCGCGCATCCATGCCGACCTCAGCGACGAGAAGGTGGGCCGAAACCGCATCATCAAGCTGATGCAGGCGGAGGCGATCGTGGCGCGGGTTCGCCGTCGGTACCGCTCGACGACGATGAGCGAGCACGACCAGCCGGTCGCGGCAAACCTGCTCAACCGCCAATTCGACGCCTCGGCGCCGAATCAGCGCTGGGTCGGCGACACGACCGAGATGCTGACGGTGAGCGGCAAGTTCTATCTGGCTGCCATCGTCGACCTCTACGCTCGCTTCGTCGTGGGCTGGGCGGTCAGCGCGGTCAACGATCGACACCTCACCATCGCGGCCCTCGATGCGGCACTGCGACGTCGCTGCCCGGACGCCGGCATGCTTCACCACTCGGATCAGGGGAGCACCTACGCGAGCGACGACTACCAGGTGGTGCTACGCGACCACGGCATCACCTGCAGCATGAGCCGACGCGGCAACTGCCACGACAATGCCGCAATGGAGAGCTGGTTCTCGACGGTGAAGGTCGAACTCGGCGAGACCTTCGAGTCGATCCGCAGGGCCAAGGACCAGCTGTTCGACTACATCGAGGTCTTCTACAACCAGCGCCGACGCCATTCGTCGATCGCCTACCGGAGCCCGGCGGAACACGAGAAGCACTACCGCACCCCCATCGAGCTGATGGCGGCGTAAGCAAACCGGCCACGGGAGTGGATCAAGCCCAAACCATCGCGAAGTCGATGTCTAGCTGGCCCGCTCTTGCGCGGAGTGCCTGGAGCGAGGCTCTTATGAGTCTCGTTGCCGATCCGGACATCGCGGCGTCTCTCGACCTCTGGCTCGCAGCACAGACATGCGTCGGGGGCTCTGTGTCGCGCGACCAGGCGACGTCCCTGGCATTGACCCGCGGCGCCATCTGGATCACCAAGGGTCACTACGTTGAGGTCGCGATATGCCTCGAGGAGTGCACCCTGACAGACAGCGGAAGGCGGAAGCTCGAAGCAATGGAGCGAGGCCGTGGATATCAGGAGCTGGTCACTCACTTGGTGCAGGAATCTGCGACAGCAGCAAAGCCGCTGACCTGGCAGCAAGAAGACGCCGTGCGTCTTGCCGATCGCCTCGCAAAGGCTCGCAGCATTCTCGAGCGAAAGGAGACTGTGATAGGCGAGCGAGCTGGTCAGCTCAAGCAGGAGGCGGCGCGTGTCGAGCAGGCTCTCTCCGCATCGGCGACGGCGTCCTTTGTGCAGCAGCTCAATGAGCTCCGGTCGGCCGTGAACAGCCTCGCGTACGAGGATCTGTCCGCGACGCATGACCACTGCGGCCGGATGCGCTCCTGGATTGCCGCGAATCCCGGCAACCTGCTTTCGAAGCCGGATACCCTCGGCCATGAGCTCGACACCATCCTGGACGCGCTTGGCAGACGAACTCGGTATCTCGAAGCCCAGCGCGAGAAATTCCTGCAGGATGAGGATCTCCGGGAGCAGTTCTGCGAGAACGCGAGAACGCTCCAGCAGCTCCGCGAGTCAGTTCGTCTGCAGGGCAAGATTGACCAGGCATCCGGAACGGTCAATCTTGTGCAGCGGCGACAACTTGGGGCAGCGAAGGTCATCCTGAATGACAATCTCGATCAACTCAAGAAACGGCTCAGGCAAGCCCGACTGTCGTTGAAATACGCCAGAGATTGCATCGAGGGGATCGACCAATAGATCGCGGTCTGATCCACGGCGATCTCGTCGGTGATCCCGGCATCATGATCCCCGGCCATCGACGACTATTGTCTCTAGCGTCGCGCCAGCCTCGGGGCGCCTTGAGTGTTGAGGTAGATCGCGTAGAGCGAGGTGGTGGCGCAGATGAACAGGCGGTTGCGCTTCGGGCCTCCGAAGCAGACGTGGGCGACCACCTCGGGGACCTCGATCTTGCCGAGCAGGACCCCGTCCGGGCCGTAGCAGTGGACGCAGGCGCCCGCGCTGGTCCACAGATTCCCGTGGACATCGACGCGGAAGCCGTCGAACAGGCCCGATTCGCAGGTGGCGAACACCTCGCCGCCCGAGAGCGTGGCGCCGTCCTCGCCGACGGTGAACCGGCGGATGTGGCGCGGCCCGTCCTTTCGGTGGGTGGCGCCGGTGTCCGCGACGTAGAGCAGGCGCTCGTCGGGGGCGAAGGCCAGCCCGTTGGGCTTCTCGAAGTCGGTGGCCACGGCGCGGCACTCGCTGGTGTCCGGATCGCAGCCGTAGACGTGGGACGCGCCCGATCTCCGACGGCGCGGCGTCGCCCTCGTACTCGGAGTCGATGCCGTAGGTCGGATCGCTGAACCAGATCGTGCCGTCGGACATGACGGCCACGTCGTTGGGGCGAGTTGAGGCGCAGGTCCCCCGAGCGGCTGGCCAGACCCGTCCGCGAGCCGTCGTGCTCGGTCCGCGACACCGCGCGGCCCTGATGCTCGCACGAGACCAGGCGGCCCTCGCGGTGCACGGTGTGACCGTTGCGGAAGCCGCACGGGTGGCGGAAGACCGACACCGAGCCGTCGGTCTCGTCGAAGCGCAGCACCCGGTCGTTCGGGATGTCCGAGAAGACCAGGGAGCGACCGGCCGCCCCCGCCCTAGGCCAGGCCAGGGCGGGGGCGCCGTGGCATCCATGGCCCGGTGCGACGAAGTTCAGAGCTACGGGAGTTGCCATAGTCCTCAATCCGCGACGGTGATGGAGGGCGCGAGCTTTCCCTTGGCCGTCCATCCGGAGCACAGGCGACAGTCGCCGTCCCCTCGGGATCGGCGCTTTGTTCGTCCTATTCGCAGGCCTCCACGAAGGCCACGAAGTCGGGTAGGAACCATTGACCGTGATCAGGACTGAACAACCAGGTGGTCCCTTTTGCGGCGCCGGATCCAGCGATCTCAGGACGCAGTCCCTCGCGCTGCTTTACTAGCGCTCCAGGACCATGTCCTGGTGAACGAACGATGGCGTCTGCCCGACGCGTAGCTTGAGCGCCCTGCCTCGACCCGCAAACTGCGAATCCTGGTAGCGAAATATCACCACCCATTCACCGCCGCTCGCGTAGGCGCGGACCGCGCGGGGCTCGAGCATCCCGCGGCGATCGGCAACCCTGCCCTCGATCCCCTCTCGCACGACCGCGTCACCGGACACGCTCGGTGGCGCATCCGCGTATCCCTGTGCGCGTACGAAGTCCTCGGCCTCGCGGATTGCCCGCGCACGCTCGGCATCTGCTCCGCGTGGCTCGCTGTCCAGGGTCATGCTTGGTCGCTCCGCGGTCGATCGGGGCCGGCTCGCCGGCGCCGGCGGCTGACCACAGCCAATCACAAGGAGCGCGCAGGCCATATGTGGTCTCACCAATTCAGCCAAATATCGAAGATTCATGTGTCTCATCTCAAGTAGAGAAGACGACGGCCACGCCGACACCGTCACGCTGCCGAACTCCTGGCACGCCCTGAGGTCTTGCCGAGCACCGGATCTCAGCGGCGGGCGTGGGTGAGACGGGAATGACTCGCGCGGGACGAGAGCGGCGACCGATCTGCTTCCGCCGAGGAGCACCCATGGCGGGGCTCAACGCGGAAGGGGCGACATCGCTGATCGGATGCCAAGAGACGGTGCGCATGTTTGTCTCAGCTCAGGGTGCGATGGTTCCTTCGCCGATCTGCTTGCCGGTCGCATCGAACAGCTGAACCCAGCCCTTGGCTGGCTTCGGCCCCCACCACTGGTGGTCGCGCCACATGCCTGCGACGTAGAACTCGGCGGTCACCACCCGCACGGCGGCAGCTGCCACCGTCGTTCGAATGCGAACCGCGACCGTCTTCGCGGGCACGCCTACATTCGCCTTGCACCTGACCCTCGGTGGCGCGAGCGCCGAGACGAAGCCTTTGCCGTACTCGGTGACCGGCACGTGGATGCTCACGATTCCCTTACCGGCGGCGCGCGCGGTCACCTCGTAGCGCTTCGTGAAGAGCGGCTTGGGTGGATGCTCGGTGTTGCACCACGTTCGAATAAACGCAGGCAAGCTCGGCTCGCACGCGCCAGCGGCCTCCGCAAGCCGCCACGCCGCGTCATCGTCGTTGTCGAGGTCGACCGTTGCGACGCCACCGCCTACCGCCGACTTCGGCGCCATCAGCGCAGTCAGGATCGCGAACGCGATCGTCCGCGCCGTGATCAAGCGTCGGACGTGGAGGACAGAGGTCATCATTGCCTACCAACAGTAAACGATGGCCAGCGGGATTCCGTCACGGTGGAGTAACGCCTCGGAATCCAACGCCGATGTTTCCAGATGGTAGCGGCGGAATGGTCTCGCCCTTCTGAGCTCCATCGTGACGGGTGGTGTGGCTGGCTGATGCGCTGGCGCGCGGGAAGGAAGATGGGCTCTCAGCTCTGGACGCGATCAAGCCGACCGTCCATCAGAACGACATCACGGTCGACGTGGCCGCTGGTATCCCTCTGGCGATGGGCATCCGCGCTGCCGTGATGGAGGCGTTCAACTTCCCGACGGCTTCGATGGCTCCGACGATGCTCATGGGCGATCACATCTTTGTAGCGAAGGGAGCCTTCGCCAAGGTCGCGGGGCGAGGCGATCTGGCCGCCTTTCGTGCGCCGGAAGGCCGGCAGACCTACGTGAAGCGCGTCGTCGGCGTCGGCGGCGATCGGGTCCAGATCAAGGATGGCAAGTTGTCCCTGAACGGCACGGCCATCGCGACCCAGCTGGAGGACCTCAGCTACGAGTACGACGACCTCGACGAGGAGTCCGGCAAGGCCACCAGGCGGAAGGCGTCGCTGTGGCGTGAGGAGATTGATGGCCATCCGTTCTTCGTCATGCACACCGAGGGTGCGCTCGACGATGCGCTCGACGAGGCCGTGGACATCACTGTCCCAGCGGGACACGTGGACGTCCTCGGCGATAATCGCCAGAACTCACTCGACAGCCGGCGCTTCGGGCCAGAGCCGATGTCGGAGATCACTGGGCGGGCAATCGTGCTCTGGTGGTCGAAGGGATCGGATGGCATCCGGTGGGACCGCATCGGCCAGTTCCTGGACGCCGCAACGACGTCAAGCCAGGCGGCGTCCCGCCGTGAGAACAAGTGACTCCATTTCGCCTCAACGGTGTATGGCAGACCAGTACGGTCCAGATGCGGTTTGGTCAGCGAAGCCGGGTAAACCCGCTCGACCGCTTCCAGGCCCGGCCGAACGAGCGCGGGCTGCAGCTCTGCTTCGACGACCTGGCGATCCGCCACGCCATCGACCGGTCTCCGACGCGCTAGGTCGCGCGCGCGTTCGACTACGAGGGCAACACCCTCGCCTGGACCGGCAAGGCCACGCCGGGCTAGAACTGGCGCCTGCCTCGACGCGATCCGCCCGGCCGCGAGCCACGACGGCTACACGTCATCGAGATCGTGACCCACCGGCAGGGAGCGGACTTGCCGCCCACCTCGTGCACCTGGCCAACGACAAGCGGACCGGCCGACCGGCCAGTCGCGAGAGTCTGTCAATCGGCGCGGGGGGCCGGGAGCACCGTGAGCTCGGCCACGTACGCGTCGGCCGCTACTTCGAGCGTCGAAAGCACCAGCGCGGCCAGCGTCTCCGGCTGGATGCACGCGGCTGCGTTGAACGAATCCCCGAACTGTCCGCGTACCTTCCGGAGGAGCTCTGTCGCGGTGCCACCCGGGTAGATGGTGGTCACGCGGAGCCCGTGCCGGGCCTCCTCGGCGCGCAATGAGTCGGCCAGCTCGCGCAGCGCGGCCTTGCTCGCCGTGTACGCCGACCATCGCGGCACGGCGTGCAACCCGGGTGAGGCGTTGATGAACACCACCTGGCCGCGTGCGCGTCGCAGCGCCGGAAGCAACGCGCGCGTCAACTCCGCGGCGGCGGCCACGTTGACCGTCAGCGTCTCCTGCCACAACGCGTGCGGCGTCTCGTCGATCGCGGCGACCTCGGCGATGCCGGCGCAGTGCACCAGCGCGTCGAGGCGGTCCAGCTCGACCAGCCGCGGTGGCAGCGTTGTCGGGTCCCGAAGGTCGACGACCACGGTGGTGGCGTGCGGCACGCCGGAGCACAGCTCGTCGAGCCGCGCCGCATGCCGGCCTGCCGCCAGCACGTGGTAGCCGCGGTCGGCCGCGGCCCGCACCACTGCGACGCCGATACCGCCGCTCGCTCCGGTGACCAGCACTGTCCTCGACATCGATCGATCGTGCCACATCGCCTGTTGAATGGGCGGCGACGCTCCGTTCCAGACTACGGAGAGCTCGAGACTCGCTCCTCCTCCAGCGCGAGCTGGTCGAGGGCGTCCTGGACGCGGGCCAGCAGCTGGTGGTCGAGCTCGGCCGGCACGCGCGGTGCCTTCTTCCGGATCGAGGCGAAGAGCCTGGTCAGCGACTTGCGCAGCTCGTCCGAGAGGCGCGAGATGATGCCCTGCCGGTCCTCCGGCACCAGGGTGATGGGATCGCGCCGGGCATGAGCGCGAGCGCTCACCGTGCTCCAGTGCCAGCCCGGACCCGAAGGATGACTACGCGATCCTGCGCCTCGGGGTCGCCTTCGACGACCATGGTGCGCGCATCGCGGGCGACGACATCGGGTACGCAAGCCCGGGAGCCGACCCGCTCCTGTCCGAAGTCGGGCGCGGCGTGATCCGCTACGACGGAGCCCCGGCGAGCTACGTGGTGCTTTTGCGGGTCCCACGAGGAGACGCGGGCCTGCTCCGACGGCACGACGCGGGTCTGCCGCTCGTGCACGCCGTTCCTCACCCAGGTGCCCGACCCCGGCCACCAGGCCTACGACTCCATGGGCCAGCGCCAAACGTGCGATCCCTGCCCGCCCGATCCGGTGGCCCAGGACCTCACGGCGCCGCCTGCAAGAAGGCACTCGCGGCGAAACCCACTCCATCTCCTCGTCCCCCACGTTGATCGATGGGCACGGCTGCGCTCGCGGCCCAGCCGACGCGATTAGCGCTGGCATTCTGCTTGGTTACGTACCGCGTGACGAAGTGCCACGAGGCGCCGTTTGTACCCAGAGAGACATGATAAGCACATCCAGCCAATCACACCTCGCCGGCGATAATTCGAAGACCATCGGAGGCGCGATGCTCTCTGCACTGCTCAAGGGATGTCTATTCGTATCCGTCTGCTGGAGTGTCGCGTGTGTCCCTCCGAACGGAGGCTGGCAGTCGCAGCCCGGGTCGCAGGAGCAGGAGCAACCCGCGGGCTCGTACGACGGTGCGGGGTCGTACGACGAAACGGACGACTCCGATGAAGGCTCGGCGTCGGGATACGGCGGCGATGGCGACAGCGGCGACGACGGCGGCGGCGGTGGCGACGGCTCCGGTGGCGGCGGTGGCGGTGGCGGCAGCTCATGGTCATGCAAGGCCACCGCTACGTTCGCAAACGACGGCCCGATCAACGCCATGGGTGCAGGCAACTCGCGAGACGAGGCCGTCAACGACGCCTTCAACAACTGCGTGGCGATTTTTAACACGACGATGTCGACGGACCAGATCACGGAGAGGAACAGGGTAGTCGAGAGCGATTGCGCGGTCACCGAATGCAATCACTGGCAGTGACGACGCGGAGACCGCCTGGTCGAGGCCGCAGAGGGACCCGGGGCCGCGAAACGGTTCGCGCCGCAGCGAGCCGGCCAGCTCCACGGCGCGTCGGAAGCCGAGCGCCGACGCGCCGTTGCGATTGAGGGTGCGATTTCGTGCGACGAGCTGCGCCGACCTGGAACCAGGGGGCATGAAGAAGCTCATTGCCCTCACGTTCACGCTCATTTCGATCGCCGCCTGCGGTGGCAACAAGGACATCGAGGAGATTCGAAAGCTCAAGGATGAAGCCTGCGCCTGCACGGACAAGGCATGTGCCGACGCGGTCAACAAGAAGCTCGACGCGAAGCTCGAATCGATGAAGGAGCCGAGCAAGGAGGACGCGGAAACCGTCGCCCAGCTGATGGCCGGTGCGGGGCTCTGCATCTCCAAGCACGAGTAGTCGAGCCAGGGCCAGACGGTCAGCACGTCGCCTTCGCGGCCGGCTGAGCCGGCCGGGCCGGCTCAGAACTGGACGTAGGCGTCGTCGGAGGCGATGCGCAGATCCGATCCGATGGCGAGCGGCCCGCGGAGGAACTGCCCATCGTAGGCGTTGCCGTTCAGCGTCGTACCGGACGCGCGGACCACCTCCCCGACGGCCCAGACGTCGACGCGGACGGTGAAGAGGGAATCCTCGTAGCCGTCGATGCGAACCGAGGCCTCGGTCTGATCGCGCACCGTCGAGTCGCGGAGGCCGAGCGCCGCACCGCCGCCGCTGCCGACCACGTCGACACCGACCTCGCCCCCTTCGATCGCCGACGCCGTGATCCCCAGGCTGGCGTGGTAGTCGATGCCGCCGTCGCTGTAGCTGTGCAGGTCGATGCCGTGCCCCGAGACGCCGGTGACGGTCAGCCCGGTGACGTTGGTCGACCCGCTCGTCATGAGGAGGCCGGTTTCCGCTCGCCCGGGCGAGACCGACGACCCCCGGATCTCCACCTCGGTGAGCCCGACCAGACCTCGAACCTGCTGGATGCCGGTCGCGTCGTCGAGGAAGTCGACCCGGGTGAGGCTCGGCCAGCTTCTCCACGGTCGGCTCGAGGTTGAGTGGCGCCGCCGCGACCTTGCGGAATCCAGGGGCGGCCACCTCGAACGTCTTGTCCGAGATCGGCGGGTTGAACACGGCCTTGACCTTGTTGCGGACCAGGACGTCGCCGGCCTTCCGGAAGGTCCAGCTGCGCGGCACCTTCAGCTTCCCGCTCGCGACGTAGTCGCCGAAGAGGACCTCCGACGCCTCCTCGCCGGTCAGCGGATCGGTGAAGACGAGCTCGTACTTGGAGACGAGATTGGTGGCCGCGTCGACATACAGGGCGACCTGCTGGGCGTCGGCCATCGGGAACGTGATGACGTGGTGTTTGCGGTTGTCGAGGCGGTCCTCCCCCAGGTAGCGGAGCGAGCTGGCGCGGTTCAGCGCCTCGCGCAGGATCAGGTTGGGCAGGCGTCGGTAGAACTGCACGAACTGCGGCTGGCTACCGCCCTGGGGCCAGGGCCAGGGCGGGGGCGCCGTGGCATCCATGGCCCGGCGCGACGAAGTTCAGAGCTACGGGAGTTGCCATAGTCCTCAATCCGCGACGGTGATGGAGGGCGCGAGCTTCCCTTGGCCGTCCATCCGGGGCACAGGCGACAGTCGCCGTCCCCTCGGGATCGGCGCTTTGTTCGTCCTGTTCGCCAGGATCGCGCCGAGTGCGTACACGTCGGCTCACTCGTCGACTGGTCCGCCGGCCGCTTGCTCGGGCGCCATGTAGGCCGGCGTGCCCAGCAGCGAGCCTGCAGCGGTTTGATCGAGGCCGGCGGCGCGGTACGGCCCCGGCGTCCAGCGCCTCCACATCGTCGACGGCGTGGTCCTTTGCGAGGCCCGAGTCGATGACGACCATCTCGACATACCTGCCGACGAGGACGTTTGCGGGCTCGAGGTCGAGTGCTGAAGGCGCGCGGTGATCAACGCCTCGCGGATGAAGCGATTGCGTGTCTGGTCGCTCGCCGCGGACAGCTCCTTGAGCGCCACCGACCGATCGAGGACTCGATCCCGCGCACGCAGCACCCGACCGATCTCGCCGCGACCCACCTCGCCGGTGGAGTGCCTCGAGCTCGCGGCGTCGGCCGTGGACAGCTTCGGGTGGCCGACGGGTCGCTCTTGCGACTCATCGGCAAGTGTCTGCACGTGGGGTGCTGGGTTCACGGTGTACTGGCGTCGAACCCGGTCGGGATCCGCTATGGTAGCGACGTGACCGACGCCGAGATCGTCAGCCGCTACTACGACCTCTTCAACCGGGGCGACTGGGATGGGATGTGCGCGCTCCTGGCCGAGGATGTGGCTCATG
>DATHKR010000260.1:0-2630 GCA_035489015.1 Kofleriaceae bacterium | reverse complement strand
GGCGGCCGAGCTCGTCCGCTTCGCCCAGCGCGTCCTGAACGCAAGCGAGGGAGAGCGCCTGACCACCGACGGAGACCTGGGCAAGCTGACCCGCGCGGCGCTGACTCGCTTCCGCCAGCGGTACGGCCTGGGCTCGGGCGGCGCGCTCGACGACGCCACCACCCTCGGTCTTGCCCAACGGGCGCTGGAGGAGCTGAAGCAGGTGTCGATTTTCGCCCGGACCGGCACGTTCGATTCACGCACCGGCGAGGAGCTGGCGGCGTTCCGCTCGCAGCGCGGCCTGGGATCCGACGCGAAGCTGGATGCAGCCACCCGGCTGGCGCTGACCGAGGCCCTCGCCCGGCGGCAGGCCGCGCCGCAGGGCTCTCCTTCGCCGTCGCCGACGACCACCGCGCCGAGCACGCAGTCCGGCAAGCTTCCGACCTTGAGCGGGCTGGGCGCGGGCCTGACACCGCCGTCCGATCCAGGCGCGTACCGCAAGTTCCGACTCACCACCTATCACGTCGTCGACCAGTCCGACTTGCCGACCGGATCGGTGCGCATCCCGATCCTCGACGAAAAGGGGGCCACCATCGCCGAGTGCAGCCCGGCCTTCTTCGCCAAGCTGTCGCTGGAGGGAACCGGTCGCCTGACCGACGGGCGCCTCGTCAACGTGAGCGGCGACAAGGTGGCGGCGGCGCATGACACGTATGCACCGGTGCTCGAGTACCACCGCAAGGCGTACGCCAAGGGAGACCGCAAGCGAGCGGCGCAGGGGAAGAAGCCGTCGCCGACCACCTACTCCGGCCTCGTGACCAGCGGCGACCGCGTGGTGAAGGTGCTCTCGTTTCACCTCGTCAGCGCGGCCAAGCGCGGCGTGGGCTACGGGACGGCGCGCAACGTCGCGTACACACCGTTCCGCACCCTGGCCGCCGACATCGGCACCACCGACTACTCCAGGGTCGACCCGACCTGGAAGGGCAAGGGCGGGCTGGTCCCGCCGGGCACGCACGTCTATATCAAGGAGTACGCTGGACTTCGACTGCCCGACGGCACCACACACGACGGGTGGTTCGTCGTCAACGACACCGGCGGCGCGATCTACGGCGCGCACTTCGACGTGTTCACCGGCAGCGAAGCGCTGCGCAAGCAGGTGAAGCTGCCCGCGTCCGGCCAGGTCTGGTTCGCCGGCATCGAGAAGCGCATCCCACCGGGGTACACCCATGGCCTCAGCTGATCCGCGCGACCCATCCGGCCCGGCCGAGCGCGGCGGCCTGACACAGGCGGAGTCACCGTACCTGCGTGGCGAGGCCTTCGGCGGCGCAGACAGCCCGTTCCTGCACGAGCTCGACGAGGGCGAGTCCTGGAGTCGCCCGCCGGCGAGCGCGGCGCAGCGCCTCTTCAAGATCCCGGAACGGGTGCGCGACGCGGTCGGAGCTGCATGCCCGGCGTTCCTCGCCGCCAACCCGAGCGAGGACTACGAGCAGTACATCGCCGCACCGACGACCGGCCGCATGACGCCTTTCATCAACGGGCGGAGCTGGGGCGGAGTAGCGGCCAGGAAGAATCAGGTCGAGGCCTTCAACGCGATGCAGGCGGCGGTCGAGGGCCTGAAGGCCAAGGAGTCGCTCCTCATCGCCGCATGGCACTTCGACCCGTCGCTGCCTCTGACCAGGACGAACGCGGCGGGCAAGAACGCGCTGGGCAACAAGACCTGGGGCGAGCTGGTCCAGAGGAAGGCCCGCGACGGGGTGAAGGTCCGCATCATCATGACCGACTTCGATCCGGTCGCAGTGAACCTGCACAGCATCCTCTACCAGACGTTCCTCCCCGCCATCGACAAGCTCGTGGCCGGGCTCGGCTCCAAGGCCGACAATCTGAAGTACATCGTGAGCCGACACCCGGCGGTGCACACCAAGGTGATCACCGCGAAGATCCACCTCGACTTTCACGTCGGCAGCCACCATCAGAAGTTCATGGTCCTCAGGACCGGCAAGGGGACCGTCGCGTTCTGCGGTGGGCTCGACATCGCCTACATGCGAACCCCCGCGCGCTGGGGAGAGCTCAAGAAGAGCGACTACCGCTGGCTGTGGCACGACATCCACTCGCGGCTGGAGGGCCTGATCGCGCGCGACCTGGAGCGCGAGTTCGTGCTGCGCTGGAACCGGGAGAAGGATCAGTCGGTCGTGACGGCGCAGTCCGGCTGGGGCGCCATGGAGACGCTCAGCCAGGCGGCGGCGTCGACGATCGACAAGGCCTCCGACAGGAACAAGCAGCAGCTGCAGATGTGGCGGACCGTGTCGGTTGCCGGGACGCCCATCTGCACGACCCGCCGCGACGACATCTGGCAGGGCTATCTGCGGCTGATCGGCTGCGCGAGCCGGCTCCTCTACATGGAGAACCAGTACTTCCGCGAGCCGCTCATGGCCGATGCGATCGTGAAGCAGGCAGTGGCGCAGCCGGATCTGCTGGTCATCGTGATCGTGCCGAGCGAGACCGACGACCTACCCGACATGGTCAAGAAGCACGGCGATTCGCTCCAGCACGAGTTCTTCACCCGCCTGATCAAGGGCGTCCCCGACACCCGGCTGCGGGTCTACTCGATGTTCCACCGGATCATCCACTCCAAGTTCATCATGGCCGACGATCGC
>DATHKR010000259.1:0-24782 GCA_035489015.1 Kofleriaceae bacterium | reverse complement strand
CAACGATCCGGTGCGCCTCACCGCCGATCGCTGCGTTGCAACTCCTCGAGCTACAGCGAGTAGCCCGTCGTCGTCGCGCCTTGCGCTCGACGGCGATCCACACCGCCTCGTTGACGTCATTTCGGCCGCGGTGCACTAGTCACACGATGCGGCGGTAGAGCGCCTCGAGGTCGTCGGCGGCCAGGTGGGTGACGCCGCCGTCGCGCAGCGCCGCGGCGGTCAGCTGGCGCTTCTCGTCCTGCAGGGTGCAGATCGCCTCCTCGAGGGTGCCCGAAGCGACCAGCTTGTACACCATGACGTGCTTGTCCTGGCCGATCCGGTGGGCGCGATCGGTGGCCTGGGCCTCGGCCGCCGGGTTCCACCACGGGTCGTAGTGGATGACGGTGTCGGCGCGGGTCAGGTTGAGGCCGACGCCGCCGGCCTTGAGGCTGACCAGGAAGACCGCCGCCTCGCCGTCCTGGAAGCGGCGGATGACCTCGTCGCGATCGCGGGTCGCGCCGGTCAGGACCACGCACGAGATGCCGGCCTTCACGCACTCCGCCTCGATGAGGCGCAGCATGCTGGTGAACTGGGAGAAGACCAGCGCCTTGCGCCCGCTGTCGGCCAGCTCCTCGAGCATGGCCATCAGCCGCTCGAGCTTGGCCGAGCGCTGCACCCGCCTGGCCTCGGGCAGCTTGACCAGGCGGGGATCGCAGCAGCACTGGCGCAGCACCAGCAGCGCCTGGAGGATCACCATCGAGGAGCCCTGGATGCCCTGCTGGGCCAGCGCCTTGCCGACTCGATCGTCGAGGCTGACCCGCAGGCTCTCGTAGAGATCGCGCTGGGCGGTGTCGAGATCGATCCGCTCGACGATCTCGGTCTTGGGCGGCAGGTCGAGCTCGACCAGCTCCTTGGTGCGGCGCAGGAGGAACGGGCGGATGCGCCGGCGCATGTGGTCGAGCGGCGCCACCTCGCCGTACTTCTCGACCGGGCGGCGGAAGATGGCGTCGAACGAGGTGCGCCGGCCGAGCAGGCCGGGCACCGCCAGATCCATCTGCGACCACAGCTCGCCCAGGTGGTTCTCGATCGGGGTGCCGGTCACGCAGAACCGGCTGACCGCGGCGAGCGACGCGGCGGCGCTGCGCAGCTGGGTTCCGGGGTTCTTGAGCGTCTGGGCCTCGTCGAAGAGCACGCTGGTCCAGCGGACCTCGCGGAACATGTCGATGTCGCGGAGCAGCGTCTGGTAGGACGTGATGACCAGCGGCGCCGCGGTCAGCGCCGCGGCGTCGTCGGCGCGCTCGGAGCCGACGTGGACCGTGGCGGCGAGCGCCGGGGTGAAGCGCGCCGCCTCGCGCTGCCAGGTGCCGACCACGCTGCGCGGCGCCACCACCAGCGCCGGCGCCGCCGCGCCCAGCTCGCCGTCGGCGCGCAGCCCGTCGAGGAAGGCGAGCACCTGGA
This sequence comes from Kofleriaceae bacterium, assembly GCA_035489015.1. Classification (GTDB taxonomy): domain Bacteria; phylum Myxococcota_A; class Polyangia; order Haliangiales; family Haliangiaceae; genus DATFRY01. The sequence continues at coordinate 23,345 of DATHKR010000259.1, read as the reverse complement.
CGGTCTTGCCCAGGCCCATCTCGTCGGCCAGGATGCCGCCGTGGCCGCCGTCGTGGAGGAAGCGCAGCCACCCGAGACCGAGCCGCTGGTAGGGCCGCAGGCTGCCGGCGAAGTCGGCTCCCTCGCCGCGCGGCTCGAGCGCGAGCAGCCCGGTCAGCCGCTCGCGCGCCGCGTCGAGCTGGGCTGATCCGGCGAACCGACCGGGCGCTTCGTCGGCGATGGCGGCGGCGACCGGCGCCGGCACGACCAGCCGGCCATCGCGGTCGAGGCCGGCCAGGTCGAGCTCGACCAGCGGGCGCAGCCAGCGCTGCACGCGATCGGCCGGGACGTGGACCAGCTCGCCGTCCGGCATGCGCACGTTGAGGCCGGCGCCGATCGGCGCGGCGCTGCCGTCGAGCTGGATGACCAGCTGCCCGCCGCGGATCGCCTGCAGCAGGATCGGCAGGAGCGGGATGGTCCGCCCGGCCACGCACACGCCGAGCTCGACCGAGAACCACGCCCGCGAGTCGGCGATCGGCCGGATCCGCTCGACCCACTCGACGTCGGCCAGGGGCGCCTCGTGGGGGAAGCCGTCGGCCAGCTCGCACTCCCAGCCCTCGAGGCGGAGCACCGGCACCATCACGTGGGCGACGTGGCGCGCGTCGGCCAGGAGCTCGAGGCTGCTCGACGCGCCGGCGCCGTGCGGGAGCCCGGCGATCAGCGCCTGGAGGCGCACGTGATGGCGGCCCTCGGCCACCAGGTCGCGCGGGCGCGGGCGATCCGGGTCCCACTCGGCCAGCGGAAACGCCTCGCCCCCGTACACCGCCTCGCCGGCCACGTGCACCGACGGACCGGCGGAGGCGTCCTCGACCACGCACGCGACCATGCGCGGGCGCATCGAGTCGGTCGCCGCGTCGAGCGCGGTCGGCGCGGGCGATGGTGCGCCCGCCGGTGGGGGAGCCAGCTCGTCGTCGCCCGGCGCCCACAGCGGCCCGGCCGCGGCGGTCATGAGCGGGCGGAGGCTGCGCTCGACCGTGGCGCGCATCGAGCCGGGCACCGGCGGTCCGCTCATGAGCCGCAGCACCAGCTCGGCCGGAACGCCGAGGTCGAGCGGGCCGATGAGCGCGGCGGCCGGATCGATGTAGTGGCAGTCGTGGGCCGGCGCGATGACGAGGCTCGAGTCGAGCCCGAGCCGGTACGCGTCCGGATCGGCCGCCGTCGACTGCCAGCGGAGCGCGTCGGTGACCGCCGGACCGTACGCGAGCGGGATCGATCGAGTGGTCTCCCAGAACAGCCGGCCGCTGGCGGCCAGGTCGCGGAGCAGGTCGCCATGGAGGCGGGCCAGCGGCAGCCGGGTCGCGTGCGGCGCGGCGCGGGTGACCGCGCGCAGCATCGCGATCCGGCGCAGGTCGTCGACCTCGATCCAGCCGGGCGGACCGCGGCGCGGGTCGCCGAGGCCGGCGATCACCGCGCCGGCGCCGAGCCCGCCGCGCCGGAGCCGGGCGCAGTGGACCGCGGTGAGGCCGAGCCCACCGTCGACCGCGTCGATGACGTACGCGACCACCCGCTCGGCCGTCGCCGGTGCCCCGCCCTCCCCGTCCTGGCGGCCGAAATCGGCCAGCCACCGGCCAACCGCGACCTGACGGGCCGACTCGAGCCGGTGCGAGGCGTGCTCGCCGTCGCGGGCAAAGGCGATGAGCGCGGTGGCCGCGGCGTGCTTGCAGTCGATCGCGGCCGGGCACGAGCAGTCGCCACGCAGGTAGCTGGTGCCCGGGCTGTAGTGAACCGTGACCACGTAGCCCTCGCTGCCGCGCACCTGGGCCACGACCGGCCAGGGCGGCGGCTTGACCAGGTGCACGCGGCCGCTGCGCGCGTACTCGACCGCGCTCCTCACCGTGCCGGCGTCGAAGAACGACGCGACCAGGCGCAGCGCGGTGTCGGGGATCTCGCGGCTCACGTCGAGCAGGTCCGGATTCCGGTATAGCAGAGCGACCGGACCGCCAGCGACGGTGAGCACCCGTCGAGGAGCGCGGCACATGCCTTGCTTCAGCTCGCCTCGTGGGCGCCGACCACGACAGGAGAGCTCCTCGCGTCGACGACCCGGTCCGGGCCGATCCCGGGGCGATTGCGGGCACCCAGGCCACGCGGGACGGCGGATCCTGACCGCTCGAGGCACCCCACCGGCGCCCGGCGCGGAGTCGCACGCTGAGACGGTCGCGCACGCGAGCGAGCGGGTGGAGGTGCACGAGGTGGTGGTGGTCGGCGGTGGACCGGCGGGCCTCAGCTGCGCGCTCATGCTCGGCCGGATGCGGCGATCGGTCGCGATCTGCGACGCCGGCCGCCAGCGCAACAGCGCCTCGCACGCGATGCACGGATACCTCGGCCGCGAGGGCATCGCGCCGTCCGAGTTCCTCGAGCTGGGCCGCGCCGAGGTCGCGCGCTACCCGAGCGTCAGCTTTCACCGGGGCCTGGTGACCGACGCGGTCGCGGTCGATGGCGGATTTCGGGTGACCATGGAGGGTGGGCCGGTGATGAGCTGCCGGAGGCTGGTCCTGGCCACCGGTGTCGTCGACCAGCTGCCGGCGGTGCCGGGCGCCGAGGCGATCTACGGGGTGGGGCTGCACCACTGCCCCTACTGCGACGGCTGGGAGCTCCGCGATCAGCCGCTGGTCGTGTACGGGCGCGGTGACGCCGACGGAGCGGCGTTCGCGCTGTCGCTCACCCGGTGGAGCCGCGAGCTGGTGCTCTGCACCGACGGCGCGAGCGGGTGCGGCGAGGAGGCCCTGGCCCGCCTGCGCCGCTTCGACATCCCGGTCATGGAGCAGCGGGTGCGCCGCTTCGCCCGGCTGGACGACGGACCGATCGAGGTCCTGCTCGACGACGGCACCTCGCTCCGGTGCGGCGGCGTGTTCTTCAACACGACGCGGCAGCAGCAGAGCGATCTGGCGGCCCGGCTCGGGTGCAAGGAGGCCGGGCCGACCGGCTGCGAGATCGAGAGCGCCACCGGTCGGAGCAGCGTCGACGGTCTGTACGTGATCGGCGACGCGTCGCGGGACGTGCTTCAGGTGATCGTGGCCGCGGCCGAAGGAGCGCGGGCCGCGATCGACATCAACGGCGCGCTGCTCCGCGACGACGGCGTCCTGCCCGCCTGATCGGCTGATCGGCTGATCGATCGCGCGTGCAGACGGGCGGCGCGGCGCTCTCGGCCGCGCCTGCGCAGATTGCGCAGGCCCCGTCTCCGATCGCGCAGCGTCCTGCGCAACCGCCGGCGAGGGCCGTGGCAGGCGCCTCGCGCCGGTGTGGTCGATCCCGCGCGAAGCCGGCGAGTTCTCGCGCGCTGCGGGCGAGCCGGGCCGATGTCGGTGCTCGGCACTCGCCTTGCTCTTTCCAGCTCGGCAGGGCGACCAGACCGGATGCCGCGCCCCAGCCGGCTCACAGGAGACGACCATGAAAGCCAATCGACGATCGAGCAATCCTTCCCTCCTGCTCCTCGCGGTCGCCATCGCCGCGTCCGCCGGGTCCGCGTGCACGATCGGCAGCGACAGCGAGCCGCAACAGGTCAGCCAGGACCTCCCGGCCAGCCAGGTGACTCGAGAGCAGCTCGGCGTCGAGCGCTGGGTGGTGTACGCGGAGTCCGGCAACCTCGGCGTGCGCGTGGTCGGCCTCGACAGCACCGGCTCGTCGCGCGGCGAGCTGACCTTCGCGCTGACCTACCAGGCTGCGGACCGGTACCGCATGACCGCGCAGTTCGGCGAGGAGTCGATGGTGGTCGACCCCGAGGGCGACGTGGTGTCGAGCTCGCTGTCGGGCGACCAGTGGCGCAAGTGGATGGAGGCGGTGCAGGGCGACGTGGACGCCTACCGGCGACGGGCCGGAGGCTGCGGCAACTCGACCGTCGGCGCGATCGGCGCCTGCGCGGCCGGCGCCCTGGCCTGCAGCTCGGTGCTGGGCTGCGTCGCCGGGGCGGCCGCCTGCGCCGTGGCGGTCAACAACGCCTACGGGGAGTGCTTCCCGGAGGAGAAGCCCAAGACCTGCCCGAGCTCGGCCACGGGCGGCGTCTACTACGCCGAGTGCGGCGACGACGGGGAAGGCGACCAGGGCGACAGCGACCAGGGCGACAGCGACCAGGGCGATAGCGACCAGGGCGACAGCGACCAGGGCGATGCCGACCAGGGCGATGCCGACCAGGGCGACGCCGACCAGGGGGACACCGACCAAGGCGATACCGACCAGGGGGACACCGACCAAGGCGACGCCGGCGACACCGACGACGGGACCGATGACGGCGACGGCGGCGACTTCGGCGATGACGGCGACTTCGGCGATGACGGCGGCGGCGACTTCGGTGACGACGGCGGCGACTTCGGCGATGACGGTGGCGACTTCGGTGACGGCGGTGGCGACTTCGGCGACGGCGGCGACTTCGGCGACGGCGGCGGCGACTTCGGCGACTTCTGATCTGGGGCCGGGGAACGGGCGACGATCGCCGCGCTGGCGGTCGTCGCCCTTCCCTCTTTCACCGTCTCAGCGCCGGGCGCGCGGCGGCGACCGGCGAGCGGCGCCGGGTGAGGCGGGCCGGACACCCACATAGATGGTGTGGGCCCGTCCGCCGCGACCCTCGCGGTGACGCTTCACCGCGAAGCCGGCCGCGGCGAGGCGCTCCTCGAACGGCCGGTCCGGCTCCTCCGACCAGACGGCCAGGATCCCGCCGGGGCCGAGCGCCGTCCACGCCCGCTGCAGGGCGGCGCGGCCGTAGAGAGACGCCGAGGCGCGCCCGGTCGCCTCGTGCGGCCCCTCGTAGAGATCGAGCACGATGGCGTCCACCGACGCCGCCGGCGAGCCCGCGATGACCTCGGCGACGTCGGCCACCAGCACCTTCACCCGCGGGTCGTCGATCGCCCGCCCGGTCAGCCCCGCGATCGGGCCGCGACACCAGTCCACCACGACCCGGTTGAGGTCGACGACGGTGACCTCGGCCGCCGCCGGAAGCGCGTCGAGCGCGGCGCGCAGCGTGTATCCCATGCCGAGGCCGCCCAGGAGCACGCGCGGGCGCCCTCGCCCGGCCAGCGGCGCGCAGGCCAGATGGGCCAGCGCATCCTCGGATCGGTGAGCGTCGCTGGTCATGAGCACCCGCCCGCCGATCGTGATGAGGCAGCTCCGCTCGCCCCGCTGGCGCAGCTCGAGCAGCCCCTCGGGCGTCATGACGCTGTCGATGATCCGCCAGGCCTGCACGGCCGGGTTGCTTACCACGGCGCGCGCGGCGCGGGCAGCGGCCGGTCGGCCGAACCCGGCCGACGCCGGGTCAGGGAAGGACGCAGTCGACCAGGAACAGCACGTCGGCCGGCTTGCCGTTGATCTGGCAGGTCACCGCGACGATCTCGCCGGGCGCGACCTTCTGCTTCTGGGCCGCCGCGCCGCTGTCGCGGAACTTGACCGCGACGTGACCCGGCCCCGGCGCGTCGACCGCCAGCCAGAGCTGGACGCCCGCGTCGCCGCCCAGGTCGACCCGCTTCTGCACCGGGCCGGTGACCATCACGCCGGCGCCGTACTTCTCGAGCAGCTCGGCGCCGCTCAGCGTCGAGTAGGCCCGGTAGAACTCGGCCGCCTGCACCGACGGCACGCCGCCCGGGCCCTGCGGGGCCGCGCTCTGCTCGTCGCCTCGCTCACCGCACCCGCCCGCGGCCAGCCAGACGATGACCGCGACGACGACCCGGTGACTGGCGACTGGTCGCATGGTGGCGCCTGCCGCGAGTTTATACCAACCGCCCCGCCACGCCCGGCGACCGCGGTCGCGTCGAGCCAGTGGTGGAGATCGCGACGCTCGCTCCACGCCGCGCTGCCGAGGCGCGCCGCCAAGTGCGCGTGGTGCCGCGGCGGACGGATGGTCCTCTCCTTGCAGAAAGCCGCTCGATGCAGCTCGTACCCGTCGCGACGAGACTCGTCGTGGTCCTGTCCCTCGGGCTCGCCGCGTGTGGCGACGGCGGCCACACCGACACCGGGCTCGATCCGGACCGCCCGCTGACCGACCTCGCGGTCGACGAGCTGGAGCGGATCTGCCGCGCGCTCTACCAGACCGACCTCGGGCTCGACCAGGAACAGCTCGACAGGTGGAGCTGCTACGTCACCGCGATCGGGCTGCGCGAGGCCTTCCCGCTCCTCTTCGCCGACTGCGAGGGGACCGCCCGCGATTGCCTGGCCGACCCGGGCGCGTCGACCGGCAGCGAGGACTGCGATCTCGACCAGGAGGACGCCGACGAGCTGCCGGCCTGCGCCGCCGAGGTCAGCGTCGGCGACATCGAGCGGTGCATCGACCAGATGAGCGAGCGAGCGCGCGACCTGGCCGACACGCTGTCGTGCGACATCGACCCGGATCTGGTACTGCGCCTGCCGTCGGTGTGCGACGAGATCGACACGCGCTGCCCGGGCCTCCTGGACGAGTGACCCCGCGACCCGCCCTACTCCGGCGCGCCGCACAGGGCGCGCGCCGCCGCGCTCCCCGGTGCACCGGGCCAGCGCGCGTCCGCCTCGGCCAGGGCTCGCCGGCCCTCGCGCGGACGACCCGCCGCGCACAGCGCCTCCGCGCGCAGGAGCGCCGCCTCCCTCGCCATCTGCGGGGCGCGCAGCTCGCGCCGGTGGCGCTCGAGCGCGGCCAGGGCACGCGCGGGCTCGCCGGACTGGAGCGCTCGCCGGGCGCCGGTCAAGAACGCCACCTCGCGGTCCAGATCGGATCCGCCGCGCGACGTATGACGACCCGCGCCCGCGCCGCGGCTGGTCCTGCGAGGCGCGCTCGCGCCGCCGGCCGGGCTCCGGGTCCCGCTCACCGTCGGTGCTGGATCCGCACCGGCGCGCTCACCGGCGCCTCCGCCCGTTCGCTCGCCCGCGCCCGCGCCGGCGCCCACGCCCGCAGCCGGCTTCGACCCGCGATTCGCGGCCTCGAACCCGGCCGACGCCGGTGCGCCGTCCTGGCGTCCGCCCCGGCCAAAAAACCAGCCCGCGGCCACGCCACCGACGATCCCGGCGGCCAGGAGGCCCATCAGCCACACCTTCAGCGCCGAGCCTGCCGCCGAGCCGCCCGCCACCGCGGTCGCCGCCCCGTCCCCGCCCGGCTCCGGCCGCAGCTCCGCCCCGCCGGCCGCCGCCGAGATCCGCGCTGCCACCCCGGCGCGGATCCTCGCCCGCGCCGACGGACTCGGTCCGAGCGCCCGCGCCCCCTCCGTCACGACGTCTCGCGTCGCGTGCGACAGCTCGCTCATCGCAGCCCCTCCCCGTCACGAGCGCGCAGCCGCGCGGCGTGTCGCTCCAGGTCGCTCCGGGCCAGGCGCAGCCGGGACCAGGCGGTGTTCTCCTTGATGGCGAGCATCCGCGCGACCTCGCGCACCGGGATCCCCTCGATCTCCACCAGCACGAACACGTCGCGCCGGCCGGGCTCGAGCCGCTCGAGGAGCTCGAGCAGCACGCGTCGCGCCTGCACCTCGCCCGCCTCTTCCTCCGGGCTCGGCGCGGTGGCCTCCCCGTCCGGCACCTCGGCGAACGCTCGCTGGCGTCTCCGCTCGCGAGACACCTTCCGGATGTAGTCGAGCGCGACGTGGCGCGCGATCGCGTAGATCCACGTGGTCAGCTTCGAGCGGCCCTCGAACTCGGCCAGCTTGCCGTGCACGATGACGAAGACGTCCTGCGACGCGTCCTCCAGCCGGGACTCGGGGACGCCGGCTGCCGCCAGGGTGCGCCACACGAACCCGAGCTGTTGCTCGTAGACCGCCTCGAAGTCGAGCGGGATGGCACGTCCGGTCGGCAGGGCATCCGCCACTGCCATGAGTCGTCCCACCCGGTGCCTCTCGTCACGGAATGTCGACCCGCAGGCCCAGGCTGGTGCGGAGCGAGACCGCCTCCGGGCCGGTCAGCGCCACGTCGTTCACCGAGAAGCGCGGATAAACCAGCGGAACCGCCGCCTCCATCTCCAGCACCAGGTCCACCGACCGCGACAGCGACAGCGCCGCGGAGGGGCCCACATGACCGGCCACCCACATGCCGGCGCCGGAGACGTGGGCGTCGCCCGCGCTGGCCAACGCCCGCACCGTCCCGATCTCGAGCCCGCCGCACCACCACAGCCAGCCGGTCACGTAGCAGCCCGATCCGGTGCCGGCGAGGAGGTCCACGCGGACCGCCGCCTCCGCGCCCGCTTCCAGGAGCATCCCGTGTCGCGCGGTCGCGAAGGTGGCGTCGACGCGCCCGGCCAGATCGCCCGCTCTCACCACGACGCCGACCCGCGCCATCGCGGCCAGCTCGGGCAAGGCGCCGGTCATCACGCCGGCGCGGGCCGCGATCGCCGGTCGCAAGCGCACGGCGGGGCGGCGCTCGACCCTCGCCTCGACCGCGGCCGGTTCCCCGCCCGGTCGATCGCGCCACGGCACCTCCGCATCGCCGACCTGAGCCGATCTCTCCGTCACCGCCGGCGCCGAGCGCTGGGCGCGCAGCGCGATCCCGATGACCAGCGCCGCGGCGCGCGCGACGTCGTCGCAGGTGTCGCCGCGCAGGGTGCGGGGCCCGTCGCCGACATCCAGCTCGACGATCCACTCTCCGTCGGGGAGCCGCCCCGCGCGTGCGCGCGCGGCCCCGTCCGCCGCGCCCGGACCGCCGGCCGCCTCGGCGATCTTCGCCCGCATCGCCGCCTCGTCGGGACATCCGGCCGGCCGCTGCCAGGTGAGCGCCAGCCCCGGCCGATCCGCCGACTGCGCGCCCGCAGAGCCGACCAGGACCACCGACATCCACCCGACGCTCGCGATGCAGAGTGCGGCGCGCACGTGGTGACAGGGTGACCCGACCCACCGCCCGGTTTCCACAACAATCGAATCGTCGACGAGGCGAGCCTCGCCTCGTCCTGATGGCGACCGCCTGCGCCTCCGTCGCTGCCGCCCTGGACCGGGTGATATAAACGAGCTGGCGCCGGCGCCCGCGCCGCGCCTCCGCGCCATGAAGAACGTGATCGTCTTCGCCCTCGGCCAGGCTCGCTACGCGATCGAGCTGCGCTGGGTCCGGGAGGTGTTCACGCTCGGGCCGGTGACGCCGGTGGCGCACGCGCCGGATGCAGTGGCCGGGGTGGTCAACTACCGCGGCGCGATCATGACGATCCTGGACCTGTCGTTCCTGATCGACGGGGCGGCGACCGGGCCGGGGCCGGCGTCGGCGCACGGGGGCGAGGCGGCGATCCTGGTCGAGGTGGAGGACGTGCGCGCGGCGCTGCGAGTGACCAGCGTGATCGAGGTCTCCACTCTGCGCCCTCACCGGCGGCGCGGCGACTCGGCGCTGGTCGACTCGAGCGGGCGCGCGGTGCCGCTCATCGATCCGCCGGCGCTGCTGGCCCGCGCTCAGGCGGCCGCGCGGGCGGCTGGCGACGCGGCCGGCCGAGCCGGAGACGCTGCCCGTGAGTGACGAGCGCGACCGCGACAAGGGGGATGGCCGGGTGCGCGGACCGGCCGATGATTCGTTCAACACCAGCGAGTACCAGGCGCTGCGGGTCCTGTTCCGCGACGAGAGCCAGGAGGCGCTCGACCAGCTGACCCACCTGCTCCTGCGCGCGCCGGCCGACGCGATGGACCCGGCCGCGCTGAGCGAGCTGCTTCGCACCACCCACTCGCTGAAGGGCACCGCCGGCACCGTCGGGCTGCGCGCGTTCGCCGACGCCGCTCATCAGTTCGAGGGCGTGGTCGAGCGGCTGCGCGGCGGGCGGCTGGCCTGGTCGGCCCGCACCCGCGACGCGCTGGTCGAGATCATCGACTGTCTGCGCGCCCGCGCCGCGGTCGGCGAGGAGCACGGCGAGGAGGCGGTGGCGCTCGGCGCGCTGCTCGACGAGAAGCTGTCGGCGCTGACCGGCGTGGCCGGCGGCGGCGCGGCGCCGATCGACGTCGACCCGGCCGGGGTGACCGGGCCGATGCCGATCGTGGGCGAGCCGGTCAGCGCGGCCTACCGGCTGGCCCGGCGCGACGAGCGGGCGCTCCTGCGCGTGGATCCGTCCCGCATCGATCGCCTGATGGACGGGGTCGGCGAGCTGGTCTTCGATCGCACGCGCATCGAGCGCCGCCTGGCCGAGCTGCGCGGCGTGGTCGCCGAGCTGGTCCGGGTGCGGGGCGCGCTCGGCGCGGCGGCCGGGACCGAGACGGCCGGGCCGCCCGCCGATCGCCTGCGCGCCATCGAGCGCGACCTCGACCAGCAGCTCGCCCAGCTCGATCGCCTCCAGCGCGAGCTGCTCGACGACGCCGCCGCCCTCCGCCGCACCGGCAACGCGCTCCAGGATGGCCTGACCGACATCCGCATGCAGTCGAGCCGCACCCTGTTCCAGCGGCTGGCCCCCCAGGTGCGCGCCCTGGCCCGCGCCGCCGGCAAGAGCGTCCGCCTGGTCACCCTCGGCGGGGAGACCGAGTTCGACAAGTCGGTCGCCGATCAGATCGGCGACGCGCTCATCCACCTCCTGCGCAACGCGGTCGTGCACGGCATCGAGTCGGCCGAGGGGCGCCGCGCCGCCGGCAAGCCGGACGAGGGCATGGTCACGGTGTCGGCCCGCCACGAGGGGCAGACCGTCGTCATCGAGGTGGCCGACGACGGCGCCGGCATCGACCCGTCGGTCCTGCGCAAGCGCCTGGTCGACAGCGGGCGCTGGTCGGCGGCCCACGCCGGGCTGGCCGACGACGGCGAGGTCCTGCGCGCACTGTTCGACGCGCGCCTGTCGTCGCGCCAGGTGGTCGACGAGCTGGCCGGGCGCGGCATCGGGCTCGACGCGGTTCGCGAGACGGTCGCGCAGCTGGGCGGCGATCTGTCGGTCGCGTCGTCGCCCGGGGCCGGCACCACCTTCTCGATGCGGCTGCCGCTCACCACCGCGATCACCAACGCGCTCCTGTTCAAGGTCGGCGGCCACGTCTACGCCATCCCCAACGTGCACGTGCTCGGCACCGTCGAGGCCACCTCGACCGGTCCGGACGGCCAGCTGCCCGGCCAGCTCGACTTCCAGGGCGGCGCGGTCCCGCTGGTCCTGCTCCACGCCGTCCTGGCCGCGCCGCCGCCTCGCCCGGGCGCCGCGGTGCCGGCGGTGGTCCTGGACTACGCCAGCCGCCGCCTCGCCCTCACGGTCGACAAGATCGTCGGCCCCCGCGAGATCGTGGTGAAGAGCCTCGGCCCGCTGCTCGGCCCGCTATCGCTCTACGCCGGCGGCACGATCAGCGGCTCGGGCAAGGTGCAGCTCATCCTCGACCCGGCCGCGCTGGTCCGCCTGGCCTACCCGGACGCCGCCACCGCCGCGCACCGCCGGTCGGCCGGCCGCGTCCTCATCGTCGACGATTCGCCGGCGGTGCGCGAGGCGATGACGCGCCTGCTCGAGCGGGCCGGCTACCAGGTCGACGCGGCGCCGACCGGCCTGGCCGCCTGGCGCATGCTCGGCCGCGCCCGCTACGACGCGCTGGTCACCGACCTCCAGATGCCGGAGATGGGCGGGGTCGAGCTCATCGAGCGCCTGCGCGCCGATCCGGTCCTCGCCTACCTGCCGGTCGTGGTGGTCTCGTCGCGGGCCAGCGCATCGGCCCGCACCCGGGTCCGCTCGCTCGGCGTGATCGAAGTCCTGGCCAAGCCGGTCAACGCCGACGCGCTGCTCGCCGCCCTGCGGCCCGGCTGAAGCCGCGGCCCGCCCGGCTCCTACTCCTCGCCGCGCACCAGGCGAAAGTCGACCCGCCGGCGCGGGACCGACACGTCGAGCAGCTCGACCCGCACCGGATCGCCGAGGCCGAGCGAGAAGCCGGACCGGCGCCCGACGATGTTCATGCGCCGGTCGTCCAGCTCGTACGAGTCGCCGCCCAGCCCCTCGAGCTTGATCATGCCCTCGACGAACGGCTCGTCCAGCTCGACGAACACGCCGAACGCCTGCACGCCCGAGACCCGCCCGGTGAACTCCTCGCCGATGTGATCGCGCATGAGGTAGGCGCGGTACATCGCGACCGCCTCGCGCTCCGCCTCGATCGCGCGCCGCTCGTGCGACGACGAGTCGCGGGCCAGCTCGTCCAGCTCGTCGCGGGCCAGGGGCTCGTACTTGCCCCCGCCTCCGGCCGCCTGGCCCTCGCGGTGCAGGTAGTACTTGAGCAACCGGTGCACCAGGAGGTCCGGGTAGCGCCGGATCGGCGAGGTGAAGTGCAGGTACGTCTCCGAGGCCAGGCCGAAGTGGCCGACGTTCTCGGTGTCGTACACCGCCTGCTTGAGCGAGCGCAGCAGCAAGAACGAGAGGGCGCGCGAGGCCGGCCGGTCGCCGATCGCCTCCATCACGTCGCGCATCCCGCGCGGCGTGCGCGCCGCCTCCACGTCCACCGCGATGCCGAAGCTCTCCAGCAGCTCGGCCAGCTCGGCCACCCGCGACTCGGCCGGCGGCGCGTGCACCCGCCACACCGCGTGCAGCCCGCGCTGGGCGAAGAACCCGCCGACCGCCTCGTTGGCGGCGATCATGTACTCCTCGACCAGCTGGTACGCGCCGCGCACCGCCTCGGTGTCCTTGGCCCGGACCACGTCGCGCACCAGGCGCGGATCGTCGGCGTCGAGCACCACCTTGGCCTCGGGGATCTCCAGCTCGAGGGTGCCGCGCGCCCGGCGCCGCTCGCGCAGCCGCACCGCCAGCGTGTTCATGCGCTCGAGCGTCCCGGTCCACTTGCGATACTGCTCGCGGCGGCCGCGGAAGTCGCCCGACAGCCCCGCCGCCACCCCGGGATAATCCAGCCGCGCGCGCGAGCGGATCACCGCCGCGCAGTAGCCGGTGTCGCGGACCGTTCCGCTCTGGTCGAAGTCGAGCCGCACCACCATGGCGCAGCGGTCGACGTTCGGGTTGAGCGAGCAGATCCCCGAGGACAGCTCCATCGGCAGCATCGGGACGACCCGGTCGGGCAGGTAGACCGAGACCCCGCGCAGCTGCGCCTCGCGGTCGAGCGGGTCGTCCGGGTGGACGTAGTGCGACACGTCGGCCACCGCCACCCAGACCCGCTCGCCCCCGTGCGGACCATCCTCGATGCAGATCGCGTCGTCGAAGTCGCGCGCGTTCTCCGGATCGATGGTCAGGAACGCGCGGTCGCGCAGGTCGATGCGATCGGCCAGGTCGGCCGGCCCCACCTCGCTGGCCGTGCTCTTGCCCTGGGCCACCGCGTCGTCGGGAAACTCGGCCGGGATGTCGGCGCACGCGACGATCTTCTCGATCTCGGTGGCCGGGTCGTCCGGGTTGCCCAGCACCTTCACCATGCGCCCGACGATTCGCGGCTTGTTCTGGGTCGGGTACTGCGAGATCTCGATCACCACGCTGTCGCCGACCCGCGCGCCGCGCGCGCCGTCCTCGAGCGCGATGCGGCCGTAGTCGGTCGCGATGCGCGGGTCGTCCGGCTCCAGGTAGATCGCCCGCCCGCTCGAGGCCAGGACGCCGGTCAGCTTGGCGCGCCCGCGCGCCAGCACCTTCTCGACTCGCCCCTCGGTCCCCTTGAAGCCCTCCCAGGTGGACAGCAGCACCCGGTCGCCGTCGAGCGCGACGCCGCGGTACTTGGCCGGCACGAACACCGGCCCCATCCCGTCCTCGCGCTCGACGAACCCGTAGCCGGCCGGGTGGACGCGGATGCGCCCGCTCGCGCGCGGCTCGCCGTCGGGCCGCGACAGCCGGTACCCGGCCTTGCCAACCTCCTCGATCTGCCCCTCCTCCACCATGTTGGCCAGGACCGCGCGCAGGCGCGGCTCGTCGCGACGGGGCAGATTCATCGCCTCGGCCAGATCCGTGAAGCCGATGTGGCCCGTATAGGACCTCCCCAGCGCCGACAAAACTCTCTCTCGTTCCACTTTCATTTCGAACCGTATCGCGCTCTCGCGCTCACCTTCATCGCGCGCCCTCGGCGCGCATCCATGGGCGGCTGCGCTACCGGTAGGCGCGCAGCGCGCCGTCGTCACCGCCGGCATATAGCACGCCAGCAGCGCTCAGGGCCGGGGTCGAATCCACGTCCCCGTCCAGCTCCAGATACCACAGGAGGACGCCCACTGCCGACAGCGCGTACAGGTGGTCGTCCTGCGACCCGATCAGCACGACGCCGTTCTGGGCCACCGCGGGTGCGCCGTGGATCTTCTCGGCCGAGGCGAACCGCCACTTCACCGAGCCGCCCGGCGACACCGCGTAGAGGTTCTTGTCGTACGACCCGACGTAGATCGTTCCATCGGCGCCCAGCGACGGCGACGAGCGAACGTCGGCGCCGGTCAGCACCCGCCACTTGATGTTGCCGTCCGGCGCGACCGCGACCAGCGCCCCGTCGTCGCCGCCGAAGTAGATCGTACCGTCGCCGCCGACCGCCGGCGCCGCCTCCAGGTCCTGCTCGGTGCGCAGCGACCACGCCTTGGTCCCGTCGGCCCGGATCGCGTACAGAGTGTCGTCCTGGCACACCGCGTAGACGGTTCCGTCGGCCGCCAGCGCCGGCGCGGCCGACACGTGCTCCGGGGTGGCCAGCTTCCAGCGCAGGGTCCCGTCCGGCCACACCGCGTAGACGCCGTCGCCGCCGAGATAGATCGTCCCGTCCGGCCCCAGGGTCGGGCCGCCGTCGGCGTCGCAGCGGGTGCCCTCGGGGCCGAAGCCGGTCGGCGCCTTGCAGTCGCCGATGCGGAAGTGCCACTTCTCGCGCCCGCTCGCCCCGTCCACCGCGTACAGGTTGTCGTCGTCGGAGCCGGCGTAGACGGTTCCGTCCTGCGACACCGCCGGCGTGCTCCAGATCCGGTCGCCGGTCTTGAAGCGCCACTTCACCGCCCCCTCCGGCGTCACCGCGTAGAGGTTGGTGTCGTGCGAGCCGACGTAGATGGTGCCGTCCGGCCCGACCGTCGGCGAGCCGGCGATCGGCCCGCCGGTCTTCACCGCCCACAGCTGGCGCGGCGCGCGCTCCGGCGCCCGGCCGGCCAGCGCCCCGGTGTGCTGGGCGTTGCCCTTGTACATCGCGAACGGCGGCGGGCCGGGGTGCGGCGTCGGGGCCGGGGTGATCTGCGCCGCGCCCGGTCCGACCGGCGTGGCGCCGCCGGGCGCCAGCCGATCGCGGCACTCGCCCGCCTCGCACACCCGGCTGAAGTGGCAGTCGGTGTCCTTGCTGCAGCCGGCCGGCGCGCCGCGCGAGCCGCCGGCGCAGGCGGTCGCGGCCAGCGCGAGGATCCCGCCGACCAGCGCGAACGCAGCCGCGCCCGCCGGAGAGTTGGTCCCCATGGCGCCGCGCACCTTAGGACCCGCGAACCGACAAGTCCATCGTTGTCGCGGCCGATCCATCCCGACGGCCCGCGTCCGGGCGGCCGCCGCGATCACGCCTGGGGCAGCTCCGAGGTGAATCGCTCCGCCAGCTTCTCGAAGTAGCGCCTCGTCTCTTCCAGGACCTCGGGGTCCTGATCCGGATACATGCGGATGCCGTGTTCTCCCATCGCGTCAGTGGTCACCGGGCCAACCGGAAGGCCACCGACGATTCCGGTCTGTTCGTGATAGAGCAGCGCCAGGACCTCGGCGTGATTCTCCGGGACCAGGAAGGTGCGCCGGCCGAGCTCGGGCCTCCCGTCTTTGAAGCCTTCAACGAGCTTCGCCATTCCGTTTCATTTTTTCATCCAGCCCCCGCAATGTCAAAGCGCACGGCCCGAGGCCGCCCGGCTCGGGGCCGTGAAAAGGCATTTCGTTCCGGTTGATTGTCGCGGACTTTTTCAATCCGGACGCGCACCTCTGGGATCGGTGCGCGTCAGCTAGAGTAGCGTCGTCCGCTCGCGGATCCCGCACGGAGCCCCACCATGCGCCTCGAGTACTACTTCGATTTCACCTGCCCGTTCGCCTACCTCGGTTCCTTCGAGGTCGAGGAGCTGGCCCGCCGCACCGGCGCCGAGCTGGTCTGGCGACCGATGCTCCTCGGCGGCGTGCTCCGCGCCGTGGGAGCCGAGCACGGGCTCGGCAACGAGCCTCTGGCCAAGCGGGTCGATCACCTGGTCGACATGCGCCGGTGGTCGGAGGTGCGCGGCCTGCCGCTGGCCATGCCGCCCGGCCATCCCCAGCGATCGGTGCGCGCGCTGCGCACCCTGCTCGCGGTCGACGAGGCGCGCTGGCCGGCGATGATCCACGAGCTCTACCGGTCGTACTGGGAGCGCGGCGAGCAGATCGGCGAGCCGGAGGCGCTGACCCGGGCGCTCGGCGCGGCCGGCCTGGACGGCGCCGAGGTCGAGCGCGCGCTGGCCGCCACCGACGACGCCGCGATCAAGGACGAGCTGCGCCGCCGCACCGACGAGGCGGTCGCGCGCGGCGTGTTCGGCGCGCCGACCCTGTTCGTCCACACCGACGACGGCGCCGAGCACATGTTCTGGGGGCAGGATCGACTCGACCTGGTCGAGGCGGTGCTGGGCGGCTGGCGACCCGGCCAGGGTGCGCCGCCGGCGAGGGGGGTCCTGCCGGGGCGGCCGGATCCAGTCATTGCGCCCGGGCCGGCGTCGACATCGGCGTCCGCGTCGTCGGACGGCGCCGAGCCGGCCGTGATCCAGTTCTGGTACGACTTCTCGAGCCCTTACGCCTACCTCGCCTCGACCCAGATCCAGGCGCTCGCCGCCCGCGCCGGCGCGCGCCTCGAGTGGCGGCCGATGCTGCTCGGGGCCGTGTTCAAGGAGCTCGGCGGGCCCAACGTGCCGCTCCTGGCCATGTCGGAGTCCAGGCGGCGGTACATGGGCCGCGAGCTCGACGTGTGGGCCAGCGCCTGGCAGGTGCCGTTCCGCTGGAACTCGATCTTCCCGCTCCGCTCGATCACCGCGCTCCGCCTCGCCCTGGTGGCCGGCGACCGGATCGCCGAGGCGAGCCTGGCCCTGTTCCGCGCCGCCTGGGTCGACAACGTCGACATGGAGGACCCGGCCCAGCTGGCCGGCGTGCTCGGCGCCCTCGGCCTCGACGGCGCCGCCATGCTGGCGGCCACCCGCGAGCCGGCGACGAAGCAGCGCCTCATCGACCTGACCGGCGAGGCGGTGAAGCGCGGCGTGTTCGGCGCGCCGACCTTCTTCGTCGCGCACGGCGGGACCGAGCGCCAGTTCTGGGGTCAGGACCGGCTCGGCCTGGTCGAGCGCGCCGCCGCCGGCATCGAGCCGCCTCGCTCGTGATCGCGGCGCTCGTGGCCACGGGCGGATGCGCCGCCGCCGCCGTGGTGCTGGTCGGGGTGGAGCGCGCCATCGCGCGCGGCGAGGCCGGCGAGCCGGCCCGCCGCATCCCCAAGCTCATCGCCGCGGCCAGCTTCGTGGCGGCCGGATTACTGGCCGGGGCCGCGGCGTGGCCCTACGGCCGCTGGATCGCGACCGCGCTGGTGTTCGGCGCGCTCGGCGACGCCGCCCTGCTCGGCCGCAAGCGGCGCGGCTTCGTCATCGGGCTGGCGCTGTTCGCGATCGATCACGTCTGCGTGGTGCGCGCCGCCACCCTGGTCGCCGCGCCGCACGCCTGGCTGGCGCCGTGGGCGCTCGTGCCCGCGGTCGCGGCGGTGCTGGTGCTGCGCTGGCTGTGGCCCAACCTGGGCAACCTGCGGGTCCCGGTCGCGATCTACACCGCCCTCATCGCGCTGACCCTGGCCGCGGCGGCCGCCCCGCTCCTCGCCGGCGCGCCGGCCTGGTTCGGCGAGCGCCGCGCCGCGCTCCTGGCCGGCGGCGCGCTCTGCTTCTTCGTCTCCGACCTCGCGGTGGCGCGGCAGCGCTTCTCCCACCAGAGCTTCTGGAACAAGGCCTGGGGGCTGCCGCTCTACTTCGCCGGCCAGCTGCTCATCGCCTGGAGCGCCGCCGCCTGAGCGCGAACGCGGCCGCCGCCAGCACGCACAGGCTCGACCAGGCGCCGCTGGCGCCGGCGCTGCGGCAGCCGCAGCCGTCGTCGTCGTCGCCATCGTCGCCGCCGCCGCCGTCGGGCCCGGCCGTCCCGGCGTCCGGATCGCCTCCGCCGACGGGTGGCGCATACTCGACCCAGACGTGGTTGGTGACGACCACGTCGAGACCGTCGCTCAGGTGCACCCGGTAGCGGTCGCCCTCGCTGCGCGTCTCGCGCTCGAACACCTGAGTGAAGTCGTTGCTGTCGACGTCCACGATCTCGTCGTCCTCGCCGTTGCGGACCAGCTGCAACTTCATGCCGCTGCCGCCGACCACGTGGGCCGTCACCTGGACCACTCCGCCGGTCAGGGTGTCGCCGATCATCCCGCTGTCACCGCCGTCGGTGGTGGCGGTGAGCTCGACCATCGGGTCGTCCGGGCCGCGCAGCTTGACCACCACGCGCCCCTCCCGCACGCCCTTCATGATGCCGGCCTCGCTCAGCTCCTCGGCGAACACCATCGAGGTCGGCGTTCCGATCTGGCTGTCGAGCCCCTCGGGCATGAGGGTGGCGGTGTGGTCGTCGCTGCCGCTCACGCCTGTGATGCGATAGCCCTGATCGAGCAGGTCGTCCCACATGGCCAGGACCCGGTCCTCGAAGATGGGCACGATCGAGTACGAGCCGGTCTGCAGCTCCATGCCGGTGACCTGGGCCCACGGGGTGCCCTCGTGGGTCCAGGCGCAGCCGATGCAGAGATCACCCAGGTCGAGCTGCGGGTGGTTGACGATGAAGATCGCGTCGTCGTCCACGATCTGCTGCAGGACCTGCTGGATGGTGCGGCCGTCGCGGCCGACGTGGTGATCGATGTAGCTGTGGTTGCCGACGGTGTTGCCGTGCCCGGAGTACGTGGTCATCTCCGAGCCGCGCAGGAACAGGAGATCGTCCACGCCGGTCTGGTACGCCGCCATGAGCGGGTGCTGGCTGACGATGTTGTGGTCGCTCAGGTTGACGAAGTCGAGCCCGCGCATGCGGGCCAGATCGTGGATCTGATCGAACGTGGCGCTCGCGTCGCCGCTCTCGGCCGAGTGGACGTGGAAGTCGCCGGCGTACCAGCGCGCACTCTCCTCGAGGACGACCGGCTCGAACTCGGCGCGCGGGCGCACCTCGAGGGTCGCGGCGTCGTTGAACTCGACCGTGATGTTGTAATGGACGGTCTTGTTGACCAGCTGGGCCTTGCCGATGTCCACGTACCAGGTGCCAGGCGTGATCGGCCCGATCACGTAGCCGCGGGTCGACTCGTCGACCCCGATGACGCTGTCCTCGGCGAGGCCCCCGCCCCAGCCGCGTTGCCCGTTCTGGTCGCGTATGCCGAAGTCGAGGATGTCGTCGTCCGAGTTGTCGGTGTGCGAGAACCGGATCTCGACGGTGCCCTCGGGCACCACGAACTCGACCAAGGCGTAGTCGCCTCCCTCGGCGGTGATGTCTCCCGAGAGCTGCTCCGTCGAGATGACGGCGAGAGGGTTGGTCGACAGGATTCCGGCGAGGACGAGGGCGTGCACGAGCGCCAGCCTACCTCAGAGGCCAGGCGGCACACCCATCCGTCACGTTGTTGACGGCGGCGTCAGACGAAGCGCGAGATGGATCACGAGGGACGGATCAGCGCCCCTTCTTCAGCTTGCCGCGCCGCTTGCGCGCTGCCTTCCTCTTGTTGACGCTGCGCTTCTGCGCGGCGGCCTGGCCGGCCTTCTTCTTCCGGTTCTTGAGCGCCCGCTCCTGCTTGTACTTGGGGCGGTCCTTGAGACTTCGCTTTGTGCGTCGAGCTGTCACGGGGCCTAAGACAGCACGGTCAGGCGCCCGCGCGCAAGGTCGAGTGGGCCGTGTTCCACACCCCCAGGAGCTCCTCCAGCCGGTCGAGGAGCTCCACCGGGGTCTCGACGAAGAACTCGGCCGAGGTGTTGAGCCCCCCGACGTAGATCACGACCGCTGGCAGGCGTGAGGCCGCCACGGCCTGGAACATGTCCTCGTCGGTCCGGTCGTTGCCGGCGCACAGGACCGCGTCGCACTCGACGTTCGCCGCCAGGATGGCGGTGACCGCGGCCGCCTTGGTCATGTTGACGTGGCGCACCTCCACCACCCGCGAGCCGAGCAGCGCGCTGTACGGCTGGCCCGACAGCCTCCCCTCCAGCTGGTTGACCAGCTCGTGGGCCCGCCAGGCGCCCAGCTTCGGGTCGCTGCCGCGGTAGTGCCAGGCCAGCGACGCCGCCTTGCGCTCGATGCGGCTGCCCGGGGTGCGCTCGTAGAAGTCGCGGAACAGCGGCTCGACCACCTCGTCGAGCAGCCGGTCGTCGAGCGCGGGCGGCGCCGACCAGGTGCCGCCCGGATGGCGCAGCGCCAGACCGTGCTCGCACACCAGCCCGAGCCCGAGGTCGCCCAGCCACGCCTCGAGCACCGACGCCGGCCGCCCACTCACCACGTACGTGCGGGCCAGGCGGGCCGACTGGGCCAGGAGCGAGCGCACCCGCTCCGAGGGCACCGCCTGCGACGGGATCTTCACGTGCGGCTGCAGCGTGCCGTCGTAGTCGAGCAGGATGAGAGGGCGCTCCGCCCGCCGCACCAGCTCCGTCGCCCGCGCGTTGCCGGCGCGCAGGCGCTTGACCCGCCCGCCGAACTCGCGCCAGGTCGACTCCAGCCGGGCCAGGAAACGGCCGGCCCAGATGGTCGACGTGTTGCCATACACGAACTCGCGCATGTGCTGGAACGCGTCGGCGTTGGGCTCGTCCCGGAGCGCGTCGGCCAGGCAGGAGGCGATCTGCCCGGTGTTGTAGGGGTTGACCAGCACCGCGCCGGACAGGCACTGGGCCGCGCCGGCGAACTCGCTCAAGAGGAGCGCGCCGGGCCGCTCGCCGCGCGCGGCCACGTACTCGAGGCAGACCAGGTTCATCCCGTCGCGCAGCGGGGTGACCAGGGCGACGTCGGCCAGCTGGTAGAGCGGCACCAGCTGTTCGCGCGGCACGTGCTGGTGCAGGTAGACCAGCGGGCTCGCCGCGGTGCTGGCGAACCGCCCCGAGATGCGCCCGACCAGCTCGTCCACCTCGCGCTTCAGGCGCTGGTACTCGACCACGCTCATCCGCGACGGCGACGCGACCTGGATGAAGACGACCTTGTCGGCCAGGTCCGGGTGCTTCTCGAGCAGCTCCTCGAACGCGAGCAGCTTCTGCGGCAGGCCCTTGGTGTAGTCGAGCCGGTCGACCCCGAGGATCACCTTGCGCCCGCGATAGCGCTCGCTCAGCGACTCGAGCTCGGCCGCGATCTCCGGCCGCCGGGCGACCTCCTCGATCTCGTCCGGCTCGATGCCGATCGGTAGCGCACCCATCCGCACGTGATGGGTCGGCAGGACCAGGTGCTCCGGCTCCGACTCGACGCCGATGATGCGCAGCGCCGAGCTGCGGAAGTGGCTGATGTACTCGTAGGCGTGAAAGCCGATGAAGGTGGAGCCGAGCATCCCGCGCAGCACCTCCTCGCGCACCGGCAGCGTGCGGAACGTCTCCGACGCGGGGAACGGGATGTGGAGGAAGAAGCCGATCGCGCAGTCGAGCTCGCGGCTGCGCAGCATCTCCGGCACCAGCGCGAGCTGGTAGTCGTGCACCCAGATGGTGTCGCCCGGGCGCGCGCGCGCCGCGATGGCGTCGGCGAAGTGCTGGTTCACGTCGACGTAGCGCTGCCACGCGCCCGGCGCGACCCGGATCGCCGGCGGCATGGCGTGGAACAGCGGCCAGAGGACCCGGTTGGACAGCTCCTCGTACCAGCCGTGCACCTCCTTGCGCTCGAGGTAGACCGGCACCACGCCGCTCTGCTCCTCCAGCTGGCGGGTCACCGCCGCGCGCTCGGCGGGCGGCACCGACGCCCCGGGCCAGCCGACCCACAGGAACGGGCGCTGGCCGGCGACCGCGCGCAGGGCCGTGGCCAGACCGCCGGGGCTGTCCGCCACGTCCCACTTCCCGTCACCCTCGGACGAGCCCGGTTGACGCGAGAGCGCCACCGGCAGCCGGGCCGACGCGACGATGAGCTGTGGCTCGCGGTCCACGACCCTCACCCCACCCTCGCAGGCCGGTAGATCCCTGTCTTGCTGGACGGTTCCATGATGGCGGAGTGTAGTCAGCTGAACCGCGTACGCCCGTAACCCGCCGGCCTTTTGCGGCGTATACCATCAGGCTACCGGCATGTCGGTAGAAGCCGACCTCATGACTCGATACTGCGATGGCGACGCCGGCGCGTTCCGCGACCTGTACGCGCGGGTCGCGCCGCGCCTGGTCGGCTATCTCCAGCGCATGTGCGGGGAGCGCGCGACCGCCGAGGACCTGGTCCAGCAGACGTTCCTGAAGGTGCACGGCGCGCGCTCGGCCTACGTGCGCGGCGCGGATCCGGTGCCGTGGATGTTCGCCATCGCGCGCCGCACGTTCCTCGACGAGGCGCGCCGCCGCAAGCGCGCCCGGGTGAACGTGAGCCGCGGCGAGGGGGATCTGCCCGAGGTGCCGGCGGCGATGGACGGCAGCCCGCTGGCCGACGCGAAGCCGGCCGCCGCCGATCCGGAGCTGGTCACCGCCGCCCTCGACGCGCTGTCGCGCCTGCCGCCCGCCCAGCGCGAGGCGATCATCCTGACCAAGATGAGCGGCAAGAGCATCGCCGAGGCCGCGGCGATCACCGGCGCCACCGCCGGCGCGATGAAGCTGCGCGCGCACCGGGCCTACGTGGCGCTGCGCCGCGCGCTCGCCGCGATCGGCGCCGGAGGCGCCGCGTGACCGACCGCCCGCGCGCCCCGGCCAGCGCCAACGGCGAACCGGCCGCCGACGGCGTCGACCGCCGCGTCGAGGAGAGCCTGAGCGCGCTGTCGACCGAGGGCGGCGCGGCGCCGGCCATGGGCAGCGCGCTCATCCGCGAGCTGGCCCGGCTGCAGCCAGCCACCACCCGCCTGCCCCGCCGCGAGTGGGCCGCGGTGCTCGGCCTGTCGCTGTTCTACGCGACCGGCATCCTGGCCTGGATGGGCGTCCGCGACGACCTCGACCGCATCCCGCCGATCTGGCTGATCGGCATCGGCGCGGTCTGGCTGGCCGGCTTCCTCGCGATCACCTGGCTGGTCCTGGTCCCGCCGCGAGGCCAGGTCCTCCCGCGCTGGCGCTGGGCGGCCGCCGCCGGAGCGCTGGCCGCCGCGTTCTTCATCACGGCCGGCCTCCTCCGCCCCGAGTCCCTCACCGAGACCGGCACCACCTACCCCGCCACCATATCCGCCGTGGTCGGACATGGTCCCGGCTGCCTCCGCTGGGGCATCACCGTCGCCGCCGTCCCCGTCCTCCTGACCGCCCTGGCCGTCCGCGGAGCCATCCCGGTCGGCTCGCGCTGGCTCGCCGCCGCCATCGGCGCCGCCGGCGGTTCCCTGGGCGGGCTCACCCTCCATCTCCACTGCCCGATCAGCGAGCGCTTCCACATCGGCCTCGTCCACGGCGGCCTCGTGATCGTCACCGCCGCCATCGCCGCGCTGGTCGCGCGCGTG
>DATHKR010000258.1:0-39763 GCA_035489015.1 Kofleriaceae bacterium | reverse complement strand
GCCACGCTGCGCTCGGCCTCGGGCTCGGGCTCCGCCGTGGCGGGCCGCGGGCCGCCGGCTCGCTCCTGCTTTCGCCCGAGGATCGCGGCCAGCGTCTGCAGGCGATCCGCGCCCGCACAGTCCCACGGCTCGGCGTCGAGCTCCGGCTCGGCCGGCGGCGGCGGCGCGCTGCTCATCCGGTTGTGCTGGCGGAGCTCGGTCTGGCGCTGCGCCTCGTCCAGCACCGGGGCGAGGAACTCCGCCATCGCGAGGGTCGATCCGACCAGCTCGTGGCGGCGCGCGAAGTGCTCGAGCTCCTGCACCATGGTGAGCGCGTCGGGATAGCGGGCCTCGCGATCGCGGGCCAGCGCGCGCAGCGCGATCGCCTCGAGGTCGGGCGGGTAGCCGGGCGCCACCTGGGTCGGCAGCGGCACTTCGCCCTCGACGATGTCGCGCAGGAGCTCGTACTCGCTCCGCCCGCTGTACGGGCGCCGCCCGGTGGTCACCTCGTAGAGCAGCACGCCGAGCGAGTAGACGTCCGAGCGGCGGTCGACCGGCTCGGCGCGGCACTGCTCGGGCGACATGTAGGGCAACTTCCCCTTGAGCGTGCCGTACAGCGTCGTGCTGATCCTGTTGGTCGCCTTGGCGATGCCGAAGTCGACCAGCTTCACCCCGCCCTCGCGGGTCACGAAGACGTTCTGCGGGTTGACGTCGCGATGCACGATGACGAGCGGCTCACCGTTGAAGCCGCGCTTCTCGTGCGCGTAGTGCAGCCCGGATCCGATCGAGCTCACGATGAAGACCGCGTGCTGGAGGGGTATCCCTCGTTGCCGTTCGGCCAGCACCCGTCGCACGGTGTGGAGGTCGGCTCCGTCGAGGTACTCCATCGCGATGAAGAAGTTGCTGCCGATCTGACCGGCGTCGTAGATCTGCACCAGGTTGGGATGCTGGAGCGTGGCCGCGATCCGCGCCTCGTCCTGGAACATGGCGAAGATCTCGTCGTTCTCGGCCAGCTGCGGGAGGATCCGCTTGACCACCACGTCCTTCTCGAAGCCCCCGACGCCGGAGACGCGCGCCAGGAAGATCTCCGCCATCCCGCCGACCGCAATCTTGCGCAGCAGACGATAGCGGCCGAGCCGCGCCGGCTCGGCCACGGGCCCGAGCGGCTCTGCGTTCCCCCGCGACACGCACGATCACAGTACACCGGCTGACACGATTTTCGGGCTTCTTGCCTTTCGCCCCCGAGGGGCGATAAGAAGGAGGTAGTGGCCGAACGAGGGTATCGACAGTTCCTCCGCCGACGGCGCGAGGAGCGCGCGTACCGCCGACGCTGGGAGCGACTGGTCGCCGCCGGCATCGCGCCGGTGCTCGACGACCCGATGGAGCTCGCGCCGGAGCAGATCTGCGTGAACACCGGCGAGCTGCTCGATCGCCGCGCAGCGTCGCGTCGCGGGCCTACCCGCTAGGTCTATACTGGCGCGCCGTGGGCAGAAGCAGGCTCCTCGCTTCTCACCTGGCCAGTTTCCTGGCCGGTGCGGTGCTTGCCACCTCGCTGGTCGCGCGCGCGCTGCCCGATGGGAGCGCCGCGCCGGCGGCTCGCGACCGCTATCCCACCCTCGACGCGCTGGCGGAGGCGCTCTCCTACATCCGGCACGAGTACGTCGACGAGGCGGACGAGCGCGACCTGGTCTATGCCGCCATCACCGGGATGGTGCGCACCCTCGATCGGCACTCCGCTTTCCTGCGCCCGAGCGGGTACCAGCGCCTGCGCGAGGACATCGAGGGCGAGTTCGGCGGGGTCGGCTTCGAGCTCGCCTCCGCGGCGCCCGGTGCGAGGCCCCCCTACCCGGTGGTGTCGGATCTCATCGCCGGATCGCCGGCCGCGCGCGCCGGGCTGCGCGCCGGCGACCGCGTGGTCGAGCTCGCCGGCCGCCGCACCGTCGACGCGAGCGGCCGCGAGCTGAGCGTCCGCCGCCTGCGCGAGCTCGGCGCGCTCCTGCGCGGGCCGGCCGGCACTCGCGTGGAGCTGTCCGTCTCGCCGCCGCGCAACAGCCGGATCGACCGGCGCGCGCTGGTGCGCGAGCGGGTGAAGGTGCCGACCGTCGAGTGGCTGGCGCTGCCGCCCGCGATCGGCTACGTGGCGATTCGCCGGTTCCAGGAGGCGACCGCCGCCGACTGCGAGGCCGCGCTGCAGGGGCTGCGGGCCCGGTTCGGCCGCGACCCGCGCGTCTTGCTCCTGGATCTGCGCGGTAATCCGGGCGGGCTGTACGATCAGGCGGTCCGGGTGGCCGACCTGTTCCTGTCGACCGGTATCATCGTCAAGGTGGTGAGCCGCGCCGGCCAGAGCGTCGAGATCGAGCGCGCCCACGCGCCCGGGACCTGGTCGGGCTTCCCCATCATCGCGCTCATCGACAAGGGGTCGGCCTCCGCCGCCGAGATCGTGGCGGCCGCGCTCCAGGATCACGGGCGGGCCAGGCTGCTCGGCCTGCCCAGCTTCGGCAAGGGCACGGTCCAGACCTTCCTCGACCTGGCGGACGGCAGCGGGCTCAAGCTGACCACCGCGCGCTATTACACGCCGGCCGGCCGCTCGCTCGAAGGGGCGGGAATTCAGCCGGATATGAAGGTGGAGGCCTTCGAGCCGGAGCTGGTGACGGCCCGACCGACGCGTGGGGCGCGCGCGCGTGCCTCCGGCTCTGGCGAAAGGACCTCGATCGATGCCAGAATGCCGCTTGGCGTGCCTCCCGAGGTTCTCCAAAGATTCGAGGAGGACTACCAGCTGCGGGTCTCCTACGAGACGGCGCGGAGCTGGTCGACGTCGCGCGCCAGCAACCCCGACGGGGCTCGTCGTGGCACACGATCCACCCCACCGCCTTGACCTGAGGCAGTGGCAAATCTAGAATTTACGATAGCTTGTCTGGCTGACCGTGTGCGCGCATGTACAAGCTAGTCATCCAAGACGACGAGGGTAAAACCACAGTCGTTCCGCTCATCCGCGATGAGCTGACGATCGGTCGGAAGGAGGGGAACACCATCCGTCTGACCGAGCGCAACGTCTCGCGACGGCACGCTCGTCTGATCCGCCAGAACGGCTCGATCACGATCGAGGACCTGAACAGTTACAACGGAATTCGCGTGAACGGCTCGCGCATCCAGGGGCGCTGCCAGATCCGCGAGACCGACCGCGTGCAGATCGGCGACTACCTGATCGAGCTGAAGTCCGAGACCCACGACAAGGCCGACACGATCAGCGAGCGGACGATGCCGATCGAGCGGATCGATCCGCACGCCACCACGCCGGTGCCGGAGACGGTCGAGCCGACCGATTCGGTGGTGGCCACCACGCGCATGACCAAGAGCGAGGCCGCCGCGGTCATGGGCATGAGCTTCGTGCCGGCGGTGACCGAGCCGATCGCGCCGCTGCCCGAGACGGATCCGGGCACCCCGCCGGTGACGGCGGCGCAGGCGGTGACCGCGCCGGTCGCGCCGGTTCCCCACGTGGTGGGGCACGCGCGCCTGGTCGCGCTGTCGACCGCCTTTGCCGGGCGCGAGTTCGAGCTCGACAAGCCGGCCATGGTCATCGGCCGGACCGAGGACAACGACATCTGCATCAACCACCGATCGATCTCGCGCCACCACGCCAAGCTGGTGCGCGAGAACGGCCGCCACGCCATCGTCGATCTCCAGTCGTCCAACGGCGTGCGGGTCAACGGTGAGGAGTACGGCAAGGTCGAGCTGCGCCGCGCCGACGTGATCGACCTCGGCCACGTGCGGCTCCGCTTCGTCGAGGCGGGCGAGGATTTCGTGTTCGGGCGCGACGCGCAGGCGGTGGACGTGGTCCCGCAGGGCTCGTCGCGCATCGCGATGTGGCTCGCGCTCGCGCTCCTGGTCATCGGCGCGGCGGTGGTCCTGTTCCTGGTCATGAGCGGTGGCGAGGACACCGGGCCGGGCGAGGACGGCGCCGCGGCGGCGGCCCAGCCCCCGCCGGGCAGAGGATCCGGCGAGAGCGGGACGGCCCCGTCGGGCGTGGTCCCGCCGGGCGAGGCCGGCGAGCGCGACGGCGGCCCCGGCGCCGCGGTCAAGCCGGGCAGCGAGGGCTCCGAGGCGCCGGTCAACGACGAGGTCTCCCGCTTGCTCGAGACCGCCCGCAAGGCGGTCGACGCCGAGAAGTGGAGCGAGGTGCTGACGGCGGCCAAGGCCGCGCTCGAGGCCGATCCGACCAGCCGCGCCGCGCAGGCGATGGTGGATCAGGCCCAGAGCGAGCTGGCCAACGAGCAGGTCCACAAGCAGTTCACCCGTGCGGTGGCCGCCCGCGACTACCAGCGGGTCGCCGACCTGTACCGCCGGCTCGACCCGGAGTCGGTCTACCGGGTCAAGGCGCAGCAGGACCACGAGCGGCTCAAGCAGGACTACATCCGCGTGCACGCGCGCGAGGGCAAGCGGCTGGCCGATCGCGGCCGCTGTCGCGATCAGGAGAAGCTGGCCTCCGAGGTCGGACGGGTCTGGTCCGACGCGGGGCGCGTGGTTCAGGGCTACACCTGCAAGCAGAGCGCGGGCACCACGGCCGGGAGCGGGACGCCTCCGGGAGCGGGAACGCCCCCGGGCGGGACAGGCACCAGCCCCGGCGGTACCGAGGGCCCGGCCGAGACTCCGGGCGGCAGCGGCACCGGCGGGACTCCGCCGGGTGGCAGCGGCACCGGCGGCACGACCGCGCCGCCGCCGTCCGGCGCCACGTTCGAGCAGCTGCTCGAGCAGTCGCGCCAGGCCGCCTCCGACGGCGCGTACGCCAAGTCGCTCAAGTTCTGCGAGCTGGCGATGGAGAAGAAGTCGACCGATCAGGTCGCCGCGATGACCTGCGGCATCGCCGCCTGCCGGCTGAAGAGCGCGGTCAAGGCGCGCAAGTTCATCCGCCGGATCAACAGCGCCGTCCGACAGCAGCAGGTCCAGCAGATCTGCCTCCAGGAAGGCGTCACCGACATCTAGTACGCGGCCTGGAGCGGTCGCATTTCGGGGGCGAAGCCGACCGTACGGTCGGCAAATTGCTTTTTCTGTACGACTGTAGTAACTGGGAGCAAATTCGAGGGGTTGCGGCTCAGCAACTGCGCGCCCCCGCCGGCTCGGAGGCGTCATGCGCGTACTGCACTCCATCTCGCTCGTCGCCGCCCTCGTGGTGGGCGCGGCTCCTGTTCATGCCCAGGTCGGCGGCAACATCGACCTCAACGCGTTCCGCCCGGCGATGGATTCGCGCGGCTTCATCACGGTGAACGCATCGCAGATCCTCAGCCATGGCGACGTGTCGTTCGGGCTGGTGACCAACTGGGGCTACCGCGTGCTCCAGTTCGAGGAGGGCGACAGCTCCTACGAGGTCACCAACGTCATCACGCCGACGCTCATCGCCGCGGTCGGCCTCAAGCTCGGTCCGCTCGAGCTGGAGCCGGGCGTGTCGGTCCCGTTCCAGGTGATGTCGGGCGACGAGGATCCCGACTTCCCGGGCGACCCGGGTCAGAACAACAGCGACCGGTTCAGCTTCGACGGCCAGGGGCTGGGCGACGTCGGGCTCCACCTCAAGCTCCGGCTGCTGTCGACGTCGAAGGGGCCGCGCATCGGCCTGGCGATCATCGGCTCGGCCTACCTCCCGACCGCCAGCGAGGACGACCGCTGGCTGGGCGAGGGCAAGGTGACGCCGCAGGTGATGGGCGTGGTGGACAAGGAGATGGGCGCCGACTCGCAGTTCCGGATCGCGCTGACCGGCGGCATCCGGATCCGCTCGGGAGACCACATCTTCACCGACTCGGCCACGCCGCCGACGCCGGCCACCGGCGAGACGGTCGAGGCCAAGAGCACCGTCCCGCTCGGCGCGGCGCTCTCGTACGGCATCGTGCCGCAGAAGTTCGACGTCATGCTCGAGGGGTTCACCGAGCTTCCGCTCGGCGGCGAGAACTACATGCCCGGCGAGGCGATCGCCGGGATCAAGCTGTACCTGGCCCGGAACTCGTTCCTGTCGTTCGGCGGCGGGGTCGGCTTCCTGCCCGACAAGGCGGCCAGCCCGGACGCGCGCGCGTTCCTCGCCATCGTGTTCGAGCCGAACATCGGCGATCGCGACAACGACGGGATCAAGGACGACGTCGACCAGTGCCCGGACGACCCGGAGGACAAGGACGGGTTCGAGGACGAGGACGGCTGTCCCGATCTGGACAACGACCACGACGGGATCCCGGACGACAAGGACGGCTGCCCCGACGATCCCGAGGACAAGGACGGGTTCGAGGACGAGGACGGCTGCCCGGAGGGGAACAAGAACGATCGCGACAGCGACGGCATCCTCGACGATGTCGACCAGTGCCCGGACGATCCGGAGGACAAGGACAAGTTCGAGGACGAGGACGGCTGCCCCGATCCGGACAACGATCAGGACGGCATCCTGGACGTGGACGACCTGTGCCCGGATCAGCCGGAGGACAAGGACGGGTTCGAGGACGCCGACGGCTGCCCGGATCCGGACAACGACCACGACCGGATCCTCGACAAGGACGACGCCTGCCCCCGCCGCGACGGCGAGACGGCCAAGAAGACCGCCGAGACCTACAACGGCGTGGACGACACCGACGGTTGCCCCGACCGCGGCCGCGTGGTCGTGACCGACACCAAGATCGAGATCCTCGACAAGATCTACTTCGAGTACGACTCCGACGTGATCCAGAAGCGGTCGTTCGGCATCCTCGACGCGATCGTGGCCACGATGCAGGGCAACCCGGACATCCTCCTGGTCGAGATCCAGGGCCACAGCGACGAGCGAGGGTCCGACTCGTACAACCTGGATCTATCGGGTCGGCGGGCGGCGTCGGTGCGGCGCTACCTGACCGAGCACGGCGTGGCCGCCGAGCGGCTGCAGTCGCAGGGCTACGGTGAGACCCAGCCGATCGCGCAGGGCCACAACGAGACCGCCTGGGCCAAGAACCGGCGGGTCGAGTTCCTGATCCTGAAGCGGGCCAACGAGTAGGCGGGGCGAGTCGGCAGAGGGCGCGGGCGTCACGGCCCGCGCCCGTGCCGTGCGGCGGTGAGTCGCGCGCCTACGGCGACTTCTTGACGTTCACGTCGTCCGGGTCGGCCGTCCGGTTGGCGGCGTCCCGGGCGGCGTCCTTGACGTCCTCGGCCGGCCTGCTCTCGGCCGCTTCCTTGGCGCCGGCCTCGACGCCGCGCTTCATCCGATCCACCACCGGCTCGGTCTTGTCCTTGATGTCGTGGACCAGCTCCTTGGTGGATTCGCTGGTCGCCTTCTCCTTGACCCCTTGCTTGAGGTCCTGGGTCTCCTCGCTGTTCCAGATGCGCTTGACGTGGCCGGCGAAGGTGTGCTCGCCGAGCTTCACGGAGGTGCTGCACCAGGCGATGAAGAGCGCCACGAGGATGAGGAGGACGAATCGGATCACCCCTGCAGCCTAGCGCGGTGACCCCGGAGCGGCCACGTGGAACTGGGGATGGCATTCAGCGTGAGCGCGATGTCGTGCTTCGCTGCCTCACCCGAGCGGTCGCGCACGGGCGGCTCGATGGTCAATCACGCTGATCGCGTCGCTTTGTCGTCAGGAGTGCAGGAGCGCGCGCCGCGCGAAGACGTCGCGCACACGGGGCATGTTGCTTGCAGCCCTCGCCGCTCGCCTAACTTGGCGGGGAGATGACAATGGTTCGATTGACTGGTGATGGCGGGTCCTGGATCCGCGGCCTGAGCGCGATCGCGCTCCTTTCCGGGGCGCTCGCCTCGTCCGCATGCGGTGGAGACGACGACGACGATGTTGCCGACGACGTCGCCGATGATGTCGCCGACGACGACACGGGCGATGACGTCGGCGACGACGTCGGCGATGACGGCGCCGCGATGTGCGACGACGACAACGGCTCCATCACGCTGCCGGACGGCTTCTGCGCGTCCGTGTTCGCCGATGGGCTGGGCGCGGCGCGGCACCTGACCGTGACGCCGTCGGGCGTCGTCCTGGTCGCGGTGGCGGACTCCGACGCGGGCGCCGGTGGCGTGGTCGCGCTGCTCGACACCGACGCCGACGGGATCGCCGACCAGACCGAGAGCTTCGGCGACGTCGGCGGCAACGGCATCGCGTGGCAGGACGACGCGCTGTTCTTCGCCGAGGACGATCAGGTCCTCCGCTACGACCTGCCCGACGGCGAGCTCCTGCCGGTCGGCGAGCCGGAGGTGGTCGTGTCCGGGCTGCCGTCCGACGGCGATCACATCAACAAGACCATCGTGCTCGACGACGGCGGCAACATGCTTATGAACATCGGCTCGGCCACCAACGCGTGCCAGGAGGCGAACCGCGAGCCGCTGTCTCCGGGGATCGATCCATGCCCCGAGCTGGACATCCGCGCCGGTGTCTGGTCGTTCGCCACCGATGGTGTCGACCAGGCGCCCGAGGACGGCGAGCAGATCGCGGAGGGGCTGCGCAACACGGTCGCCCTCGCCCTCGATCCCGCCACCGACGTCCTCTGGGGCGTGCAGAACGGCCGCGATCAGCTCTACGACAACTGGCCCGACGTCTACGCGCCGGAGGACGAGATCGCGCTGCCCGGCGAGGCGATGTTCTCGATCGATACCCCGGGGCCCTATGGCTGGCCGTACTGCTACTACGACCCGTTCATGGCCACCAGCGTGCTGGCTCCCGAGTACGGCGGCGATGGCGTCATCGTGGACGAGTGCGCCGACGTCGAGGTGCCGGACTACGTGTTCCCGGCCCACTGGGCCCCGCTCGGCATGATGTTCTACACCGGCGACCAGTTCCCCGAGCGCTACCTGTCGGGCGCGTTCGTCGCGTTCCACGGCTCGCGGTTCGAGCCGGACGCGTCCGGTGATCTGCCCGGCTACAACGTCTCGTTCCTGCCGTTCGACGGCGACGCCCCGGCCGACGGCGACTACGAGGTGTTCGCCGACGACTTCGCCGGCGACGAGCGTCCGCTTCCGGACGCCGCCGAGCACCGCCCGGTCGGGCTGGCCCAGGGACCGGACGGCGCGCTCTACATCTCGGACGACTACGGCGGCCGCATCTGGCGCGTCATCTACGTCGGCCCGTAACAGCGCAGCAACACCGATCGGGTGAGAGGCTCCGCCGGCGCCACGACGTGGCGGCCGGTGGAGCCCGACCCGCGGCCTCTCGACCGAGGCCATTGCCAGGGGCCCCCGGCCGGCGCGATGCTTCGCGCTGGGCCGACTGAGCGGAGACGCTCGAAAGGGGGCGCTGTGGCGACCAAGTACACGCTGGGCGAGGACCGCATTCCGCGCCGCTGGTACAACATCCTCGGCGATCTCTCGAGCCCGCCGGCGCCGGTGCTCCACCCCGGCACCCAGCAGCCGGTGACGCCGGCCGACCTCGAGCCGCTGTTCCCGATGGCGCTCATCGAGCAGGAGATGAGCGCCGAGCGCGAGATCGCGATCCCGGCGCCGGTGCTCGACGCGCTGGCCCTGTGGCGGCCTACTCCGCTCTACCGCGCCCACCGGCTCGAGCGCGCGGTCGGGACTCGCTCTCGCATCTACTACAAGTACGAGGGCGTCTCGCCGTCGGGCAGCCACAAGCCCAACACCGCGGTGGCGCAGGCCTACTACAACGCCGAGGCCGGGGTGAAGCGCCTGGCCACCGAGACCGGGGCCGGGCAGTGGGGCAGCTCGCTCGCGTTCGCCGGCTCGATGTTCGGGCTCGAGGTGACCGTGTACATGGTCAAGGTGAGCTACGAGCAGAAGCCGTACCGCCGCTCGATGATGAAGACCTGGGGCGCCGAGGTGTATGCGTCGCCGACCGATCGGACCGGGGCCGGCCGGCAGATCCTGGAGCGCGATCCGGCCAGCCCCGGCTCGCTCGGCATCGCCATCTCCGAGGCGGTCGAGGACGCCGCCACTCACGACGACACCAAGTACGCGCTCGGCTCGGTCCTCAACCACGTCTGCACCCACCAGACCGTCATCGGCCTGGAGGCCCAGGAGCAGATGAAGCTGGCCGGCGACTACCCGGACGTGGTCATCGCCTGCCACGGCGGCGGCAGCAACTTCGCCGGCATCGCGCTCCCGTTCGCGCGCGACAAGATCCACGGCAAGGCGGTCCGGCTGGTCGCGGCCGAGCCGACCAGCTGCCCGTCGCTGACCCGCGGCCAGTACGCCTTCGATTTCGGCGACGCGGTCGGCCTGACCCCGCTGGTGAAGATGTTCACGCTGGGACACGACTTCATGCCGCCCGGCATCCACGCGGGCGGGCTGCGCTACCACGGCGCCGCGCCGCTGGTGTCGAAGCTGGTCGCCGAGGGCATGGTCGAGGCGGTCGCCTACGCCCAGCTCGAGTGCTTCGCCGCCGCGGTGCAGTTCGCGCGGGCCGAGGGGATCATCCCGGCGCCGGAGAGCGCGCACGCGATCAAGGCGGCGATCGAGGAGGCGCGCCGCGCCGACGGCGAGGGTGTCTCGCGGGTGATCCTGTTCAACCTGTCCGGGCACGGCCACTTCGATCTCGGCGCCTACGACGCGTACTTCGCCGGTCAGCTGGAGGACTTCGAGTACTCGCGCGAGGCGGTCGAGCGGTCGATGGCCGGCCTCCCGCGTGTCGCGTCATGACCGCCGCCGTGGGCCGCGACGGAGGGGCCACGTACGACTACGTGGTCGTCGGAGCCGGCTCGGCCGGCTGCGTGCTCGCGGCGCGGCTGAGCGAGGATCCGGCCGCGCGGGTGCTGGTCCTCGAGGCCGGCGGGCCCGACCGGGCGCTCTTCATCCGCGGACCCGGGCTCTACTACATGCTCTGGCGCGGCAAGCACGACTGGGCGTTCCGCACCGAGCCGCAGGCCGGCGTGCGCGGGCGGCGGATGTTCTGGCCGCGCGGGCGGGTGGTCGGCGGGTCGAGCAGCCTCAACGCGATGATCTACATCCGCGGCCACCGCTCGAACTACGACGGCTGGCGCGACGACGGCAACCCCGGCTGGGGCTACGACGACGTGCTGCCGTACTTCAAGCGCTCGGAGAACTGGTGCGGCGCGCCGTCGGAGTACCACGGCAGCGGCGGGCCGCTCGACGTGCGTCCCGGCAGCGAGTGCGCGCCGGCGGCGGACGCCTTCATCGCGGCGGCGTGCGAGCGGTGCGGGGTGGGGCGCAACGACGACTTCAACGGCGCCGAGCAGGAGGGGGCCGGCACGTACCAGTTCACGGTGCGCAACGGCCGCCGGTGGAGCGCGGCCGACGCGTTCCTCCACCCATCGCGCGAGCGGGCAAATCTGGACGTCCAGACCGGCGCGCACGTGCTCGGGCTGGTGGTGGCCGGCGGGCGGGTCGAAGGAGTGCGGTACGCGGTGGGCCGCGAGGAGCGGGTCGCGCGCGCCAGCGGGGAGGTGATCCTCGCGGCCGGCGCGGTCGGCTCGCCCCACGTCCTGCTCCTGTCCGGCATTGGCCCGGCCGAGCACCTGCGCTCGGTCGGGGTCGACGTGGTCCACGATCTGCCCGGCGTGGGCGAGAACCTGCAGGACCACCTGTTCGCGGTGGCGCAGTACCGGGCGCTGGCCCGCGGGGCGCGCGCGTACACCCGGCTCGGCTCGCTCGCGTGGCTGGGCCGCTACGCGCTGCGCGGGCGCGGTCCGCTCGCGCTGCCGCCGGTCCACTCGGGCGCGTTCGTGCGCTCGCGGCCGGGGCTGGCCCGGCCGGACCTCCAGTTCCATGTGCTGCCGTGGGGCGGTTTCACCCCGAACTTCGACGAGAACATCGGCCCCGACCCGGGCGCGCACCTGACCATCCTGCCCACGCTCATCTATCCGGACAGCCGTGGCGTCATCCGCCTGCGCAGCGCCGATTCGCGCGAGGCGCCGGCCATCGACCCGCGCTACCTCTCGGCCCCCGCCGATCTCGACCTCCTGGTCACCGGGCTCGAGCTGGCCCGCGAGATCGCCGCCGCTCCGCCGCTGGCTCGCTACCGCGGCGAGGAGGTGGCGCCGGGACCGTCGGTCACCGACGGCGACGGGCTGCGCGAGGACATCCGGCTGCGCACCAACACGATCTTTCACCCGGTCGGGACCTGCCGGATGGGCAGCGACGAGCGCGCGGTGGTGGACGCCGAGCTGAAGGTGCGCGGCCTGGCCGGGCTGCGTGTGGTCGACGGGTCGATCATGCCGACGATCGTGGGCGGCAACACCCACGCGCCGATCGTGATGATCGCCGAGAAGGCGTCCGACCTGGTGCGCGGGCGGCCGGCGCCGGCGCCGGCCTGAGCGGAGCCGAGCGCAGGCGGGGCAGGTCAGGTCAGGCCCGCGGCGCGGATCCGATCGACATCCACACCGCCTGGGCCTGGCCGAGGATCTCGCCCGCGGCCGACAGGAGCGCGGAGCCGGCGTAGTGCTTGCGGTCGGCCCGTCGGATGGGCCAGCCGATCACCACGCAGCGGTCGCCCGGGCGCGGGAGCCGCTCGATGTGGGCGGTCAGCTCGCCGAGGGCGAGCGCGGTGCCGCCCGCGAGCATGTCGGCGGCCCAGCCGCTCGGGCAGTCGAGCGCGGCCCACACGTAGGCCGGATCGATCCGCCCGTCGGCGCCGGCCAGGCCCGGATCCGGGCGCCACACGGCGGCGACCAGCGGCCGGCCGTCGTCGACCGGCCCGGTGAAGATCCGCAGGCCGTCGCCCGGGCGGCGCTCGGTCCCGCACACGAAGCAGGTCGGGAACGGGTGGCGGGCGTGGCCCTCGTAGCGGCTCATCGCGCGCTCGACGGCCTCCAGCGGCGGCGGCGGCGGCACGTCGATCTCGAGATCGGTCGGCCAGCCGCGCGCGACCACGTCGGCGCCGCTCGACACCTCGACCGCGCCGCCGGAGTGGTGCTCGACGGTGAGCGGGCGTTCGAGCGGGATCGGGGCGATCAGGCGGATCGACGATGGATTGCCGTCGACCTGGGCCGCGATTCGCCCGCATACATATCCGCTGTTACCGCACCCGGGCGGGCCGGAGAATCGCTTTCCGATCGTGATCGGTGCGCTCATGGTCGCGCGGACGATAGCACCGCCGCGCCGGACCACCGAGCGTGTTCGCCGATCGAGCGGCCCGGTCGCGCTGTGGGCAATTGACCTGCATGCGAGACTCGTAGTGCAACTGGGTATGAGTCGTACATCGACCGCGAGTGAGCCTGCCTCCTCGAACTCGGTCGCCACCATCGGTATGCCCGCCGACGATCGCGGCGAGCATCAATGAGCCGACCGCGGAGCCCAACTACCACTCAGGCTGCCTTCCTTGACAGCGCGGTCGGGTCGCAGTCATTGTCGAAACAGCATGTCCGGTTCGCTGTCCGATGCGCTCGTGAGGACCTGCGAGATCGCCTTTGCCCGACCGGCCCCACCGGCCGGCTTCGTCCACCGCCTGGTCGGCGGCGCCGCGTCGATCGACGACGCGGCCGGGTTCTTCCGCGCGGAGTACACCTCGTCGCTGATCTTTCGCGAGGCGCTCGGTCCCCGCCTGCTCGAGACCAGCGCGGGCCACCGCGCGAGGGCCGCCGCCTGGCCGGTGCTGTACCGCGAGCTCGGCTCCGGCGCGATGGAGCGGAGCAGCCCGTTCCTCCTGCGAAAGCTCCTGGTCGCGCTCGGTGTGGACGACGACCGGCTGGACTGGACGGTCGACCGCGCCGATCCAGCGGTGCAGGAGGAGCTCGCCGTCGTGGCCGAGCTCGACGGGATCGGCCTGCTCGCGCGCGCGCTGGGCGCGGCCTGCCGGGCGCGCGGCTATCCGGCGCTGGCGCGGCTCCTGGCCGACCGGTTGCTCGTTCCCGAGCCGGCGCTGGCCTACTTCGCGCTGCGCGGCGAGGACGGCGTCACCAGCTGCACCCAGCTGGTGGCGGTGCTCGACGTCGTGGCCGACACCCCGGCCCAGGCCGAGGCGGCGCTGGCCGCGCTGACGGCCTACCTGGACGAGGACAGACCGCGCCAGCTGTGCAGCGCGGCGCTGGCGGTCGACCGGAACGGAGACCTCTCCGTTCCGGATCAAGCCGCCCTGTGACCGCGGACCGGCGCCCCGCTCAGCGCGGCTTGCCGGCCAGGTGGAGCTCGAGGAAGCGCGCGACCCGGGCGTAGAACTCGATCTGGTTCTCGCGCCGGGCCAGCGAGTGGCCCTCGTTGTCCTTCACCATGTACTCGACCGGCACGTGGCGCCCGCGCAGCGCCACCACGATCTGATCCGACTCGGTGCGCGGGACGCGCGGGTCGTTGGCGCCGGCGTAGACGAACAGCGGATCCTGGATCTTCGCGACGTCGCGGTGGGGCGAGATCGAATCGAGGAACGCGGCGTCCGCCTCCATGTCGCCGAACTCGAGCTTGAAGATCTCGCGGATGAAGCCGGTGGTCGAGCGCAGGAAGGTCTGCATGTTGACCACGCCGAACAGATCCACCCCGGCGCGCCACAGATCCGGCATGCGGGTCAGCGCGATGAGGACGGTGTAGCCGCCGTAGCTGCCGCCGAACACGACCAGGCGGTCGCGATCGGCCCACGGCTGCTCGGCCACCCAGCGACCGACCGCCTCCACGTCCTTGAACGCGTCGAGCCGGTGCGGGCCGTTGTCGGCCATCTCGTAGGCGCGGCCGTAGCCGGACGAGCCGCGCACGTTCGGGTCGACGAAGGCGTAGCCGAGCGAGGTGAAGAAGCGGGCGCCCACGTTCCACTGCACCTTGGACACGCCGGCCGGACCGCCGTGGTAGCTGACGATCACCGGCAGCTTCTTTTCGCTCGCGCCGGCCGGCAGGTACACGTTGACCGGGACCATGGTGCCGTCGAACGACTTCACCTTGGCGCTGGTCACCTCGATCGGCGGCAGCGACGCCAGCGACGGGCGCGGATCGGCCCGCAGCGGCGTCACCTTGCCGGTGCCGGTGGCGGCGACGTAGACGTCTCCCGGCTTGTCGGGGGTCGACCAGGCCAGGGGCAGCCGCTTGCCGTCGCGCGAGAACTGGCCCGGGAGGCCGTTGCCGGGCGGAAGCTCGAGGGTCCGGCGCACCTTGAGCGTGCGCGCGTCGAGCAGCCGGAGGTGCGCCTCGTGGCCGGCATCGACCGCGATCGCGATCAGGTTGCCGGCGTGGCTCACCTCGAGGTCGACCACCTCGGCGGTCTTGGGCGAGGTCTCGGTGTAACGGGCCACCTCGGCCCCCGACTTGGTGTCGAACGCGAGCACGTACGAGTCCTCGCCGCCGGCGTCGGTGCTGGCGAAGATGCGCTTGCCGTCGGCGGAGAAGCGCGCGTCCCCGATGGTGACCTGACCCTCCTGCGGGTAGATCGGCCGGGCGGTGCCGGCCGCGAGGTCGACCACGAGGAGCGTGTTCTCGGTCGCGCGGGTGACGCGCAGGTAGAGGCCCAGCTTCCCGTCGGGCGAGACGTCGGACAGGCTGCCCTGCACCGCGTCCTGGTAGACCTGGCGCGGCTCGCCACCGGCCAGGTCGAGGGCGAACACCGTCGTCTGGGGCGACGCCAGGCTGCGCGCCGAGAAGAAGAGCGCGGTCGGCTTGCGCCAGGCCACCAGCGGCTCGTCGCGCTGCAGCTTGACCCCGGGGGTGAGCTCGGTGATGTCGCTGCCGTCGAGGCCGACCCGGAAGATCGACCAGTTCTCGTCGGCGCCCTTGTCGCTGCGGAAGTAGATCGACTTGCCGTCGAGCGACTTGCCGCCGATCACTCGCTCCGGCGTGGTGACCCGGGTGACCGGGCTCTCCGGTTTTGCGGCGTCGGCGACGTAGAGCTGGGGGAGCCCGTCGCGGGTCGACGAGAACAGCACCTTGCGCCCATCGGGTGTCAGGTTCGGGACGCCGTTGGTGAAGGCGAGGACCACCGGCTCGATCCGGCGCGCGTACTCGGCCACGCGCGCGGCCTCGTCGCCGGTCGGGGTGTCCGGCGCGGCGCTGGCGTTCGCGCCCGGGCCTGCCGTCGGTGGGGCGGCGGGTGGTGTCGCCGCGGGCGTGACCGGGGCGGGCTCCGACGTCGAGCCTCCGCAGGCGAAGGTGAGGACCAGCGCGGGGGCCAGGAAGAGGAGGCGTGCCATGCGGCGCAATCTATCCGGGAGTCGGAGGACGTCCAAGCCGACACGCGCCCCGGGCGGGCCGATCCGTCAGGGACTGGCAACCGGGTGTAGGTTCGCTCCAGCGCGTCGCCCACCTGGACCGAGAGAGAACCCGCGCGGTCGTCGCGGGCGTGGAGCCTGCTACCTTTGCCGCATGCCCGGGAGGCAACCTTCATGACGATGAGATTCACCGCGCGGGCCGCCGCGCTGCCGCTGCTCGCGATCGCCGGGCTGGCCGGGCCGGCCCGGGCCCAGCCGACCGTCAAGCTGTCCTCGGTGCGACCGGGCAACGGCGATCCGGTGCTGGTCACCGTCACCGACGCAAAATCGCGGCCGAAGGGAAAGGTCGACGGCAAGCAGCTCCTCTTCTTCGAGTCGCGTGGCGGCTACCAGGCGGTTTTCGCCGTGCCGCTGGAGCGCAAGCCCGGTCCGCTGACCGTCACGCTGCGCGGCGGGCTGCCGTCCCAGACCATCGACATCCTCGATGACAAGTTCCCGGAGACGCAGGTCCAGGTGCCCGACGAGTTCGTCAACCTGACCCCGGAGCTGCGCAAGCGGGTCGACGAGGACAACCGCGCCATCCGCAAGTCGTTCGGCAAGGCCAACGGCCCGCCCCAGTTCCGGCGCGCCTTCCAGTGGCCGGTCACCTCGCTTCCGACGTCGCCGTTCGGCGAGATGCGCACCTTCAACGGCGTGGCCCGCAGCCACCACCTCGGAATGGATCTGGCCTCGCGCGAGGGGGCGAAGATCCGCTCGATCAACGAGGGCACCGTGGTGCTGGTGCGCGACTGCTTCCTGCCCGGCAAGGTGGTGGTGGTGAGCCACGGCGCGGGCATCGCGTCGGCCTACTTCCACCTGAGCGAGATGCTGGTGGCGGAGGGCGACCTGGTGGAGCGGGGCACCATCATCGGCCGGACCGGGCAGACCGGGCGCGTGACCGGGCCGCACGTCCACCTGAGCGTGTGGGCGCTGAACGACTTCGTGGACCCGGCCGAGTTCTTCCGGCTCGCCTTTCTCCCGCGCGAGTCGCCGCTGACCCCGGCGGCGAGGAAGAGCGCGGCCGAGGCCAAGTCGGCGGCCGCCGACAAGCAGAAGGACAGGGACAAGGGCAAAGACAGCGGCAAGTCCGCTGGCAGGGGCAAGTCCGGCAAGTAGGCCGGGCGCGCGGTCAGGCCGCGGCTCGACCGGCGATCGCGCGGCGGATCGAGTAGATCACCGCGCCGGCTGCCATCAGCCCGGCGAACCACCAGAGCGCCCGCGCGCCGGTGCCCCACAGCGCCCACGCGCTGTAGAGCAGCGCGCCGATCGCGATCGGGATGGTGCCGCGCCGCCGCCCGTCGAGTCGATCGCGCAGGCGCAGCGCCGCCGCCGCGCTCATGAGGTAGGGGAGGAGCGCCGCCGCGGTCGCCAGCAGCACCGACGCGCTGAACACCGAGACCAGCGACGAGCTGAAGAACGCGATGACCAGCGCGGTGGCCAGGCCGGACGAGATCAGCACCGCCAGCCGCGGCGGCGCGTCGGGGCGCGAGGGCGCCAGGCGGGCGGGGAACAGCCCATCGCGCGCGGCCGCGGCCGGGATCTGGCCCTGCACCAGCACCCAGCCGTTCAGCGCGCCCAGGCAAGAGATCGTCGCGACCGCCGCGAACACGCGCCCGCCCCACGATCCCCACAGGAGCGTGGCCGCGTCGGCGAACGGCGCGGTCGATCCGCGCAGGTCGGCCGGCGCGATGAGGCCGAGCACCACCGAGCAGGCGGCGATGGTGACCAGCCCGGCCAGCGCGGTCCCGATCCAGGTCGCGCGCGGGATCAACCGCGCGGCGTCGGTGACCTGATCGGCCGGGATGGTCGCCGACTCGAGCCCCTGAAACGCCCACATCGTCAGCGCCGCGGTGGCGGCGGCCGCGCTCCACCAGCTGCCGCCGGCGTCGATGGACGGCACCAGCCGGGCGGGCTCGACGTGGGGCAGCCCGGCCAGCACGATGACGAGCAGCGGCACGACCTTGAGGATCACCGTGGTCACCTGCGTCGAGCCGACCGCGCGCAGGTCGATGAGGTTGACGGCGGTGGCCAGCCACAGCGCGACGAGCGCCGATCCGGCCGCGCGCCAGGGCGTGGCGATGAGCGCCGGGAACAGCGCGCCGAGGCTTCCGGCGGCCGCCACCGCGATCGCCGCCACCCCGCACCAGCACGAGATCCAGTAGCTCCACGCCATGAGGAACCCGGCGACCTCGCCAAAGGCGATGCGGGTGTAGGCGTACGGGCCACCGGCGCGCGGGAGGTGCGCGGCCAGTCGCGCGAACACGATCGACAGCAGCATCGCCCCGCCCAGACTCCACGCCCATCCGATCGAGGCGGCCCCGCCGTACTCGGCCAGCGCGGCGGGCAGGAGGAACAGCCCCGAGCCGATGATGTTGCCGACCACGAGCGCGATGGCGCTCCACAGGCCGAGGGGACGCGGGGCAGGGGTGGCGACCGCCTGATCCGCGCCGGATCCAGGATCGGCGACCATCGCGCCGATTGTACCGACTTCTCCGGCACCACCGGGGGTGAAGGCGTGCGGCGATGGAGGCGATCGCAGGGCGAGCGCGGGCGATCCGCGGTCAAGACGCAGATCGATCGGCCGATATCAGTTACCGGACGCACGCGCGCGCCGGAACGTTGAACAGTGAGCCAGGTCGGGAATGTCGGTGGGGGGATGATGGCCGACGGCTCGGGTGGGGTGGCGGCGTGATGGTCGAGCGACGGACATGGCCGACTCCGGTCGGGCAGCCCGACGGCGACGAGAGCTTCCTGCTCGAGCTGGGCGAGCTGCTCCGCCTGTCCCGGTCGTCGTCGCAGCTCCTGTTCGACGTGAGCGCGCTCCTGGCCGGGTACCTGGGCGCCTCGCGCTGCATGTTCAGCGAGATCGACCGCGCCAACGAGCGCCTGGTCATCGATCGCGACTATCACTCCGATCTCCCGTCGATGGCCGGCTTCCGCCCGTTCGGGGAGCACAGCAACGAGACCGTGGCAGCGCTGAGCGCCGGGCGCGTCGTCGTGACCTGCGACTCGGCGACCGATCCGCGCACCGCCCGCAGGTTCGATGACACCTTCGGGCCGGCCGGGCTTCGCGCCTGGGTGATGGTTCCGATGTTCCTCGACGGTCGCTGGGTCTCCTCGCTCGGTGTCTGCACCCACATGCCGCGGGTCTGGGAGGCGCGCGAGGTCGCGCTGATTCAATCAGTCGCTGAGCGAGCGTGGATGTCGGCCGAGCAGCTGCGAGAGGTGAAGGCGCTGCGCGACAGCGAGGCGCGCAAGGCGGCCATCCTGGCGTGCGCGCTCGACGCGATCGTCTCGATCGATCACCTCGGCCAGGTGGTCGAGCTCAACCTCGCGGCCGAGCGCATGTTCGGGCGCACCGCCGAGGACGCGATCGGCCGCACCCTGGCGGAGCTGGTGGTGCTACCGCTCGCCGGGGGCGACCCGGTCGACCTGGCCCGCCTGCTCGAGTCGGACGGCGGGCTGCTGGGCGCCCTCATCGAGCTTCCGGCGGTGCGCGCCGACGGCGCCACCT
This sequence comes from Kofleriaceae bacterium, assembly GCA_035489015.1. Lineage (GTDB taxonomy): Bacteria > Myxococcota_A > Polyangia > Haliangiales > Haliangiaceae > DATFRY01. The sequence goes on along the minus strand of DATHKR010000258.1, from coordinate 20,202 downwards.
TCCCGGCCGAGATGGCCATGGTCGCCGTCGCCGGCGTCACTCCGCCGCTGTTCACCGCCACCCTGCGCGACATCACCGAGCGCAAGCGCTCCGTCGAGCGCGAGCTCAGCCGCGGCCTCGACGAGCGGGTCGCCGAGCAGACCCAGGAGCTGGCCGTCGCGCGCCGCACCCTGTGCCGCTCGGAGGCCAACCTCCGCGTCGTCATCGAGACCGCGCTCGACGGGATCCTGGTCCATCGGTCGGGGCCGATCGTCCACGTCAATCCGGCGCTCCTGCGCATGCTCGGCCACCGCGATCACCAGGAGCTGGTCGGCCGCCCGGTGATCGACCTGGTCCACCCCGACCACCGCGACGACGTGCTGACCCGGATCCGCCGCCTGCGCCGGCGCGGCGTCCCGGGCGAGCTGCTCGAGTCGCGCCTGGTCGACGCGTTCGGGGCCGCTTGCTGGGTCGAGACCTCGGCCACCTCGATCGAGTTCGACGGCGAGCCGGCGGAGCTGCTCATGTTCCGCGAGATCAGCGGCCGGCCCGGAGCCCATCGAGATGGGCGGGCACGTCGCCCACGATCAGGGCGACTGGTCGAGCCGGAAGATCGGCAGGAGGTTGCGCTGCTCGTCCCATGACGGGTGGCGCCGGTAGAAGAAGTCGAGCCGGCGGGTCGGGCTGGCCGCGAACGCCGGGTCGGCCAGCTCCTTGTCGAACGCGGCCTTGATCGCCGGATCGGCCAGCATCTGGCGGGCGATCTCCTCGGCCACGTAGGGCTCCATGTACTCCTTCTGCTCGAACGAGGAGTTGAAGAAGCCCCACGCCGCCAGCGAGTCGGGCGCGGATGGCTCGAGCAAGTGGATGAGCAGGCGCGCGCGCGGCTGCGCGATCGGGATCCACAGCGCGCCGGCCGAGGTCGTCCGCCGCTCGCGGGCCCACTCGCCGGTGAGCTTGACCCGGGTGTGCCCCTCGAACGGCGGCTCGTACTCCACCTTGCTCGCGCGATAGGCCTCGACCGCGGCGGTGATCGGGTGATCCACGCGCCGGTAGCGGATGGCGTGGGCGTCGAGCCGCGCGGCGACCAGGTCGGCGAAGCCGGCGGTGACCAGGTAGCCGGACCGCGGCGCGGTGACGGAGACGTCGGGGACCAGCTCGTCGCGGAGCGGCACCCGCCACACCTCGGGTCGATCCTCGTGATAGGTGATCCAGGTCGTGCCCGACACCTCCGACGGTCGGCGCTCGTAGTGATAGCCCCGGAACTCGATGGTGTGTGCGGTCGCGGTGGCGCGGAAGCTGACCGGCACCTGGGTCCCGGCCAGCGCGGCGCCGGCGACGTCGGCGGCGTCGGCCGCCTCGCGCCACGCGCGCGCGTCGCGCACCGCCCGCTCGAGCAGCGCCTGCAGCACGTGGTAGGTCGAGCGCGCGCGCTGGCCGTACGGGTGCCAGCTGTGAGTCTCGACCAGGATGCCGATCCGGTTGCGGGCCGACGCGTACGCCTGCGAGAAGCGCGGCGGCGGCTCGCCGTCCTCGAAGCCGGACGCGGGGTCGTCGCTGGTGATGAACGACGGGTAGAAGGGGACCGGCAGGTGGCCGAGCTGGGTGACCCGGGTCTGCAGCGCCGACGACAGGGCGCGGGCCAGCTCACCCAGGTGATCGCCGCGCGGCGCACGCGGAGCGACCAGGATCGCGACGTCGTGCTCGAACTTGGCGCCGTCGGTGGTGTGGAGATCGACGAACACGACCGGGTCGTAGCGGCGGAACAGGCCCAGCATCGCGGCCATCTCCGGCGCGTCGACCTTGAGGAAATCGCGGTTGAGGTTGAGGTTCTGCGAGTTGGTGCGGAACCCCATCTCGGCCGGGCCGCGCTGGTTGGGCCGGTTGCCCGGCCCGAAGCGCTCGTGGCCGTCGACGTTGAAGATCGGCACGAAGACGATCGTCACCGCGTCGAGCGCGCCGGGCACGGCGCGGCCGCCCAGCAGATCGCGCAGGAGCCAGAATCCGGCGTCCTTTCCCTCGATCTCGCCGGCGTGGATGCCGGCCTCGATCAGGATCACCGGGCGGTGACGATCGGGCTGGCCGGCGACCAGCGCGACCATCGCGCGGCCCTCGGGCGTGGTGCCGAACCGCTCGCAGCGGGCGCGGCCGGGGAACGCGGCCTCGAAGTCGCGACACAGGCGGACGGCCTCGTCGTGGCGGCCGGTCCGGATCCATCCGGATCGCTCCGCCTGCGTGACGAGATCCGGCGCTCGCCCGGCGGTGGCAGCGCCGCCGCACGCGGGCAGCGCGAGCGCGCAGAGGGTGAGGAGTCGTACTGCACGTGACATGGGCGCACTTTCGCACGAGGGCGGCGCGCCCACATCAGGTCGGTGATGACAGGAGAGCGCGAGGCGGGGCGAAACAGCTGCTCGCCGGTGGGAGTCGTGTTATGTCCACCGCGTGAGACGAACAATCTGCGCCCTCTGCGTCGCTCTGCTCGGCCTCTCCTCGTCCGCCTGCCAGAAGAAGGCGAAGGACGATCCCGGTGAGGCCAAGGAAGCCCCGCCGGCCGCCCCCAAGACGGGAGGCGGCGACGTCAAGACGACGAAGTCGCCGGCCAAGCCGGCCGACGACTCCATGGCCGACGTGACCATGAAGACCACGCCGGTGGCCGGCCCCATCTACATGCTGGAGGGCCGCGGCGGCAACATCGGCGTGTCGGCCGGCGAGGACGGCGTCGTCATGATCGACGACGAGTTCGCGCCGCTGGCCCCGAAGATCCTCGAGGCGGTGCGCGCGCTCGGCAAGGGCGAGCCGAAGTTCGTGATCAACACGCACTGGCACGGCGACCACACCGGCGGGAACCCGGAGTTCGGGTCCAAGGCGGCGATCGTGGCCCACGAGAACGTGCGCAAGCGGCTGTCGACGGCGCAGAAGAGCGGCGACGGCGAGGTGATCGAGCCGATGGCGGCGGCCGGCCTGCCGGTGGTCACCTACCAGCAGTCGGTCAGCCTGCACATGAACGGCGAGGAGATCCGCGTCGTCCACTTCCCGCACGGCCACACCGACACCGACTCCATCGTCTTCTTCACCGGCAGCAACACCGTCCACATGGGCGATCACTTCTTCAACGGGAAGTTTCCGTACGTCGATGTCGGCACCGGCGGGGATCCGGTGCAGTACGAGAAGAACGTGAAGGCGGTGCTCGCTCAGATCAAGGACGACACCAAGGTCATCCCCGGCCACGGCCCGCTCGCCACCAAGGCCGACCTGGTCGCGTTCGACCAGATGCTGGTCGACACGATGAAGATCGTCCAGACCGCCAAGAAGGCCGGCAAGAGCCTCGAGCAGGTCCAGAAGGCCGGCTTCCCGGCCAAGTTCGAGAGCTACGGCGAGGGCTTCATCAAGCCCGACGCCTGGATCAAGACGCTCTACAGCGCCGTCAAGTGATCCGGGGCTGACCGACCAGGGCCGATCAGGCCCGACCAGGCCTCGATCAGGCCAGCTCGAACTCCTTGCAGAACTGGACCTCGGTCGGGCGCGATCCGTCCCGCTCGGGCGCGTCGAGCGGCCAGCGGCGCTGATCCTGGTTGGGCCAGCCGAGGCGGCACGCACCGCTGGCGGTGTCCTGGTGGCGGCAGTCACGACAGGCGCAGCGGAGCTGGAAGCGCTCCGCCTCGGCCAGGAGCTGGTCGGTCATGGGGAACCGCATCGCGCCGGCCGAGAATATGGCACGCTCGCCGGCGACATGCTCGAAATCGCCGAGGAGGTCAGCGCAGCGCTCGACGCCGGCGGCGCGGTGGTCGCGCTCGAGTCCACGATCATCGCGCACGGGCTGCCGTTCCCCGAGAACATCGCGACCGCCCACGACATGGAGGCGGCGGTGCGCGCGGCCGGCGCGACCCCGGCCACCATCGCGATCATCGACGGGGTGATCCGCATCGGGCTGGGCGCGGACGAGCTCGACCGCCTGGCCCGCCCCGGGGTCGGCGTGCTCAAGGCCGGCGCCTCCGACCTGGCCGCCGCCATGGTCGCGCGCCGCACCGCGGCGACCACGGTCAGCGCCACCTGCGTGGCGGCCGCGCGGGTGGGCATCCGCGTGTTCGCGACCGGCGGGATCGGCGGCGTGCACCTGGGCGACTCGAGCGACGTGTCGAGCGACCTGGACACCCTCGCGCGCACGCCGATCGCGGTGGTGTCGTCCGGGGTGAAGGCGATCCTCGACCTGCCACGCACGCTCGAGCGGCTGGAGAGCCTCGGCGTGCTGGTCATCGGCTTCAAGACCGACGAGCTGCCCGGCTTCTTCTCCCGCTCGACCGGGCTCCCGCTCGAGCACCGGATGTACCGGCCGATCGACGTGGCCAACGCGATCCGGGTGCGGCTGGCGCTGGGGCAGGGCGGCCTGCTGGTCGCCAACCCGATCCCGGTCGAGGCGGAGATCCCGCGGGCGCAGATCGAGGAGTGGATGGACGTGGCCCACGCCGACGCCTCGCGCATCGGGATGCGCGGCAAGGAGCTGACCCCGTTCCTCCTCGCCCGCATCGCCGGGCTGAGCGGAGGCCAGACGGTGGTCGCCAACCGCGCGCTGGCGGTGTCCAACGCCACCCTGGGCGGCGCGATCGCGGCGGCGCTGTCGGCGGGCGGGCGCGGCGCGATGCACCCTCGGCTCGAGGACGAAGACGGCTCGATGTAGGCCGCGCGCGCGCGGTCAGCCGGGCCGCGCCGAGGTCAGGCGCAGGCGGGCGCTGCGCGCCCACAGCGACGCGCCCAGCGTGCTGGCCAGGAGGACGAGCGCGAGCAGGCCGAGCACCACCCGCGCGGCCGGGAACAGACCGGCCAGGCCCGCGTCGATCGATCGCGCCAGCACGATGGTCGCGATCTCGCGCTCGCCGCGCAGCGCGCGCAGCGGATAGCTCGACGCCAGCCAGCTCCGCCCGCGATCGCGCGCCTCCTCGGTCGTGCCGCGAGCGCGGCGGCCCGCCTCCAGCACCGCCGGCGGGATGTCTCCCTCGGCCGCCCCGCCCGGCGCGACCAGCGCGAGCTGCATCCCCTCGCCGAGCGACACGTCGGCCAGGAGCCGCCGCCCCTCGATCGTCTGGATGAACACCGCGCGCGGCGCGCCACCCAGCGCGGTCGCCCGCGCGAACACCACGTGCAACCCCTGGCGCGGCGTCCCGCCCAGCAGGCCCGACTCGATCATGCGCGGATCGTCGCCGCGCACCACCATCGCGTGGCCGGCGCTGGCCGCGCCGCCCGGCGACTGGTACGCCTCGGCCACCACGCCCAGCCGGCGCGCGTCGCCGCCCCACCGCTCCGGCGCGGCGCTGGTGAACAGCAGCCGCCCCTTGTAGTCGGCCACCGCGATGACGCCGCGCTGCGACTCGCGAGCCCAGGTGAGCCAGTCGGCCGAGCGCAGGTTCTCGTGCACCTCGGCCAGGCGGCGCTGGTCCTCGTCCGGATCGCCGAGGCCGAAATCGGACTGATCCAGGTTGCCGGTCACCTCGCGGATGATCGGCACCACGTAGGAGAGATCCGACAGCGCGGTGAACGCGTCGTAGCGGAGGCCGAGCGAGCGGCCGAGCTGACCCTGGGCGGAGGCGAACGAGCTGCGGGTGACCGCCAGGGTGCGCTCGCGTGCGATCCAGTCGGCGCCCAGCCCGGTCATCACCACCGCGAGCGCGACCAGCGACGCGTACGCCCACGCGCGCAGCGGCCGGGTGCGGTCGCGGCCGAGCGCGTCGAGCAGCTCGCCCATCGACGCGAAGCGGTCGCCCGGGCGGACCGACAACCCGCGCTCGACGATGCGGTGGAGCGAGGTGGGCACGCGCGATCCGGCCGGCGGCGGGCGCAGCCGGCCGGCCAGCACCTCGGCGGCGACCTCGGCCGGGGTGTCGCCGGTGAACGGCCGCTGGCGGTGGAGCGCCTCGTACAGCGCGACGCAGAAGCCGAACTGATCGGTGCGAGAGTCGGTGTGACCGCCAGCGTGCTGCTCGGGCGCCATGTAGGCCGGCGTGCCGACCACGCGGCCGGGGACGCTGCGGTCGCCGGCGGAGGTGGCCTCGCGGCGCCTGGCCCCCGGGCGCGCGCGCCGGGCGCGCCGCTCACCGGCCAGGCGACCTCGGCGAGCCAGCCCGAAGTCGCTGACCCTGGCGCGCCCGTCGTCTCCGACCAGCACGTTGTCGGGCTTGAAGTCGCGGTGGACCAGGCCGACGGCGTGGGCCGCGTCGAGCCCGCGCCCCGCCGCCACCATGACGTCGAGGATCTCCTTGAGCGAGCGCGGGCGCGCGGCCAGCCAGTGCGACAGGCTGCGCCCCTTGACCAGCTCCATCGCGATGAAGACCTGCTCGCCGAACGGACCGACCTCGTAGATCGACACCACGTTCGGGTGCGACACGCGCGCGGCCAGGCGCGCCTCGCGCATGATCCGGCGCGCCGCGCTGGTGGTCGGCGCCGCGCCGCTTCCGTGCGCCCCGTGCAGGAGCTTGATCGCGACCTGGCGCCCGAGCTCCGGGTCCTCGGCGGCGTAGACGATCCCCATGGCGCCGATGCCGATCGCGCGCCGGGTGACGAAGCGACCGATCGGCGTCCCGGGCGGCAACGGGGTCGGCTCGGCCGCGACCTCCTCGCTCGCCGCCGCGACTCGCTCGCGGCAGCTCGCGCTGTCGTCGAGGTGCGGGCCGGTCAGCGGTAGCTCTCCCCGCTGCGGTACTTCTCGCCGTACTTGTTGAGGTGGCTGAAGTCGGCGCGCGTCTCGGTGACCTGGAAATCGACCGTCGTGGTCCCGCCGGCGGTGACCTCGACCGGGCGTCCGACCGGCTTCTCGGCCCGGCGGCTGTACGCGTAGATCGTCCAGCGTCCGGGCGGCACACCGTCGATCACAAAGTTCCCGTCGGCGCGGGTCATCGCGAAGCGGCGGTTGGGCAGGACCAGGATCGTCGCCGACATCTGGGGATGGATGTTGCAGTAGACATCGACCACGCCGGTCTTGGGGAACACGCGCGAGCGGGTCTCGCCGGGGCGGTACTGGCCGAGGTCGAACTTGCGCACCGACGAGGGCGAGAAGACGTTGTGATAGAACGGGTCGCCGTTGGGGAACGAGACCTGCTGGCCGACGGTGACCCCGAGCAAGTTGGGCAGGAAGCGCTTCCCGCGCTGCTGGACCTCGACCGCGGCGGTCGGCGGCGGCTCGTCGAAGCCAACCAGGTAGACCAGCACCGCCGACGGGTCCGACGCGGCCGCGCCGGCGGCGCGCTTGACCGCGACCGAGCCGCGCACGGCGCCGCGCCCCTGCCGGGCGCGCGGCTGCCCGGTCGTCGACGGCGGGGTGGGGGCCTGACCGGGCGCGGCTCGGGCAGCGGCGTCGGCGCCGGCCAGCGCGGCGACGGCGATCAAGAGCGCGATCCGACGGCGCGAGGATGGGACCCGCGGCGGACGCGAGCGCGGAGTCAGGGGCGTGGGGCAGTGCCGGAGCGGGTGCCGGAGCGGGTGCCGGAGCGGCATGACCCCTAGAATGCCACCGCCCAGTTGAGGCGGGGGGCCGTGCTCGCGTCGATGATCCCGATCGGCAGCGAGGCCGACAGCCAGAAGCGCCCGTAGGTCCAGGCCAGGTTGGGGCCGGCGGCGAGCCAGTCCGGCCCCGGCCCGCGCAGCGCGGCCTCGGCGTAGACCTCGGCGCCCACCCGCAGCTCGTCGACGATCCTGACGCTCAGGCCGGCGGCCGGCGCGATCTGGAAGGTGGACCGGCCGTCGCCGGCGATCCAGATCCCGCCGACGTCGACCGCTGCATGGATGCGCGAGCCGAGATCGGCGCCGACCGCGATGCCGCCGTCGCTGCGGACGCGGTCGCGCTGGTTGACCAGCCGCTGCACGCCGAGCCGGACCACCGGCGCGATGCGGCCGCCCTCGACCGGATCCGACGACACCAGCCGCCAGCGCAGCTCGGCGCCGTAGCCGAGCAGCGCCGTCTGTCCGCCGGCGTCATCGTCCTGGTGGCGCACCGCGATCGGGATGGCGAGCTCGAGCTGGTCCGTGATGCCGACGACCGTCCACCACCAGGCCACGGTCTCGTCGGGCGGGTCGGCCGCGTCGCCGTCGCCCAGGCCGTTGCGCTCGAGCACCCAGGTCTCGATCTCGACCGAGCGCTCGGGCAGCACCTCGGTCCCGCGAACCCATCCGTAGTGAGTGCGGCCAGCGTCGGCGACCCGCGCGCCGCCGGTGATCGCCACCAGCGTCGCGATCGCCACCGTCCATCGCCAGGTGCCAGCCATGACCGGCGCATTCTAACCCCAGGGCTCGCTTCGGTTGACTCAGCGAGCCCTGGTATCAGGGCTTCGCGCATCCGCTCTCAGCCGGTCGATTTCGACGGGGAACCCCGCCGACTTCGTCGGCACCGGCGGCGGGTAAAGCCCGTTGGTCCGGAACGGGCCCGAAAAGCGTCCCGTCGCGGCTAGCGGGTCGCGGACGGTTGCGGCGCGCCGGACACTGCGCCGCGTCGAGCCGGCACCGGGATCTCCCCCTCGGTCTTGATCGGCTCGAGCGTGCCGTGCACGGTGCCGCCCTGGGTCGGAACGAAGCGGTAGCGGGCGATCGCGTAGCCGGGCAGCACGAAGGTGAACTCGCGCGCGGTGCCGTCGGCGAAGCCCTCCCAGATCGACGGTGTCGGACCGAGCGTGACGCCGTCGACCGCGGCGACCGCGCCGGGAGGCGACGAGCGGAGCACGACCTCGATCGGGCGCCCCTTGCGCCCGCGGGTCGGGCGGCGCGGCACGTCGTACTCGACATCCGGATCGTCGAGGTGAAAGCCGGGCGGGGCGGACTCGGCGGCGGTGCCGGCGGCTCCGGCGGCAGGAGAAGCCGTGGAAGACGACGCGGGAGACGACGCGGGCGGATCGCCGTCGGCGGCGGTGGACGGCGCTCCAGCCTCGGCGCTCGCCGACGCCTGGTTCGCGCGCGCGGGGGCCGCGCGGTCGGAGCCGATCGCGCCGCTCGTGACCCGTGCCGCGGTCGGGCTGGCGATCGGGGTCGAGGCCTCGGCCGGCCCTTCGTGCGCGGCGGTGGAGGTCGGGTCGTCGGCCGAGTCCGCCTCGGAGCACGCCGACATCGCGCCCACCGCCGCTGGGCCGCCGATCAGCGCAGCGAGCACATAATAAAGGATGTGGCGGAGGGCGCTGGGCTGGACGATCGCCATCTGCCGCTGGAGGCTAGCACGCCCGCGCCCGCTGTCCGGTGATCCGGCCGCGCTGTCCGGTGGAACGGACGTGCTGTCCGGCGGGCCGGACGCGGCTTCTGTGCTGTCGGGTGGTTGGTCCTGGTCTGCAGCTTGCTCATCCCCGGTGGGCGATGGTCGGCTCCATTCCCTCCTGCGCTCTCTTCGGCATCGACGCCTATCCCGTCGTGGTCGAGGTCGACGTCATGGGCGGGAGGCTCCCCTCCTACCACGTGGTCGGCATGCCCACGACGTCGGTTCGCGAGGGAGCAGTCCGGATCCGATCCGCGCTCGAGCACATCGGCCGAGCCCTGCCGCGCAAGAAGATCACCGTCAACCTCGCGCCGGCGGATCGGCGCAAGGAAGGAGCCTGCTTCGATCTGCCGATCGCGGTCGCCATCCTCCTGGCCGACGGGATGGCGGGCGGCGGCGCGCTCGACGGGCTCCTGCTCCTCGGCGAGCTCGGCCTCGACGGATCGCTGCGCCCGGTCCGCGGTGGCCTGGCGGCTGCGCTGCTGGCGCGGGAGCGCGGGATGCGCGGCGTCCTGCTCCCGGCCGCGTCGGCGGCCGAGGCGGCGGAGGTGGAGGGCATCGAGGTCCACGCCGCCGCCCACATCTCTCAGGTGCTCGAGGCGATGGAGGGCCGCCGGCCGCTCGATCGCGTCACCGCCGGTCCGGCGGCGGGGTCGACCGCGCCGTTCACCGGCGACATGAGCGACGTGCGCGGCCAGGAGATGGCCCGCCTCGCCCTCGAGATCGCCGTCGCCGGAGGGCACAACCTCCTGCTGGTCGGCGCGCCCGGCATCGGCAAGACGATGCTCGCCCGCCGCATCCCGACCATCCTGCCGCCGCTGGCGCGCGACGAGGCGCTCGAGACCACCCAGATCTATTCGTCGGTCGGGCTCGGGTCGGGCGGTCTGGTCGGCCAGCGTCCCTTCCGCGCCCCGCACCACACGATCTCGACCGCGGCGCTGGTCGGAGGCGGCAGTCCACCCCGCGCGGGCGAGGTGTCGCTCGCCCACAACGGAGTCCTGTTCCTCGACGAGCTCCCCGAGTTCGCCCGGCCCGCCATTGAATCGCTGCGCCAGCCGCTCGAGGATCGAGTGGTCACGATCGGTCGGGCGACCGGACACGTCCATCTGCCGGCCTCGTTCCTCCTGGCAGCCTCGGCCAACCCCTGCCCGTGCGGATGGCTCGGCTCCGAGCAGCGCGCGTGCACGTGCGGCGCAGGCAGCATCGAGCGCTACCGCGGCCGCCTGAGCGGACCTCTGCTCGACCGCATCGACATCCAGCTGTTCGTGCCGCACGTGTCGCTGCGCGAGCTGCGCCAGGGTGCGTCGGGGGAGAGCTCGGAGCGGATCCGCGAGCGGGTGGTGCTCGCGCGCGAGCGGCAGCGCCATCGGCTGGCCGGGCAGGGGGTACGCACCAACGCCGAGATGTCGTCGCGGGTGATGCGCGCCACCTGTCGGCTGACCGACCGAGCCGAGGTCGAGCTCGAGCGACTGTGCCGCGTGCGCGTGGCCCTGAGCGGGCGCGGGGTCGACCGCCTGGTCAAGGTGGCGCGCACCATCGCGGATCTCGAGGGTGTGGGCCTGGTCGACACCGACCACGTTCGCGAGGCGGCTGGCTACCGGGCGCTCGACAGCCTCACCCCGATGCACGCGTCTCTCGGGAACGACCTCCGCTTCGTCCCGCCGCAGACGGCCACCGATGGCTGAGGCGTCACAGCCCGCCGAGGGGATCGTCCGGATCCGGGATGGCGGTGCTCGGCCGGTCCGCGGCCGGGCTGACGTCGATCCGGGCATCGTGGCTCTGGAAGCGCAGCGGGTAGCGCGCGACCACGATCGTCTCGCCGGCCTCGCCCAGCGCCACCTGAGGGACCGGCGTGGCATAGGCGGCGTCGAGCAGACAGTCGGTGAGGACGCTGCTCGCGGCCGAGCTCCTCGCCACGCGCGCGGACTGGACCTCGCCGCGGGCCATCTCGAGCTCGATCACCACCGTGCCGGTCAGCTTCGGCTCGCGGCGGAGCGCGCGCTGGTAGCAGGCGCGGGCGCGCGGGACCACGTGCTGCTGCATCAGGCGCTGGACCAGCTGGCGGTCGAGCTCGCCGGTCCGGCGCGGGGCAGGGGCAGCTCTGGCCGCGGCGCCGGCGGGGCCGGTGTCCGGGCGCGTCTCCGCTCGCGCCTGCTTCCCCTCTCCGAGCCGGCGCTCGGCGGGCGGCGGAGAGCGGCGAAACTGCCCGCTGCCCCACCGGCGCGCGTGGGCCAGGCGATCGCGGGCGAAGCCGTCGCGGGGGTCGAGCAGGACCAGCGCGGTCGCCCGGGTCGCGACGCCGGCGCGATCGGCGGCGCGGACCAGCTCGCCGCGCGCGCGGTCCTCGGCGTCGTCGCCCTCGAGCGCCCGGGGCGGCAAGAGCTCGATCGCCGGGCGCTGCATCAAGGTCAGCGGCAGGGCGGCGCGGGCCAGGCCGGCGCCGGCCGATCGGACGCGCGCGGTGATCCGGTGGCCGCGCAGCTCGGCGTGCAGGCCGACCGCGGCCGGCCGGGCGCCGTGGTACCAGCCGAGCAGGACGAACCCCTCGCCCGACTCGAGGCGGGCCGGCGCCTCGGAGTCGCTGGTCACGACCGAGCCGCGCCAGTCGACCTGGATGCTCTCGAACGGGGCTGGCTGGCCGATCTCCGCCCACAGCCGGGCGGCGCGGCCGCGCGCCTCGCCCTGCCTGACCGCGAGCACCCGCCCACCGGTGGTCCGGGCCAGGTCCGCGAGTGGTCCGTGACCGAGGTCGGGCACCGGGGCCCCGTCGGGCACGAGGACGACCGAGGTCACCCGAGCCTCGGACAGCGCCGCAGCGCCGAGCCGGTCGCGCGCGCGCGCGCTGTCGAGCTCGAGCGGGAGCATCCCGTCGGTCACGATCACGATCAGGGTGGGCGACACCACGCCGCGCGCGATCGGGCCGACCGGGCTGTCCGCGGCGGCGCCCTCGCGGCGAAGCAGGCTCGCCACCTGACCGAGGGCGGCGCCGAGATCGCTGCCGCTGGCCGGTGTCGAGCTGGTCAGCGATTTGCCAGCCGCGGCGCGCAGCGCGGCGCGGTCGCCGGTCAGCCGGCCGTTGACGGCGCGGGCCCGGCGGTCGAACACGACCACCTCGGCCGCAGCACCGCGGGTGGCGGCCGCGAGGATCGCGTCGGTGATCGCGCGAGCCGCGGCCAGGCCGGTCGGGCCCAGGCTGCGCGATCGGTCGACCACCAGCACCACCCGCTCGGCCCCGGGCGGCGCCGCCGGCGGCAGCTCCGGCGACAGGACCGACAGCGCGAGGGCGCCGCGGCGCGCGTCGATCGGCACGGTGGCGAGCTCGGCCACCAGTCCCTGACCGGGGGCGAACACCGGCGTGGCCTCCAGGACCATGTCGCCGCCCGGCTGGGCCGAGAAGCGGGCGGTCGCGAGCGGCCCGCCGGTCGCCGACAGGCGCGCGGACCCGGAGCGGATGTCGCGGAGGCCGCGCGCGCCGGCCGGGGCGCGCCAGGACATGTCGACCCGCTCGCGGACCAGGTTGGCCGCGCCGCCGCGATCCGGGATGCGCAGGCTCAGCCGGCCGTCGCGGTAGCGGAGCGGGGCGACCCAGTGCACGGTCGCGGTCGCCGAGCGGCCAGCCGGCACCGGATAGAGTCGCATCTCGTAGCGGGCCAGGCCCTGGTCCTCATCGACGTCGAGCAGGCGCAGGAGGCCGAGGTCCGGCGCACCCGGCTGCGCGCCATCGTCGGGCACGAAGCGGAACGCGGCGCGCTCGTCGACCGAGGCGGATGTCGCATGCCGCCCGTCGGGGAGCGCGATCTCGGCGCCGACCACGGCGGCGTCGGCGGGCAGGTCGAACGCGTAGATCACCTCGGTGTCGCGGGCCCCCTGGTTGATGACGACCTGGCGGGAGTCGATTCGCGCCACCAGCCCCTCGATGCGGACGGTCAGCGCATGCTCGGCCTCGCGCACCTCGGTCACCTCCATCCCGCCGAGCTCGGCGGCCGCGCGGGCCGGTCGTCCGTTCGCGGCGGCCAGCAGGGCGGCGGGAAGGGCCAGCAGGGCCGATCGGGACGCCCGGCGGGACCGGAGACGAGAGCGGGAGCGGGGCGCCATCACGGAGAGTATGGACACCGGCGCGGGCGCGGCGGTCGGTGCAAAACGCCCACGCAGGGCCATGGGGGGCGGCCGTGCCGACCGGCGAGATTCCGGTGGGTTGCTGTCGTAAGGGCGGAAGCGCGAGGAGCTGCGCGGGGATCGGGGCTAAGATGGCCAGCTGACTCTCGTGAATCGTCGTTCACGGATCGCCATCGTCCTCTCGGGCGGGGGCTCGCGGGGCGCCTACGAAGCCGGCGTGATCCGCTACCTGCGCGAGCGCCTGCCGCGCGTGCTCGGCCATCCGGTCAGGTTCGACATCGTGACCGGCACCAGCGTGGGGGCGATCAACGCCTCGTTTCTGGCCGCGACCGCGGATCACCCGGAGACCCAGGCGCGCGACCTGTGCGCGGCGTGGCGCTCGCTCTGCATCGAGGATCTCATCTCGCTGAGAGCGCGCGACCTCATGCGCGCCGCGGCGCTCCTGGTCGGGCGCGAGCCGGCGCTGCCCCCGCCCGGGACCTTCCGCTACGGGGGTCTGCTCGACACCCACGGGCTCGAGCAGTTCGTGGTCCGCTCCATCCCCTGGCAGGGGATCCGCCGCAACCTGAAGGCCGGGAACCTGGACGCCATCGCCATCTCCGCCACCCACGTGGGCAGCGGGCACACGGTGGTCTTCATCGAGAGCCGCGAGGCGGTGCCGGCGGCGTGGAGCAAGGACCCGTTCGTTCGCCACCGAATCTCGTCGATCGGCCCGCGCCACGCGCTCGCCTCGGCGGCGATCCCGATGATGTTTCCGGCGGTGAAGATCGGGCGCGGTTTCTACGTGGACGGCGGCCTGCGCCAGAACACGCCGATGTCGCCGGCGATCCGGCTGGGCGCGGATCGGCTGCTGGTCATCACCTTGCGCCACGTCGATACCGCCGAGGAGCAGGCGCGGATGGCCGAGACGCGCGAGATGGCGTATCCGAAGCCGCTGTTCCTGGCCGGCAAGGCGCTGAACGCGCTGCTCCTGGATCACACCGACTACGACATCGACCGCATGGAGCGGCTGAACGCGATCCTGGCGGCGGGCCAGCGCGCCTTCGGGGCGAGCTTCACCGCGATGCTGAGCGAGGAGCTGATCCGCCTGCGCGGCGCGCCGATCCGCCCGCTCCGCGCCGTGCGCGTGCGCCCGTCGGCGGACATCGGTGCCATCGCCTCGGAGTTCGTGGCCAAGGACCGGATCCGGGTGCGCGGGCGGGTGGCCCGTCGCCTGCTCCAGCGGCTCGCCCAGGGCGAGGCCCGCCACGAGAGCGACCTCCTCTCCTATGTCCTCTTCGACGGCAACTTCGCGTCCGCGCTCATCGAGCTGGGCGAGAGCGACGCCGCGGCCAGCGAGGAGGCGCTCGCCCAGCTCTTCTCGCGAGACGTCGCCGACGACCCGGAGGAGGCACCGCCGGTCCCGGTCCCGGTGATCGCGGCCGGCTCGGGTGCCGTCGAGTAGTACCCATCATCTTCCCGGTGGTGAGGTACTCGCTCAGTATCCCTCGTCGTTCACGTCGACGCCGGGCAGCGAGAATCCGCGGGTGGCGCGATCTCCGCCCGGAATCGATAGCCGGCGCAGGCGGCCGCGATGCGGCGACGCGCGGAGGGCCGCGGCCACCGCCGGGGTGAAGGAGCCATAGGCCAGGTCGAGGTCCTCGATTCCCGCCATCACCGGCGAGGCGACCAGGTCGGCCAGGGCGTCGCACGGGGCTCCCGAGACGGCCAGGCGGCGGAGCCGTCCGCTGACCATCCGCGCGATCCAGACCTGAACCGCGCCGTGGTCGAGGGCGGCTCCGGTGAACGACAGAGAGTCCAGCCGATCGAGTCGATCGCCGAGCGCGGCGAACCCGGCCGCGCTCACCGCCGCCTCCCACAGGTCGAGGGATCGCAGCGACTTCAGCGGCGCCCGACCCAGCTCGGTCAGCACGTGGTCGGTCGGCCTCATGAGGTGGAGCACCTCGAGCCGGGTCAGGAAGGCGGAGTCGGCCAGCCGCGCGGCGCTGGCGCCGTCGACGATCGCCGCCGACAGCCTGGTCGGGCGGGCCCCGCCGCGTGCCATCGCGTCGGCGATCGCGGGGGTCACCGGCGCCCGGATTCCCAGCGAGCGCAGCCCGGTCAGGAACGGCGAGGCCAGCACCGCCTCGATCCCGTCGGCATGGCGCCCGTCGAGCGAGAGGGCGCGCAGGGCGGACAGCTCGGCCGCCGCGGCCGCCGCGGCCAGCGGGCGCCTTCCGCCGCTGGTGAGCCTCAGCTCGAGGATCGGCTCGAGGCGGCAGAGCGCCGCCGCGTTCGCCACGTCGCGACCGACCAGCTGCGCCGATTCGACGAACCCGCGCCGCACCACCAGATCCCTGGCCCCCAGCGCGCGGACCGGCGCGAGCCAGCGCGCCTGGTCGAGGAGAGCCGCGCGGCGGGCGGCCGGCCCGCGCGGCCCGCGAGCCCCGGCGCGAGTGACGTCGCCGCCGACCAGCCACGCCGATTCCAGGAACCCGCGCCGTGCGTCGAGGCCGTCGCGGCCGAGCTCGTCCGCTTCGCCCTCGAGCTCGTCCGCTTCGTCTTCGACCTCCGCGTCGCGCTCGACCTCCGCGTCGTCCTCCGTCGAGCCTGGCGTCGCGCCGGCGGCGTCCCCGCGCGGGCCACCTCGATCGCGCAGTTGCTGCAGGTCGCCCGATCCGAGCCAGGCCGATTCGACGAAGCCGCGCCGCGCATCCAGGTCGTCGGTACCCAGCTCGCGGAGCGGCGCCAGCCAGGCCTCGGTGCCGGTGGTGCCCGGCGACGCCGCCGGCGGCTCGCGCCGCGCTTCCCCGGCGGCCAGTCGAGCCGGCCCGCCGTCGATCTCGATGAGCTCGCCGCGCGGGTCGTCCTGGCCGCGCAGCCACTCCGCGCAGGCCAGCCGCGGGGCGTCGTCGTCGGGCGCGGCGCGGATCGCCCGCACATGGGCCTCCCATTCCCGCTCCCGATCCACCTCGGCGATGATACCGCGCGTCGTCGGGCGCGGCGCCGGCCCGGCTTGTGGCGGACCGGGAAAGCGCCGATCCTGTCGCGATGCAGGGAGGCGAGCGGCCGGCGCTGCGCCGACGGCGAGCCGCGGCGCCCACGGCGAGCGGCGGCCGCTCGCACGCGCCGATCCGCTGCGCCGCTCTCGCCGGCGCGGTGTGGCCGGCGGTCGCGTCGGGCTGGCTGCTCCTCGCCCTGGCCGGCGCCTGCGCCGACGGCGACGCGACGCCCGAGCTCCTGCGCGCTCGCATCGACCCGGACGCCGCCTGGACGCGCCACACGATCCGCGGCGGAGTGGGCGGGGCCGACGGCGCCGACCTCGCCGACATCGACGGCGACGGCAACCCCGAGGTCACCTCCGGCTGGGAGCAGTCCGGCATCGTCACCCTCTCGTTTCACCCGGGCCCGGCGCGGGTCGGCGAGCCGTGGCCCACCATCGCGCTCGACTCGCGCCTGCCGCGGGTCGAGGACGCCATCTTCGCCGACGTCGACGGCGACGGTCACCTCGACGTCGTCGCCGCCACCGAGGCGCGGCAGGTGGCGGTCCTGTTCGCCCCCGCCGACCCCGCCCTGTACCGCACCGCCGCCGCCTGGACCCGCGTGACCATCGCCGCCGCCGCCGGCCTCCAGCGCTGGATCAAGGTGGCGTACGCCGACATCGACGGCGACGGCACCGGCGACATCGTGGCCGGCGGCAAGGTGAGCCCGGCGACGGTCGGCTGGTTGCGCGCCCCCGCGGATCCGCGCAGCCCCGACGGCTGGGTCTACACCCCGCTGTCAGCGGTCGGCTGGACGATGAGCCTCGAGCCCCGCGACCTGGACGCCGACGGCGACGTCGACCTGGTGCTGAGCGATCGGCTCAAGATCAGCGCACCCGCCCTCGACTACACCCTGCGCGGATCGCGCTGGCTCGAGAACCCAGGCCGCGGCGCCGCCTGGACCAACCATCCGATCGGGCACCCGTTCGGCGGCACCGACTTCCTCGACATCGTCGACTTCGACGGCGACGGCGTCGACGACATCGTCGACGGCGGCCCGACCGCGACCGGTGACGCCATCACCTGCCGGCGCAACGCTGGCGACTGGCTGTCCTGGACCGACACGGAGGTGCCGTCGCCGCTCGGGGTCGGCCGCTTCCAGTCGATCGCCGCCGGCGACGTCGATCTCGACGGCGAGGGAGATCTCGTGGTCGGCTACTCGCACGCCGAGCACGCCTCCGGCGTGGTCTGGCTCGGCCAGGTCGGCTCGCTCGGCGCCGAGCGCGGCGAGATCAGCGGCGCGCCGGGCGCCAAGTTCGACAACGTCGTGCTGGTCGATCTCGACGGGGACGGCGATCTCGACGTGGTGACGTCCGAGCAGGTCGAGCAGCTGGGCGTCATCTGGTACGAGAACCCGCTCCTGTCCGGCGATCCGGTCGCTCCGTCCGCCCGTCCGAGCCCGTCCGGCCGGTGACCCGGACACCAGGCCGGCGATCAGCCGACTTGCGCATGGCCCGCGCCTTGCGATGGCGGTCAGCGGCGCCGCGAGGCGTCCGATAGCCAAGCCAAAGGAGCCGCCGTGAACCGCGAACAGGACCGCAACCCCATCAACAAGAACCGGGCCATCACCGAGGCCATGAAGGTCATCAAGAAGCAGTTCGGTGATGGATCGATCATGCGCCTGGGCGGAGAGGAGATCGCGCCGGTCGAGGTCATCCCGACCGGATCGCTCTCGCTCGATCTCGCCCTGGGCGTCGGCGGGCTGCCGCGCGGCCGCATCGTCGAGATCTACGGCCCGGAGTCGTCCGGCAAGACCACCCTCACCCTCCACGCCATCGCCGAGGCCCAGGCGCGCGGCGGCGTGTGCGCCTTCATCGACGCCGAGCACGCGCTCGACACCGACTACGCCCGCCGCCTCGGGGTCAAGCTCGACGACCTCCTGGTCTCCCAGCCCGACTGCGGCGAGCAGGCCCTCGAGATCACCGATACCCTGGTCCGCACCGGCGCCGTCGATCTCATCGTCGTGGACTCGGTCGCCGCCCTCACCCCGCGCGCCGAGCTCGAGGGCGACATGGGCGACGCCCACATGGGCCTCCAGGCCCGCCTCATGAGCCAGGCGCTCCGCAAGCTGACCGCCGGGATCTCGAGGAGCAGGACGGTCCTGGTCTTCATCAACCAGCTGCGGATGAAGATCGGCCTGGTCTTCGGCAATCCCGAGACGACCACCGGCGGCAACGCGCTCAAGTTCTACTGCTCGGTGCGGCTCGACATCCGCAAGGGCAAGCCGATCAAGCGCGGCGAGGAGCTGATCGGCAACGAGACACGGGTGAAGGTGGTGAAGAACAAGCTGGCTCCGCCGTTCCGCGAGGCGCACTTCGAGATCCTGTACGGCATCGGCGTGCATCGGGCCGCCGAGCTGGTCGATTCTGCCGAGACGTTCGGGGTGCTCGAGAAGAACGGAGCCTGGTACGCGCACAAGGGGGTCAAGCTGGCCCAGGGCAGGGACAAGGCGATGGCCTATCTCGACGAGAACCCGCAGACCGCGCGCGATCTGCGGACCGAGCTTCTCGCTCGGGTCCGCAGTCAGCTGCCCGGAGCCACCCGGCCGCCGGCCCCGGCCGAAGAGATCGCGGCGGCCTAGGAGGACGTCATGGAATGGCAGAGCCGCCTCCTGGAGGAGCTCATCTACGAGCGAGTGCGCCTCCACGTCGATCTCCTCGACCTGATCGATTTCGAGAAGGACCTCTCACAGAGCATCAACCGGGCCCTGCAAGCGAGCGGAGCCGACCCGAACGACGAGGACGCCACCGCGCGCCGCTACATAGAGCGAGCCTGGCAGCGACTCGAGCGGGAATGGACCCGAGAGCGAGCCAGCGACTGGGCCGACTGCCCGCTGTGCGAGGCCCCGCTCCAGTGCCCCGAGGACCACGCGGTGACCGGGCGGGCCGCCGCGTCACGCGGTGGAGCGAGCGCGGCGCGGCCCGGGTAGGAGCTCGAAGGGCGATGATCTCGGCGAGCCAGTCGGCACCTCGACCCATGGCCTCGGCTGGCCGTGCGGACCGCCCTCGGTCAGGCGCGGGAAGACGCGATGGCGTATCCTGCGCCGGTGACGGTGCGCGCCGGCCTCGCGGAAGAGGCGTCCGGGACCGAGGTAGAGGGGCTGGTGTTCGCCGGTGTCCTGGACGGGCGCGGTGGGGCGCGCGAGGTCGACTGGGACGGCGTTCGGCGGTGGCGTCCGGGCGCCGGCACCCTGTGGGTCCACCTCGACTACGGGTTCTCGGGGGCGCGGGACTGGCTCATGCGCGAGAGCGGGGTGGACATGGTCGGGTGCGCGGCGCTCCTGGCGGAGGACCCGCGGCCTCGCGCGCTGGCGGTCGGAGATGGCCTGCTGCTCATCTTTCGAGGGGTGAACCTCAACCTCGGGGCCGAGCCCGAGGACATGGTCGCGATCCGCATGTGGGTGGAGCCGGATCGGATCGTGACGTTGCGGCACCGACCGATCGCGGCGGCCAAGGAGCAGTGGCAGGCGCTGACCGCGGGGCGCGGGCCGGTCGGGCCGGCCGACTTCGTGGTGAGGATGTGCGAGTCGATGCTGGGGTTCATCGGCCAGATGGCCGAGGGCATCGACGACACGGTGGACGAGCTCGAGGACAGCGCGCTGGCCGAGCATCGGGCCGAGCTGCGGACCCGGCTGGCTCACGTGCGGCGCCAGGCGATCGCGCTTCGCCGGTACGTGGCTCCCCAGCGCGACGCGCTGGTGCGACTTCACGGCGAGAGCCTGCCCTGGTTGCAGGCGGAGAGCCGGGTGCGACTGCGCGAGGGTGCCGAGCGGATGATGCGGGTCATCGAGCAGCTCGATGCGTCGCGCGACCGGGCGGCGGTCACCCAGGAGGAGATGGCCAGCCGGACCGCGGAGCTCATCAACCG